>JBAZFG010000004.1:0-94896 GCA_041653515.1 Candidatus Nanoarchaeia archaeon
CCACCTAAAAATTGATATTAAAAGCAATAAAATAAACATCGCACAACTAAGCAAGGCTTACTGCGCGTGCATGACGCCCACCAAAAACCTTATAAATTGAAATCAAGAAATAAATGACTAATGACACCTGACAGTAGTAATATTAAGGAGTTAGCTGCTAAACGCGATGAATTAAATAATAAGTTTATCTCTAAGACTGGCCGCGTAATGGCTGGTCTCAGCGCAATACCAACGTTATATAATGTTAAGGCTGACTCTGAGCTTGAGCGGTCAATAATTGATAATGGGGTTCAGACTAATCCTGATTTTGATTGGAGCCAGTATAATGGTGAGGGTGAGGCAGCTTCTATGAGTGGTTTAAGGGTTGACCCATTAGTTCACTCAGTCCTTCAAAGCGGTGTTTATGGGTTAGCGGCTTATAATGCATTAAAGGGTTTTAAAGAAGCTTTTAGTGCTAAGACAATTAAAGGCAAAATAAAGGGTTTAGGTAAGGCAGCAGGTCACGTAAGTATTGCCTTATTATCTGATTACTTGGCTCACAAGTATGGTCAGAGTAATATTATTGAAACCTTCTCTGGCATAACTATTGGCAGTCGTGAGTACAGCAGTTATGGGCCTGCCGCAGGCATCTCAGCTAGTGCTTTAGGGTTAGAAGCGTTATTAACAATCGCTGATGAGATAAGCTTGAAGAGAACTCATAAGAAAATAAACAAGTTAAACCAAGAAATAAATACTGCTTATGAAAATATCTTACAAGGTTTTAACACGTCAACTAAAGAGGATATTGATTACATGAACTTAGGCGAGGCAATAATCGCTAAGTACCCAAAAATAAAGAAAGAAAAAGCAATAATGGCAGTTTCTAATAAGTTCATGACAGAATGGGAAGATAGTTACAAAGGAACTAAATTCAATAAGAAATACACTGAACTAGCAGAGGAAATATATAATGAGTTTACAAGCGCAGGATTAGAAAAACCACAAGTCCTTGATTTAATAAAAAAAATAAAGGATTACAAAGGGTGATTTAATGGTTAAAAATAAAAATCCATTTGATGATCTTGAAAGTTATATTAATAAAAAAACTGGTAATGACTTGCCTAAACTTGTTGATGAGTCAGTTGATAATAACACAACAGTTTTAGAAGAAAGTTTAAGCCAGCCAACAGAAAAAGAACAGGATTATCAAACAATAGATTTATTTATAATTCATACAACACTAATAGCTAAAACTGAAAAGTTTTATGCTCAAAGAAAAATATCGCCCCACTGGGATTATGACAGCGCAGGCAACATATGGAATTACTGCATTAATCATGAAACAATAAAAAAAACAGACCAAATAAAATTAATTGGCAACATAACTTGTGACTTCCTAACATTATACCCTAACTTAGACGCCATACTAACAAAAAAAGACAATGATTATAAAATGAAAAAAGAAATCTTAATAAACAATAATCAAGGATTAAAAATATTCAACGGTTACGCCAAAATAGAAAATATGGTTAAACTAATCAACTATATACTCAGCCAAAAAGAAGAAACAACCATACAATTCAGTAACTACAAAATAAAGGATGATAACCAAGACATTAACACCAAAGAAATATACCTCGCTTACAACGCACTAATGATACCATCACCAGAACAATCAAAATGAAAAAAATATTACTATTAATCACAGTAGCACTAATATCACTAAGCAGTGCTTCTGCTTCAGGTTATTATACAGTGACTTACACAGGCACAGTCATTTGGAATGGCCAGGCAGTTGAAGGTGTTAAAGTAACTGGTTATAATTCCCAAAATTACGCCACAGGTGATTTTGTTTACACTGAAAGCGACGGTTCTTATGAATTAACAATGAGTTTTTACTACCCGTTCTCAGGCACCCCAACCTGCACGCTTAAAGCAACTCATGATGATTACCAGATTAGTTCAAAGAACGTTCTGATTACAGTGCCAACAGTTAATTTTGATTTAACCAGAAACCAATACACTTTAACAGCTACTGTTAAGGATTATCTTGGGGCTTTAGTGACTGACGCGACTGTAATGAACGGCGCTAGTGCTTGTGTTAATAATGGGGACGGCACATACACTTGCAGTGTTTACTCAGGTCAATCATTCACTATAACCGCAAGCAAGAATGGTTACGTGACAGATGATTACACAGGCAACGTGAATGAAGCATCAAATATTGACCTAACAATGTACCCAGAAACCAATGACTTGACAATAACTCTCAGGGACAACACTGATAATAGTTTACTAACTGGCGCGACAATAACAACCAACATTAATGATTGTACTGATAATAATGACGGCACATACACTTGCAGCGTCTACGACTCAACACCATTCACAATAACAATCAACAAAAACGGTTACATCACAGAAACAAATAATAACGCAGGCATCACAATTGACACAAGCATCAATGAAGGCCTTGACCGGACACTAAGATTAGTAATAATCGATGATTTTAGCAACCCAGTTACTAACGGCCAGATTGAAATTAACAACAGTGATAACACTCAAAACTTATTCACCACAACTCTAAATAGTAATACAGAAACAGAATTCTATTACGCAGTCAACCCACAAACAATTAATGTTTACTTCACTAACAGCGAGGATTATGAAAATAATGAAGCATTAAGCCAAACAATAACCAGCAATGCTCAATCAACCATCACACTTGGCACTGACAAGGTCTGGGCCACCACAATAAATGTTAACACACCCACAGGAATAATAAGTGGTTACACAATTAAAGCAGATGATATTACTTGCTCAGGCAGTAATTATTGCTTGCTCAACCAATTAACTCACACCATAACAATCAATAAGACAGGCTATACTATTGGCACAGCCAATGTTCCTGCAATGAATAATGGCAGTCCAATCAACATTAATGTTAATCAAACATTAATGGTCAACGCCACTATTAATAATACAAGTGTAAGCGGTCTAGTAATACTTTATAATGGAACACAAATGATTTGCAACGCAACACTAAGCAGTGGGATTGCATGGTTTGCTGTTAACCCAAATGATAATAACGCTGACTTAAGAGTAGAGTATACCAGCCCAGATTACGTTAACCTTAATCAAACAATTAGTGCAGGCACAATCAATGACTTATCAACAACTATTGTTAATTTTGACACTACTAATAATATTATTATGAGCATTAAAGCGCTTGATTATTACACTGGCGAGGAGATAAGCAAGAGCGTTAACTTCAAAGCAGGCGACACAGTGTATTGCACTACTAACCCTTGCATTTTTGAGACAATGACCCCGCCAAGCAATGTTAATATCACTGTCAGCAGTAACGGCTATTTCACAACTGAATTAATCAATAGGACTGTAGCCAGCGAGACAATAGAAGTAATACTAAAACCAAGAGCATTAATCTTCCTGAACACAGAAGCTAACTTAACTATAATGGATATTGAGGATGATGAAACAGTTCTTAGTAAATCAACCAATGAGAATGGCACAGCAAGCCTTCCATTAGACAATAATTTAGAGTTCATAGTAATAGCACAAGCAGATGGTTATCACACAGGCACTTTCGGACCATATAATACTACCAGTGACACAATAATCCTTGGCAGTGAGAGTAACCCATTAGTGCTTGAGCAAATAATGTTAGGCGGGCCAATAATAACTGAATTAAGTTACTTACCATTAAACCCAACAGTTAATGACACAATAACAATCTCAATTAAAGCAAGCGATACTGGCTCATTAAAGCAGAACATATCACATTGTTACATGAGAATAAACAGTGGTTTATGGCTAGTTATTAATGAAACCTACCTTAATGAAAGTATTAGCATCACGACCAGCTTAGGCAAGTTAGGCGCAGGCAATAATGTGTTAGAATTAATATGCGAGGATATTACTAATGTCACAGGAGCGCAATACTCAACAACAATAACAGTCACATCACTTGAAGAAGAGGAAGAAGAAGATGAGGAAGATAATGATTTAATCACAGTCCCAAACGTCCTAAGGTTATCAGAGATTAGAACCAAATACACCTTAGCTCAATCACTTGGCTTAAGCAGTCAAAACCTAACTCAAGCAGTCAGGAACGCTGAACTAAAGATTAACACAATTGAAGCATCAAACGCGCTAACAACCGCTGAGAACTTATTACCATTAATAGTATTAAGTGGTGGTGGTTCAATCAGGACAACAACTAATAATAATGCTGGCAGTATCGCACTTAGGATAGCCACCAGAGAAAACCAGCCATACACTTTAAGCGAATTAGAATCAACCATTAAACAACCAGTGTTCACTAAGACAGCCCGAAAGTACTTAGTTAATAATGAATACAGGACAATAATCACACTAACAATATTTAGTCAGACAAGCAACCCAGACGCAATAATAGCTGATATTAACCCATACACATCTAACAATGAGAACAGCATCACGACCAGTGAAGGCACAATCACTTACTTTAAAGGATTAAACGCTGGTGAGAACGTGTTTGAGTACATTGTTAACGGTGATGTCAATGAGACAAGCGAGCCAGTCGTGTTCACAATGAAAGAATTAAGTCAAACAGAAAAAATAATGAAAGGCATAACTGGTTTCTCAATCGGAGTCCCAGGCGTGCTTGAAGTGCCAGTAGTATACTTAGGTATTGGCATCGGAATAATACTGCTATTAGTTAAATTCTTAATCTAATTGCTTTTTAAGCTTTAAAGCAATCCCTGACCCAAGGAGTTTTGATAAACGCTCAAACCCTGCTGCGCGCAAGTCACTAACACTCCTCAAACCATTAATGTATAACTTGCGCGCGCGGGCCCGACCAACGCCCTTCAAGCTAACAAGAGTTAATAATTCACTCTTAACCCCATAGCGAACGCGGGTAATCAAACCATTAACATAAGGTTTAACGCCTTCAATGCCTTCAAGCTCAGCAATCTCACCAATAGCATACAACACCCATTCAACACCACTAATTAATTGATGAAGCACCCCAGGCGGCACCCCATAATCAGTCATTAATTTATCTTCACCAACTTCATTAATCCATGAATCAAACATTAATGAAGTCCTAAGCGCGCGAACAAAACCCTCATACTCATAACTAAAAGGATTAGGCGTGTTAATCATTAATTTATTCTCATTCAAAGCCAGTGATTCAAGCAAGCCAAGATAATTGCTCTTACTAACACTCAACGGTCTGACCTCACCGCAAGAACTAGCTAAGTGAAGGAAACCAAGCGGGTTAAGCAATAAGTTATTCAACCCAAGGATGATTCGGCGAGCACTAAACGGGTCAATGTATAATTCATTAACTCTTAAACCAGTTCTAGAAGGCAATAATTTATTATTAATCATTTTAATAAAACCCCAATCAATTAATTCATCAACCACAATACTGATTCGTTCACGCAAGAATGGCTCACTGCCATACTCAAAGCCAAAAAAAGAGGATTTAAAAAAATTAGTAAGCGAGTCAATTGACTGGCAATTACCATCACAAACAAGCGCTAACGCGTGAATGCGTAATACTGGCTCAACCCCTAATTTAGAAACAATCTCACCTGGCTTAGCGCACAAATAATTATTCCACGCTAACTCAAACTCAGCGTCACCGCCAGTAATAACAACACTCTCACCTTCACTATCAAAACCACTGCGCCCAGCCCGACCAGCAATCTGCAAGTACTCACTAACAGGGATATAAGCCATGCCCTCTGACTCAAAACGCTTCAAGTCACGCAGGATAACCATGTAAGCAGGCAAGCTAACACCATAAGCTAAAACTGTTGTGCAAGAAATAACTTTAATCAAACCATTCCTGAAAGCTGATTCAATCAAACGCTTCTGACTATCAACCAAGCCAGCGTGATTAAAAGCAACACCGTTACTAACACACTTAGCTAAACGCTTGCACTGGGTAGTTGGGATTGGCAGGGCTTTAAGCACTTTACGGCTAAGTTCATCAAGCACTGATTGGTCAGTAACCAATGACTTATTCTTTAATTCAAGGCCTAGTTTCTCAGCCACGCTCTCAGCGCTACGGCGAGTATTAACAAAAACTAATGATTGTTTACCAGCATTAATAACCCGAGCGCATAAATCAGTGATAGATGAAGCATCATAAGAGCGTTCATCATTCTTGAAACTAACATTAGTATTATTCAACGCGCCCTCAATTAATTTAACAGGCCTAAACTGACTCCAAACAGTAACAGCGTTAAGCCAATTACCAAATGATTCATGATTACCAATAGTAGCGCTCAAAGCAACAACCCAGATGCTTAATTGTTTCAAGCGGGTTAATAATACTTCAAGCGTTGGACCTCGATGGGAGTCATCAATTAAGTGAACCTCGTCAGCCACCACTAATGACACATCCTTAATCCATGAGACTCGATGGCGTAACAATGAATCAAACTTCTCATAAGAACAAACAATTAAGTCATTATTACGCAAGGAGTCATCACCGCGCGATAAATCACCAATACTAAAACCAACACTAAGCAGGCCATTAAAGAATTCCTTGAAATCATCATATTTTTCCCGCGCAAGCGAGCGCAGAGGAACTAAGTAAATAGTTTTGCCACCGCGAGACTTATTAATCATCGCAGCCACTTGAGCTACCAGTGTCTTGCCACTACTCGTCGGCGAAGCTAATAATAGATTAGTGCCGTCAAGAAAACCAGTATTAAACGCTTCAGCTTGTGGTGGGTAGAACTCGTGAGGCAAGCGCTTAACAAGCGGTTCAAGACAAGGGTATTGTTTAACTAAATCATTAATGTCCATCTAAATAAAAAATGATAGTTAGCCACTTATTAAGTTAATGCAAGGAAACAACCGCTAAGGGATAAGTTTTTGTTAAACAAAAGGGCACAGCCCCTCTTGACACCTCATGATTTTAAAGAAATAAGTGACTAAAACTAAGAGATAAGTTTTTATTAAAATAATAACTAAGAATCCTTTATGAATAAACGAGGGGAGAATGGGAAAAGCGCTGGCGTAATGCTGGCAATATTCTTGATATTAATGGCAGCGTACATTATTTACATAATGTTACTCCACCCTTGGGAGCGAAGAGCGTTATTAACAGTAGAATCAATGATTACAGTCAACGTTGTTGACTGCGATTCAGGTTACCCAATTAATGGCGCCAGAGTTAATCTTTATAACAATGAAGGAATAATTGTTGAGGAAGCAACAACAACTAATGGCTCAATTGTATTCAATGAATTCCCTGATTGTTTCATAATTAAAGCATCTTATGATGCTGAGCAAATAAGAGAAGTATGCACTGGTAATGGGGAACACAAAATAATTAACTTCTGTTACGACCACCCTGAAGCTAACCCTAACATTATTTATTATCAGGACACTATTGGTTTTATTGGCGGCACCACTGGAGAAGAAGTGAGTAATAAGAGTTTTAGCAACGTGTTATTATCATACCCATTAAATAATGTTACAATAACTTACCCTTCATCATTCATTTACTCAAACATCTTATGGAGTGAAGGAATGAAGATTAATTTAACAAACATTAATGAGTCATATACTAAAGCAATTAACTTTGAATTTAACATGGGCTCAAAAAGAGGCGACCCAACCACAAGGGTTTATGTTAATGGTCAATTATTATTTGATAATAAAGTATCAACTAATGAATTAGTCAGTGTTAGCATACCAAAACAATCGCTTAATGAGACAATGAACTTTGAAGTTAAATGTGATTTCAACGGCGTTTTCTTCTGGAGCACTCAGGATTGTAACTTAACTAATATAAGAGTTACTCAAGAGTTTTACTCCCCAGAGAAAACTAGTCAGGAATTCCCGTTCACTATCTCAACAATTGAGTCGCAAGCAAATAGTCTTGGGTTATCATTCACTAGTGTTAATAATGTTATTGGCGGGGTAACAGCCAGCATTAATAATGTTCAAGTTTTTGACAGCAACTCATTATTAGCTAAGAATTACACTGCGTCAATAACTGTTGAAGGCATTAATTTTAACAATGACACTAACACGCTTCGCTTCAACGCTAACCCTGGTGCAGAAGCGCTATTAAGAAACATTAAGTTATCGTTCACTGCGCCAGTCACGCCTAAAGAAAAAGAGGTTATTGAGTTTGCTATTAATAATAATACTATGGACTCACTTGATAGTGCAACTATTAATTTCTTCCTAAGTAACATTTACTTGAATGGTGAGTTATTATTCAAAGTAAATGATATTACTTACGTGACAACTGTTTACAAAGCAGGCTGGAACTCATTCACCATTGACAAAGAAGACTTAGCTAATGATAATGTATTAGAGATAAGTGCTATCACAGGTCGATTTGAGATGGATGAATTAAGAATAACCTACGAGTAAAAACGCGTTTTTCTATATGAGTAAAGTATTATAAATCCTGAAACACTTAGGAAAAAGTAATGGCGGAAATTGATGACAGGATTGCTGCTCTTGCTAAAATGTTTAATAACACTACTGATGAAAATGAAAAAGCAGGCATTCAAAAGCAAATTGAGACTCTAAAATTATTGAGGAATAAACAATCACAGGAGAGCACTGAAAAAGAGAAAACCTCTAAAGAAAAATACGAAGAAGAATCACAGGAGAGCACTGAAAAAGAGAAAACCTCTAAAGAAAAATACGAAGAAGAATATTATAAAAAGAAACTTGAAACTGAAAGTGCTGCTCAAAAAGCACAAAGTTCCTCTAAGACATTATTCAAACAGGGCTTGTCTTCTGGTTGGTTATTATTATTTATCGTTATGGCTGTTATTGGCTTCTTTTTAGTAATATTTAGCACATGGCTGGTTGGATTGCCATTAATCATTGCTGCAGGCGTGATAGCTTACAATAGAGGTAACTTAATGATACCAAGATTAACAGCAATACTAATCGCAATGTCATTCAAGTGGATGCCAATCATACCCCAATATGATTTAATCAGCGTTTTTGGCGTGACAATCGGTTTCATGGCAATAGTATTATTAATGCCTGAAGCCAAAGAGGGTAATAGTAAAAGCGGAGGGGTCTTTAAAGCAGGACCTGCTTTGTGGTGGGGTATTCTTGGTGTTATCATAACAGTTGGTTGGTCTATATTCATTTTTGCTGGAGTAACAAGCGGCACTACTATTGCGGCTGTCGCTGCTATTACTGGCGCAATGGTTGCGGGCAGTATTATCTGGAAGCAACCAATTAGTTCTGGTTGGAAAGGAATCTTAACACTAGCTTGTTTCTCGCCATTAATATTCCTCGGAGTTCAATACTTATTCATTGCAGGCGGCACAGCTCTTGGCGGCATCTTTGATGAAGTACAGCACTTACTAGGCCAAGGCATTGGTAGCACAGGCACATCACTTGACTGGTTATTAAACCCAACGCTGGCAGTGCAAGCTCAACTAAAACCACCAAGCACTGCAGCAACAACTACTAGTGGCACAGTCTCAAGCGTTAAATTAACTGTTACAGGGGATACCCTGCCAAGCACTGGTTGTTATGATTCCAGCCCATTCCAAATAATTGGTCGCATCAAGAATACAGGCACAGAGCATATCAGCTCGCTTGATGTTATAATGGAGCCTGACTGGTCTGGCGCGTCATTAACAAGTCAGTGCCGACAGATTAATTTGCCAACTGATTGCTCAACAACTATCACTTCAATCCCAACCGGTGTCACCTCAACCGTTGATTGCACAATTGAAAGCGTGCCGTCAAGTGATATTATAGGCGCGACAGCTACTCACACTTGTTATGTTGATATCACTGCAACAACAGGTTATCATAGCACTGCCCGACTGCCAATCCAATTCATTGAGTATGAGTATGGTCGCAGTAAGTTTGAGCAACACCAATTAACTCAACGAATCACGCCAAGCACGACTGGACCCGGCCCAGTTGAATTAAGCCTTGGTGGTTTTGAGCAACCAGTGCTTAATTATGTTAGCACAGGAAACGCGTCACCGCAGAAACTAACAATGATAACTACTATTAGTAATGACGGTACAGGTGATGTTAATAATTATGTTAGCGCTTACTTGTACATTCCTAATGTATTATTAGATGAAGGTCAATGCTCAGGCGCAGGCAATGGTTGGACTTGTATTAGTGAATTAAATTGTGATTCATTAAGCGATGAAGCTAAGACTAATTGCTTGAATTTCCTTACTTACAAGAATAATGGGTTAATCGCGGGTTATACTCAATTTGATTATGATTACGCTGACGAGTTATTAAATAATGATTTCTCAATCTGCTTTTACAACAATGAGATTAATATTGATAATATTGAGACTAGCAAGTGCGTGTTAAAAGTTGGTGATGTAATGGATGGTGATAGTACTGCACTTAGGAAAACAATGCTAATAAGAGGCGATGTTCTTTACTCTTACAAAGTGACTGGTGAAGCCAGCTTCCAAGTCAAGGATTGTGATGTATCATGAAAAAATCATTAATAGCAATAATGGGCTTACTATTAATCTGTGGTTGCTTAGGTAATAATACTACGAGTACTGAAACTAAAATACAATCAACGCAAGGTATTGGCGTGCTAGAGTTCAAAGCAGTGGTTGATGACATGATAGCAAGCACTTACAATTACTTATTATTATCCATTAGGAATAACGCTGAAGGCAGTAGTGCTAAAAATATTATGGTCAGCCTTGAGAATGTTGAGCCATTCATGATTTATGAATGCAACCAAGAGCACGCGCCTAATGAGAAAAGAACTTCAGTCTGCAATCAATTCTTTGATGATGTTGGCGAAGCTTACCGAACGCATAAAATTAATAATATGTTACCTGATGAAGAGATTCAATTCTTCTGGAATATTAGGGCGCCAACTGAGCAAGAAATAGTTAACTTAGCTTATGACCAGACAATTTATTACTCAATGAGTTATGATTATACCACGACAGTTACTCAAACAATTGCAGGTATCAGCCAAGCAGAGTACTTAGAGCGCAGTAAGGAAGGAGCAGTAACACTATCAGGCCAAACAATTAGTAGTCCAGGTGAAGTGAAAATAGAGAGCAAGACTCAGCAACCAATAATATACACAGAAGGCAGTAGTATCCCACTGGATTTCACGCTTCAATTTGAATTAGATAATGTTGGAACAGGCGTGCCAAAACCAGGGAGCACAATAATAGTGGCAGTTAAGAGTGATGAGTCAACCAGTGTTAATGAAGAATTAGCGCGCAGGGCTGGTTGGTTGCAGTATAGTGAAATACAATCAGCTTTTGACGCTAAGTTCCCGTTAATTGAATTCGAGGAATTAACATCAACAATTAGAGAAGGCTTATGGATTACTAGTATTGATAGTAGTTTGATTAGGAGCAGTAGTTATTCGTTAATATTACCTGTGCAATTTAATACAGGAAATGTTTATGAACCACAAAAGATTTTAACCTTTAGTGCTTATATTTCATACACGTATTTAAAAGAAGGAAGCACCAGCATAAGTGTTTACCCAGTAGAGTGATTTGAGTGATAGACAACAAAACAATAAAAATAGCAACAATTGGGATGATAATACTACTTGCAGGTTGCACTGGAGAAGAAATAAACTCTGGAACAGGAATAACATTGAAAAACGAATTAAGCACTGAGTTAATGCAGCCAGGCGGCAGCGTTCTATTAAGAACTAGCATTAATAATTTTTTTGACAGAGAATTAATTAATGCTCAAGCAAAATTAACAAGGAGTTTTGGTGAACTTGAAGCTAATCCATCAGACACAGCTTTTGTTGGAACAGTTCAGGCTAACCCTAACGCTACTGCCAGAACCCAATGGACTTTAGATGTTAGCGAGACTGCTAGCAGTGGCACTGAGTTCACTAATAAGATAAGACTTTGTTTTAATTACAATCAAACTTCTTGGCATGAGATAGTTTTGGTTAATAGTTTTGAAACAGAATCAGAAGTGAATAGTGGCGAGGATTCAGGCCCGTTAAAGATTAGTTTTGCAGGCATTGACACACCGTTCCCGTATAACGAGCAGATTAAGAGCCAAATACCAATTACAGTCAGTATTAAGAATGATTATACTGGTTTTGTTGGTCGCTTAGGTTTATCAAGAGATGAGATACCTAACATTACTTACATTGAAATGAGGTTCTATGATAAGGATGGCGGCCCAGGATTAGGATATGTTTCTAATGGCTCGCCTTTTGGTGCTAACTTAAAGGAAGGAACTAATTTTGAAATAATCAAACAGTTCACTAATCCTTCATGCGATAAGAAAACCAGTGGTTGCATGAATTGTGATAACAGTTTATGGGATGAAACTAATGGTTATTTCAAGTGTTATGCACAGAACATATCAGTGTTTGGTGACGAAACGTTTATTGGAACTAAATTAAATGTTACTAAGCTTGATGTTGAGGAGTTAATTGAGAAAGTTGAAGTGCTCATTTCATATGATTATTGCATTGAGAGTGAAGACTTCATGATAACAGTGTTCACACCTGGTGGTAGGTAATGAAATCCTACTTCTTATTTTTTATTTTATTTTTATCAACACTAATAATGGGTTGCACAGGTTCTGAAGAACAAGTTTATGAGGGTAATGGTTTAGTAATCACTAATTTTACCAGCACTTTTAACACTTTAAGGGTTAATGAAGCCACTAACCTAAAATTAGTGATGCTTAATAATGGTGATTTTGAAGCGTGGAATATTACTTCAATTCTTTATGGTGAGGGCTTAATGACACGTGAGAATGAGAATAATTTTACTTATAGTATTTTATCTGATAAACAAGAATTACAATTCTGGACATTAAGGGTTCCATTAAAATTAAGTCAAACTGAGTCAACGAGTTATACTATTAGTTCAAGAATGTATTATTACTATAATTTTTCTGGTTTCCAACAAATTGGTTTTGTAGCCCCAACTTATGTTGGCGCTGACTTGCCTTTATCAAGCAGCACTAGTAAGTCACCATTAAAGGTATCCATACAATCAAGGAATCCTATTAGGACCCTGCCTGATGAGGAGTCATTATTCTCAATAACTATTACTATTATTAATATTGGTGAGGGCAGTATTAATTATATTGATTGTATTGGCAACCCTAATTGTCGCAAGAAATCATATATTAATGATTTAAGAATTTCAGTGCCTGCTACTTGGACGCCAGTGACTGACCTTAGTGCTTGGAGTAATGAAGTTTCGGGTGATGATATTGTTTATTCAATTAATTTTGGTGAATTAGATGATAATTATTATGAAGTGCTTAATTGTGATGAAACAAGTTATGATGAAACACCTGCTTGTTATCCTTTAAGTGAAGCACTTAATAGTTTGCGTATGGTTAGGGATGAGGAAGCGCGAATAGTATTGCAATTCCAAATTGATGAGGTTACTGAAACACTCATTGATTCAGTTAAGGTTAATGGAAACTTTGGTTATAACGTGGATGTTAGTGATTTCAAGAACCCAATAACATTACTAGTGCTGGGTGATTAAACTCTTTTTATATGAAAAGAAACTTTGGTTTCCCAATAAACGCTCTTTTCAAAAAAAAGGAAGAGGTGTAGAGAGGGGAAAACTTTGGTTTCCCCTTCTAACCAATGTAACATTGTCTAATAGTATTATTATCTGCTAAGCCTGCCAGTCTTGATTCTTCTTTTAATTCTTCTTCATAACTCTTGATTTCATCATCTAATTCATCAAAGTCAAGCTTGAAGCCGAGGTATTTGGTGATTACGGTTAATATCTTCTTGGCTTCTTTAACCCCAACGTGTTGTGATTGATTAATGGTTTCAGCTAGTAATGAGAAAGCATTAATTTCTTCGAGGCTAGCAATACCTAATAATAAGCCTGCCGCGCCAAGCACTATCTTAACTGTCTCGTTGCCATCAAAAATAACGTCCAAGCCATTAAGTGATTCCTTAATTGATTCATTATTAATTATCACATGAACCCTTGGCTCGTCTGGTGGTTCAGGTAATCCAATACCACCAAGCGTGACTAATTCACTAACCCCTAATTCCTTGGCCAACTCAATGATTTTCTTACAAAGAGCATAACTCTCGCTGTCACCTGTTGGTTGAATATCTCCTGAGACTAATAATAAATCTCTACCATTGATTTTTGTGTGATAAAACTCAATGCTAAACATCTTAATAGTTGAGTCATCATTAATCGTCACTGAATTAGGGAATACATCTGAGAATAACTCAATTATTTTTCGCGCCTTAAGTTTATTAACTAAGTAATCAATGCTGGCGCGCGCAACGTTACCAATGCCTGGCAAGCCTTCAATCATTATGGGGTTAATCATCTTAACGGTCTCAAATTTTTTAACTACGAATTCAGTCACCACTGCTCACCAGAACTCTTAATGATTTGCCTTTAGCTACTAATTCAATCATTAGTTTATTAAAGAATTCTTCAGCAGTCTTATAATTCGTTGACTCAATGGTTAACAAGAATTTATTTGAACCAAGATAAGATAATTTAGTGGTTATTATTTTAGTTGATTTAATACTGTTTAATAATTCTTTTATTCGATTAACACCATCACCTTCAACTGAACTAATGCTTAAAGTTTTCTTAATGCTGACATTTAATTGTTGCAGCATTGAATTAAAACTATCATTGATTGGCTTAACAATATTATCAGGTAATTTGACCATATCAAGGAATTTCAAGCCTTTATCTCTTAAAGCTTCAAAAGCATTATAGAGATTGCCGTACTCCTTAACAAAAGAAGTTATTATGTTATCAGTTATTGATATATCACCTGCTTCTTTACAAGCGTGTTCAACTAAGTGATAAAAGCGTTTCTCAATTCGTGATTCATTAAGTTTTTGTTTGCGACCACCACTATTAACGCGTTTAAGGCTCACGTCAACCTCGCCTGGTTTAGCGCGCAGTATTTTACAAACAATTTTTTTATTAACACTCAGGTGATCCTTAATATTCTTAACACCTCTTAAAGCTACTTCACCAATATGGAGCATGCCTTCAACTCGTTCGTACTCATCAAGGTCAACAAAAGCTGAGTGAGGGCTTAATCGCTTAACAGTGCATAAGACTAATTCACCAACTTCAGGTAAACCTTTTTTCTTAAACATTAGTTCATAACACCTCCTTTACTTTAGCCAACACAATAGTCTTGCCTCCTGAAGGCTTAGCTATTAATTTACTGCAAGAATTACAATTAATCTTTGAAGTAGCTTTGCCGAAAATTACTTGCTCTTTATTGCATTCAGGGCAAATGACTTTCAGGAATTTACTGGTTGTTTTTTTAGTCATCATTCACTTAACACCTCCTTAATGGCTTCCTTTTCTAATAATAATTTAACAACGCTTAAGGGTAGGTTAGCAACGTCTTCTTGTTTGAATGGCCCGAGGGTTGATTGGCCCCACGCGAATTCAGGGAAGTCATTGATAAACCTGACTAATACGTTATTATCATTTAAGACAGGGTTGTCCTCTTTTTTAAGCTTTCTACCAGTTAGTTGATTAAAATAATCATTTAAAGTGTTTCTTAGTTGATTGTAAAGAATCGCTTCAAATGATAACATTCCTTCAGTTTCGGGTTTAACACCCATTCTAGTGTCAACCAGTACTTGGTTGAATATTTTTTTGGCGCGGTGCTCGAACACGCCTTTAAAACTCTTGCGCGCGTTAACTAACTCATTCTTGGTTCGCTCTTTCACTTTCTGGGCAATGATATTATCATCGCTCTTATCAAGCATTGATTGTTTATCAATAATATACGAGTTAAAGCGGTCAATGAATGATTCGTCAACATCAGTTAGTTTATTGCTCTCACGCTCGTTGCGTTCAACAACCCTTAATTCATCATAAGTCAATAAGTCCATGAATAATAAAGTCCAATTATAGGGTTTTAAGTCTTTCTCTTTAACAAAATTATTTATTTTCTTTAGTTAACCCTGCTGGTTTTTTTGTAACGCCCTGCTTTTTTTTACGACGCTGGGGCTGATTAGTAGTTGAAGAGCGACGCTTAGTTTTAGTCATCTTATGTTTATGTAATGCGTAAGTCACGGGGTTATTTATCTTAGCGCACAAGCCATCAGGAGCGCAGACGCCAATATCCTTATAATTAGGGCTTTTACAATTAGGCGGCATTAAACCACCTTGCTTGCAGGACCAGTCTATCTGAGCTTTAATATAACCAGTTCTTAATGGTGATTTATTAGTTTCATTCCATTTTATTAATAATGCTTCAATTAACTCCCAATCATAACCGCACTTGTAATAAAAATTGATTAACATGAATAACGCTCGCTTGCGACCATCAGTTAAGCCAGTTAGAATATTATTAATACAAGGAGGAAAGCAATTAGTATTAACAGCAGTTTTAGGTACTGTTTTATTAATCATTGACACTGGTTTTTTTTCAGATTGAATTTTATCATGCCAATCAAAGGCTTCCCTGAATAAACGGCTAGCGTCACAAGTTTGTTCAAGAAAACCTAACTCAAAAGTAATGTTTTCTGGTCGGGCTGACTCAGGGTTAAAGTCAAGCACTTCGCTTGGCTTGATTGGCTTGCTCACCAACCACTTCTTCTCATTAATACTGTAAGGCGCTCTGATTAAATGCCTTGATGAAATAGCAATTGGATCAATATTAACTACTTTGAATGGGTCAAACTCGTTATTAACTAATAACGCACTAGTCTCGACACCCATCTTAACTGCTATATTATTAATTGAACCAGTTCTTAATAACTCATCTTTCAGGAAGTCTTTGATAACCCATTGAATGTAGGACCCAATCACTCTTAACGCATCAGGGAATAAATTTTTTACTAACTCACCTTTGATTCGTTCAGGATTACTAAAAGACAAACCAATATGAAATCCTGTGCCGCCGCTAAACTTAATGCTGACTTCTTTAATGTCAAGTATTTCAAGCGCGTCAATAATTAATTTAGCGCATAAGCGTGAGTAATCAATAATTGGGCAGTCAACGTCAAAAATTAAGTCCCAGCCGCTTCTTAATGAATCAAGTTCTTTGCGGTTCATATCAGCTGACAAGGCCATTGGGTTAGTCCAGTGTTCTTCACTGCAATGAAAACTTGATGCTCCACGCCTAATAACATCAAGTAACTCGCCTTCAAAACGGAATGATTGCGGTCGCTCGCCAAAGTAATTGCCAAAACGAGGGACTACTTCCCTGCCGCGGGAAAACTTTAACATGAAGTTAATGAAGCCCTGCTGTGAATAATATTTGATTAATTCAGAAGTTCTCATTAAAATAAATTAATTAAGCAACAGCTTAATAAGTATTGTTAATGAAACTAAAAGCCTTAACTAATGAATTACTTGAGTTATTGCCTGGCGCTGTTAAGGAATATCGCACGCCTGACGGCACGCGGATTGATGTTGCAGTGCCAGAAATAGGTTTGGCCATTGAATTAGAAAATACTTACAAATGGATTGACCGGCGAGTCTTGTTTAATGCAGTTAAAGCCCAGCGAGCTGGGTTCAAGGATTTAGTGATAATCTACCCGTTCAAGGATGACTGCATTAGGCGGTCATGGGTCATGAAGTATGTTAAGGAGTTAGGAATTAATTTAACAATAATCAAGCCTGATAAGATTAATAATTTAAAAAAGATAAAATAAAAATTTAGTAATTTTAATTGTTGTCGTCTTCGCTTATCTGCCCTTCTAATTCCTCGGCTAAGACGGCTGCTTCCTGCCTGATTTTCTTGAGCGTGGCAATCAATCGTTTTTTCTCTTCGATTGATAAGCCAATCTTTATGTAAGGCGCGGCTGCTTCCTTGAACTCACTAAGACCAAAGTAAGCGTAAGGCATCTTAGCCATTCGCTTGCTGATTTCAGTGGCAATATCACCCAGTAATTTGTTTAATTCTTTCTTAACATCTGAGCGAATCATTGTCTTGCCAGTCTGAGCTTTAATTAATCTAACAACTGCAGCGTTAGGGAAAGGCAGTGAAGCGTCCTCTTCATCATCTTCGCTGTCAACAACGTCTTCTTCTTTGACTTCTTGTCCGTCAACAACTTCAATATCATCTTGTTTTGCCATAAAAAAATTAATGAAACAATGCTTTAAAAAGGTTAGGGTAGGCTACTGCTAAATAAAAGTAAAGGCAACAAAATCAAGGAGAAAATGCCTAAAAAACAGTTTTAGTTAGGCATCATTAGGAAAGCTTTACACTCGTAAAACAACCTTCTTAAAGTAGGGCTTTAATAACTTGGCAAACTCTTTCAAATCAGCCTCAGAATAAGCCCGCTCATCCTTATACGACGGGTCAAGCACTTCACCATTACGGAATTGCTGCAACGAGTACAAATCAGAGCCATCTAACCACTCACCAATCTTAATAAAATCATCACGCGAGTGTAACCTTGGGAGAACAGTAGTCCTAAACTCATAAGGAACGCCACTAGACCGAATAAGGTTAATTGACTCCTGAATATCAGTCAAATTAACCCTAACACCAGCAGCCTCAGAGTAACGCTCAGGACTAGCCTTAATATCCATCGCAAGGTAATCAAGCAATTTAGCATCAATCAAACGCTTAAGGAGTTTCGGCAACGAACCATTAGTATCAAGTTTAACTAACAAACCCTTAGCTTTAATCATTTTAATGAACTCATAAAGACCTGAAGAGAGCAATGGCTCACCACCAGTAATACAAACACCCTCAAGCCAACCCTTACGCGAGTCAACAAAAGAAAAGAATTCATCCTCAGAAATAACAGGCAATGAACTAACACTATTAATTAATGAAGGATTATGACAAAAAGGGCAACGGAAATCACAATTAGGCAGGAACACAGTACAAGCCACCTTTCCAGGATAATCAATTACAGTAGTTTTTTGCAGGCCAACAATAGAAATCATAAAAAAAGAATAATTAATCAGCAACTGCACTCTTCTTGAAGCGCTTTATGCTCACTGAAAGTCTTACGGTGCTTAAACTCCTCTTTTTTACCATCATTCCAGTTATTAATCGGCCTAAAATAACCAACCACTCGGCTAAAAACCTCGCACTTAGAACCACACTCACTCATCTTTTACATCACCTCCTTTTAATGCTTTAACAGAAACCATAACAGCGTCAGCAATACTGCTTGACTGCTTATCAGACATTAACGGGCAAGTATGATGCTCACCGCGAATATAACCATGAATAGGGCAAATACTAAAAGTAGGCGTAATACTAAAGTAAGGCAATCGAGTGTTCTCAGCAATCTTACGCACAAGAGCTTTACAACTATCACCATCAGTCATGCGCTCACCAAGGAATGTATGAAACATTGTTCCACCAGTATACAATGGCTGAATATCATTCTGATGACTTAAAGCCTCAAATAAATCATCAGTAAAATCAACAGGCAACTGAGTTGAGTTAGTCAAGAAAGGATAATCATTACCACTTAAATGAATATCAGGATGAAGTTTCCTATCAAGTCTTGCAAGCCGATAAGAAGCCCCCTCAGCAGGCGTTGCCTCAAGATTATACAAACTACCTGACTCCTGCTGATAACGCTTTAATAATTCACGCATGAAATTAAGCGTCTCAATAGCAAAAGCCTTACCCTCAGGCGTTGATATATCCTTGCCTAAGAAATTAATACAAGCCTCGTTCATACCACAAATACCAATAGTTGAGAAATGATTCCTAAATGAGCCAAGATAAACCTTAGTATAAGGCATTAAACCATTTTTGAGATTACGATTAATTACTTTACGCTTCATCTCCAAAGAATCGCGAGCTAAATTCATGAAATGCTGCAAACTCTCAAAGTACTTGCGCTTATTACCCTTAGCAATATAGGCCATTCGATTAATATTAATAGTCACCACCCCAATACTGCCAGTACTGTCACCAGCACCAAAACCACCACCAGGCCGATTCATTAATTCCTTTAAATTAAGGTTTAACCTGCAACACATAGCCCTAATACTCTTAGGGTCGAGATTACTCCCAATATAATTCTGGAAATAAGGAATGCCATATTTAGCTGTAACTTCAAACAATAAATTAGCCACAGGGCTATCCCAATCAAAGTTTTTAGTCAGATTATAAGTTGGTATCGGGAAAGTAAAAATTCTACCCTTAGCATCACCGTCACGCATCACTTCAAGGAAAGCAGTATTAATAATATCAACTTCAGGCTGACAATCACCATAAGTAAAATCCATCTTCTTGCCGCCAACTATTGCAGGCTCATCTTTCATATCCTGAGGAACAATTAAGTCAAAAGTCAGGTTAGAGAAAGGCATTTGACTGCCCCAACGCGAAGGAATATTAAGATTAAAAATAAGCTTTTGCATATTTTGTTTAACTTGTTTAAAAGTCAGTTTATCAGTTTTAATAAATGGAGCTAATAACGTATCAACACTGCTAAAAGCTTGGGCACCAGCAAACTCCATTTGTAGGCAACCAATAAAATTAACAATCTGACCAACAACAACATCCATATGCTTAGCAGGCACTGTATCAACTTTATTAGAAACACCACCAAAACCTATAGTCAATAAATTCTTCAATGACCAACCAGCACAATAACCAACCACACCACAACTAAGGTCATGCAAGTGGAAGAAACCATTATTATGCGCATCCCTAATTGGTTGAGAGTAAATCTCATTAAGAGTGTAATTAGCAATTACTTTACCAGCAGTATGAAGCATCAAGCCAGAAAAAGAGTAATCAGTATTACTGTTCTCCTTAACGCGCCAATCAACTTGGTCCAAGTAATCATTAATAGTGTTATTAACATCAACAAAGATAGATTTAGACTCCCTTAATCGCTTATGCTCAGCCCGATAAAGAATGTATGCTTTAGCAGTCTTTGCATGACTATTCTTAATAAGCACTTCCTCAACAGCATCCTGAACAGCTTCAACCTCAGGGTTGCCGCCAGGGAACTTACGACTTAATAAATTAACAACTTCATCCCCTAAATGATCAGCCAGTGATTGGTCAGCACCACCAATAGACTCAGCAGCCTTAAAAATTGCCTTAACAATCTTAGCTTTATCAAAATCAACCAAGAAACCTGAACGCTTCTTAACCATTCTTGGTGGTTCACCAGCAGGAGTATTGAGTAATCTTAATTTCTCAATTTCATGCTCAAAAACATCAACATCCTCAAACATTAAGTGAACACTGGCGTAACGAAGATAAGCAATCTTATCAACACTACGCAAACCATCCATAATTAATGAACCAATAGTCTTAGTTAGAACCTCATTTTCATTAGATTGTTTAAAAGTTAACTCAATATTATTAACAATAACATCAACTTGCTCTTCAGTAACCGAGCGCTTATCACAAGCTTTTAGTATGCTAAGCTTTAATTTATCTTTATCAAAAGATTCACGACGACCATCACTCTTAATAACCACTAAATCAAAACTTTCAACCCGTTCATAAGTAGTAAAACGCTTACCACAAGAAGTGCACTCACGACGACGACGCGAAACATCAAAGTCAGAAGTATCCCTTTTATCCACCACTTTTGTTTCATTACTCGTGCAATATGGACATTTCATTATTAAACCCCTCAAACAAGCACATACTACCGGTAGTGTTTTTTTAAACAAATACCCACTACATCTTGTTAGTATCGCTAAAATAGTAATAAATCATTCTTGTATATAAACCTATTTAGGGACAAAGTTTTCTGTTGTCCATTAATATATTTTTTAGTAGTATAGAAAATAAATTTATATACTACAAGCCATACTTCACCTAAATGCTTAATTGGGTAAATGTATCCATATATTTTTTACCATAAACGATTATAACAGCGTTCATTGAGGGTTCCTGCATCCAATAACCAAGGAATTTTGTCTTACTAATCGCTTTATTAGGCTGAGCTTTTTCAGGTCCAGTCTCATGATAATAAAAATTATTAACATCACAACCAGTTAGCACAACATATTTACCAAAACGCTTCTTAGTGCCAAGGATAACTATCGGCAAACAACCCTTGTTAATAAAACTCTCAATATCAACCAAGGATAATGATTTTTTCTCAATTAAATTCTTATTACTAACATAATCAAATGACTCACTCAAAGCCCCAAAATGAGTCTTATCAACATAAGAATTATTAAAAACACTAATAAAAGAATTATAATCAGAAAAAACACTCAAGTCACCAGCAGTAAACAATCGAACAAACATGCCAACTTCATCAAAAGCCCTGACTACTTGCATAGGCCAAACCCATAATTCCCTTTCAGGACAAAGAAAAGCATTAATGAACTCCTGCGAGTAAAAATCCTTTGAAAAGTGCTTAATAACACTCTGCATTGCTGCATGAATACAATGCCACTCATCAGGATTCTTAAAGAATGGAACTGTGCCAATCATTAAAGAGATGACAAACACACCCCTTAAAAGGACCATTCAAAGAAAATGATTAGAAAAGAATATAAACTAATTAACAATAGTTAATTAATTATGATTTTACCACAAGAACTAGAAGTCTTCCCGAACCGCAGGGGGGACACCCCCCTTCAGTTCATGGCATCTCCTGATTCCCCCCGAAAACGAGGCGACCAATGATTCTTCCACAAGAACTAGAAGTCTTCCCGAACCGCAGGGGGGACACCCCCCTTCAGTTCATGGCATCTCCTGATTCCCCCCGAAAACGAGGCGACCAATGATTCTTCCACAAGAACTAGAAGTCTTCTATGTCATCCCCGCAATCAGGCGGGAACTAGCCCTATCCCTTAGCAAAAAAGGCTTTAAACAAAAAAAGATTGCCCAGATTTTCGGGGTCACTGAAGCCTGCATCAGCAATTACTTCAAATCAAAAAGAGCTAACGAAGTCAAATTCAACGTTAAAATAATCAAATTAATCAATGATTGTGCTGAAAAACTATCAAAAGGACAAACTTGTTTCATTAACGTTGTCCAAAAAGTTTGCAAAGAATTCAAGAATAGCGAGTGTTTATGCGCTCTTCACGAAAAACTTGACGAGCACGTCTGTAAATGCAGGGGGTGCTTAGAATGAATAAAAAAATTTATTTTGATAACGGTGCAACAACAATGACTGACCCGTTAGTGGTTAAAGCAATGACGCCTTACTTCACTATTGACTACGGTAACCCATCAAGCCTTCATTCTTTTGGCACTAAAGCTCGTGAAGCTGTTGAATTAAGCCGAAAAGTAATTGCAACTAAAATAAACGCTAAACCTCAAGAAATAATCTTTACTAGCGGCGGCACCGAAAGTGATAACTTAGCCATCAAAGGCATTGCTGGACTAAAAGGCAAGGGCCACATAATCACAAGCAATATTGAGCACCCAGCAGTTCTTAATACTTGTAAAAAACTAGAAACTAAAGGATTCAAAGTCACTTACTTAAAAGTTGATAATGAAGGCTTAATTAACCCAATTGAAGTTGAGAAAGCAATCAGACCAGACACAATATTAGTAACAATCATGCACGCTAATAATGAGATTGGCACTATTCAACCAATCAAAGAAATTCACCAAATCTGCTTAAAAAACAAGATACCATTTCATACTGATGCAGTTCAATCATTTACCAAAACACCCTTATCAGCTTGTAATGCTGACTTAATTAGCTTATCAGCCCATAAGATTCATGGACCAAAAGGGGTTGGCGCATTATTCGTACGCGAAGGATTAAAACTTGAAAGACAAAATGACGGTGGTAGTCACGAGCAAGGATTTAGAGCAGGCACTGAAAACACGCCAAGCATTGTCGGCTTTGCCAAAGCAGTTGAATTAACAAACAATGAAGGCTTAACTGAATTAAGGGATTATATCATTAATGAATTACTCAACATACCTAACTCAATACTTAATGGCTCAAAGAATAAACGCTTATGTAATAATATTAACATAACATTCAAAGGAGTTGAAGGTGAGTCATTACTACTCCACCTTGACGCTAAAGGCATTGCAGTCAGCACTGGAAGCGCTTGTTCCAGCCACTCACTTAAGCCAAGCCACGTGCTAACAGCCATTGGATTAAAACCAGAAGAATCCCATGGCAGCATCAGGATAACTATTTCACGCTTCACAACCAAAGAAGAAATTGACTACTTAATCAAATCACTAAAAGAGATTGTCAAAAACTTACGAGAGATGAGTCCATTAAAATGAATTACAACAAGAAAGTAATGGATTACTTCCTGCACCCAAAGAATATGGGTGAGCTTGACAAACCTGATGGTGAAGGACAAGTGGGCAACCCAGTGTGCGGCGACGTGATGAAAGTCCAAATAAAAGTCAAGGCAGATCACATCAGTGACATTAAGTTCAAAACCCTTGGTTGCGCAGCAGCAATAGCAAGCAGCAGCGCGCTCACAGAATTAGCTAAAGGCAAGACACTCAAGCAAGCTGAAATGATAACCCGTGATGATGTGGTCAAAGAATTAGGCGGCCTGCCAACCGAGAAAGTTCATTGCTCAGTCCTAGCGCAAGAAGCATTAAAAAAGGCAATCAAGAATTATAAAAATAAAAGTTTATAAAGACATCCTAAAAATCAATTCAATAATGAAAGAATCAATTTATGATAGACGATATCAAGATTTCAGCAAAGTAATGATTAAAAACCTATTTGAACTAGATTCAATGCTTAAAGAAACTGGAATCAATTATTTTATTGCTGAAGACACTGCAGTCAGGGCTTATGTTATAACTTTAAAGAATAAAAAAATAATTAAGACAAAACCAGACATCTTTAAATTAAAAATTAAAGATGATAATGAAAAAATCTCAAATCTTAAAGACTTAATCACTGAATCAAAAAATTTTGAGAATGATCGTTTCAGACCAACTTATCAAATCATATCAAAGCAGTGTGGAATATTTGATTTTAGTGTTGAATTTAATGATATTGAATTTACTCATAAACAATTATTAACAAACGAGTTAGCAAGCCTACCTGCTCAAAACCCATCAACACTTACCGCATACTTAATTGATAACTTAAATTATGATGACCGTGAATTAATGAATATTTATCGAATGTTCACACTCTTTAATAACAAACAATTAAAACCTAATAAAGGATTATTCAACGAACGCATTAAAGAGTATAATTGTGAAGAAACGTATAACAAAGTAAAGAACTTATTAAAAATTGATAATCCTTTCAGCTAAAAGGATATAAATAATCCAATGATTATTAATTAATCATAATGGGTAAAACTCAGTTTGTCAGAGTTGATAAAGACTCTCTTAAAAAGATTGCCCAGTTCCAAAAAGAGTTAAATCAAAATAGTGTTATTATTGGCAGTTACTCACTTGGTATTCACGTCCTAAAAAATAAGAATAATATTAATGAAAAATTTGAGTTTGGCAAAGAAGAAAGTTATGAAACATTAGAAAAGTTAAGCGATTTAATTGGAAACATCTTAAACGAAATCAACAGAAGCAAAGGCAAGCTTACTAAGAATATTAAAAACTCAATTAATGATATTAATGAAAAATTACCTGCTAATTGGCAGTCTAAAGACCTTAATAAAAATTCATTATCACTAATAAAAAACGAATTAGATGAATTAAAGAGCGACCTCAAGGATTATAATAAAAACCTTAAGACTTTAAAAAACTCAAAAGAAGGTGATAAAATCAAGGATTATATTCTTGATAAACTATCTGACATTGACCTCATTGTAGAAAAACCAACAGACGCTGCTAAAAAAGTTAAAGAACATATCTGGCACAAAGAAGGCGCTTTATTACACCTTAATTATTACGGCATGCCAGTTGGGTTCTTACTAACAAGCGATGAATTCACTAGAATTGAACTAGATAATTATGTTGAATATGAATTAAAAGAATTTGGCATTAATTCAAATGGTCGCATTCGCGTCACCACACCAGAAGGTTTTATTGGTTCAAAACTATTCATTAACACCCTTGAATTAAAGGATTATCTTAACATTGGTGTTGCGCTTAGATTAATTGCTAACAAGAAAATACCCTTTAACAAAGAATTGTTCATAAAATTAATTAAGAACTCAAGAGGGGCGAGCAGCCCAAAAAGAGCTTATAGGATTTATTTAAGGATACTAAAAATTTTTAATATAAACAAAGACCCACTTGACTTTAAAGCGGTTATGAAATCATTAGGCATTAAGTAAAATATATAAAAAGAATTCATGACTCAAGCTTACTAATATGAAGATACTCGCTACAGCAGACACTCAACAACAAAGTTGTTGGGTCCCGCAGTCACATGAAGGTGGAATAGCATGAAAATATTAGCGACTGCGGACATACACGGGGACAAAAAACTAGTTGACCGCTTAATTAAGAATAGTAAGGACGCTGACGTAATTGTTGTGGCCGGTGACCTGACTTGGGCTGAAAATGATTTGCGAGGGATTATTGGGCCACTAAAAAAGCAAGGCAAACCAATTATTATGATACCAGGCAATCACGAAACACTAGCTTCAGTTGATTTCTTAGAGAACTTGTATAAGCCGGGTGTTTACAACTTGCACGCGCGCGGCATTAAAATCGGTGACACTTGTTTTGTTGCTTGCGGTTCAGGTAACATTGGTTTATTCCAACTAAGCGATGATGAAGTCACTGACGCTTTAGAGAAAGCAATTAAAGAAGTAAAGGGTTGCACTAAAACAGTGCTAGTCACTCACACGCCGCCATACCAAACATTACTGGATAACCTTGGCTGGACTAATGCAGGGAGCAAAGCGGTCAGAAAATTCATTGAGAAGCACAAACCAGACTTATGCTTGTGCGGCCACATCCACGAGACCGCAGGTTTAATGGAGAAAATAGGCAAGACACTAGTGGTAAACGTTGGGTTTAGCGATAAGATAATTGAGATATGATTAACGCCCCTAACCTCAAAAGGGGGAGGTTAGGTCCAAGGAGGGAGAACGCCTCCTGGACGTAAACGTTGGTTTTAGTGATAAAATAATTGAGATTTAACAAACAATATTTAAGTCAGAGAATATTTTAATTATAATTAATGAATTACTGGTTATTACTCAGCCCAATTGGCATGATACTAATTGGTTTACTAACAATTATTTACTGGCGAACAAAACATAAATCAAAATTAATCTTATTCGCTTGGGGTGGATTATTATGGTTTATGGCAATAATGCTCAAGTCAGTATTAGATTACACTGTAATGCCTTACTTTTATGAATTCATTAATAATTTATGGCCTGCAGCATTATTAGTCATCGCATCAATCACTCTTGGGCTTAGAACAGGGTTCTTTGAGTCAGGCATTAGTTATTTAATGCTTAAAGGCAAGTTAAAGAAACCATCTTGGAATGACACTATTGCTATTGGTATTGGTTTTGGCGCGAGTGAAGCAATATTATTTGGCGTGTTAAGTTTGATTAACATGTTAGTATTAATGAATCCTGCTTTTATGAGCACTCTTAGCGAGGTTGAGTTAACAATGCTTGAAGCACAATTAAGCCAGAACACTATTATTGTCGTCGCTGCTTGGTTGGAGCGATTCTTCGCATTATTAGTTCATGTATTCGCAACCGCTTTAGTTATCAAAGCCTTAACTAAGAGCAAGAAAAAGTTCTTATGGTGGTCAATTGCTTTTAAATCACTAATAGATACACCTGTATTATTACTTCAGTCATTCATCAGTGAATCAATCGTTAATGCCTTCATTGCTGAATCATATATAGTATTGTTAGGCTTGGCAGGTTTTTATGGCCTTAAGTGGCTGAAGAATCAGTAATCTTTTTAAAGGACTCTTCTGTTCTTTTTTAATAACCAATGATACGAGGTGTAAAAAACTATGAGTGAAGAAAAGTCAACAAAGAAGGAATCAGTCAGTACCAAGGACTTATTTGAGTTAATTGAGATTGCAACTGCTCCAAGCACTAAAGGTAAGGTTAGGAAGGGTGTTAACGAAGTAACTAAAGCTATTGAGCGCGGTAACGCCCAAATAGTAGTTGTTGCTGAAGACGTTAGTCCTAAAGAGATAATTGCTCACATACCAATTTTATGCAAGGAGAAGAACATCAAGTACTTAACACTCCCAACCAAAACTGAGCTAGGAAAAGCTGCTGGTATTGGCAAGGATTGTTCAAGCATTGCAATAATCAGTGCTGGTGAAGCTGAAGGAAAAGAATTATTGATGAAGGTAATGAAGAATGCCTAAAAAACAAAAGGATGTTAAGGCTAGCCCTGAAACTGATGAAACTGATAAGTTCGTCGAAGGCGAGGCAGTTCCAGCTCAAGTAATTGAAGTGATTGGTCGCGTTGGCACTAGAGGAGAAGCAACCCAAGTTAGGTGTAAGATTCTTCAAAGTATGGATAAAGGTAAGATTCTCAGGCGCAACGTTAGGGGGCCTATTAGGATTGATGATATATTAATGCTTGTTGAAACAGAGTTAGAAGCAGCTCCATTAAGAGGAGGCAGGCGTCAATGAATTGTTCTTATTGTAAAGGCGAGATTGAGCAGGGCCGAGGCGTTTTTGTTGTTAAAAAAGATGGTAAGATTAATCGTTTTTGCAGCAGTAAATGCCGTAAGAACTTTAATTTAAAGCGCAACCCAAGCAAGCTTAAATGGATTACTAAAGAGGTTAAAAAGAAATGATTGAGCATACATTAGTCTTGATTAAGCCTGATGGTGTTTATCGAGGCCTTATCGGCGAGGTCGTTCAGCGGTTCGAGCGAGCAGGCTTAAAAGTTGTTGGTATGAAAATGGAATGGATTGAAAAAGATTTTGCCAAAAAACATTATCATGCCCATTTAAAGAAAGGTTTTTACCCTGGATTAGAGCAATATATTACTTCAGGTCCAGTGGTCGCCATTGTATTAGAGGGTATTAATGTTGTTGAGGTTGTCAGGAAGATTGTCGGCCCGACTGAGCCGGGCAAAGCAATGCCAGGCACTATCAGGGGTGATTACTGTCACGTTAATGTTGCTTACGCTGATGAGAAAAAGAAAAGCGTTTACAATATTATTCACGCGAGCGGCAGCGTTAATGAAGCCAAGGATGAAATACTATTATGGTTTGACCCGCCTGAGTTAAGTAATTATAAACGTGTGGGCGAAGACTGGATTCAATAAACATTACTTTATTTTAATGAAGGTTTTTTGCATAAATAATTCAGATAACTATTGCCTCCTTCATAGTGTTCATTACCAGCAGAATTATAAAACAACTTAAAATGATGTTTTTCAAGAAGAGCTGTTAATTCATCATTCGAGTATAAAGCATAAAAACGCTCCTTATCGCCATACCATTTAGATTTTTTAAAACCCTCAGAAGAACCATTCTTCATGCTCAAACCAAGTATTCCATCTGGTTTTAAAACTCGATAAAGCCCATCCAAGGCTGAGGGAAAATGATTTTTAGGAATATGAATCAAAGAAGTGTTAGCCCAAACACCATCAAAACTCTGGTCAGGAAAAATAATTTTTTCTAAATCCATTTTAATCGCGTTTAAACCCTTGTTTTTACATAACTCAATCATTGAGTCAGACAAATCAATGCAAGTAACATTAAAGCCATTAAGCTGAAAGTATGATGCGTCGCGACCAGGCCCGCTACCAACATCCAAAATTTTTTTACCAATAATAGATTCAATAAACAAATCAGTATGCGCTGGAGAAAGGTTGTTAGTTACTAAATCAAATTTCTCTGCAATCTTATCATAAGTCTCAATAGTAATCCTTTTTTCGTTATCCATCAAAAGCAGAATCACAACAAGTTTTTATAAAATTATCTATCAGAGCAAAGATTTTAAAAGAAACCCTTAATTCTTTCTCTTTAATGACTACCCGCCAATTAATCTGCTCAGTGCTTGGTCATATTGACCACGGCAAGACGACTATCCTAGATCGGATTAGGGGTACTGCTGTTCAGTCAAGGGAGGCTGGGGGTATTACTCAGCATACTGGTGCTAGCGAGGTGCCATTAGAAGTTATTAAACGGGTTTGTGGTCCATTACTTAAAGGGATTAAAGGTGACTTAAAGATTCCTGGCTTATTATTCATTGACACACCAGGCCATAAAGCGTTCACTAGCTTGCGCCAGCGCGGGGGTAGTATTGCTGATATTGCTATCCTAGTGGTTGACGCGCAGGATATATTACAACCACAAGCATTAGAGTCAATTGCCATCCTAAAACAATTCAAGGTGCCGTTTATTATTGCTTTAAATAAAGTTGACACGATTGGTGGCTGGGTCACCCAGAAGAATAAGTATATTCTGGATAGTATTAAATTACAAAAGCAAGAAGTTCAAGGAATGCTTGAGCAACGATTATACTCATTAGTTAATGAATTAAGCCAGCAAGGGATTAACGCTGAGCGGTTCGACCGAATAAGTGATTTTACCAAAGAGGTTAGTATTGTGCCAACCAGTGGTTTTACAGGTGAGGGCGTGCCTGAATTATTAATGGTCTTATCAGGATTAGCTCAACGTTACTTAGAGAAAAGCTTGGAAGTTAATCTTGATAAACCTGCTGTTGGCAGCGTGCTTGAAGTCAAAGAAGTTAAAGGGTTAGGCACCACGCTTGACGTGATTATTTATGACGGCACACTCAACGAAGGCGATTTAATTGTTATCGGAGGGTTAGATAAACCTATTAAGAGTAAGGCTCGAGCGTTATTGAAACCAGCACCATTACAAGAGACTAGGGAGAAAGGTGATTATAATTATGTTAAATCAGTTGTTGCAGCAGCAGGGGTTAAGATTAGCGGGCCAGGGCTTGACGCTGTTGTGCCAGGTATGCCGTTGATTGCTTGCCGCAACGAAGCAGATTTATTAGCAGCTGAAGCTAAAGTTCAAGAGAATATTAATCGAATCTCATTCAAAACAGATAAGGAAGGTATTATCATCAAAGCTGACTCACTTGGTTCGCTTGAAGCGCTCACTAATTTATTTGGTGATTATCCTGTTAAGAAAGCAGTTATTGGTAATGTTAACAAGAGCGATGTTATTGAAGCAGTGAGTGTTAAGGAAAAGCAGGAAGCTTTAGGTGTTATTATCTCATTTAATGTTAATGTCTTACCTGAAGCCAAGGAATTAATTAATGAAAATGGGATTAAGTTGTTTGACGCTAAAATAATTTATACACTGCTTGATGATTATAAAAAGCATCGGGAGGAAGTTGAATTAGAAGTTAAGCGCCGAGCACTCTCAGGGCTTGTCCTGCCAGCTAAAATCAAAGTCTTACCTGATCATGTTTTCAGGGCAAGCGGGCCAGCCATTATTGGGGTTGAAGTAGTTGGCGGCACACTAAAAGTTGGTTATTCATTAATTAATGAGGAATTAAAACAAGTGGGCCATGTTAAGTCCATCAGGCATGACAAAGAAGTATTGGGCGAAGCTGTTAAGGGGTCAAGCGTGGCGATAAGTATTGACAGCGGCGTGGTTGGTCGCAACATCACTGAAGGTGGCTTACTCTACACTGGGGTTAGCGAGCAAGAATTCCATAAAATGAAGACTGCACTCAAGAAATTCTTAAAACCAGACGAGCTTGAGGCAATGAGGGAAATACTTAAGTTACAGCGAGAGAAAAACCCACTCTGGGGCTTTTAACGTAAAACTTTTTAAAAGGAATGATTAATTCCATTAAACATGAAACTATTCTTTGTTCGACATGGCGAGTCAGTTGGTAATCAATTAAAGATAGCTCAAGGCCATCTTGATTATGACCTGACTAATGATGGAGTTGAGCAGGCAAGGAGAGTGGCTGAACGCTTAAAGAACGAGCAGTTCGCTCATATTTACTCAAGTGATTTATTACGAGCAGCTAATACTGCGCGGGAAATAATTAAGCATCACCCAGATAAACCAATCACTTTTACAGCCACGTTAAGGGAGCGTGATTATGGTGAGTTATCAGGAACAAAACAGCGCTTAAAGGATTTGGATAAAATACCAATTAGTGTTGAGAGTGATGAATTATTAATTAATCGCTTCAAGTCATTCCTTGATTCAATTGAGTCAAATGACAATATCTTAATTGTTAGTCACGGCACTGCCATTAAAACAATGATTTCAATAATCACTAACAAAGAATTTGATGAAAGTTATAATAATACTGGTTTAACAATCATTAATAACGGTGAGATTGAATTATTTAATGACGCCAAGCACTTAGAGTAAGTCTTAAAAATAATAATTGTTGATTTAAAGAATTATGAATAAAATAGATGAGATAATCAATTTTTTTGACTTCAAAAACTTAGATGACCTTATTTTAAGACTTAATAAAGCAGTGGCGCACTCAATACAAGAGAGTATTCACACGCCAGGCTTAATAAGCAGGCGCTGTAAAGGGATTAGTATTATTGATGATGTTTATGACTCAATGCCTAATAGAATAATTACTTTCTGCGTTGACTTCAGTGAGCTAACAAAACAATTAGGGAAAGCGCTCGGCTACGAAGTAGAATTAATAACGTGTTACCCTAAATACTTGAATAACAATTATCACTGGCTTATCAAGTCAAGTGGCGTCTTCAAGGACCCGTCAATTTACAATAAACATTACAATAATGGTAAATGGGTTAAGACTAAACCAGAATTAATGCTTAATGTACCTGAAGAGCAATTAGGAAAACACTGGGCTATTAACCTTGACTCTTTTTATAAAAAGAAAGCTTTTTAAAACCTTCAACTTTTATCTTCTCTCAATGGAATTTAAGCTAACAATTAATGATAAGGCTAAGAGTTACAAACAAGTAGTTAAAGAGCCAGAAGCAGCTATACTGGTTGGCTTAAAGATTGGGGATAAAGTTAAGGGCGACCACCTTGGTTTGATTGGTTATGAATTAATAATTAGTGGTGGCAGTGATAAGACTGGTGTGCCAATGCACAAAGGGGTTTTAGGCGCTGACCGAGCTAAGATGATTAAGCGATTAAATAATGGTTCTGGTGTTAGGAAAACAGTTATGGGTAACACAATATCTGAGAATGTTGTTCAAATCAATTTAACAGTAGCCAAGAAAGGCGCTAAAGAACTTGAAGAATTATTCGGCAAGAAAGAAACAGAAATCAAACAAGAGTAAAACTTATAATAAGCGCTAATTCTTTCATTCTAATAATGGTTCCTGAAATTAATATCGGCATGGTAGGTCATATTGACCACGGCAAGACTAGTTTGCTTAAGAGCTTGACTGGTAAGTGGGCCAGCACTCATAGTGAAGAAAAAAAACGAGGCATTACTATCAGGCTTGGTTACTCAGAGATGATTGTTTATCAATGCCCTGAAGGTGAGTATACTAATCAAGAGAAGTGTTTGGAGCATAATAAGAAATGCAAAGCAGTTAGGACTATTAGTTTTGTTGACGCCCCGGGTCACGAGACGCTAATGGCAACTATGTTATCAGGCGCGAGCGTGATGGACGCGGCAGTGCTAGTTATTGCTGCTAACGAGAAGTGCCCTCAACCACAAACAAAAGAGCATTTAGCAGCGTTGAATATAATGAATATTAAAGATATTATTATTGTTCAAAACAAAGTTGACTTAGTTAATGATGAACAAGCACATGAGTCAATGAATAATATTAAATCATTTGTTAAAGGCAGTGTGGCTGAATCAGCCCCAATCATCCCAATCAGCGCGTTGCATGATGGTAACCTTGATGTATTAATTGAAGCTATTCAAGAATTATTTAAGACACCAAAGCGTGACCTTAATAAACCGCCAATAATGTTAGTGTCAAGAAGTTTTGATGTTAATAAACCCGGCAGCACAATTAATGAATTTAAAGGAGGTGTTATTGGCGGCATATTAAAACAGGGTAAATTAAAGAAAGGGGATGAAATAATAATCTTGCCCGGACTAAAATCAGAAGAAGGCGGGGTCACTAAGTGGTTGCCATTAAAAACTATTGTTGAATCATTATTTTACGGTAATAAAGAAGTAATTGAAGCAGTGCCAGGGGGTAATTTTGGTTTAAGCACAACAATTGACCCAGGTGTGGCTCGTAACGACGCGCTTGCAGGCAGTCTAGCTTGCACTAACGCGCACCAACCACCAGTTTTTATTGATAGTATTAATCTTAAAGCTGATTTAATGGTCCGCGTAGTAGGCACTTCAAAGGAATTAAATATTGGTCCATTAAAAGTTAGTGAACCATTAATGATTAATGCATTCACAGCCAAGACTGTAGGTGTTATTAACCGGGTAGCGCCAGAAAGCATAACTGTTAAGCTTAAACTACCAATCGCTATTGATGTTGGTGAAAGCGTGGCATTAAGCCGATTCATCAATAATAAATGGCGGTTAGTTGGTTCAGGGGTAGTGCTTTAATTTTTGATACTCAAGAGTAAGCTTATTTAGTAACTAAATTAATTATCCTCACTTCTTCTTTTTGTAGGACATCCAACTCTTAGGGGCTTTGGCTACTTTATCAAAAAGCTCAAAAACCATTGTCTTAATAGCCATTGAAGTAACTGTTTTTTTGTTCTTAACTTTTTTAGTCACCATTGACGCAATAGTCTTAGCAATTGGTTCTGGCACGCCTGCACGCTTACAAGCCATAACAATCTTAGCTGATTTATAGCCCTCGAGTGATTTATCCCTCTTAACGACTTTAACCATGCGTTAATCTAACGTTTTATGTATTTAAAAAAATTTATAATATGATTTTAGCTCAATCTGAATAATGCTTCGGTAGCTCAGAGGTAGTAGCGCTGCTCCGGTACGCTCACTTCGTTTATGTAATAACGAGAGTTGAGCCTAGAAAGGCAGAGGTCGTGGGTCCAATTCCCATCCGAAGCTTTATAAATTTGTGTGCAAACAATCTTGATTATGGATAAATATTCATTTATCGAAGGACTCACTTATGCGGGAAATAAATTATTAGATTACTTCCAAGACAAGTATTTCACTGAAGCTAACCAATACTTACGCAAGGGCATGAATGAGTTATTAAATAATATTAATATTTTTTGTGGGCTTGAAGAAAAATTATTATTAAGCAATAAAAAAGGACTTGAATTAATCAGTGATAGTATTAATTCTGTTAAGTTAATTCAAGGGCAATACATCAATAAAGGGCTTGATAATGAAAGTTATAACAAAGGGCTTGAACAAATATTCAACTTAATCAACAAGACTTTTAATGAAGTTCCTTTTGGCATAAAATTATTGTTTGGTCCTGTACTCAACCCAGCAATTAAGGAATCAAAAAGAATAATTAAGAGCTTAAAGCGACCGCTTACTAACCAAGTAAGCAATTAATAATGAGCCAAACGTTAAGCCAATTGTTAACGGAAACATTAAGCTTAATGAGTAATCAGGCAAGTAAGGGTGAGTGCCAAGTAAGTAATCGGATAAATCACTCAATAACAAGAAGCTTAATACTATTAATAATGATTTTTTAGTGAACTTGAATTTAAGTGAGAGTAATAATTGTTCAAAAATTAATAATAAGTGCGCGGCAAGGTTAATTAAATTAATAGCCAGATTATCTGGCGTTACATAAAAACCCCAATAACTAGTAATGACAATCCAAGTCCAAAGACCATACTTAATACCAGCGCTAACAGTTAGCAAGAACAAAGTGTTATTAGCTTTCTTATTCAATAATAATAATGACGCTGATAATACAAAGAGAAATGCTGCTAATGGACAGTCAGGCACAAAAACCCACAACAAAGGATTAGTAGCCATTAATTGAGAGCCATAAAAGAATAATGAACCATTAATAAAACCAAATAAGTTCACTACTACTAACAAATAAAGTAAGTCTTCAATCATTAAAAATGATTAATATGGATAATTTAATAAATAATTCCTTTATTTGTTTGAATAATGAGAATAATTGGTTTAATGGGTCGGATTGGCAGCGGCAAAGGAACGGTTGGCGAAGTATTAGTTAAGGAGTATGGTTTTAACAGCATCACAATGGGGGACTTAGCTCGTGAAGAAACTATTAATCGCGGGCTTGAACCAACACGCGAAGAGACCACTAGAATCAGTACTGAATGCCGAATGAATGACCCTGCTTACTTTATTAAAAAAGCGGTGAGCAAGATAAAAGAGTCAGGGCATGACAAATGGGTGATTGATGGCATTAGGACACCCTTAGATGTTAAGGAGTTCAAGCAATCATTTCCTGAAATTAAATTCATTAAAGTTGAAGTCTTACCTCAGATTCGCTATGAGCGAATGAAACTTAGGGGCAGAGCAGGTTTCCCTGACTCATTTAACAAATTCATAGAGCATGAAGCATTAGAGGAAGAGCGTTTCAACTTGAAAAGCACTCTTAGTAATGCTGATTACACTATTGAGAATAACGGGTCTTACGAGGAATTAGTTAATAAGACTCGTGAATTAGTTAATAAATTATTTTAATTGCCTTAGCATGTTAGACTTGCCTTTATCCTTGAAAGCGCTGGATAAATCAATATAATACTTGCCTTCACTGATATTAATCACTATTGGTTCACCACGCATCAGAGCACTGATATCAATCTCAAACTTGCCTGGACCAAGTGTCTTAATAGTCTCTAAGTCAAGAATAACTGGTTTACCTGGTGATTTATCACCTAATAAATCCCTAACGTCCCGCTCCATCTCCTTAACATCAGTCTCTGATAAACTATTGCGGATTAACTCAGCGCTCGCTGATAACTCTTTATCCTTAATGTAAAAGAAGAACCGGCCACCGCAAGCTTCACAACCAGTTAATAATTGCTTTGAGCCATCCTCAATCCTCTTACCACAACGAACGCATTGATGGGGCATGGAGTATTCTTAGACCTTGAACTTTAATAAGTTTTCACTTAATAAGCAGGCTAATCCGGTCAGGCTCTCTTTTTATCTGGCTAACTATTTTAGCTGGACCAATAACAGTGATGCCACTCTTGCCTCGAGTTAAGAAATTAACAATTCCCTCTTTAATGCGAGCCAACAAACTGTTATCACCCATTAATTCGCTACTTGACAGAGACGCTATTTCAACCCCAGAGAATGACTTATTAATGCTCTCCATTGTCCGCTGAATAAGAGCAGTCTCCTCTTTAGGGTCAAACCGCGCATTAAGCACTACTATTTTCTTGTCCTTGATTTTTGATAGGATTAACTCAACCCTATCCTCCATTGATGACTTCATCAATAATTCAACTGGTATAAAATCTAGTGTTAAACCTTTCATTATTATTTTAACCTCCGACTAATATCAAATAACGCGTCATATAAATCATTAAAGCCCTCGCCGTTCCTAGCGCTCAAACCAATCACTTTATACTGAGGGAAAGCTGAGTTAACTCTCATTATCTTAGCAGTCTTCAAATCAGTCTTGTTAGCAACTATTATCACAGGTATCTTCCTTGCTTCAAGGTTGCCAAGAATAGTAATATTAACTTGAGTATAAGGGTCCTTGGTTGAATCCATTACTGCTAACACAACGTCCATATCATCAAGCCACTTAATTGCTTCAATAATGCCTTTAGTTGCTTCTCGGGCGCGCTTCTTGGCTTCGTTGCGTTTAATGCCATACTTAATGAATTCTTCAAAGTCAACTTTAGTGCTAATGCCAGGGGTATCAATTAAATTAATCTCAATTTTTCGACCGTTGCGCTCAATTGCCACTTTTTCTTTTGTCTGAACTTCTCTTGTTTCATGAGGTATCTTACTAGCAGTCCCTAATTCCTCACCAGTCCATTCTTTACTAATCCAATTAGCAATACTAGTCTTGCCTGCGTTGGGGGGTCCATAAACGCCTAGCCTAAAAACCTTCTTTTTCCAAAAGAAACGAGCCAAGAAGTTCTTGAAAAAATTAAACGCCATAATAGTAATTGAGTGCTGTGTGCTTAAATTTCTTGTGATATTAGAGAAATGTTTTTATTAAAGACACCCATTAACTTATTCTATGCGAAAAACAATCCTATTAATAGCTTTTATTCTAATGGCTGGGGTAACAAGCGCGGTTAGTTATGAAGTCACTGGGGTTAAAACAAGAGTATACCCTGAGGAGAGTCTTATTTACAGGATAAACATAATTAACAATGACTCGGTTAGCAAAGAGGTTTACATTAACAAGTATATGGTGGAGAACACTTTTGGTATGGCTAGCAGTGTTAGGCCGTCAATTAACCTTGTTTTATCACCTAATAGTTCAACAATCATTAATGTCACAATTCCAGTTAGTAATAGTGTTACTAAAGGGACTTACAGCACGCCATTATTATTCTCTTACGGCAATACCACCACGGACAGGGTTTATCTTGAATCAGTTATTCTTAGTAAGGTATTAGAACCAATTGAATTGCAAAACATTACGGTCATTAACCCTGAGAGCATTATTCCAGTTCATGAGTTTAACACAACAGTCACGCTCTTATGCAACATTGAGTCAGTTTACCCGTTAGTTAAAATAACTGTTAGTGATGATAATGGAATTATTTATGAGTCTAGCAGTGTTCAGGAATTAAAAGAAGGTATTAATGTGTTCAGGCGCAGCGTTAAATTACCTGACCGAACAATGCCTGGCACTTACACTTTATTAGTTGAAGCTAGTGTTTCGGGCAGGGTTATTACTCAGGGGGTGGGTGATTTAGTAATTAATCCCTACACTTACATTAATTATTCAGCTGGGGTTTATGAGGACTTGTTTGGTAAACGAGTTAATCGCACTGCGGATAACCTTGGTACTGAAATAATTAACACTAGTGTTAATTACACTACTTCGTTATTAGAGCCATTATTAATTAATCGAATATTATTATTAATTAAGAAAGATGGTAATATTATTAGTTCAACTACACCTGTTATTAGTGATTACTTAATTAATGAATTAGTCACGCTTGAATCAGGTGAGTCAGCTGAATTAATCATTGAGTTTGGTTATGGCTTATTAATTGCAATCCCATTTGTTATTATCTTAGTGATTATTGGTTGGTTCTTCGTGACTAAGCGAGTAATTGTTAAGAAAGAAATAATTGAATGCCATAAGGATGGTAATGAATTAACCGTTAAGGTTGGAGTTAGTGTTAAGAACGTTTCACTTAGCAGTATTAATAATGTTAAAATTATTGAGGATTTGCCTGTTTACGCTAAGAAAGCAGGCGCTTTTGGCAGTATTAAGGGTGATATTGACCGCAAGAAAGGTATTATTACTTTCCTGCCAGGCCGGCTTGACCCTAAAGAAGAAGTATTATTATCTTATAAATTCAAGACTGATATTGAGTTAGTTGGCAGGGTCTCGTTGCCGCCAGCCACAGTTAAGTTCAGGGTTGATGATAAAGTAATGATTGTTAAGAGTAATACTACTGGCATTGAATTAATTAAAGGCGGAGAGTAAAAACAATCTATTCTTTCATCTTTACATCCAATCTTAGCTCAATAAACCCTTTTCTCGCTTCGCTCCAAAAGTATTTCATCCCAAAATTAATGCGCTTAGTAATCTTTTTAAAACAATCTATTCTTTCATCTTTGTATCCCGTCTTAGCTCAATGGTAGAGCGCATGGCTGTAGACCAATACTGGATTCAAAATATTCTCGTGTTGGGGAAAAGCGTGCATTGAGCAGGCATTCAGATACCATGAGGTTCCCGGTTCAAATCCGGGAGACGGGACATTCTTATTCCTCCTGGTTCAAACTCTCGAGTGAAACGAGAGAGTGCCTGAGCGAGCGATAGCGAGTGCAGAGCATCCGGGAGACGGGACACTTTTTTTTTTAAATTTTAATGATTAATCCGTCGTATGATATTAGGTTTTTTTGTTTTGAGTGCTTTTTTAATCCACAGTTGATTAAAGCTTGTCTAATCGTGTTGTCCCATTCTTTGTGGTTTTTTGGCGTCTTATAAGGCAGTGGGTTATTGTTTGTTATTTCCTCATCACTAAAGTGCGTAAAGTACACATTTTTAGGAGTCCATCTTATTAGGTAATTAATTGCTTGTTGAAAACTCATGTGACCTGGTTTATTATTAATTGGTTCGTTAAACCAATTGGTTTCAATTATTAGTGAGTCAATTGGTTTTTCAATAATTATTGATTCATTTTCAATGCTATTAAAATCAGATGTGTAAATTAATCGCTTGTTATCTTCATCAATTATGTAGCCAGTTGAGCCTGGCGCAAATGAGCCATGATTAGTCTTAAAAGGGGTTATTAGTAAGTTGTCAAGAGTTAATGATTCATTATATTTTATCGCTTGTTCTTTTATTATTGAGTCAAATAAGTATTTTAGGTCTTTTTTGTTTTTTAAGTAATTAATTGCATCAATATGAGCATATAATGGTACTTGCCAGTTTTTGTAAGCGCGTCTATAAATATTTAATTCATCAAGACCACCAGTATGGTCTTGGTGTGTGTGAGTAATTAATAGTGCGTCAATATTTTTTATAGAGTGCTTGATTCTTTGTTCTTTAAAGTCAGGTCCGCAGTCAATAAGCACTTTTTTGTTTGATTCAATTAGTAATGAAGTTCTAGTGCGATAATCCCTGTAATCAGTTATATTATTGATTAATTCATTTGGAAGACCCCAAGCGTTACCAGTGCCTAGAAAAGTGATTTTCATTTTTTTAATCATCCCATAATTGATCGAAGTGTTCAAAATCAGGCAGTGATTCAAGCATGGCACTGACAGCTTTACTACTCCTTTGCCAATCAAGCTTTGCCTGTTTTCTCGAATCACTTTTAAGGTAGGGGTAATCATGCAATGAGTCTGGATTTTCAATCACTTGCATAATTCTGTCATAATAATCAACCCAGTAGTGGTTATGAAAACCATTAAGCGGAACAAGCTTGCCAGTCAGGCCAACGCGTTCAAGAAGAGGTAGTTCATTGTATAATTGTGTGTGATAAATATTCTTAAAATTAAAATCAAGAACAACGCAGTAGGTCTTATACCGAGGATTATCAATAATGTCAATAATAAATCCGTTACGCACTGAACGTTCAAATTTATGTTCGTAAGTGTTAGTGTTATACTCCCAGTTTAGTATATCATATTTAAGATTTTTAGATTCAGATTTGCTGATTAAATGAAAAAATAAAGACTTGTTATTATCAATTGTGTTTTCAATTTCGTTTTTCATAAGTTTAATTTAAGCAGAAATATTATTTTAAATCTGTTATTTAAAAATAAATCAAAGAGTAATATTTTTAATATAAAAATTACTATTTGATATAATATGTTATTATCTGTTAAGGATGAACGAATTATTAAGGGGCTTAATAAGAATAGCAGGCAGTCGTTTACTCAGCTTGGTAAAAAAGTAGGTCTGCCAAAAAACATTGTTAATTACCGTGTTAAAAAATTAGTTGATGAGGGGGTTATTACTCTTTTTTGCACAACTATTAATCGCGCAAAACTGGGTTACATGTATTGTAGGTTTTTTTTAAAGTTCATGCATTTTTCTGAAAAAATTGAGGAATCACTTGTTAAGTCAGTTTCAAAATTAAAAAATATACACTTTGTTGCAAGACTTGATGGTTCATTTGATTTTTGTATAATATTTCTTGCTAAAACAATTAAAGAAATTGATGACATATATGATTCAATCACTTACTCGTTTGATAATAACTTAATAGATAAAGAATTAAGTATTGCATCGAGACTTTATTATTTGCCTTATAATTATTTGTATAACAAAAGCGAGCCTGTTTATAGCGAAGTATTAAATGTTGATAAGACAATTAATTTAGATGAGAATGATTATAAGTTAATTAACATTATTAAAGAAAATTCTAGAAAACCAATGATTGAATTAATTAATGAACTAAAATTAAGTCCGCAAGTTATTAGGGCTCATATGAAGAAACTAATTAGTGAAGGTATTATAATTGGTTATAATATTAGGGTTAATAATAAGAAGTTTAATTTAAATAATTTTCACATTTTTCTTAACTTAACAAATATTAATGAGTCTAAGTATCAGGAGATAATTAATTTTTTATTTAGTAAAAAACCAGTAACACACATAATTAAAGGTTTAGGTAAGTGGGATTTAGAATTTGAAGCAGTTCTTAAATCACATTTTGAGTTACATGAGTTAATTAAGGAATTAAAAGATAAGTTTCCAACAAATATTTTAAAGCATGAGTCAGCAATAATTTATGAAGTTTATAAAATTAACACTGTTAAATACTCTTAAATAAGTGCCTATAGGAATCTAATTCTTTTATGTGGTGCTTTCCTTGCACACCTAAATAAGTGTAATTGTCATTACCCTCTTCATCAGTGTAGGCATAAATTACGTAAGGAAGTGGTTCTTCTTCCAGTTTTAATAATTCTTTTAGTGTTTTATTAAACTCTGTTGAGTCATTTTCAGATTCTTTTAATTTTTTTAATAGTTGTTCTAGTGATTTTTCAAATTTATTTTTTTCTTTTAAAATAAGTTCACAAGCTTTGTCATATTCACTGTAAATTGAGTATTTTGTGTCAGGCATAATCAATTAAAGTATTTATGGTAATATGAATTTTGTTTTATTATTTTAATCCAAAAAGAATTATTTAAGATTGTTTAGTTATCTTTTGATATAAATTGTCTTTTGTAATACAATCTAGATTAAAAAATATTTGATTAATAAACAACAATCACATCACTATTTATATTCATTCTAATTAAACCGAAGATAATTTTTATGTCAGGGAGATGGGACATTCTTATTTCTCCTGGTTCAAACCCACGAACGAAGTGAAGTGGGTGCCTGAACGAAGTGCAATGTGTCCAGTAGATAGGATAATCTTTTTTTGAATAATCAGTTTTATAAGCCACATCACTACTCTAAATTTATTTGTGAACAAGTTTTATTCGTTAATCTTTATAGTATTACTAGCTGGTTGTATCAAAGTTAATACACAAAGTAATGCCTGCACGCCTAACTGGCAGTGCACTGATTGGATTAACTGCCTACAAGGCAATCAGAATCGGACTTGCACTGATATTAATGATTGTAATAATAACATGAGCAAGCCTGATTTAACTAAAAAATGTGATGAACAATCTTGTAATTCTTACAAGCCAAACGTGGTTTATAACATGGCTTTCGTTTTGTTCAGCAGTCCTGACAGCAGTCCTGCATCAAGTGAAGAATTAAGCAGATTAAATGAATCAATAATCCTTGCTCAAGATAAGTGGAATGAAATAACTCCTGGGCTTAGCTTAAGAATAAAATTGTACTTGATTAATGTTTCACGGTTCGCAACAACAGAGCCAATTCGTGCTGTAAATACTTTTTATGATTATTATCCTCTGGAAAACCAGAATTATGACGCAATAGCTTTTATGGATACTTGGACTAACAATGATTATTACTGTAGCAGTAATAATTTCCTTAAGGATGATGTGGACACTCTTTTCGGCATTAATAATTGCAGTTTAAGACAGGTTATTTTCCTAACAAGTATACATAACCCTTGCAGTGCTATTAATAATTTAGATGCTTATCAAATTGCTACTATTATAATTCATGAAACAACTCATCACTGGGCAGTGCAATTACCAGTTGTTTTCTTAGATGGTAACTCAAGTGACACTTCATCACCAGCAAGCCTCTTAGATTCTTACAAAGTTCACTGGAGTGATTATGTTAACTCCTCGTTTGACCCGTTGGGTGGTAATTTATTTGAATTAAATAATAGCACTTTTACTGTGGTTGCTCACTCCTTGCGCTTAATCTGGCCTAATGAAAATGATTCTAAATACACTTTTGATAACATGAAGAGACTTGACTTAGAGTTATTCATGATGGGGTTAAAGACTAGAGAGGAAGTTAGTAATGTAAGATTAATGACTAATTGCAATAATTATATATGTTCATCATACCATGATTTCAGCGTGGATGATATCCTGCCTATAAATATGGCAACAATAACCCCTAGCCTTCCGGGAGACACTGATGGGGATGGAATTTATACGTGGGCTGAGCTTGAAGGAACACTTGGTTACAAGTCTGACCCCTTTAATAAGGACACTAACCAAAATGGGATTGATGACTTAAGTGAAATACTCAATGGACAAAACCCATTGTTATGTCAATAAATAAAACATTGTATTCTAGCATGAAATATAATATCATTTCTTATTATTTTGATTCAAACCTAAAGAAATGAGGGTAAATTTGGTTAAAACATGAGTCTTATGACGTGAGTGACCCTACCTTTTTATAACTATTAAGTGTGTTTCATTCTTTCTATGAAAACCACTGACTTGATTGATAAGCTTGATAATGACTTCAAATTAAGCTCTTTAAGTGATGATTGGAGTGATTGGCCTGAATTAAAAAGTAATTCTTATGTTACTGATAAATTCAAGAAGTGTTACATGGGATTAATAGCTGATAATGCTTCTGAAATTGAAAGTATTTATACTGCTGTGTTCCCAAGCAAGCAAGTCTTTAGTGAGTTAAAAAACGTTAATAATGCTTTATTAATCACTCATCACCCAATGAAATGGGATATAAGAGTTAAACCCGCTTTCACCCCGATTAGTAATAAAGAATTTAGCTTGCTTAAGAAGAATAAGATATCTTTTTACAATCTGCACGTGCCACTTGATGCTAATGGAACTTACTCCACCAGTGTTAATCTGGCCCGAGCGTTAGGGGCTGGTTTGCTTAAAAAAGAATTCTTTGATTATCATGGAGTTAAAGTCGGTGTTGTCAGCAAGATTAATGAAAAAACGGTTCAGGAATTAAAAGATAAGTTCAGCGCATTATTAGGTCATGAGATTGGTTTGTATAATTATGGTAATCAAGTGATTACTAAAGGGCTTGTTGGTTTTGTTGGTGGTGGGGGCCTTAATGTTGAGTCATTAAATGACTTAAATAAAATAGGAGTTAACACGTTAGTGACTGGTGTCACTGCGGTTAATAGTTATTCAAAACCAATGCATGAATTAGCCAATAAGTATAAGATTAATATTTTAGGCGGTAGCCATTACTCAACTGAGAAGTTCGCGTGCGTTAAGCTATGTGATTACTTCAAAAAGAGGAATTTAACTGCCCAATTCATAGAGGAAAATATTAAAAACAATCTTGATTGGATAAAAGCGGATTTATAAAAAAAATTGCTTTTCAAAATCATTATAAAACCATTCTTCCTTAGGATTAATCAGTGTTTAAGGGTTATTTATTAGCAGGGACTTTATTATTAATAGTATTAATCGCTGGTTGTGCTACTAACACGCCAGCAGTGACTAATTGTAATGATTATTGTTTATTAGAATCACATGAATCTTGCGATGGTGAATGGAGTATTAGTGGTGAGTACCCTAATTGCACTTGTGGTTGGGTTTGTGATGATACTTGCACGCCTGACTGGAGTTGCACTGAATGGAATGATTGTAACGTAACTAATTTACAGACAAAGCATTGTATTGACTTAAATGAATGCGGGATTAACACAAACAAACCAGCTGAGTCGCAAGCTTGCACTTTCATTAATTTTTGTGATTCAATCAGCAGCGCTAACCTGAAAGCTAATTGCAACGCGTTCTTGTACAATGATGTTAGTAAGTGCCCAACTGAATCAACCACTTTTTATGAGAACTGTGCTTATGATTTGGCAAAGATTACTTTTAATATCACTGTTTGTGATTCAATCAACACTACTTACACTAGGAATGTTTGTAAAGCAATAGTTAAGAATAACTTGGCTTATTGTAATATTCTTATACCAATAAACAGGACTCAATGTTATGAAGATGTTTACGCGTTCCTTAATTATCGGGCTAGTTTTGAGAATAATTCTTATTATTGTGGTTTAATAATTAACACAACTCTTTACCCTAATTGCGCTAACCAACCAACAAGGAATACTTACTTGAATCATTATAGTAATTACAGTATTTGTGAGCGCTACTTCTTTGATTATAACAGCACTGATTATCAGAGCATCTTTGCTTGTTATTCTTATCATGTTAAAACAGATAACACTAAAACTGTTTGTGAAAGCATAAAGAACATTGTTAATATGACTGACTTATTCTATGATGAGTGCATAGCACTAGCGGATAATAATATTACTTATTGTTATGATTTTAATGGAACCCTTAGGGATCGTTGCTTGGCTAATTTTGCTTATTTACGAAACGACACTGATATTTGTCGCGACGCGTCTAATCGTGATAATTGTAATCAAATTGTTTGCGGTGAATTTGGCTACATTAATTTCTGCGATATGTTAACTACTACTGTCACGCGCAACGTTGAGGTTTATAATTTAGCTATTGCTTGCTTATCAAATAACTGGGCTTCATGTAACATGGGTTATTGTGATTTATTAACCGACCAAGTGTTAAAGGATTCATGTATTTACTATATTTATCGTTATGAGAAAATGCTTGGTTATAATTACAGAAATTATATTTGAATAGTAATCCTTAAAAATAGGTCTTTGGTTTCATTTTACAATTGCTTCGGTAGTCTAGTGGTCTAGGATCTCGGACTGTCGATCCGGGGACCCGGGTTCAAATCCCGGCCGGAGCGGTTAAAACAAGCGACGGCAGGGGCCTGGAATTTATTCCAGTGCACCGGCCGAAGCGATTATCTTTATAATTTATACTTACTTAATATTGAATTAACCTTTAAGTCAAGCTTAGAAAAACGCTCACTATCAGGTTTGCATTTCAAGGCATAAGTTAAGTAATGATTTATCAAGCTTAAAGCATTAGTTAATTCCTCTTCTTTACCAGAATAATCAGGGGCTTTAATTGCTAATAAATTAATTAATTCTTCAGCAAAACTTATGCAAACATCATGAAAAACGTTTCTAAACACTGCTTCAAATATTGGTTTATCATCTAATTCTTTAATGACTTGTTGTTTCAATGATTTATTAACAGTGGTCTCATAAAAGGATGATTGAACAATTATCTCATAAAGGTAAAGAATATTTCTATTCGGATTAAGCGCTTTCTCATCATCAATGATTAATAATGCTTCATCAAGATTACAATAATAAACTTGTTTAGCAATCTTTTGAATAAGGTCCATAAAGAAGAAAACTATCATTAAAAGCTTATTAACTTATTGACAAAACTTATAAAACAAACAATATTTTTCTAAATGATAATAATGAGTCTGGCTTCTCGGAGAAGACGCATTATACAAATAGTGGGCCCGTAACTCAGTCTGGTTAGAGTACTTGGCTTTTACGTCGCTACGCTCCTCCGTCCTTACGGACGGACGCTCGCTTGCTAAAACAAGCGGTGACGAGGATACCAAGGAGTCGCGGGTTCGAATCCCGTCGGGCTCACATCCTCAAGGAGGGGGACTCCCCCTCCTTTAGAGATAATTCTCCCCCGATAAGTTGCGCCAAAGGCGCTAACCAATAAGTGGGTTCAAACCAACGGAGCTCTGCGAAGTTAGTGCCTGAACGAGCGAATAACAAAGTTCAGAGCATCCCGTCGGGCTCACTCAACCCCTTTCTTTTACAAAGAAAGTGGTTTGATCCCCAAAGAAACTATTTGATTCGAGCTAACGCTCGAAAGTTATTTACTAAAGAATTGCGCCAGAAGCGCTAATAAACTGGCTCAAACCCAAGGGGTGATGGCAAATAATAATAGTAAAATTTATAATGATATCAAACGAATAAAAACATCATGAAAATTGATTTTGATAATTATAGTAAAATAATTCCAGGTAGTATACCAGCACTCTACCAATCAGGCAGTGATATTATTTGCTATAAATTACTTAATGGCGAAAAAGTTAACAATAACCCTGAATTTTTTATTGAAAGATTATCAATGATAACAGGCATCCAAAAAAGCGAATTATTCAATGAACGCACTACTCTGGTCAGTAAGTCTGGGAAAATATTTGATAACTGGTGTGCACAAGAACACAAAGAAATAATACCTGCATGGATTACTAAAACTATTGACAACAAAATTAAAGGATTGTTTATAGACTCTGATTATATTTGGTCACCCAACCAATCTAATAATAAAAGGAACGAATTATTCCAGCAATTCTTAGATATATTCTATTAAGTTATTCATTTTCTCATTACTCTTGACTCGAATGGGATTTTATTTTCTTTAAGATTATGGTAAAAATCCTGTTTTGATAAAGGGTGTTTGTATAACTGGCCTGGTTTTTTTACCTGATAAAAAGAGGGTCTATTAGACAGAAAAGAAAGTTCATAGACACAATTGTCCTTGAATAAATATTTATTAGACAAACGATTAATTAATCGATTAAGAATTATTATCTCATCAGGATTAATTGTTGATTTTATTAACTCATGACCAGACGCACTTAACTTAATTATTGTCCGCTCAGCTTCCAAACGGTCAATATTAAAGTGATTGCCTTTAACTGCTTCAATAATATAAGCGCCGTTTTGGGGCATTAGGTTAAGCGAGAACAAGTAATCAGTCTCAGGTGTCCATTCTTGAATAATAATAAAACCATCAGAGTAACCGCCATGTTTTTCTGATAAGAATACTAAAGCTTCTCTCATTTTGGATAATATTAATTCATCATCATTAGCGTCAAGGTTAGGCGCTAAGAATAATTTAAATTCAGGGCGACCTGCTAAGCCAACTCTAACGCAAGCTAACTGACAATTAATTTTTGATTTAAAATTACGCAAGCCATCACGCAAGAATGATTCAATCTCATCAGGCCTAACGCCATTAAGGTCAAGGGCGTAAAAACTATTATGAGGAAAACCCATAGATGATAATTCAAGCATACTATACAATTTGTTGCTCATTATCATTAGATTAATTAATAACTTACTTATATAATATGATTGAAATGAAACTAACTGCGGTTGAGCCGTGCATTTTTTGTCGGATAATCAAAGGCGAGTTACCATCATATAAAGTATATGAGGATAATAAGTCAATAGCTTTCCTTGACATTTATCCTATTAATGAAGGTCATTTACTTGTCATGCCAAAAGAGCATTACAAGACGATTACTGATATGCCATGTAAATTAAACAAGCACTTAGCAGGTGTTGTCTGGGAATTAGTCCTCAGGTTACAGAAAACACTTGACCCGCCTGGAATAAAAATAATTCAAAATAATAATGAAGCCGCAGGCCAAGAAGTGCCACATTATCATATTCACTTATTGCCAAGGTATGAAGGCGATGGTGAGCGTTATAAAGAAACTACCCTTAGAACAAAAGCGAATAAGGATAAATTACTGAAATTACAGGAAAAGTTACAAAAAAAGAGCTAACGAAAGATTTAAAAAGGCTAGTAATTTGTTTTTCTCAATAATGGCTTCTAATAAGAAAATTCCTGTAAAAGAAAAAGAACAAGAAGAAACTGTCAAGGATTTGAAAAGAAGCATTAATGAACATAAGCTCGTGCCCCCTCATAGGATAATTAATGATGAGGAAAAACAAAAATTACTGATTGATTTTAAGGTTAGATTAAAAAACTTACCTAAAATAAGCATTAAAGACCCTGTTGTTAAAACACTTAAGGATGCAAAGGTTGGTGATGTTGTTGAGATTAAGCGCAGAAGCGTTACGGCAGGCGAGTCAATGTATTACCGAGTGATAATTAATGATTAGTAAAAAATTATTGAAAGCATACCACAAGGATCGTTTGACTAACCAGTTTAATCTAGATTCTTTTAATAAATTCATTAATGAAGGAATGCAATTAGTTATTGATGAAGTTGGCAACGTGTTACCTGATATCTTGCCATCTAATGTTAGAGATTTTGAAATTAAATTTGGTAAGGTTTGGATAGAGAAGCCATGTATTGTTGAATCAGATGGTACTCGTAGGGAGATAATCCCAATGGAAGCCAGACTTAGGGATATTACTTATGAATCACCAATACTTCTTGAGATGTATTACTTAAAGAATGGAGTTAAGAGTGAAAAACAAATTATTAATATTGGCCATATACCAATAATGGTTAAAGGATCTGCTTGCACGCTTAATGGTTTAAAGCGGGATGAATTAATTGAGAAAAAAGAAGACCCTGATGACCCTGGCGGTTACTTTATTATTAACGGCACTGAACGTGCTATCGTAATCATTGAGGACTTAGCGCCTAATAGAATGTTTGTTGAGAGGAAAGCAACTGGTAAGTATACTGAGATTTGTAAGGTTTTCAGCGAGGATGCTCAATTAAGGATTCCTCATGTAGTTCAAAAGGATAAGAGTGGTATGATAACAGTTAGTTTCACTCGAATGAAAAATATTTCATTTACATTGTTAATGAAAGCACTTGGTATTTGCAGTGATAAGGATATTGTTAAAGCAATTAACCCGACTGAGAAGATGATGAGTGAGTTGTATACTAACTTGTATGAAACAGCGTCTATTAAAGATCACGCTGATGCATTAAGCACTATTGGTAAGAAGATTGGTGGCAGTAAACGTGAGGAGATTAATGTTGAGAAAGCTATTAGGATGATGGATAAGTACTTATTCCCTCATATTGGTCATGAAGAAAGCGACCGATTACGTAAAGCGTATTACTTGGCTAATATGGTTAAGAAATTATTAAAATTATCTTATGGTCTTGTTGAAGAGGATGATAAAGACCATTATTCAAACAAGCGATTAAGATTATGCGGTGATATGATGGAAGGATTATTCAGGTATTCATTCAGAATATTAGCAAGCGATATGAAATATAATTTTGAGCGATTAGTCAAACGAGGTAAATTGCCAGGTTTACAAGCAATTACCAGACGACAGTTATTAACTTCTCGAATAAAGAGCAGTCTTGCTACTGGTGAATGGGTTGGCGGCAGACATGGTGTTAGTCAGCACTTGCAGCGAAATAATTTTGTGGCAACAATCTCTCATCTAAAGAGGGTTGTTAGTTCATTAAGTTCTGCTCGTGAGAATTTTGAGGCAAGGGACTTACACCCAACTCAATGGGGCAAGCTTTGTGCTTCAGAAACACCTGAAGGTCAAAACGTTGGTTTAAGAAAAACTTTAGCAATCACTTGTGAAATTAGCACTCAGGTTAACAATGATGACAATGATAATATCATTAAATCAATTAGTGAATTAGGAGTGAAGGTGATTAAATAATGAGTGATATTTACCTTAATGGTGTTTTCCTTGGCGTAACTGAGAAACCAGTTGATTTTGTTAATAAATTAAGGGTTAAGCGACGCAAAGGTGATTTAATTGGTATGATGAACGTCTCTTATGATGAGGAGTATGATAATGTTGAGATTTCAACTGAAAAGGGCAGGGCTAGACGACCATTAATTGTTGTCAAGAACGGCGTCCCATTATTAACTAAAGAATTAATGAATAAGTTATCAAAAGATGAGATTGATTGGGATGGTTTAGTTAAGTTAGGTGTTATTGAATATTTAGACGCTAATGAAGAGGATAATACTAAGATTGCAATTAATGAAAGTGCGATCACTGATGAACATACTCACTTGGAGATTAGTCCTTTAGTAATATTTGGTAATCAAGCATCACTGGTTCCTTATGCAGGGCATAACATGGCTACTAGAATTATTTTTGGTTCAAAAATGACTAAGCAGGGCTTGGGTATTTATGCTAGTAATTACTTGTTGCGTGATGATACTAATGCGCACATAATGCATTATGCTCAGAAACCATTAATCTCAACAGTAATGTATGATTTAATGAATTATGACCTTCATCCGTTTGGTATGAACGTTGTTGTTGCAGTAATGCCATGGGATGGTTATAATATGGAGGACTCAATTGTTATTAATAAATCATCAGTTGATCGCGGTTTATTTAGGAATAATTCTTTCAAGCCAACTAAATGTGAAGAATTAAGATATGCTGGTGGTATCAAAGATAAGATTGGTATTCCTGATAAAGATGTTAGTGGTTATCGAACAGAAGAATCTTATGCTCATTTAGAAGAAGATGGTATTATTCACCCTGAAGCTAAAGCTAAACCATATGAAGTATTAGTTGGCAAGACTAGCCCACCAAGGTTTATGACTAGTGTTGAAGAATTCAGGGTTAGTGTTGAGTCAAGGAAAGAGACTAGTGCAGCCATGAAGAGTGATGAGAATGGTGTGGTTGACTCAGTTATGATCACTGAGAGTGGTGAAGGTAATAAGATGGTTAAAGTAATTATTAGAGAAGAGCACATCCCTGAATTAGGTGATAAGTTTGCGAGCCGTTATGGCCAAAAAGGTATTATTGGTATGACTGTGCCCCAAAATTCGATGCCTTTCACTGCGTCAGGTGTTGTGCCAGATATTATTTTCAGTCCATTAAGTATTCCATCAAGAATGACTTATGCTCAGGTGCTTGAGTGTGTTGGTGGCAAAGCATCAGCCATGAGTGGTGAGGTTATTGACGCAACTAGTTTTGAGGCCACGCCTGAGGATAAGCTTAGGAGTATGTTGTTAAGTATGGGCTTTAGGGATAATGGCACTGAAGCAATGTATGATGGTCGAACTGGTAGGATGTATAAAGCTCGAATTATGATTGGTAATATGTTTTATATGAAATTAAAATACCTTGTCTCAGGCAAGATACAAGCTCGTGGTAGGGGCAGGCTTCAATTATTAACACGACAACCAACTGAGGGTCGCGCTAAGGAAGGTGGTCTTAGATTAGGTGAAATGGAAAAGGATTGTCTTATTAGTCATGGTTCAAGCCTGTTATTACAGGAAAGGTTTAATAGTGATAGAGCGATTATTCCTATTTGTAAGAAATGTGGTTTAGTTGCTATTTACAATAAGTTCAAGAATAAGGGTTTATGCCCTGTTTGTGGTGATAAAAGCGAAATAGTATTAGTTGAGATGAGTTATGCGTTTAAGTTGTTATTAGATGAATTAAAATCATTATGTATTTATCCACAATTAAAGGTTAAGGAGAAAAATTAAAATGGAAATAATAAGGAATAAAGTTGATAAGATTAAGTTTAGAATACTTAGCCCTGGTGTTATTGAGAACATGAGCGTTGTTAAAGTAGTTAACCCAGAGTTATATGATGCTGATGGTTACCCTATTGATGGTGGTTTAATGGATTTGAGAATGGGTGTTATTAATCCTGGTATGAGGTGTCGGACTTGTGGTGAGAAAGTTAAGGAATGCCTTGGTCACTTTGGTTTCATCAAATTAGCAAGACCAGTAATTCATATTAAATATGTTAAATGGCTTTATCGTTTACTTAGGACTACTTGTCGTGATTGCGGTAAAGCAATGATTAGTGATGATGATGTGCTTAAACTTAAGAGTAATTTAAGTGAAGAGGAATTAAAGAAAAATGATTTATTAAAATTAAGCAGGAAGAATGACCTTGTTAAATTATTAATTAATAAAAAGAAATGCCCTCATTGTGAAGCTAAGAAAAAGCTGATTAAATTAGTTAAACCATACACTTTTTATGAAGGTAAGAAGAAATTAACTCCAATAGATATTAGAGAATGGCTTGAACGAGTTAATGATGATAATTTAATGTTAACTGGTTTTAACCCATTAGCAGGCAGGCCAGAATGGATGATATTAACTTTAGTTCCAGTGCCACCAGTTACAGTTAGGCCTTCAATCACTCTTGAGTCAGGCACTAAGAGTGAGGATGATTTAACCCACAAGCTTGGTGATTTAGTTAGGGCTAATGAACGATTATATGAGAATTTAATGGCTGGCGCGCCTGAGATTATTATTGATGATTTATGGGAGTTATTACAATATCATGTTACTACTTTCTTTGATAATAGTGTTTCGCAAATACCACCCGCGCGTCATAGGAATGGTCGGCCGTTAAAAACTCTTAGTGCACGTATTAAGAGTAAGCAGGGTCGTTTCAGGAAGAACTTAGCTGGTAAGAGAGTTGACTTTAGTGCTCGTTCAGTTATTAGTCCTGACCCATTCATTATGATTGATGAGGTTGGCGTGCCTAAAGTTATGGCTACTGAGTTAACTGTACCTGAGCGAGTAACTGAATGGAACATTAATTGGTTAAAAGGTTTAATTAAGAACGGACCTAAAAATCATCCTGGCGCGCTTTATGTTATCACGCCTGATGGTAAGAAAAAGCAGATTACTCCTGAAACTCAAGAAGTTATTCTAGAGGAATTAAAGTATGGTTATATTGTTGAGCGCCACTTAATGGATGGTGACCCAGTGTTATTCAATAGGCAACCAAGTCTTCACAGGCAGAGTATAATGGTTCACAAGGCGCGAATATTACCTAATAAAACTCTTCGGCTTAACTTATGTGTTTGCCCTCCTTATAACGCGGATTTTGATGGTGATGAAATGAATCTTCACGTACCGCAGACTGAGGAAGCCAGAGCTGAATCCAAGATGTTATTAAGTGTTAGGAATAACTTAGTCTCACCTCGTTACGGCTTACCTATCATTGGATTAATTAATGATCATATTCTAGCGTCTTACTTACTAACACAAGATGATACTAAAGTTAGTCGTGAAGATGCAATGGAAGTACTTACTTTTGCAGGTTTAATTAAAGATTTAGGCAATAAGAAAGAATTCACTGGTAAAGAAATATTTAGCATGTTATTACCAGATGATTTTGAGTTTGATTATAAAACAAGTGATGATAATCATGTTAAAATTAAGAAAGGTAAGTTAATTAGTGGTATTATTAACAAGCGTTGTATTGGAGCTGGCGAGGGTTATTTACTTCATCGATTAATTAAGGATTATGGCAATGATATTACCACTAATTTCATTAATAAATCAACTTTAATGCTTATTAAGTACTTACAAATAAAAGGCATTACTATTGCGCCAAGCGACTCAGATATCCCTGAAGAGGGTGTTAAGAAAATTAAGAGTGTTATTAATTACTCTAAAGTCAAGGTTAAAAGTTTAATTGAAGAGTATGAGACTGGTGAGTTTGAGATTCATCCAGGTAAGACTAAGCGTGAAACACTTGAATTAAAGATTCTGGCAGTTCTTAATAAGGGTCGTAATAAGTGCACTCGAGTTGTTGAGGAGTGTTTGGCTGGCGCAGGGGTTAATAACGGTACAGTTATTATTGCTGAGAGCGGCGCTCGTGGTAAGCTTCTTAACTTAAGTATGATTGCAGCTAATATTGGTCAGATGGCTTTGCGTGGCAGGCGAATCACTAAGGGTTATCATGACCGTGCGTTGCCTCATTTTGATAAAAGTGACCTTGGAGCTGAAGCGCATGGTTTCTCAAGTCATGGTTATAAAGCAGGTCTTGACCCATTTGAGTTCTTTTTCCACTCAATCGCGGGTCGTAATTCATTAATGGATACTTCAATGAGAACACCTAAGAGTGGTTATTTGCAGCGTCGGTTAATTAACGCTTTACAGGACATTAAGGTTGGTTGTGATGGTACTGTTAGGGATAGTAATAATAATATTATCCAATTCACTTATGGTGAAGATGGTGTTGATGTCTCAAAAACTAGGGGAGGTCACTTATTATGAACCTACCTCTAAAAATTAGTAATATTAGAAAAAGTTTATCTGGCGATGAATTAAAGCGTTTTGATGAAAATTATCATAAGTCTCTGATTACACCAGGTGAAGCTGTTGGCACTATTGCTGCTCAGAGTATTGGTGAGCCAGGCACTCAGATGATTATGAGAACGCACCACTTCGCAGGTGTTAAAGAACTTGATGTTACGCTTGGTTTACCGCGATTAATTGAGATTTTTGATGCTAGGAAGACACCAGCCACTCCATCAATGACTGTTTACTTAAATGATGATGTTAAAAACAATGAAGATGAAGTCAAGAGTATTGCCACAAAATTATTAGAATTAAAACTTGAGGATGTAATGGATCGGATTACGGTCAAACTAACTAATAATGTTATTAGTATCCAATTAAGTAATAGTAAATTAAAGACGTTTAAGATTAGTGCTGAAGAGATTAGTCGTCAGATTAGCAAGAAGATTAAAGGCATTGAAAGTTCTTTTGAGGGTGATATAATTAATGTTAAGGGCCCAAAAGATGATGTTAGCAAGCTCTATAAATTAAGGGCTAAGATTAAGGATGTTCATATTCAGGGTATTCCACGGATATCACAAGTCCTACCAGTTAAGGAAATTGATGAGTGGATTATCAAGACTGCTGGCGCTAACATGAAGGAAGTCTTAAAAATTCCTGAAGTAGATGAGACTAGAACTACTTCTAATGATTTGTTTGAGATTCAATCAGTGCTTGGTATTGAAGCGGCTCGTTTTGCAATAATTAATGAGACTCTTGCAACGCTTAAAGACCAAGGTTTAACTGTTGATGACCGTCACTTAATGTTAGTGTCTGATGCGATGACTAATACAGGTGAAATTAAGGGCACTAATCGTTATGGTATCACTAAGAGTAAGGCGTCTGTTCTTGCGCGGGCTAGTTTTGAAGTTGCTTTGCGTCACTTATTTAAAGCAGCAGCCACTCGTGAAGTTGATAACTTAACAAGCATTGTTGAGAACGTAATGATTAATCAACCGGCTCCGATTGGTACAGGAATGGTTAAGTTGGTGATGAAACGTGGCGATAAGTGATATTGAAAAAGCAGTTAAGAGTGATGGCTTAATTATTGGTTTTAAGAACGTTGTTAAATCAATTAATGAGGGCAGTGTTAAAGAGATTTTTGTTTCAGCTAACGGTAAAGTCTTTATTGATAAATTAAAGTTAATTGCAGGTAAAACACCTATTAAGGAACTTAGTGAGTCATCCAAGGATTTAGGGGTTAAGTGTAAAAAACCTTTTAATATTAGTGTTTTGGGTTTGAAGTCGGAAGGGAAGAAATGAGTAGTAATCTTAAAATAATTTTTGATAATGAGTGTCTTAAGCATATTAATTTATTTCAATCAATTACTAAAGCAAGTGTTAAGGATTGTATTATTGATTTGGATAAAATAATGTTTGTTGTTAAAGAAGGTCAAGCTGGGTTAGCTATTGGTAAGAATGGAGCTAATATTAAGAATTTACAGCGATTAATTAAGAAAAAAGTTGAGATTATTGAGTTTAATAATGACTTAAAATCTTTTTTGGATAATATTTTTAGGCCAGTCAAAGTTAAGGAATCAGTTAATGTTGATGGTGGTAATCGACGGGTTGTTAAGGTATCTGTTGAGAATGATAATCACATTAATTCTAAATCTTATGTTAAGAGCAAGGTTAAGAAAGCTCGTGGATTATTAAAGAGATATTTTAATATTGATGACATTAACATTGTTTAGAGGAAATATTTAAAAAGCCTTCGGGGTTTTCTTTTAGAGTATGAAAAAGCCTAATGGTTTATTTGCAGGCAGAGCATTGCTTAGCCGGCGCAAGAAGTTTAAGACTGCTAAGAAGGGTTATAAGATGAAAAAGTTAGGCTTGAGTTTCAAGCATGACCCTTTAGAGGGTTCGCCTAGAGCTAAGGGTATTGTAATGCTTAAGTGTAATGTTTCTTGTAAACAACCACACTCAGCTTTGCGTAAGTGTGTTGTGGTTCAATTAATTAAAAATGGTAAGAACGTGACTGCGTTCGTGCCTGGAACAGGCGCTATTAAGCATGTTGATGAGCATAACACTGTTTTAATTGAGCGTATTGGTGGCCCAATGGGTGGTAGTAAGGGCGATATTCCTGGTGTTAAATTCAAAGTAGTTAGTGTTAATGGTGTTAGTTTGCCAATGCTTATTGCAGGCAAGAAGGAGAAACCAGTTAGATGATGTTAAATGGTTAAGAAATCTTTATTGCTGAAAGCAAAGGAAATTGAGGATAAGAAGATTGTTAAGAAAGGCGAGGAAGTCTTGATTGATTTTAGTGATATTAAATTGTTTGATAAGTGGGATACTAATAATATTGAGGTTAAGGATGAGGGTTTGAAGCGTTATATTAATCTTAAACCAGTAATCGTGCCTAAGACTCATGGTCGTAACCAAAAGACTCGTTTCTGGAAGAGTAAACAACATATTGTTGAGCGATTAATGAATCATGTGCCTGTTAGTGGTCATAAGGGCAAGAAGCATTATTGGAGTAGTGCTGAGCAGATTGGTGAGGGTCATACTATTTTTATGGTTATGATTAAGGCTTTAACTGAGATTGAGCGTAAGACTAAAATAAACCCTGTTGAAGTGATTGTTCGGGCGATTGAGAAGTCTTCACCGCGCGAGGAAGTCACAACAGTTCAGTATGGTGGTATTAAGCATCCTAAAGCAGTTGATTGCGCGCCTCAGCGAAGGGTTGATTTAGCGCTTCGTTGGATGAGTCAGGGCGCTTTCCAAGCGAGCAATAAGGGTAAACGTCGTATTTGGAGCACTTTATCTGATGAGATTATTGCTGCTTACAATAATGACCGTAAGAGTTTAGCTATTAGTAAGAAATTTGAGACTGAACGACAAGCTGCTGCCAGCAGGTAAAATTGATTTTTTCTAATAATTAATATTATTCTTTGGGGTGAAGCCCTTTCTTTTTAAGAAAGGGTTTCTTTGAGACTGAACGACAAGCTGCTGTATCAAGATAAAAAAAGATTAATTATATTTTTTTCTCAATATTCTTAATTAAACTTAATAGACCATTTCTATCATTCTTTATTAGTATTGATACTTGGTTATTGTTTACTCGACAAACATTGAATTCTTTTAGGCAATTATAGAATTCGACTGTAAGTGATTCATCAAGATTTTCAGGCGGGGTTAGCGTGTAATCAGTGTTTTTATTAATGAATTGTTCTTCAACGTAGTTTATTACTGATTCAATGGCAGTTTTTTTAATATAACAATCAAGTTCTTTGGATGATTTTCTAATTTCTTTCTTTTTTAACAAAGCGCTTAGTTCTTTTAAGTCTGTGTTAATGCCATTAATTTGTTGCTCAAGTTTTTTGATAGTAGTATCTTTATGTAAGAAGCGTTGTTGATAAGCAGATAATTCTTCCTTAACAACTATTAAGTTAGATTCTCTTTGCTCAATAGCCTCTTTTAATGAATTAATTAATTTAGGGTAATTATCCTCTAATAATAACATGTAATCATTAAGCACCCTAAGAGTGAGAGATGGATTAGGCTTGTTAAAGTAATAATTATTATTTTTGCGTTTAATTATTATATTTTCAGTTAATTGATTAATGGCTTCCTCAATGAGTGGTTTTTCACATTTAACAAAGTCAGGGTTAATTTCTTTTAAGTGATTAATTAATGATTTAAACTCAGTCAATCCTTTATTGGATTCATTAAAGTCATAAACTGCTTGTTCCATTGACTTGCAATCCTCAAATAAGTAAGCATTATTTTTTAATAACTCTTTTTTATCATTAATACATTTAATCTGGTTATCAATAGTCATATAACCTTTTTTAGCTAATAGAGCATTAAGCGCAAAACTACCCATACAATTAATCTCTGTTGATAATAATTCAAGCTCTAATGTCCGATAAGCCTTATTTTCACGATACATAAATGATTACTCCTAACTAAGCCCTTTTAAACTTTATGAATTAATAGTAATCTTTAAAAACGGTTGGTCTTTCATTTTTTCGTATATGGCTAAGTTTGATGATAAAATAGCTTTTCTTCATAAGAAACAAGCTCAGATTAGGAATATGGGTATTATTGCTCATATTGACCATGGTAAGTCAACTTTAAGTGACTCATTATTGGCTGGTGCTGGTATGATGCGGATGGAGCAAGCTGGTACTCGCCGGATGACTGATACAACTGATGAAGAGCAACAAAGAGGTATTACTATTCAGAACACTGGTGTTAGCATGATTCATAATGTTAATGATATTGATTATTTAATTAACTTAATTGACACGCCAGGCCACGTTGATTTTGGCGGTGAGGTCACAAGGGCTTTGCGAGCAGTTGATGGCGCGTTAGTGGTTGTTTGCGCAGTTGAGGGCGCGATGCCTCAAACTGAGACTGTATTAAAGCAAGCGCTTAAGGAGCGAGTTAAACCAGTTTTATTCATTAACAAAGTTGACCGATTATTAAAAGAATTAAAACTCACACCTGAGCAAATGCAGGAGCGTTTCCTTAGGATTATTGCTAAGGTTAATCAAATTATTTATGATAACGCGCCTGCTGACTTGAAGAATAAATGGCAGATTAATGTTAATGATGGCACAGTTGCTTTTGGCACAGCAGTTGACCGTTGGGGCCTGAGCGTGCCTGTAATGAAGCAGAAAGGAATGACTTTCAAGGATGTATTAGATGCTTATTATAAGGGTGGTAAAGAAGCAATTAATGAATTAGGTGATAAAGCACCGGTTCACTCAGTTATCCTTGATATGGTAACCAAGCACTTGCCTAACCCGATTGAGGCTCAGAAGATGAGGATACCAATTTTATGGCATGGGGACCTTAATAGTGTTGTTGGTAAATCATTAATGAACTGTGACCCTGAAGGCCCATTAGTATTCATTGTTACTAAAATATTTAATGACCCACAAGCAGGTGAGTTAGCTTTTGGTAGAGTCTTTAGCGGCACTTTAAGGCAGGGTAATGAAGTTTACATGGTTAACGCTAAAACTGACTCGCGGTTCCAGCAAGTATTCATCATGAAGTTAGATAAGCGTGAGATTGTTGATAGTGTGCCTGCAGGTAATATTGGCACAGTTATTGGTTTGAAAGGGGTTGGTAGTGGTGAAACTGTTTGTCAGGATAAAGAGATGATTGGTTTTGAAAAAATTAAACATATGTTTGACCCAGTAGTTACTAAGAGTATTGAACCTAAGGACCCTCAAAAACTTGTTAAGTTAATCAAATTATTAAGGAATTTACAGCAAGAAGACCCAACTATGAGAACCACTATTAATGAAGAGACAGGTGAGTGTCTTATCTCTGGTTTAGGTGAGCTTCACTTAGAGATTATTGAGCATAAGATTGAGCGCGATAATGATATTCCAATTGTTACTAGCCCGCCAATTGTTGTTTATCGTGAGAGTATTGGTAAAAAGAGTAATGTTGAGTTTGGTAAGAGTCCTAACAAGCATAATCATTTCTTCTTCCTGATTGAGCCTATGCCAACTAATATTTATGACGCATTAGCTAAAGGTGAGTTAAATGATATGGAAATTAAGAAGAAACATAATGATGTTATTGATAAATTAATTGATATTGGCGTTGACCGAGAGGAAGCTAAGCGTATTAGGAGTATTTACAAGAAGAATATGTTGATTGACGGCACTAAGGGTATTGTTCAGATTGGTGAGGTCATTGGGTTAGTTATTGATGGTTTCAAACAAGTAATTAATGCAGGCCCATTAGCTAAGGAGCCTTGTGAGGGCATTAAGGTTACTTTCACTGATTGTAAGTTGCACGAGGACGCGATTCATCGAGGTCCGGCTCAGGTTTACCCAGCTGTTAGGGAAGGTATTCGTTTTTGTTTTAATAGCGCTGAAGCACAATTATTAGAGCCAGTACAAATAAGACAGATAGAAGCGCCTAATGAATTCATGGGCTCTTTATCTAAGATTGTTCAGTCAAGGCGCGGTAAGTTGATGAGCATGGACCAAGAAAATAATAATGTTATTATTAAAGCTGAATTACCTGTTTCTGAATCATTTGGTTTCACGAGCACTCTTCGAAGCGCAACTGAAGGCCGTGGAGTCTGGTTCTTAATTGACAGTAAGTATCAGCCAGTACCTAAGTCATTGCAGGATGAAGTTGTTAAGAAGATTAGGCAACGCAAAGGCATGAAGACTGAAGAGTAAATTCTTTAGTGTTAATAGTAATCTTTTTAAAGTCATTCTATTTTTCATCTGGTTATGGCAAAGAAAGAACACTTAAACCTTGTATTCGTTGGTCACGTTGATCATGGTAAGTCTACTTTAATTGGTAGTATCTTCCACATGACCGGCGCTTTAAGCCCTCAAGAACTAGAAAAGTTCAAGGCTAAGGCCAAAGAGTACGGTAAGGCTACATGGGAGTTTGCTTACTTGACAGACGCTACTGAGCAGGAGCGAAAGAGGGGTGTAACTATTGAGTTATCCCACAAGAAGTTCGAGACAAACAAGTATATGTTCACAATTATTGATGCCCCTGGACACAAGGACTTCATTAAGAACATGATTACTGGCGCGTCACAGGGCGATGCTGCTGTTCTTGTCGTAGCTGCTAGTGAAGGCGTTATGCCTCAAACCAAAGAGCACATATTCCTTTGCAGGACTCAAGGCATCAAGCAATTAATGGTTGCTGTTAATAAGATGGATTTGATTGACTACAAAGAGGATAAGTTCAAGAAATTGGTTGAGGACTTGAAGGTATGGATTAGAAGCGCAGGTTTTAACCCTGACACTATTAAGTTCATTCCTGTTAGCGCAGTCACTCAAGAGAACTTGGTTAAGAAGAGCGATAAGATGCCATGGTATACAGGTAAGTCATTAGTAGAAGAGCTTGATGAACTTCAAATGCCTGAGAAACCTACTTCGTTACCATTAAGGATTCCAATTCAGGATGTTTATAGCATTACTGGTATTGGCGCAGTCCCTGTTGGTAAAGTACAGACTGGTGTTATGAAGATTGGCGACAAAGTCGTCTTTAAGCCAAGCGGTGCTGCTGGTGAAGTTAAGACCATTGAAATGCATCACGAGACAGTGCCTCAGGTTGAGCCAGGTGATAATATTGGTTTCAACGTTAGGGGTGTTGGTAAAGGCGATGCTAAGCGCGGAGACGTTTGCGGTCACGCTGATAACCCGCCAACTGTTGCTAAACAGTTTAAGGCTCAGGTAATCATTATTGACCACCCAACTGTTATCACGCCTGGTTACACACCTGTATTCCACTGCGGTACTGCGCAAGTCGCGTGCAGCTTCAAGCAATTACTTGCTAAAGTTGACGCTAGGACTGGTGCGGTTAAAGAAGAGAACCCTGACGTTTTACGTAAGGGCGACGCTGCAATTGTTATTATCGAACCTAACAAGCCGATGGTTATTGAAGAGAAGGGTGTAGTCCCTCAATTGAGTAACTTCGCTATTAGGGATATGGGTAAGACGATTGGCGCAGGTATGTGCATCAAAGTGCTTGAGAAAGCATAGAATCCCATTCTAATTTTTTGAATTTTAATTTTATTTTTTATTTTTCATAATAACTAAATGTTTTTATATTAAAATTTAATGGGAGTTCTCCCTAATGGTGAACCTTAATTTCTCTAATGAAGTTTTTTTCTGCCTGCCAGTTAGTGAAAATGAGTTTGATGACTTAATGATTGGCCTAGACTCGCTTGAAAACCGATTAAATAATACTAAGCGGGTTTTAAGTAATAATTATTTTAATGATTGGTTATTCTTTAACTCAATTAATATTTCGTTAAGTTTATTAGAGATTTATTGTCATTTAAGTAATAAAACTGTTAATTATTTATCACGGTTTAATGATTTAACTGATGAGCATCATAAGAAGATTTTTGGTTTCACTAAAGATGAACCTGAAGTGCGTTCAAAAAGGTATTCTTTATTTCAGAGTTATAACATACAATTAATCCCTAATAATCAGGAATATGGTGATTCATTAAAAAAGCTTAAGATTCCTGATTATGCTAAACCTAATGCTATGTATCATATTGCTTTAAGCCAAAACCTTTAAAAAGTGTTTGTTATTCTTTACTGCTTATGAGTTCGAAAGCCCGAATTAAATTAAGTAGCACTGAACCTGAAGCACTTAATAGTATTTGCGAGCAAATTAAGGGCATTACTAGTCGGACTGGGGTTGACATTAAAGGACCAGTGCCATTGCCGACTAAGAAGATTCGAATGGCTACTAGGCGTGCTATTAGTGGTGAGGGCAGGGAAACTTATGAGAGTTGGGAGTTAAGGATTCACAAGCGATTAATTGATATCCCAATGGATGAGCGCGCGTTAAGGCTGATAATGAGGATTGCCATCCCTAAGAGCGTTAACATGGAAATGGAAATTACTGAGTAAAATATTTAATATTTAGTTCTTTTGGTCAAGGTTTTCTTGCTAAGAAAAGCTTGTTGGAAATGGAAATTACTGAGTAAAATATTTAGTTCTTTTGGTCAAGGTTTTCTTGCTAAGAAAAGCTTGTTGGAATAAAATAATTCTTAACGGTGCTTATACCTGCCTCTTGATTCAACAGTTAGTAATCGTTTAATTACTTCCCTGCCAATAGGGTAATGTTTCTCGTAAGCTTTTTTGAATAACTTCCATGCTTTATGGTAAACATTATAGTGACGGCTCATCAAAGCTTGTTTTAGAACATGCAAGTCAACTGCTCTTGACTCAACTTTATCACTAACCTCGCTTAAACCAAAATCAATAATGAATAATTCACCCTCTTTTAGCAGCATATTACTTGTTGTTAAGTCGCCGTGAATAATATTATTAACATGCAATAAAGCCACTAAACGACCAACTTCTTTCATAACATTAAGATTATTATCAAGCACATCACGCAGGACTGGCGCGTCAATGAAATCCATCGTGATTGAGTAATCAGTCACGCCGCGAACTCTTGGCACATTAATTAGTTTACCAGCCCGCTCCAGTAACCGCGCCTCGGCCTTAGTTCGCTGGCGACGCAACATTAAATCAAGCTCTTTAATACGATAAGACTTTTTCACCCGCGCCTTAATTAAAGTTGAACCATCACGCCATAACTTACTCTCAGCCCCTTGCGCAATAATCTGGCGCTTATTGCTCTTCGCTTCGCTCAGCCGCTCTTTATTATTTAACGCCACTTAACTATCACCTCATCCCAAACCGCAGGGGGGACACCCCCCTTCAGTTCATGGCATCTCCTGATTCCCCCCGCAAAAACTAACGCCACTTAACTATCACCTCATCCAAACTTTTCCGCTCCGCGCAAAACCTTGACCAAAAAACTAACGCCACTTAACTATCACCTCATCTGTTCTTTCACTTTGATTAATATCAATTCTTGACTTAACCCCTGACTCATACATCTTCAAGCCCAACAAACCAATCATCGCGCCATTATCAACACAATACTCCATCGGTGGCGCGCTAAACTTAGCGCCACGCTCATCACACATAATCTTACACATCTCACGCAAGCGCTTATTAGATGCCACGCCGCCAGTTAGAATTAACTCATTCTTCTGACAATGAGCAAGGGCTCGCTCAGACACTTCAATCAGCATTGCAAAAACAGTCTCTTGTAACGAATAACACAAATCATCAAGCTTATGGTCTTTTAGTTTCTGACGCAAGTTAGTTAAGATGCCAGTTAAGCTCACATCCATACCCTTAACAACGTAAGGCAGTGGAATGTACTTGCCCTTCAAGGCTTTCTGCTCGATTACTGGACCACCTGGAAAAGGAATGCCAGCGTAACGAGCAAAAGAGTCAATAAAATTACCCACACCCATATCAAGTGTTTCAGCAAACACACGATAACGACCACCCTGATAAGCAATAACTTGAGTGTTAGCCCCACTAGTGTATAATACAACCGGGTCATTAAAGCCAGTAAGCTGTCGTGCGACCTCAACATGCGCAATACAATGATTAACACCTATTAGTGGGATTTTTAATGATTGAGCCAGCGTCTGAGCAGCTACTAAGCCAACGCGCAGTGAATGGCCAATGCCCGGTGCCCGGCTAAAAGCAATCAAGTTAATATCACTGTAATCAATGCTTGCCTTACGCACAGCAGCATTGATGATGTCAGCAGCCCTAGAAGCAATGAAATCACTAGCTTCTCGAGGATGAATACCACCACTAACAGGATGATAAGTCTCCTTAACATTAGATAAAATCTTACCATCAAATACTACTCCAACACCAAACGTATGAGCAGTTGACTCAATACCAAGACAAATCATTAAAAGTAAAATAAACAATTGAGTTTATAAATATGTAACTCTGAACAAGTCAATATGTCACAAAGAACCTTTGATAGTATATACCAAAAATTAAGCAGGAAATACCCTAAAATAACTGGTTTTAATCATAAATTGATTGAGAATTATAACAAGGCATTAAAACTAATTAATAAAAACAATTTAATAATAATCAATGATTTCTTTTTCACAAAACTAGGCACCTGCCTAACTTTATACAAACAAGAATCAAGCAATGATTACTGCGTGACACTAACAACAAGCGTTAATGATGAATTAATAATGACTGGCTTATACGACAAGGGTGATATGATAATTGGCGGCCACTGCACCACTAAATTAGTTGAGCATGAATCAATTATTGATGACTTGGATAAATTCACTAATGAAGTTCATAAAAGATTAAAGCCAAGAATAGTAGTCGCTGTCGCGCCAATAGAAAATATATCAAGTATGATTAATGACGATGTATTCCTGCCAGACCAAATAAAAACAATTAATACACTAAAGGAAATACTGCTAAAATCTATTTAATCTCAACATAACCGCATTTACCACAAACATGACGATTCTGGTGGTCAGCCATGAACACGCCAGGACCACAACGAGGACAATAAACTGCGCGCTTAACAGAGTCACCTTCAACAGTGTACTTAGCGTACTTCTTACTAGACTCATGTCCCTTGCGCTCCTTCTTACCCTTACGAACCACTTTCTTCTTCTTAGCACCCATTTTAAGCCTCAGCCTCCGCAGATTCAGTCACAACGCCTTCCTTCTTTGCTTCAATAAGATTATTACGCTTCAATAAATATTGAGACTCATAATCATTCATCTCATCAGTATTCTTGTAAACACGCGCATTACCAATTGTTCGGCCAATACCAAACAAAGTTTTAAAACCATCAATAACAACAAGCGATGAATCACCACCAACCTTCTTAGCTAATAAAAGTCTAACATCAATTAATTTAGGTGTTGGCTCACCATCATGAACTACTTCAAACCGAATCTCATTACGATTAAATAAAAGGTTCTCAGTCTCGTTTAATAATTTAACATCCATTTTATTGTTTCACCTTCAAAGCGTACTTGCCTGGCTTTAATTCCATTGCCTTAGCAATATCACTATTCTCATCATAAATCATTAATAAACCATTCCATTTAGCACTTAACTTAGGGTTACCACAAACAGGACAAGTCTTAGCGTCAGTCACTGCTTTACACTTAACACAAGCCTTATCAACCATTAAGCTTCAGCCTCCTTCTTCTTAGATGCTTTCTTAACAGGCGCCACTTTCTTCTCAAACCAAGACAAAACACCCATGCCTTCCTGCCTCATGGTTAAACCAACTTTAGCAGTCTGTAAGTTCTTCAAATTAGCAGCAATAACCCTAGCGCGAATCTTATCACCAACTTTCAAAACGCGATTAGAATCCTTACCAGCCATTGAACCAGTTTTTGAATAAGAAACGAAATCATCCATTATCTGCGATTTATGAATTAAACCTTCAATCGGACCAATCTTAGCAAAAGCCCCAAACTCAGCAATCTCAGTAATAATACCCTCAACTACTTCCTGAACAACTGGTTTATAAGCTAAAATAGTGAAAACAACATCATAATAAACAGCGCCATCACCAGCCACAATAACACCATCACCTATGTCTAATACTTCAATAACACCTAAGAATAAGCCTTCCTCTAAGTCCAGAACGCCTTCAAAGTCAGTCCTAACGCTTTCCTCAACTGACTCAGCTATCTTCTTGCCGAACAAGTGAGGCGGCACCCTTATTTTTGATTTTAACTTTAATTCAGTGTACATTTTTTTTACTCAACCCATTATCACAAAGTGATTTTTTTGACGTAATATGACTACACGCAAGCTATTATTTAAAAGCTTTTTCTTTAAAAGCCTATCCTGAGTCAGGACCAGCGCCTTATTAGGACGCGCGTACTCAACAATCAAATCATCAACTGACGATGCTTTCAAATCAGTTTTAATTATTTTTAAGCCATTCCTCAAACCTAAATCAATAATTGACTCCCATTGGCGTGGTTTAAGCCCTTTAAGCTCATTAACACAAGCCTCAAGCGTTACTAACTCAGCTCCAGGCACCAAATCCTTAACCCCTTGATAAGGGTTAACTTTAAACATAAAAGGAATTAATAACGCGTTAGTGTCAAAGATAACCTGCGTCATAAAGCGTCCTGTATTTTTGGCACGACTTGCTTCTTACGGCTCATCACGCCAGGCAACAAAACTTCATTATCCTTTGATTTCTTGCCAAAAGCGTTCTCAATAATAACAGTATCACCAGTAAACCATAAACGAGTCACTTCACTGATAATATTAGTAACCATTAAACAAGCCAGTTTCAAGCCGCCAGCAACCCTAACTGACTCAAGCTCTTTTAATAACTCATCCTTGCGCTCATCAGCCTCAACATAATCAACCACTTCTAATTGACCAATACCATACTTAAAACAATCCTTATCAAACGCCTTAAAGTCAATCATAATAACCTCATTAGCAGTTAGTTTCTTAATACTGGCCTTAGCTTTCTTGACTTCAAGACCGAATGGCACTAAATCAAGCTTGGCTATCTTATTTAATTGCTCAGCCAACCGACGGTCCTTATCAGTTGTTGTCGGCGACTTAAAAATAACAGTATCAGAGAGTATGGCTGCGAGCAACGCTGAAGCTAATTGTTTACTCAGCGGGACTTTATGATAAAAGAAGAAATCAGCCACAATAGTAGCAGTCGAGCCAACTGGTTCAGCGTGAAATAATATTGGGGAACTAGACTGGAAACCACCAACCTTATGATGGTCAATAATCTCGAAAATAATTGCTTGGTCAGCGCCGTCAACTACTTGACCCATCTCATTATGATCAACTAATATGAGCTTCTTACCAGCAGCATCTGATAATAGTTCAGGCGCAGGCAACTTAAAGCGATTCAACACATACTCAGTTTCAGGGTTAAGCGCGCCAGCCCTGGCAGGCAAGTACTCATCATCAAGGTCAACTAATGACTTGAACTTAGCATAAGCTATTGCAGCAACCACTGAATCAGTATCAGGGCACTTATGACCAATAACATAAATCTTTGCCATTAAATAGAGGATAATCAGAAAGCGGTTTTTAAAGTTTACTAAGATATTTAAGCCGCTGGGAATTAATAAATAATTAATGACAGTCAGTAATATTGTAATACAAAACATAAGGAATATTAATGATAAACCTGACGTTAATCTAAAGGATATTAAAATAAAAGACCTTTACAGCTTAAGAGAAGCAATTATTTTCTTCTCACTTAAGAGAATATTATCAGAGAAATTTGGCAAAAGCGATTTTGTAATATACGTTTTTTACGACCACCCAGGATTTACTGCAGCGAACAAGGAAGCACCTTATGTTGAAATACTAGGCGAGACAGATTATTCTTTTAGCGAACCGATTGACCCAAATTACAATGGCAATATTGATTTATTCATAGTTAACAAAGAATGGCAGGATTACAACCCAAAAACAATGTTTAATTCATTAAGTAAAATTGAGAACTCAAAAATAGTTTTAAAACAAAACTTAATAAAAGGTAATTATGAACTTGATATTGATGAAGACTTGTTTAAAAGAACAGAGTTTAACAAAATAAGTAATAAAGAAGAATTCAAAGAATTAAACAAAGTATTATTAGATATTCAAAGCCAATTAATAACCCAAAAGATTGGTGACAAAATAATTATTTTCAGAAAAAACATCAGTGACAAGTTCTTAGAAAAAGAAAACGTATTCAAGAATAAATTCCTAACAGGAATAACTTTTGATGCATCAATAGCTGAGCGCTCAGGAAAAAGGTGGTTTCAGATAGTTAATATTTCTGACAATGCCAAGACAAGTAATAATATTAAGAAACTTGAATGCGCCAAGAAATGGATTGAAGACGAATTCATAAGCAAACAAGAATTAATTAACAAAATAAAAAAAGTAAGCGCAATAATTTTTAATGAAATGAGCAATGAGATGCCAAAACTGGATGAGGATAGTTTAAAACCAATAGTTGATGAAGTTTACAAATTACTCATCAATTAAAAATTACTAGTAAAAACATTAACTCTGTCAGCGTAATTAACCAACTCATCAATGATTTCATCGTGGCGCGCACCAACTATTATGGCTGCATCACAATTATTATTGCTTAAGTATTCTTTAATATAACCAAGCATCTCACTGTTAGTCGCCTGATTATAATCATCATGATGAATTGTCAACTCGCAAGTATTAACATCAAGACTTACACCAGCAAACAGATTATAATTAGAACCAATCGGGATAATCTTCACGTCATTCTTGCGCGCATTAAGGATTAACTCCTTGACAGCAGGCATTAAAAAAATACAATCCTTACAATACTCATCAAAACATTGCTCTGGGCTAATTGAATCATTATTATAATCATCAATCAAAGCCATCACCCCATCAGTACGCCTGATTAATTCAGTCAATAATGGCAAGCCATTAACCTTCTCAAGAAATAAGCCAAGTGACTCTGTATCAGTATGATTATCCAATAGGATTTTTAGTTCCATGAGTATTCAGATGAAACTAATTGATTTAAATAATTTACCATTAAGTGAAAAGATTTATAAGGAGGTTGGATTTTCTTTTCTCCATGGCAAAGCTTAGACCAGCGATTTGTTATAAAACGCCTAAGAGACCTTACACAAGGGTTTCAAAGTATAAACGAGCGTCATTTGTTACAGGTGTGCCTGGGTCAAAAATTAGGAAGTTTGATATGGGCCAAACTAATGGAGATTTTGAGATTGAAGTTGGTTTCAAATGCCATGATAACATCCAAATAAGACATAATGCTTTAGAAGCATTCCGTATCAGCGCTAATAGGAATCTTGAGAAAAAATTAGGCAAGAATAATTATCACTTAAAACTAAAAATATACCCTCATCATGTTATGAGACATAACCCGACAGCTAACTTTGCGGGCGCGGATCGTTTCTCAAGTGGTATGAGCCATTGTTTTGGTAAAGCATTAGGTCGTGCGGCGATTGTTAAGAAAGATCAAATGATTAGTTTTATTAGAGCTAAAAAAAGTGATTTAAAGGATATTAAGGAAACGTTCAGGATAGCAGGCAACAAACTTGGTTGCAAATACAATCTTGAAGTTAAAGATTTAAAATAATTCTGCTGAGCAATAAACCTTATAATATAGTAGGGAATCCCTGAATAATTAATGAAAATCATTGCATGGTTCAATGAGTTAAGCAAGAGGGATGTTAGTATTGCTGGTGGCAAGGGCACTAATTTAGGTGAATTAACTAACGCAGGTTTCCCAGTCCCGATGGGTTTTGTAGTCACTGCGCAAGCGTACCAAGAATTCCTTGAAAAGACAGGCATTGACAAAGAGATTTATGATATACTATCAACGCTTAATGTTGATGATAATGATGCATTACAAAAAGCATCTAAACAGATTAAAGTAATAATCACTAGTGAGGAAGTGCCTTATCAGGTTAAGCAGGAAATAACTAAAGCTTATGATAATTTAATGATTGGCCCAAATTATAATGGTCTTAATAAAAAAACCCTTGAGTTAGTAAGCGCTAGCAGGCCAAAGGAACCGTTCGTCGCTGTCAGAAGCAGTGCTACTGCAGAGGACATGCCTGACACTAGTTTTGCAGGCCAGCAAGAATCATTCCTTAATGTTAAGGGCAGTGAAGGAGTAATAAGGGCTGTCAAGGATTGTTGGGCCAGCTTATTTACTGCGCGGTCAATCTTTTATCGAGTTAAGAATAATCTTAAGCATGAGACAGTTCTAATAGCAGTTATTATTCAAAAAATGGTTGACAGTGAAAAGAGCGGTGTGGCGTTTAGCATTCACCCTGCATCAGGCAATAAGAATGAGATTATTATTGAAGCAGGTTGGGGTTTAGGTGAATACATAGTTAAAGGCATTATTAACCCTGATAATTATATTATTGACAAAGAAACAATCAGCATTAAGAATAAACTTATCAAGAAACAAATTAAGATGCTAACCCGCGACCCTATCAGCGGCAAGAACATTGAAGTTGAGATACCTGACCAAAAGCGAGAAAAACAAGTATTAGATGATGTGCAAATAATTGGTCTAGCTAGAGTTGTTAAGAAGATTGAAGAGCATTACGGCATGCCACAGGATGTTGAGTGGGCAAGTGAGAATAATCGTTTATTCATTGTTCAAACCAGACCAGTTACTTTTTTTGGTAAAGGCGAGGTTAAAGAAACTGAGAGTAGTGGTAATTCATTAGTTAAAGGCTTAAACGCTAGTCCAGGCAAAGCTAGTGGTAAAGTGGTTATTATTCATGATTCAAGCGAGCTTGACAAAATAAAAAAGGGGGATATAATGGTTACTGAAATGACTAACCCTGATATGGTGCCTGCGATGGAACGCGCTGGCGCTATCATAACTAATGAGGGTGGACTCACTAGTCACGCAGCAATAGTGTCAAGGGAATTAGGCGTGCCTTGTATTGTTGGCACTGGTGACGCGACTACTAAATTAAAGGATGGGATGATAATCACTGTTGACGCAAATAATGGTCTAGTCACTGAAGGTGGGATGACTATTGAGCAACAACCAGTTAAGGTTGAACCAATAGCTAGGAAGGATTACTCAGCGCCTGTTACTGGTACTAAGATTTACATGAACCTGGGTATTCCTGAAAAAATTGATGATTATGCTGAACTACCGTTTGATGGTATTGGTTTAATGAGGATTGAATTCATTATTGCAAGCCATATTAAGAAACACCCATTACAAGCAATCAAAGACGGGCAGAGTAATGATTTTATTAATAAACTAGCTGATGGCATCGCGACAGTAGCTGGCAGAGTTAAGCCCAGACCAGTGATTGTTAGGTTTAGTGATTTCAAAACAAATGAGTACGCTGACCTTGAAGGGGGTAAAGCGTTTGAACCAGAGGAGAGTAACCCAATGATTGGTTGGCGTGGTTGTAGTCGTTATGTTAGCCCTGATTTTGAGCCAGCATTCAGGCTTGAGTGTAAGGCTATTAAGAAAGTAAGGGATGCTGGTTTAAAGAACGTCTGGGTTATGCTGCCTTTTGTTCGGACGGTTAAGGAAGTAATTAGGGTTCAAGAGATAATGAGCAGCGAAGGATTAATTCGTGGCGAGGACTTTAAAGTATTATTAATGGCTGAGGTGCCAAGCATTATGATATTAGCTGACCAGTTTAGCAAAATATGTGATGGATTTAGTATTGGCAGTAATGATTTAACACAATTAACTCTTGGGGTTGACCGTGACTCAAGCAAGCTTGGCATGATGGGTTATTTTAATGAACGCGACGAGTCAGTAAAGGAGAGCATTAAGTGGTTAATTAAGTGCGCTCATGATAACGGTGTTAAAGTCGGTATTTGCGGTCAAGCACCAAGCGAGTACCCTGATTTCACTGAATTCTTAATAGAGAGTGGAATTGACAGTGTTAGTGTTAACCCTGATACTGTTTACGCAACTAAAGACTTAGTTAGTAGTGTTGAAAAAAGAATATTATTAAGGCTTGCGCGCGAGGGTGAGCCAGTCAGGGATGACTTGAAAGAAGAAGTTGAAGCTCATGTTGAGCCAGCAATAACAAAAAGCCCAATTGATTCATTTAATGAGTCAGCAATAACGCCAGACCCAATTGATTCATTCAGAATAGAGAGTAATGACCCGCGCGACCATGAAGAGAAAGGCATGTTCTGGCCGTAAAATTATTTATTCTCTAACTAAGTAATCGGGGAAGTTTACGTTAACATCAAAACCGAGTGATTTATACAATTCCTCTTCTTCTGAATTCTCTTCAGGTTCCCAGCATAATAATTTGTTAAAACCCTTACTTTTCAACAAGACAGCAAGACCTGAAATCATTTTCTTAACTAACGATATTTTACAAGAATAATCAATTGAGAAAATACAAGGTTCTTGTTGATTATCAATATCATTAAATTCTAATACTAAATTAATACCACAATCATTTGAGAAATAATTTATACTGCAAATCTTAGCACCATTATTAACATCTAAGCAACAACTACTAAAACCAACATTCATGTTATTAACATCTGCCTCATTTATTGGGAAATAATCGCTCATTTGACACCCCGAAATCGCAATACTCTTTATAAGACTTTCTTAGAATAATTGTTTTAAGTACTCATTAATATCCTTAGTGCTGACAGCACAACCACTCATCTTAAGGCCCCAGAGCGCACCACTAATAAAATCCTTATTAACTTTCTTGCTAGCACAATCATTAAGGTAATCCTTCATTAAACCTTTCTCAAAAGCAATAACCACTAAGTCAGTGCTTTTAAAAATATTAACGTTCTTAATTAACGCCTTGAATTCTTTCAAATGAGCCTTATTCAAAGTGACTTTCGTATGAAGCCGATGCTCAAGTAATAACCGCAAGCCCTGCGGGTTATTAATTAATTTATCAACAATCCGCTCGTCAATAACAATTGAATCAGTCCCGTTCTCCTGCGCTAACTGAACTAAACTCATCTCAGCTGGGTGGATAATCTTAAAGAACTCATTGTTAACTGAGAAAACTTTATTAGCTTCATTTAGGATTTTATTAGTAATTGTAGGGTTTGATTCCTTAACTATTATTGTGCCATTACACAAGCGCTTTAACACCCTAACAGCGCTTAACCGAAACTTATCAACCCCAAGCGCCCTATTAATCACCTCAGACCTAACTTCAGGCGTAACAATGAATTGAACTCCAATAGATTTTAATTGGTCAAGCACCCATAAAAGGCAGTTAGTGCTAAGACTAATCAGACTGCTACTATCAATCACTAATTGTTTCATTTGAAAAACCGCCTCACCCGAACCAAACGCTTAACCACACCATCATCAACATCGTCACGCTCAAGAATACGAGTCTTACCAGCATAATTGCGCAGATCCCATTCACTAACCCCAAATAATTCAGCGACCCGCTTAAGACTAACGCCGTGCTCAAACATCTTAGTGCCCTTCTTTAATTTAGCGTTATCAACAACATAATCAACATAGCTCATAAATGATTGGTCAAGCCTAAACACTGCTTTTTGTAACAAAGCCATTGATTTATCAAAAGCAGCGTGCTTATCAGCTTGCAATGATTCAAGTGCTTCACGCAAAGTATTCTTAACAGTTGACTCAAACTCATTCCACGCTTCCTGCGGGTAACGGCGCACCTTGCCCTTAGCCATTATCTTGCCAATCGAGTAAACAATAACTGCAACCATGAACGTATGCTCTTCCTGATAAATACTCGCTGAATGAATAATATGGTCACTCCACTCCATGATAGCGTCAGGGTCATATTTATCAAAAGCAGTGATGACACCATCAAGAATAGCAATAATATCCTGCTTAATACTAGGCTTCATGATTATAATCCTAATGAGTTAAGAATATTTAAGGCTTAGTAATAATGGAATTGGGTTTTACTTTTATTAAGACCTAACTCAGCCAGCTTCAAGTCCTCAGCCTTGCTTGCAAGGTCAGGCGAGTAAACACTCTTATTCAACGTAACTGGGTGAACAATAAAATTGCTCCCGTTAGGCTTGAAATTAAACTCCTTGAACGGCTTGCTACCATAACTAAATCTTACTTTCTCACCTTCAATATCATAAGCTAGTTCGTCAAATGAAACAGTAACTGGTGGGTTATCACAAGATGGAACAGATGGTTGTTTGATGAAACTCTCAACAACAGGCGTGTGATCAATCTTATGATTAACGCCATTACCCATAGTCGTATCCTTAAACGTGTAACTATCAGCTTTCTTCATCTTAGGGTGAGCTCGCCTGTAACTTAATGAACTGGAGAGATGATTGATTCCCTTAAAAGCGCCGAAACTGCCTGCCCCGGCAACCGCAACTGAACCAATAATCATTCCCATGTCTCGCCAATCAAAATTATTACCGGGATCATCTTGTCCAGGTAAATTACCAGGGGTTTCATAGAAATGCTGGATTGAAGTGTAAGCACGGCCATCAATTAATAATTTATCAAAAGGAATATTTATATCAGTAAAACTGATGCTTGAGTTGCCGCTCATAAATTGAGCCTCGGGGAAGAGTGCCAATAATGAGTCATCAACCCACTGATGGCCATTTTGAGGGTAACCTGAATAACTAATAGTTAACGGGCTTGAACCAAAGCCAGTTGCATTCAAGATAAGCTCGCCGCTACCGGGATTAGGCGCTTGTAATATCGCAAGAGTCCTGCTGCCAGAAGTCAACTGGTCACCCTGGTCAAGAACTGAGTTGTCGTTAACATCAACAGCCTGAACATAATAAAGAACAGAGGTAGGCATGAATGAATGATCCTGGTCCTCACCGCCACTCATCACTCTGTAAATATCATCAAAGCCGTCACCATCAAGGTCAAAGCTCTCAATAGCAGCCATATCAGCGTAAACACCACCCACCACTTGACCTGGATAATAATGACCAGACATTCTGTAAACAAGCCCTGAGCCTGAATCAAAAGCGTAGTCACCAAATAATAAACCAACGTCATTAACATCTATTGGTTCAGATGAAACCATACAAGAATGCCAAGTGAATAATTTAACAATCTCATTACTCAAGGCCTCGTCCTGGGCATGCCAAGGACTTAACTCATTAATGACATCATAATTTTGATTAGTCCTCAAAATGATTTCATCACCAGATGAGTCAACCGTAACTACTAAGTCATTTCTGACAATCTGACTCCCCTCATCAGTATAACCAATACATGAGAAAACATCAGGCAGGCCGTCGCCATTAGAATCACTGCCATTAATAGTAAACAAGGTCTTATAACTAATCACGTCCTGATTAAGGCAATCCAATTGCTCCACAGACCACTGGTCATTATGGCCATCACTGTTAGTATCACTACCGACAATGCGGTAATTATCAGTCAAGTCATCCCAGTCATCAGGCACCACGCTGGCAAAAGGGTTCAAGGAATTAATGCCATTAACAGTCTTAACCCCAAAACCAATAACAGCTGAAGCAAGCAAGGCAGAGGTAATAAGGCCTTTCTTATGCTTATACAAGAATGACTTAAGACCTGACTGACTGCTAACAGAAGGGTTCAAGTACTGGTCAATTAATTCAATTGTCTCAGCCTCGCTCTTGCCAGCCAACTGACTGCTTAAGTTAGAGTCAAAATCAGTTTTCAAGCCTTTAACAACTTCATTAAACCCTTTGATTTCAGCTTGAATCTTATTATAATCATTCAGCCTCTTCTTAGGGTTGCTCAAGAACTTAAAGGCCTTGCCAACATAATTATTAATGTCGCCAGCCACAGACTTAAGTCCTAGCTCGTTAAGCTCTGAATTAATCTTAACCTGCTCGTGCTTAACTAACTCAAAAGCATCGCCAAGGTTACCAACATAACACTCAGCATCAATTAAATCCTGACTAAATAACTGCATTGATTCCTGGTACTCATCAATCAAAGGCTTAATCAATTCAACCATTCGTGAGCTTAAACCTGCAATAATCTCGCGGTCATAAAAACGCGACAAGGAACGAGCAGGGTCCAGCTTGCGGTTAATCTTATCAGCAGTTTCAGACCTAGTAATAAACTTATCAATTAAAGCGCTCTCAATAAAATAGTCAAGGCTTTTATTATCCAATGCTAACATAGGAATAATTATTTTAGTTATCCTTTTATAAATTTAACTAAGAGTTACTATGTCCTCGTCGTGCAGTTCGTGGTCAACGCTCACCACCTGGCCTGGGTGCTTGGCGTAACGGCCCCAGACTTTGGCGCTAGCGTAATCCTTCTTTAATTTCTTGATGATGCGCTTAACGTTAACGTAGCCGCGCATGATTAAGGGGTCCTCGAAGTCAGGCTCCTTGCCCGGGTGCTTCAGGTAGACGCGCTTGAAATCAAGCTTCTTCCAGATGGCCTCGCGCAATTCCTCAAGGCCCTGTTTCTTCTCAGCGCTAATGAAAACAGTCGCAGGATTATCACGCTTCAAGCGCTTAAGCTTGGAGCCGGGCAGTGAGTCAGCCTTATTGAAGACGACCAGTGACGGCAAGTAAAGACGATTGTTTGACAAGGAGTCAATGAAACGGTCAATTGACAGTTTCTCGCGCAATAAGACCTCGGCGTTAATGTAACCAAACTCCTTAAGAATTGACTTAAAAGTGGCCTCGCTTAATTCCTGCTCAACTGTTGACTCAATTACTAACCCTCCGCGGTCAGTTCGCTTAACTAACACGTCAGGCGGCGTCAGGTCAAGCCTGAGGCCGGCCGCGTACAACTCATCATGAATTATTTTCAAGCGATTCTTCAACGGGTCAAGCAGGATGAGGATTAAATCAGCGTTACGAGCAGCGCTAAGTATCTGCTTACCCCCACCCTTGCCTTTACTAGCGCCAGCAATAATGCCAGGCGCGTCAATCAATTGAATCTTAGTTTTACGATAAAACAACATACCAGGTATGGGAATCAGGGTTGTGAAATCATAACTAGCTGTCTTACTTTGAGCACCAGTCAGCGCGTTAAGTAACGTGCTCTTGCCAACGCTTGGGAAACCAACAAAGACCACTGTCGCGTTACCCTGCTTCTTAACTGAATAAGACTTGCCTCCAGTTTTCTTGCTCGTGTCAGCAGCTAATAATTTTGCTAAACGAGCCTTCAAGTTACCAATGTAATGCTCGGTTGCTTTATTCTTCTGGATATGATTAAACTCATACTCCACCTGCTTCAAGTCATCTTCAATACTCATAGAATAGAATTTAATAACAAGCGTTAATATAAAGCCTTAACTAATTGCTTGATGTAAGGCTTAACAATTGAATTAACTTCAGGTGTCTTAGCAACAAAATGGTCAACAAAATTGCATAAACACTCAATTTCATTCCAACTAAAATCATTAAAAGCCTTAATTTGTTCAGCAAGCTTATAACTAAGGTCATCAGCACCTATTAATAAGAATGCGTTAAACAAACCATCTTTTAATTGATTGTACATAACTTTTACTTAGTAATTTGTTTTTTTAAGTGTTTCTAATTATAATGTTTTTAAACAATAACACATTAATTAATAATTGATGAATTTCAAGACGCTGCCAATCATCATTTTTGTATCATTAATTGGCATAACAATAATCAGTTTCTTTCTAAAAGATTACTTAATTACTGATATACTAGTAATAACTTTCTTAGTCTTATTTTATTACTACGTTATCAGATACGAGATTAAACATGAATTAAATAAGATTAGCAATGATTTTAAGAGCATTGAGCAGAAGTTTGAGCAAATTGAAACAATACTACTAAAAGAAGAGAAAAGACTTGAAGTTGATATTAATAAACTAAGAAAATTAAGAAAGGTTTAAAAAAGGATTGCTTTTTAATTCATCTTAATGGCAAGGATGCATACGCGCAGAAAAGGTAAGAGTGGCAGCGCTAAACCATTTAAAAGTGAGGTTAAGTGCAGTCTCAGTGAAAAACAAGTAAAAGACTTAGTTGAAGACTTAAGGAAAAAGGATTACTCTTACAGTAAGATTGGTATTACTTTAAGGGATAGTTATGGCGTGCCAGACATAAAAGCAGTTACTAAAACAAAGTTAGGCAACATAATTAAAGAAAAAGGTTTAACACCTAAATACCCAGAAGACTTAATGAACTTAATGAAGAAAGCAGTTGGTCTTAAGAATCATTTAGATGGCAATAATCATGATGTTCATAACAAGCGTTCATTGCAATTAATTGAAAGTAAGATAAACCGATTAGTTAAATATTACCGTAATAAAGGTCAATTACCAGCTAAATGGTCTTACAGTTATGATAAAGCTAAACTACTAGTAGAGTGATTCCAAGATGGAATCATTAAAAATTGGTGCAAAACAATTCAGCGAGTTATTAAAAAAAGAATCATTCTTTAGGGTTTACTCTCATTTGGACGCTGACGGTTTATCAAGCGCTGCGATAATGATTAAATTCCTTAAGAGTCAAGGCAAACAATTCCAATTAAGCATTATTGAACAATTAACTGATGATGAAATAAAAAAAATAAGCCCAAAAGGTTGTTCGTTAATACTACTTGACTTTGGAAGCGGTCAATTAGAAAAACTTAATGAAATAATTAATGGCCGGCAAGTAATCATTATTGACCACCACCAAGTGCAAGGCAAGATTAAGCATGATAACTTAATTCATGTTAACCCCTGTCTTGATGGAGTTGATGGCGGCACAAAAGTTAGTGCTAGTGGCATGACTTATCTTTTCTTAAAAAACTTAGGCGCTAAAAGTGATTCAGCTTCAATCGCGTTAATCGGGGCTAAAGGTGATTTACAAGAGCTTGATTCAACCCTAAACGCTTCAATCCTCAAGGACAGCACGTTAGAGGAGCGCCAAGATCTTAATGTTTATGGCCTTAACACAAGACCAGTCCATAAAGCCTTAGAGTATAGTAATGAAGGTTTTATCCCAGGTGTTAGTGGAAGTGAAACTGCAAGCGTTAACTTCCTAAACGATTTAAACATCTCATTAAAGAACGGTGATGACTGGCGGACAATTAATGATTTATCAAGTAATGAGAAGCAGGACTTAATTAGTGGCATCATAGTTAAGCGCAGTGAGTTAGACCAGCCAGCAAATATTTTTCGAAGCGTTTACGAACTTAGTATTGGTCGAAAACGAAGCATTGATGAGTGGGCTGCGATGCTTAACGCTTGCGGTCGAATGAATATGCCCAGTTTAGGCATATCCGCATTACTTAACCCTTCTTATGAACAAAAAGTTGAAGTAGTGCTAAAGAGTTATCGAAATATTATTGCAGAAGGCTTACAATGGCTTGAGAATAATTTCAATAACCCAGAATTTGTTAAACAAACAAAGAGAGCCTTATATTTTATTGCTGGTAACAAAATTAATTACAAAATTATTGGCACGCTCTGCTCAATCAAGAATAATGATTCTGGCAAAGAATTCATTATTGGACTAGCTGAAAGTGATAACATAATTAAAGTATCAGTCCGCAAGTCAGGCTCATCTGACTTAAAAGCCAGTGATTTAATAATTAAAGCAGTTAAAGGAATAGGTGAGGGTGGGGGTCATGCTCAAGCTGCAGGCGCTAATATAAAGAAAGGAAGTGAGCAGGAGTTCATTAATAACTTTGAGAAAGTTTTAAAAGGGGAGCTTATTTGATGAATTAGTAATATGGCACAAAAGAAAAAGAAGTGGTATAAGCTATTAAGCCCAAAGATTTTTGGCAGCAAGGAATTAGGCGAGACTATCAGTAATGACCCTAAAAAGCTTATTGGCAGAGTAATAACAGTTAATGCTAAAGAATTAACCAGTGATTTCAAGAAATCACACATCAGCATCAAACTAGCTATTAGCAAGGTTGAGGAAGAATCAGCTCAAACAGAAATTAATGGTTATATTGTAAGCAGGGCTTACATCCAGCGGTTTATTAGAAAAGGTATTAGCAGTATTGAGATTATTCAAAACTTATTAACCAGTGATAAACAAAGAATAAGGGTTAAGTGCATGGCTATTGCTAATGGTAACTTACAGACCACTAAAAAGAAATTAATCAGGGATCGGTTCGGCAAAGAATTTGAGAAAATGGTTAATAACATGACTTTAGACAACTTAGTGTTCATTGCTACTACTAATAAGATTCAAAAAATGTTAGTTACTAAATTAAAGAAGACTCACCCATTAAGGTTTGTTGAAATCAACAAGATTAGTTTATTAGATAAGAAAAAATTAGATTAAAGATTTTTTTAAGCCTAACAAACAAACCCTTGAGTCGCGTTGTTCATCCAATAATTTTAAGCCAAGCAAGCCAGCTAGTTCTTCTGAGAAAACCTTTATCTCATCATGTAATGGCATTAAATCATAGGATAATCGCTCGCGGGCACTGCCAACACTCATGAAAGCCTTAACTTCAACCCAGTCAGGCTTGGCTTGTCGTATTAGCTTAGCATAACCAGCAGGGTCTTTCAAGTTCAAGCCTTTAACTAAAGTTAATCGAATGACTTTTCGCGTTTTTAATTTAGGGAATAATTGAATAGTCTTTATTATATCAGCCCATGAATCTATTCTGGGCACACAAGTCCGCAAGTAAGTCTCGTAGTCTGGTGCAGGTAAAGTCATATATAATTGGGTTGGCAGTTCTTTTAATCGAGCTAGCGCGTCAGGGTTAGTGCCATTAGTCACTAAGAAAACAGTGCAACCACGAGTCTTAAAAGCCTTGATTAAACCATTTAATTGCTGATAAGTGGTTGGCTCGCCAGCCAAACTAAGCGCCACTTGATTAGGCATCATTGCTTCCTCAAACTTAACCTGATTAAGCCCTGCATTTTTTTTATAACCAATAATACATTCCTGCTGAGCTTTAATCATTGATTCAGCCAACACTTCAGGGTCAGCTTCATTGATTATCAACCCATCTGCTGTTGTTTCTAGCGGGCGCCAACAAAAAAGACATGAGTGCTTGCACCAAGCTACTGCTGGCGTGCACTGAAGACAGCGATGGCTCTTAACTCCATAAAATTGTTCTTTATAGCAGACACCTTTATCAAATAATGATTTACGCAACCAAGTACAAGGCTTAACAGCTGCATGACCACAAACTAATTTGTAGCCTTTCTGTTTTAATAATAACTCGTGCTCGTGCTTAATCATTGATTAAGTGAATCATTACTTACTTTTTATAAATTTTCTTAATCAAAACCAAGCAATGGGTTTAAGCGCTCCTTAATAGTTGTTAAGACTAAACTAGTATTAGTTCGCTCAGTACCAGTATCACCCTGAATGAAGTTTCGAATGAAATCATTAAGCGCATCAGTATCACTAAACTTAGCTATAAGCATTAAGTCAAACTCGCCAGTAACAATGAATAATTGACAAACATTAGGATGATTGCTTAATCGCTTCTCAACAGCTTCAAGCGAGCCGTGCTTAACTTTAACCCCAACAATAACAGTTATATCAAAACCAAGTTTTTTTGACTCAAGTTTAACTGAAAAATTCTTAATAACCCCAGCGTTAACTAATCGTTTAATAGTATTATGAACAGTGCTAATAGCAACCCCAGTCGCTTTAGCAATATCCTTGTAACCTTTTCGAGAATCAGCCCTAAGAATAGATAATATTTTCTTTTCTTGCTTACTAAGTTGAAAACTTTTCACAAAATTGATATATACATCTTGCTATTTTTATGTTTTTTCATTTAATTTAAAGAAACGTTTATTAAAAGACCCTGCGATATTCTTTATTATGAGGATTGATTTCTTCAAAGCGTTAATGGAAAAAGGCTTTGTTGAGTGCGGTTCGTGCGGCAAGATTCTTTCTGCGTCAAACAGTATTAACGGCGCCTGTGCTGACTGCATGAAAGACAAAAAAGCTTAACTAAAAAGAATCCCAAAAAAGGGGGTGATTAAGATAGGACTAACTGCCCTCCAGGTCACCAAAAGTATTAAAAAACAATTATTATTCCAAAGGAGTACTAACCCTACTAAAATGCGGTTGTAGTCTAGTGGTTAGGATGCGAGCTTGCCAAGCTTGCGACCCGGGTTCAAGTCCCGGCAGCCGCACGTTATTTTAGGGGGCAATACCCCCTAACAACAAAAATCAAGCCAAAAGGCTCGTTAATTATTCTTTAAAGCAATAAATTAAATAAAAAGCAAAAAACAACAAATCATAATGAACCTTAAATCAGTCATTGGCAGCCACGACGGGCCAATGCAATTACTAATCACAGATGACATTAACGGACCAGTACAAATAAAAACACTTGAGAAAAAACCAATCACACTACTGATGATGGGCGTCCGACTGCAAAATATTATTGACAAAGACTTTGAACAATTAGATAATACAAGAATGGATTTATACTCATTATTAAAAAGAAGCAATGATGAGTATCAAATTAAGTATATTAGAAAAGAGATTAACTTAATTGAATCAATAACAAAAAGTTACATAAGCATTTACTTTGAGATAATAAAACAAGAAGAAACTATTGTGCCATCAGAAAAACTAAACTTACCAATCAATAGTGAAGTCATAATAAATCAATATCAAGAAATAGACAACCCATTTATTGAATGAAAATACTTTTAAACAAGACAATTTTATTGAGAAAATAAAGAGCTCGTGGTCTAGTTGGTTATGACGTCGCCTTGACGTGGCGGAGGTCGGGAGTTCAAATCTCCCCGAGCTCACACTCGCCTTACGGCTCGTTCTGTTTCGCTAACGCTCAACAGCCTTATCATTGATAGCAGCCCAAACACAAAGAACAACCAGCAAAACCCACACACTCGCCTTACGGCTCGTTCTCTTCGAGCCACTCGCCTTACGGCTCGTTCTATTCTAAAGGACAACCTTAGTGCAGTAATATTATTTAATTAGTACTGATAAATAATACTGTGAATTACTTAATCATTGCCAAAAAATTAGGCTTAGATAAAGATGTTAAACCAAGCAACGAACTAATCAACGCAAGTGCTTTCATTAAAATAAACCCTAATAAAGTCATCATCAAAGCGCGCTTATGGTTATTCATAACACTAATCATTAGTATGATAGTAATAACACTACTAACAAACAATTTGTTAATAATAACATTAAGTGTTATCCCAGCATTAATTACTTACTATTACATTACTGAGAAACCAAAAATTAAAGCGCGCGAAGAGCGATTAAATGGTTTAGGCCACGCGCCAGAAATAATCACTACTATTGGCACAAGCCTTGAATTAAACCCCAACCTTGAACGAGCAATCAGGCTTGCAGGAGATAATTGCGGCGGCAGGATAAGCAAGGATTTATCAACTGCGTATAAGAACTCAATAATCAATGGCCAATCACTCAAAGAATCATTTGATAAAATAATCATTGATTGGGGTAATCATAGCGATGGATTCAAACATGGCATGAACTTAATTAAGACCAGCTTAATGGAATTAAATGACGCTGACCGCGAGCGAACAATTGAACGCGGGATGGATTCATTCTTCAACGGGTTAATTAATGAATTAAGACGATTCCTTGGTCAGATAAAAACTCACACACTAATATTATTCTCCTTTGGCACAATAATACCATTAATCCTAATATCATTACTACCAATGGTTAATTTGTTAAACATTGAAAGCAACCCAATATTATTAATCATATTGCTTGGCGCTAACTTATTATTAATCAATGAGTACACTAATCATGCGCTAAAGAACAAACCAGCTGGTTTTAGCGAGCTAGATGTTAAGAATAACTTAAAACAAGGCATGATGAGACTTGGTTTTAATGGCCAGGGGTTTGACGTGCCAGCCAAAGCGTACACAATAATAATATTCTTACTAATCGCTTCACCAACCATCATTTATTACACCTCAATGATTGCAGGCAACTTATTTTTAATGCCAGCCGAATACGCTTCAATGCCACTAATCCTTGGACTGGGTTTATCATTAAGCCTTTATTTTCACGGCACATCCCACCCAAGCATTAAAGCAAGAAACAAGGCCTTAAAGAATGAAAGTGAATTACTTGAAGTTGTTTACTCAATTGGCACTAAACTACAAGAAAAAAGGAGTTTTGAGGATTCATTAAGACAAGTGGTTAATGAAAATAAAGGCTTGTTAATTAATCACTTATCAAGAGCTTACCGCAATATTAGTGATTTAAGAACACCGGTTGAGGAATCAATAATAACTGAACTAACTAAAACTGGCTCAAAAAGAGTTATTTCAGTGTTCAAATTATTATTCAACGCATTAAAACAAGGCGTTGATAAGAGCAGCCAATGCGTTTTTAGGGTTTATGAACACTTTAACCGAATGATACAAGCAGAAGAAGAACATAAGTCAATGCTTGAACAAGTATTATCAATGATGAAGATAACAGCAGTGTTCTTTGCTCCATTAATCAGCGCGTTCATCATCATAATGCAATTAATCATTGAAGTCAACGTGACGGGATTAGGGGTTGCTTTCTTTAATTTTCAAGGCTTAATTAACGCTGACTTAATGACATTATTATTAGGCATTTACACAATTGGCTTAGTAATAGTATTAACGCGCTATCACACATTACTCAAGAACGGGCCAGACCAAGTGTTATTGCGTCATGAATTATCAATAAACATCTTATTCGCAACAACTATTTACTTAGGCACACTATTATTATCAAAACTCTTATAAGTTAAGAATAACACTAATTTATTTAATGAACCGTAAAGGTGTGGAGGGGCTTCCTTTAAAATATATTATCATTGCCATAATCGCGGCGCTAGTCGTTGGGGTGATGATTAATGTTACAAGCGACATTGGTTTAAGCATTGGCAACGCCACAGGCATGCTCGTGGCAACACTTGAGAACTTCACTAGTACAGCACTGGGTTAATTAATGGACTCCACCTTCAAGTTAACAGGCACACTAATAATACTAACAATAGTCATAACTTACTCGTTTAACTTGATTAATGATTTTACTAATTATATTACAATCAAACAATTAAGTAATGATTTAACAAGCATGAGTGATTTAATGAAATCATTAAAGGGCCTTGGCAGTATTGGCAGTTGGCAGCAAACAATCATTAACATACCAATTGATTATAACTTATACTTCAACAATGAAAGTGACTCGCTTGAAATCACTGGCGCTGAAGAATTAATAATCCCTTTCAACAGCGATATTATTTACGCCTTGAACCTAACTAGTGGCAATCACTTAATTCAATTATATTATGGCCTGCTTAATTATGATGATGTTAAGAACGAGACAGTGGTGTTCCAATGAATCCGTTAGAATCATTCGTCATGGCATTATCAGGTGTATTATTAATGTTATTACTCACATTACTATTATCAACACTTAATGAATCATTCAACCAATCAATTAATGAGCAAGAACTAAATAATTTACTCCTATTGCACAAACAAGGCTTAATAACTGGCGCTAAATTCAACATTGAATACAAACCAATAATTAATGGCACATTAATAATCAATCAAGAATCAGTCACGCTGAATAATGCGTCAAGACCAAACAATGGTTTAGCGCTAATTACGTGTTATTATGAATCATTACTAATAACTAACGAGGGATTATCATGCTTGAATCATTAATCAAAACATTCCTATTAGGAATAATAATTGTTTTCTTCGTCATGGCAGGTTATAAAAACATTAATGATTTCATTAGCAAACAAGAATTAGTTAGTGATTACTCAACAATGATTAATTTAATTAATAATCTATCAATCCCTAATGATATTTGTCGTCAAGGCTTTAACATAACAATCATTGACCTTGAATTAAGCCGAGCGTGGAATTGTGATGAAGCAATTAACGAGTCTTTAATCATTAGACAGCCATTATTAATTAATGGTCACGCAGGAGTGGTATTAGTTGCGTCGTAGCCAATCAGCAATGATTGAATTATTAATAATCACGCTAGGAGTAAGCGCTTGTTTATCAATAATTTACTTAAAGCCCGTAACAACAATTCAAGTCAGAGCACAAGTAATAGAATCAGAATTAGTGCTAACTAATTACTTGAATTACAAGCCATCAAAGTATAATGAAACTTTCTCACTCTTATTAAACCAATTCAGCGACTTATTCAACAAGGATTCATACTTATTTAATGAGAGCGTTAGAGTAATCAAACTACTCAACAATAATAATCATTTTATAGTCTATGCTAATATTAGTAATAATGAATTGCTCATCTATGACCAGCAAGCAAGCGTCTGCCTCACCCAAGCCCAATTATCAACTTATGAGTTCACTAACGGCCGACTCGTTTATGGCTCATGGAAAAGGGAGGCTGACTTAAAATGCTAAACAATAATAAAATCAAGTTCTTAGAAAACATGGTTAAGAGTTTATCAATAAGCGTTGATGACTTATCATCAAAAGTAGAACTAATGAGGCAGGAAATTAAAGAAATAAAGAACAAAAAGCCTTAACTCACCATTTCTTAATATTAATGTTATTCCATAAAACAAAATACTTAAGCCATAATGGAACAGTCATTTGGTTTTCAAGGAATATAAGTGTTTTTAGTTTTGATAATTTAACAATGCCTTTAGGTAATGATTCTAATTTATTAAAATTAATGTTTAACTTCCTTAAGTTAGCCAAGCCCTCAATACTATCAGGTATTGAAGTTATTTTATTACTCTTCAAGTCAAGGACTTCCAGTTTGTTTAAACACCCAATATCTGAGGGTAATTTTGACAAATAATTAGCCCATAAATTAAGGTATCTTAAATTAGATAAATTAGTTAATGAATCTGGAATTAACTTTAAGTAATTATAAGAAAGATTCAATGATTCAAGCCTGGTTAAATCGCCAAGCCAAGAAGGCAATTCGTTAAGTGAGTTAAAACTCATATTTATTTGTTCCAGTGACTCAAAACCATTTATTATTTTAGGAACTTTAGTGAAATTATTATAAGATAAATCAAGATACCTAAGATTGGATAAATTATCAACATTAATAGAACTTAATTTATTAACACTTAAGTCAAGTTTCACTAATGAAGTTAAATCAGATAAGCCCTTAACGTCATTAAGACTCTTAATGCCCTTATCACTAAGTTTTAAGTAAAATATCTCACCATCAAAAGAAGAGTAATCATCACAACTCAATGAGTAATCAGCAATTATTTTATCAAGCGATTCATGCTCTTTAACCAATATCTTAGCGTAAACACTGGTTAAAGGAGTTTTAGTCACACCAGCTCTTAGTTCTGCATGCTTAATTAACTTATAAAAATCAAGTTTATTGAACGCCTCACCTTTAATAAATTTGTTCATAAAATGAAGAATATCCGAATAACCTAATCGCTTGTTTAAAGGTTCAACAAATAATTTATGATTATTAATTGCATAACCACTTAAAGTAAAATCCTGCAAGCATTCTTCAATAATAGCGCCAGCGCTAACTAAATCATCATTATAATAAGGGATTATAATACAATTATCACTTGATAGAAAGGAATGCTTAGGGTTTTGCTCATCAAACTTTAAGTAAAGCTTTTCAATTTTAGAGCTCATTAATAAAAATTGGCTGTCATGATTTTATAAACCTTTGCCAAAACAATAACCGAAAGCCTTAAAAATTGACTACTAAGATGAAGTATCAGAATGAGCTCTTATGAACAGGATAGTAATTATAACTTAAATGCAGACTTGCTTATCAAAGAAATTAACAGTTTAAACGAGAAGAATTTTAAAAAAATTATTTACAACCCTGTCGTGCCACTCAATGAAATATTATTTACAGTTAAATCAAAAACTGAGAAAAGAATTAAGGAAGCCCTAAATAAATTAAAAGATGATATTGAATTTATTGGATTAGATTATGAGAATGAAAAGAAAAACATTGAGTTATTAATTAACAAAACCATTGATTACTCAAAGGACTTATCTGGAGGGACCTTAATAATTGATAATGACATAATCTCAATGAACGCTTACGAGCAAATAAAGCAACAAATTAATGATGTTGATGATTACTTAATAATAAAAACTGTTTACTCAATACTCCCAGAAATACTGAATGTTCAAAAACAAAAGATTAATGGTTTTGAAAGCAAACCTTTTGATGAGTATGTTTATGACTGTTTTTTGCAAAACGAGGAAGCTAACTCGCCGTTAATGAAAATAATTACAGATTTTGATAAAATGAGTTTATTTAATGAAAAAGAAGAAAATGTATTATTCAACAGCATTAACCAGTTTATCAAGGAAAATTACATAAATGCATTATTAAACATTAATTCGGTAAAAGAATTAAAGGATGATGACTGCAAACAATCATTGCCGATCTATGGCTTAATAGTCACCCGATTATTAGTTAAGTATGGAATAATAGATTCTAATGATGAAAACAACGTAATTCCTGAAATGCCAAAGAATTCTTTTAACAATTTATCAAAAATGGTTCTTGATGACTTCTTATCTGATAATATTAAACAAATCCTCAAGAATTATGACGCCTCAAAAATGATTGATAAAAAAAGTATTTTCACACTAAAAAATGAGTTAATAACTGAATCATCAATGTTTGAAACGTATAAAAATGACTTAGAGTACATAACCATGCGCCAGAGGGATTTTGAAAGCGAGGATTATAAGAGCATTAATGAATACTTAATGAAAATCGTCTCAACATTCTTCAAGTACCACAGGTTAGTGTTCAACGAAGAGCTTAATAATGAAACCAAAAAATTATCTGATAAGATAATCACTTATGGCAGTTTCATTAATGAATTATGGGAGCAGATTAATGAACAAACTATTGAAAGAGGTTGGGAGGAATCAATAATTATGAATCTTAACAACTTAATGAACTTAAAAGTTAATGACAAAAAAGAATATGACCTGCCGTTAATATTAATGAAGAAAAAATTAATAACCTCATTTCTTGATGAATCACTAAAAGAACAATTAGGCGCGCACACTGGAGCAATTATCACTCAAGAAAAAATTAATGCGTTAAAGACAGTTACTAATGGGTTAATTAATGAAAACGATTTTGGTCTCGCAGCAAATTATTTTAGCAAAAAAATGGATGAACCAAATAAGTTAGGCATTAGAAAAATAAGTGAATCATTACTAATGCAAGCATCAAAAAGAGCTATGGAGGTTAAAAAATGAATTACTGCTTTAATCATTGTTATTTCTCATCAAAAAAATTAGTACTATTCAACTACGAATTGGGTGGGGACGGCAGGGCTATTATACAAGGAAAAATTGGCTTACCATTAAAGGGTTATACCAACACTAAAGGGATTAATATATTTGAGCCATTATTAGGGGTTTTAACCGAACGATTAAACTCGCTTGCGAGCGTATTTCATAACTCTGATATAATGATTAAGAACTTTGATTATGAGGTAATAAAACACCCGCTTAAAAACAGGGTTATCCCTAATGTACCTGAACTAAAAACATACTCTTATAATGCTACAGGCCTGCGAGGGGATAATGAATCACTATTACAATCATTCACCATAAAAAGCGATGACTGTAATTACAGTAAGCTAGAAGAAACATTAATGGAGCTAAATGATGATTTATCAAAAAAAGTAATTGCTAAACTGCCAAGGATTGATATCAGAAACCTGATTGATTACCCAAACTATCAATCAGCTTTAAGCCCATATTTTGATTATTTTAGTTCAAAAATATTTCACACAGTCTTTGATAACAATAATAAAACCCAATCTAATGACAGCAAGTGGCAGCCAGTAGCTTGCGGTCATATTAACGCTAAATTTAAGAAACAATTGTACTGCTTAAAAAAGAACATGTTAAGAGGACATTTATTTGATGTGCAAGAACTAAGAAAACAAGGTATTATTAACTCAAAGATAATGTGGGATGGTGTATTAGAGAACTGCCCGCATGAAAATTGCAATGAAGAAATACTGCCTTTACCACCATATGTTAACATAGAAAACATGTACATAAGCTCAATTGATGATAAATTACTCAAAGAAGAGGATATTTTCCAGTCACAGGAATTAATAAAAGGAATCTTAATGGAAGGACTAGCACTTGGTGACACAACAATTCAATTATTAACATCAATTTATAATATAGAATTACAAAAAAGAATTAATTTTGAAGGGATATTCCCCTACCTTAATAAGATTGATTTTATAATAGGAAAAGAGGATTACAGGGTATTATTCAAAGAACCTTCAAATAAGCAATTAATCAGGACAGGAGGGTTAATCCCTTATTTAATATTAAAAAATGACTCTAAAGGAGAGAAAGAAAACGTTTATAAATCAATGTTAAAAGTAGATAATCAAGCTAATGGGAATTTAAAAACCAAATTGCTGGCAAAAAAGCTTTTTGGTAAAATTATTCCTGTTAAAAAAATAATATGAGAGGTGAAAAAAACAATGAAAAAAGGATATATTATGCCAATAGGTGAAGGCGGTGTTGGAAAAACCACTTTAGCAGGGATTACTGACGCAGCTGTAGGCGGCAACGTTTTTAAAGGAACTACAAGAACAACAAAAGACTCATTTAAGGATATAAAATTATTAAACCCAGACCTTAATGATTTGTCTGCTGTTAGTTTTAGCGGAAATAACATTGAGTCAAAGATTATTGATTTCCCAGGCAACCCATCACCAAATCAAGTAGGGCAAGCAGGAGGTTATTTTAACTTAACTGACGCAATACTCTACGTCTTTTCAGGTGATTCAAAAGAGTTTGAAACAAGCTTGAATTCACTAAAAAATGATGGTAAGTGGGGCACTTGGGTTGACAGGTTTAACTTTAAAGGTGACCAAAAAACTGCATTATATGGCAGTAAGATTTTAACCCCAGCATCAATTGCTGATGTAAAGGATGGAAAACCATTAATTGAAGAATCTGACCTTGAGTTAATAATTGGTCTTGCGAAAGAAATTAATTCTGAATTCATCTTTGTTGGCGACGCGCTCGGCGGTGGGAATGAAATTTCTCCTAAACCAGCCAAGCTATGGGCTTACAATGGTGAAAAATTAATTGAGACTAGCATCATAGCCGCTTACACAGTGCCATTGATTGCTAACTTTGAAGCAAAAGGGTTTACAATTCCAGACAAGGTTTCAAACTATGTAAGGAGTTTAAAATTAAGCCTATGAAACAAGACTCAGTTCCAGAAATAAAAATACCAATTGGTATTGCAGGAGATGGTGGGGTAGGTAAGTCTACACTTGTAGCTGCCGCCCTTACCGGTTACCTGACTAAAACTTATCAAAGAACAGTTAAATTAGACCGATTACAAAAAACACTGGTTAACCCGGAAACTAATGAAGAAGTAATTATTAACGAAAAAATTGGTGTTAAATCTTACATTTGGGATTTTGGAGGTCAATTAGCTTACAGGACATTCGTTGAATCAGTAATAAACGTTGGCGGAGCATTCGTGCTAACATTTGATTTAACTGATGACACAACCCTTAACAGCTTAGTTGATTATTGGGTGCCAATGATTGAAAAAAGTTTTGAAGAATTAGAAATGAACATACCACCAGCAATTGTTTATGGAAGTAAAGGATTACTGCCTGAATCAAACATTGATTTTTTTAATAAGCAAAAAGAGGTTGATATTACAAAAGCGCTTGATTGTGATTACGTTAAGACTATCCGAAATAAATTAGGTGGTATTGATTTCATTAAAGCAGTTATGATTGGTGACACTATAGGTTATGAAAAAAATAGTATCCCCTCTTTAGTGCATATAATCCAAGGGCCTAGAAGTGAATTAAAACTAGAAACTAACATAAAAGCCCCAATAAGTTTAAGCTCAATCTATGGCTTGCAAGCGCAAGGCTTAACAGACTTATTAGATAAAAACATAATCACCTGGTTAAAAGAAAATAATTTAGAGATTCGTTATTGAGGTGACAAATGAGTGATAATAACTTAAAAAAAATAGAGGATTGGTACTCAATTTTAAGCACTAAAACCGAAAAGGATATCTTTGAATTATTTAATAATAATAATCCTGGCGCAGTCTATGCTCTTGGCTCAAAATTATTGTATACTTGCAGCAACTTATTCGGGCTTGAAGATGCTAATCATCAAATCAGGGATAAATTAGAGAAAAATGAATCAATCAATATAGATGGTCTTAAAGAACAGGATATTAGTAAAATAAACGAAGCGTATGAAATCTACAAAAAAGCCAATCAAAACAAGATTTACAGGGGTTGTGTTGAAGGCAAATACAATAATGAAATAGCAAACAGTATTAATAACAAAATAAAAACAAAACTAAAAAATGATGATAACGCTGATATAATTTATACCTTAATAAAAAACTTAGTTGATAAAGACTCAAAGAATGGCTTATCATGGGATTCAATAAATGATTACCTCAGCAATGATGAAGGATTCTTTATTAATAATCTTGAAGAATTAATCAAACCTGACTCAGCTACTAAGCAAGATTTTATGAACTTAGTTAAACAAGCAGTCAGCATGATATATGGAGATATTGATTATGTTTGTGATTTATACTCAAAAATCGGTTCAAAACTAAGGTATTTCATGAATACTTATGATGAAATTGGAATAACAGAAGAAGCAATAACAGGCCAATTATTCAACGATGAGATTATCAGAAAAGAAACTAAGATGAAAAGAAAATTAGATGATAAGGAATCACTACCACTACTAGTTAATGATTTCATAAACATTAAGAAGTCGCGCTCAGCTAAATTCATTTTATATAACTTAGTTAATGAATTAAAGACTTTTGAGAAAACTGATTATAACAGTGATTCATTCATTAATGAATTAATAACTAAGAGTAAAACAATGTTAAATGGCATTATAAATGAACCAACCCCTATTGACTTGTTTCTTAACAATAATAACATAACTTACAAAAGGGATGAAATAAAAGCTTACAAGAACAAAAAGATAAAAAATATTACGTTTAGTGATTACAGTAATTTAAGCAAAGTGAAATGGAAGGATTTTAAAAATGATTTAGAATCGCTTTACGCGGTTAATCCAACCGCAACTTACAAGCTGATTGATGGCTTAACAAGATTAGTTTTAAATAACATTGATATGAATTGTCTTAATGAGCAATTAGAGTGTATCACAGAAGAAGAGATTATTGTTAAAGGGGATGTTAAAGAATTAACATTAATCTACCCGCAATTCATGCTTGATCAGTTTAAACAGGATTCAATAAATCATATTAAAACAATTGAATCAAACAGGAGGTTAGTTATTGATAAACTAAAACCAATTTATGAATTGTTAATAAATAATAAAGAATTAATAATTGAACATGAAATAAAAATAGAAAAATCAGGTTTAACTCAAAGCAATGAAACAGAAAAATACCTTAAAGGAAGATTAGACCGTTACAGGGAATTAAGAAATTTTGAAGAAACGGTACTTAAATCATTAGAAGAAGGTTATGAATTTCTCGGTGATAAAGTAAAGACTATTGGGGCAATGAATAACGTATCATTTAATGCTTATAAAATAGAGTTAATCCAATCACTATCATTACAGGATGATAATGAAGTAAACGGTTGGCTTGAATTCTTAACAACTATTTTTGATAATTCTGTAGAAAAAAAAGAATTAGAAAAAGATTTTAAGAGCATTTTTGAGGAAAGCCTCAATCAAGGATTAAAGGATGTAATAAAGAACTTCAATGATAAAAAACCACTAGAACAGTTAGAAAATAATTGGGCTAGTATTAACAGCAAAATTGAGTACTTAAATGAAAATGAGA
>JBAZFG010000005.1:0-43975 GCA_041653515.1 Candidatus Nanoarchaeia archaeon
GGGGGGTGCCCCCTCCTTAGAGCTAACCGCCCCCCATTTTTTATTAAGATAACGTTGTTTAGTTCTTTTTTAAAAATAAAATTTTAATAATAAGAATAATAATTATTTCTCAGGATTAGAGAAAATTCTATCCAGAACACCCGCTATCTCTTCTAACTTTAACAACACTTCATCATTCTCTTTAACCTTAGCCACTTCTTTTTCTTCAGCGTCACGAATATTCTTTAATGATTTCTTTAAATCCCTAATATGATTAGTAATTTTATCAATGCTCGTCATTACTTCTTTGTATTTACTAATCTTGAGGAACACGTGAGGCCTTAACCGTTGTATAGCCGGCGCTGAAGGCTCTTGAATCTCTTCAGGCATAGTCATTGGACTGACCGGCCTACTAAATAAAGCGGGTTCAGCAGGGGCTGGCCTCATTAACGCAGGTTCAGGCAATTCGCGCTGAGGCATTGGAGGCAAGCTACGCTGAATAGGCGCATCCCTAATCTCCATTGGCTTAGCTTCAAAAGGCCTTGGTTGAGGCGCAGGTTCAGAAGAGTACTCTGCTTCACTAAGCATGTCAGGCATTTCGAAGTCAGTTTGCCTCCTCCGTTCTGTTGCTGGGAAACCAAAACTGAGCGGTTCAGTTTTTTCCTCTTTCTTTTTACCAAATAATGCCATTAATTAATTTGGAATAAGTGCATTCTTTTAAAAGTTCTGTTATAAAAGAAAATTAAGTTAAACAAGTATTAATTAATAATTAAATGTGAAAAAAGCAGTTTATTATAAAAAATTAAGAAAAGATATTATCCAATGCACTTTATGCCCCTGGAATTGCATTATTAAAAAAGGTGATGTGGGTCATTGTGGTACCAGAATCAATTATGAAGGAGTATTACACTCATTGGTCTATGGCGAGCCAACTGGTTTCCAAGCAGACCCGATAGAGAAAAAACCATTATTCCACTTCCACCCAGGAATGAAAGTACTAAGCTTTGGAACACAAGGCTGTAATTTTAATTGCAAGTATTGCTGTAATTATTTCTTCTCACAAACAAAGCCACCAAAAACAACCAACATGAGAGTAACCCCGCAAGAAATAGTTAACAAAGCATTAACAATGAATTGTGAAGGAATCGCTTATACATACAATGAACCATCAATCTTTTTCGAATACGCTTTTGATACAGCAAGAATAGCGCACAATAAAGGATTACTTAATGTTTTCGTAACTAATGGTTGTATCAATAAAGCGCCGTTAAAGGATATTAATCATTACCTTGACGCAGCAGTGATAGACTTTAAAGGCTTTAATGATGATTTTTATAAAAAATATGTTGGGGCAAAACTTGATTGGGTTAAGAAAGGAGTTAAGTATTACAGTGATTTAAGAGCGCATAAAGAAATAACCAACTTAGTGGTCCCAGGATTAAATGATGACCCTAAGGAAATAAGACAATTAGCTCGTTTCATTATTGATACTCTTGGAGATGAAACGCCATTACATTTACTTAAATTCTTTCCCTTATACGAAATGGAAGACGTCCCCCAAACACCTGTTAATGTCCTTGAACAATGTTATTCAATAGCGCGCGACGAAGGCTTAAAATATGTTTACTTAGGCAATATTGATACAGATAAAGAGAATACTTATTGCCCTGATTGCGGTGAATTACTAATCAATCGTTCAACCATGAGAACCATAAGTTCCAGATTAAAGAATGGTTGCTGTCCTAAGTGCAATGAAAAAATCAATATTAAAGGCATTATTAACCACTCTTGTTTTGGCTGAGTTAACAATTGTTCAAGCATCAATGATTGAAGCAGACGTGTTACCTCATAAAGGCAATCGAGACACTGATATAATAATTAATTATGAAATAAGCTCGACAACACTCATAAACCCAAGAATAAAAGTTTACTTAAGCAATTACATACCTGAAACAAACGCGTTTAATACAAGCACATCATTAGTGTTAATTGATTACTTTAACATTGAATTAGGCAATTTATCACCAATCAACTTAAAACTAAATAACACTATCTCAGGCTTTTATAGAATCTGCCTTGGCTTAAGAGCTGACGGTGTTTCATCAACTTACACTGATTGTGATAGTGGCAACCAATTTTTATTAATTGATGAAACACCAATAATCATGCCAGTCAAACCACCGCAACATAAAGTACTATTAATTGCTAATCCACCAGCAAAAGCTTATTCTGGAGAACAATTTATTATCAACGTAACATTGATTAATACAGGCACTTCAAATAGCACAGTAACAGTTTACTCATATGCTGAAGGGGTTGCTAGTAAACCAATAATAGTGTCATTATCACCAGATGCCTCATCAATAATTCAATTAACCCAAACAATTAATTCAACAGGCAAACAACAATTAATGGTTATAGCTGATTATGGTCAGCGAGTTGAAGTTACAGGCTCAATAATTATTGAAGAGCAATTAGTAAGAAACGTATTCCTTGAAGAACCAGTAATGATTAATGATTCTTTGAGATTAACTGTGACTAATCTTGGCACGATAAACGAGACAATAACAATTAAGTTGTATGGCGCTGAAACAGTTTTATCATGGAATAAAACAGTATTCCCATTAAAATCAGCAGATTACATGATTAACCAATCACAAGTTGATGGTTTAATGAGAATTTTTTTATACAACAATAATTTCCTGATACAAGAAAAAATATTTTTAATAAAAACATTAAAACAAAATAATTCTGTTTCGTCACTGACTAATGAACAAAACCTTAATGCTGTTACTGGGATGCAATTAATTGTTAATGATTCTGGTATGGAAAATCTTTTATACCTTATTATGGTATTGCTTTCAATAACCTCTTTAGTGTTGGTGATTAAAAAAATATGATAATCAGATTTATTGTTGAAGTAATGGGTCGGCCTGAAGCAGTAGTTGAGCAGACGCTAAAAAAAGTAGTTGAATCTGTGGCTGAAAGACATAAAATAATTCACACTGATTATTCTGCAGCTGAAAAAATAGATAAGTCAGACCTTTTTTCTGCTTTTGTAGAATTTGAGTTTGAAGTGGATGATTTTGAGCAATTATTCAGCGCAGTAATTGATTATGGACCAGCGTGTATTGAAGTAATAGAGCCTAATGAAATAAAAATTAAGTGCAGTGCATTACAAGGCGCGCTTTCAGACCTTGTGGCAAAAATACATAAGATGTCACAAGCAATTCAAATATTGCAAGTTGAGAATATGAAACTAAAAAAATCAGATGAAACCACTAAGAAGTAATGAAAAACGCTTTTTTCTGATTTTTTTTAGGATTAAATTTGTTTTACGCAGTTAAATTAAATAATACTTCGTATTACGTTGTTTCCACAGGAAAAAACACCTTTTTTAGTATGTTTAACCATAATGTTTAAATACCTTGGAATAATATTTTCTTATTAACACCCTTCTGGAGGAGGTTGTGTTGTAAAATGAGAAATTTTAAAATAGAAACAAAAAAATTCGTGAGGAAGATTACAGCGATTGCTAGTGCAGCGTTGATGGCTGGTGTTGCAGTTGCCGATCTTGGCAGCTTAAGTAGCACTTTCATCACAAGCGGCTCGTTTGATGCATACGTTGTAGTTGGTACCGGCGGACAAAGTAATTTTCTTGGCTTTGCTAAGGATGTTGCTGGTGCTGTCGTAGTCGCTTCTGCGTTCGCGCAACAAGCAACATCAACTACTTCAACAAGCGGAGCAGCCACGCTCGCAAGGAACTTGACAACTGGCTATTTGAATAACTCCTATTTCGCAATAGGCAGTTATTTAAGCACTGCTCAGACATGGACAAGTGCCACTACAGGTTTTGATTGGGTAGTCAATTCCAGTGTTCAGAACAGTACAAATGAAGACATCGCAAATGTTACTGGTATTTTATCAGTATCAAATGCTGGTATTAGATTGAATACTGATGGTGTTTACCAACTCTATAATGAAGGGTTGAATTACACTTTAGTGTTTAACAATAACAAGGGCGATACTTCAAATGTTGGTGTTAGCAATAACACTAAAAACATTCCTTTCCCTGATGGAAAGATGTACCAAATAACTAACTGGACTAATGGAAGTGTTACAACTGATTCGAGTATTAACGTTTCACTTGGTGATTACACTGAGATTAAGAACATCGGTCTTAACTCTGCAAAATCACTTGGTGATTCAGGCGTTACTTTCGAAGTCACTGGAGCAACCTCAATTCCTAAAGCACAAATTTTAGTAAAAGATGCTAGCGGCAACGTATTAGTTGATAATGCGTTCTGGGCTGCTGGTGGAAGTTACTCTAACTCAACATTAGGTATTGAAGTAACTCTTGACGCGATAAATGTCTTGACAGATGGCACAATCAAAGCTGATATAAAGTGGAGTACTAGTTCAACCAAATTAGTGGATAACGAAATTAACAGCCTGTGGCCTAATTGGACTATTCAATTAGGTAGAAACAGTGATGGTATAACCAACATAACTTGGGTTTACAGAAGCCCTGCATCTGGTTACCTCAATCTTGCCGCAGGAACTACCTTAGGCATGTTTGACGGTTACTTTAACCTTGTTGGTGAAGCTTTAACTGTTAATTCAACTAACGCTAGGACTACAACCCTTACTGTTAAGGATGCAAGTAGTTCAAGTTGGGAAGTTGGATTCACTGATGAGAATGGTACAAGCCACTATGTTGACTTAACTCTTCAGTCAAAGACTTTTTCAACCAGTGGAACGAATGATACTTCGTTCGTCTGGCTTGACAATAAGGCTTGGCAATTTGAGTGTATTGGTAATACAAAAGTTAACATAACTAATCAGGCAGTGCCTGGTTCAGAGTTCCAAGTAGACAATAACATTCCATTCAATATAAGTAGCACACAAGGTAACCTTACTGGTTACACTGTTCATGCTAACATAACTTGGATGGGATGTAGCGGCGGTAAGTTTAACCTAACGGTTCTTAACTTTACCACAGATGCTGGAAACCCGTTAAATAGCTCATTAGTCTATGTAGGGTCAAATTCTGATGACCTTGGTTTAGGAACTAATTGGGATAATATGACAGGCGTTTCAGCAATAAATGGTACGTTAACTCTTACTGAAGCAAACAGTGATACAGTTATCTTCACTTACACTAATGGCGACATTTTAGCCGCAAGCGGTGTAAATGCTGGAGAATTAACTGACACTGTTAGTTCTGTAGGTGATAGTATATACACTACAGACTGGGGTACTAAGATAACTAGGGATTCCTCATCACAGTTGACTGTGATTTATCCGGAAGCTCATAGAATCGGTAAGTTCTCAGTTGGAAGAAGTGGCGTAAAAACTTACAACCTAACAAACAATGTCTACAACAGCGACCTGGATGTTACCTTAGAGAGTGCTGGTGGCTCATCAGTATCTATCAATAAGATAGATGTGACTTTGGCAAAGCTTGACACAGAAATAATTAGTAGTTCACTTGATAAACCTGTCATCTTGATAGGTGGTTCAACTGTTAACAGCTTAGTGAATGAATTAGTTACTGCTGGTTCAGTAGACCTTACAAATGTTACAACTGGTAGAGCTTTAGTACAACTTGTTAGCGATGCGTTTAACAGTAATAGCGCTTTAGTCATTGCCGGTTGGGCTGGTGACGACACGCGTTTAGCTGCACAAGTAGTTGCTAGTCAGGTGCTTGGAACTTCAAGCATCCTTTCAGGTTCAAGCGCAATCTTGAATACTGCTGATAAAACTACTGTCGGCGAAGTTAGCGTAATCTAAAACAACTCACAACAATTCTTTCTTTTTCTTTTCTTTTTCCTTTTTTATTTTTTATAGATAACTTTTTTAATAGATTAATCACTAAAAAACTCCTTATGAAAAAGAATACCATTAGCTCATTGGTCGCATTATGTTTAATAGTAGTTGTAACAATCATTGGTTTTAGGATTTCTAGTGATGCTAAGATTGCTAATTTTATTGCTGAGCGAAACATTCTTTGCGCTAACTGGAGCAGCGTATTATCTGCTGATGAATCAATTGATAGTTGTTATTGTTATTATGAAGGCTTTAAGACTGGAGACAATAATATTGACTCTGGAACCCAGCCTTTATGCGCTTGTGAGTGCGTTGTTAATGGAACACTAACTAAGATTGGTATGTTAGTAGCAAATTAATTAATTCTTCTTCACTTATTAATCCAACCATCTTTGTTGAAGCATCAATGATTACTGTCGGGGTTTCATTAATTGAGTAAGCTTCTTTTATTGTACTAACTATCAGCACGTCTTCGTCATAATCTAATGGCACGACAAAGACTGATTTAATTAATGATGAAACATGAGTTAATATCACACCCTGATCCCTGCAATCAGGGCATGGCGTGCTAGTGCTGTAAAAATATAATATTGTTGTGTAATTATTATCACATTGCCTTTTTAGTTTCTCAAGCATTAACCAATACTCAGCTCTTAATGAATTATACTGTATTTTTAATTCATTATAATCATCATTCTTTATTTTAGTGCTTGCCTCATAATCCACTGCTCTCTCACCTAAAGCCAATAGCTCTGTTTGAGTTTCATTTATCTTACTTTGTAAGAATCGGCAGGATAGTGTTTCGTTATTAAGCGCGTCATTAATCAGGTAACTAAGCTCTATTGATTTCATATTATTCTCAAAAGAGTTTATTCTGGTCTCAACTTCGTTGATTCTATCCTTGGATATTAATACACCTGCAAATATCCCTGTAATGAACAATGATGTTGTTAATAAAAATACTACTAAGTGGTCTTTCTTATTAGTCATTCTAATTAATACTCCTGCTTATACTTTGTCGGTTAACCATGGTTTGCCTCCTCGCTTCTTCATGTAAGCAGGCGTTATTATTAATGTTACTGTGCTGATTAAGAAGAATACTGTGAAGTATAATGGCATTAATAAATAACTAATTAATGAGTCCTTAAAACCCATTTTTATTCGACTACTAACTAGTAAGTAAAATAATAAGAAGAATATGACTGGTAAGATTGATATTATTGATAACTCATTTAATTGCATTGATAATAACGCTCTTAACTTGCTTGTTATGAAATAACTCCAATCAAAATTAGTTATTATTAAATCCCTTAAACTTAAACTAATATCTTTAATTAAATCCTTAATCCATAGCGCTGCTACATAAACAGTTATCCCACTCCAAGCAAGGTTGAATGGCATGACAAATAACCCAAGGTTGCCATAAGATTTGTTAAAATACATATCCTTATGCCAATAACTATTCTCGAATAAACCTCCATTCCACCTGAGCCGTTGTTTAACCACATGCTTTAGTGTTTTTGGGACTTGAGTGTAACCAATGGCTTTGAAGCTTGATTTAATATTATAACCTGCTTTGATTAATTTTAGACCAATATTAAGGTCTTCAGTGAGCGTGTCCTCCTTGAAGTAACCTGCTTTTTTTAGTGCTTTCTTATTAAACAAAGTGCCAACGCCATGAGTCATGAATAAACTACCAGTGTTACTGACTAACTTTCTAATACACATTGATAAAGTATATTCTATTACTTGCATTCGCTCAAGGAAATGCTTAGGGTTATCAACTTTAACTATTGGCACTACTGCGCCGGTTTTATCATTCTCAAACTCACCTACCATGTTGCGTATAGCATTCTTATCCATGTATGAATCAGCGTCTAATACTCCAATGATTTCATTCTTGGTTAATTTAATCCCCTGATTAACTGTTTTAGTCTTGCCTTGTGGACTACCTGGTTTAGTGATTTGATAATACTTAGCTTGCGGGTATGCTTTAACTATTTGTTTGGTATTATCAGTTGAGCCATCATCAAGCACTAACACCTCAATATTGCCTTTATAATCTTGATTAATTAATGATTCTATTGCCCTGCCAATATTATTTTCTTCATTATGAACTGGTATGATTATTGATACATCACGCATGAATAAAGTGTGTTCCCGCTCATTGTTCTTAAATAAGTAAATATAGAGGAAGTAAATAACTGAGTAAATTGTTAAATAAGAGATACCAAGACTTATTATTGTAATAAAATCAATATTCATCTAACTATCTTCTAGTCCTTTTCGTTTTTAAAGTATTATGTAGCTAAAGGGGTGTGCATATTGTTGTTGCATACGTCGGACTAAAGTCCTTCTCTGTCTCGCTATTGCTCGACAGTTGTGATGTAACTAATTATTGTTGTTGCGTAACTGCCTTTGGGTAAGCCAAAACTAACTTTAAAACCATCTTTAATCTTAACTGCCTTGTAATCACTAGGTGTTAATTTGGTTATCCTAAGACCGCCTTTGAATGTGCCTAACTCAGGCATCTCCTTAATCATTGAGTAATCCTTTAATTCTTGTTTATCTATTGTTATATCCAATTCATTATTCCATTGATAAGCTTGCCAAGCATTAACCCATAAGAACCTGATGCGCTTATCAATAGCTCTGACCGCGCCTAAATAATCCCCTGGTTTTTGTCTTAAGTAATCATTAATTACTCTCTCATCTGCTTGTTTGGTTATCTCTTCCCACTTACCTTCAAGTAATAATTTACCCAAGAGTTCATTACCACCAAATCTTTGCGGCCCAAATAAGTTAGGCACATTGACTGGTTTTCTTAACTTACTAATCCCCTCTAGTATTATCTCAAACTTATTACCCTTATGCGAGCCAATCTTAATGCGCTCTTTTTGTTCAATAAAATCACTTAATTGTAAATTATTAATACTTAATTGTTTAAGCCTGATTATTGGCACTCGCCAAGCGCTCACTCGCTGGGTAGTTATTGCGTCGCGGTCTTTTAATCCAGCATAACCAAACCGCTCAACCCCAACTCTTAATTGTTTGGCAATTATTCTTATTGCGTCAAGCGTGTTCCAACCCTTTTTCCAGAGAGTGAAGTGAGTGCAATCACCCTGCTTGTAATCGCCTGGAATTTCATTAACCACGAAACCCTCTGGTCTTGGTATGTTCATAAGAAACTATAATAATTCCCTTCATTTATAAATTATTCAATATGACTATTACTGTTCTGCGCTTAGCTCACCGTTGTCGTAGAGACCACCGCGTGACCACTCACTGCGCCTTGGTGTCAAGAGCTTTTGGGGCTGACGAGTTCGTGTTTAGCGGTGAGCGCGACTCAAGTATTATAATATCAGTTAATGACGTGGTTAACCGCTGGGGTGGGCCGTTTGAGATTTACTACGAGCCTAACTGGCATAAGTGGCTCGCTGCCCGCCGAAAGAAAGCTAAAATAATTCACTTAACAATGTATGGCACTGAATTAGAGAAAGCCGCGCCTAAGATAAGAAAAGTTAAGGGCGACTTAATCATTATTGTTGGGGGCGAGAAAGTGCCGCGCGAAATTTACGAGCTAGCTGACTTTAATGTGAGCGTTACCTTACAACCGCACAGCGAGGTTGCTGGCATCGCATTAATACTTGACCGATACTTTCAAGGCAAGGAATTAACTAAATCATTCACTAAACCAATGATTAAAGTAATCCCTCAGGATAAAGGCAAGAAAGTGGAGAAACTAATCTAATGGACCGGTGGGTTTTATTAGTTGTTGGGTTCATGGTATTTGCAATAACCGTATGGGTTATACTATTATCATCATTAGGGAATAATGAATGCCCTGACAAATTAACAAGTGATTACTTGGCTTGTGATGGGGATGTTGACTGTTACTTTCACCCAAAATACGAGTGCATTAGCATTAACAAAAATCTTGATTGCATAATAAAAGAGGATTTATCAGCGCGACAAGAAATCGCTCGTTTATTCCAATGTTATTGCATAAACAGTAAGTGCGTCACCCAGATGATTAGGGATTAATTATTGTTATACCATTCTCCAGGAGGGGGCATCCCTCCTTGGAGCAAACCACCCCCTATAAGATTTAATTAATTATTGTTATACCATTCTTCTTTTCCATTTCATAATTAACATCAGCTGCTTCCTTTAATTCTTCCTCATGGCTGACTATAATTATTTGCGGGATAGTCTTAACAGCCATTAACGCTTGAGGCAATTGATTAATATCACTCCTGTCAAAACCAGTAGTCGGCTCGTCAAGCATTAATAACTCACTATGCTGAATACTGCTAACCTTGGCAGCTATCTCGCTAAGAGCTAAACGATAAGCAAGGGCAACACTGGTTTTCTCACCCCCACTAAGCGCGTTAATGTTAGTTTCATCACTACCAGCATAAGCCAGTGGCTCATAATTATTATTAATCTCAACTGAATAACTATCATCCTTCCTAATATCCTCATACTTGCGCTGGAATTCATGTCTAAAGTCCTCAAGAAAATTAGTTCGAATAACATTCCTAATACCCCTAATATCATCTCTTAATCTTGTTAATAATTTCTTCTTAACTTCAAGCTCCATTGAATCCTTAACACTAGCTTCAAGCTTGCTTAACTCAAGCTTTAAGTTGGCTAACACATTATTATTAGTTGATAAATTAAAATCAAGATTACGCTTCTTCTCTTTAAGCAAACCATTATTGCCTGATTCCTTAATATATAATTCATTAACTTGTGAGAACTCATTCTTGAGTAAGGATAATCCCTGCTCATCATAACTAACTAAATTGTTTGTTAAATTATCAATCTTAACCCGCGCCTCAATGACTCGTTCTTTCTTGTGCTTAAAATTATCAATTAACTTCTTATTAGATTGCTCAATAATTATTCGCTCTTTTAATTTGCTTAACTCACTTACAATTAACTCACTTCGATGCCTTAACTCATTAACTCTGATTAATAATTCATTAACCACAACTGAGACATGACTCTCGGATACTTCTTGACGGCATAAAGGACAATTACCTTTTAATGATTTAATATTATTAACCTCTTGTTCAAATGCAATAACCTGCCTCTTAATCACTGATTGCTCTGCCAATAACTCTGCCTGACGCGCAATCAATGGTTCTAACATTAATTCTTCAGGCATTACTGATTCATTAATCTCTTTTTCAAGTAAATTAGCTTCATCAGTTAAACCATCAATCAAACCCTTACAACGGTCATAAGACGCTTTCTTTGACTCAAGTAACCTAAGATTATTATTGATTAACTCATACTCTGATTTAACTTTCTTTAATGATTCATCACTAACAATTAATTCATCACTAACTGTTTTAATTGATTTAGTTAAATCATTAATAATTACTATTTTTTCAACTATCTCATTCCTAACAGAATCAATGTTTTCAGTCCGACCCTTAAGCAATGATAATTCATTATCAACGCGGTTAAGCAACGGCCGCATATTCTCATAAGTTAATTCATACTTGCTTAATTGTAAGACGCGGTCAATGTATTTCTCCCGCTCACCAACACTTAATTCAATTAATTTCCTAATCTCGTCCTGCTTAGCATAACAAGTAACCTCAAATAATTCCTTAGGCTTAGCCTCACCTGGATAATTAAGTAATTCAAGAATTTTATCATTAACCTCATTACTCCTTGATATGATTGGCAATAAAATCCCATTAGCCTTAACCCATAAGTTATCAGGGTCAGTTATTATTCGCTCACCTGAGCGCTTCATGCCGCGCATTACTTCATACTCAACTCCGTTATTAACAAACTTAAGTCTAACCTGGCCTGTCTTAGCGCCGCGCCGCAATAAAGAATTATTAGTTAAATTAGTGTCTGCCCCGAATAATGAGTAATTAACTGCCATGAAAACAGTTGATTTACCACAACCAGTCCGGCCTGAAATAACCGTGATGCCATTACCAAAATTAATAATTGTATTAATATGCGACCGGATATTTTTTAACTCAAGTTCATTAATTATCATAATAAATTAAACGCCTCCTCAACCGCTTTTAATAATACCTCAGGCTTATGGTCAACCCCTAATAAATCAATTAATTGCAAAGCAACCAATGACTCAGATTTAGTGTAACCACGCGCCTTCAAATAATTAGACTCTAAAACCTCAATTGTTAAACCATTACCATTAACATTAACTTCTTCAGGATTATTCAGGTCACTAACCTTTATTGAACAATGAAGGTAACCTTTAGTGAGCGCTTTATCCTTAATTAATTGAGTGTTAATCTCACTGCGACGACCAACCTTAAGTGTTCCTTTAAGTTTTAACACTAACAAACCTTTAATGGATTTTTCTAATAAACCGAGACATTTATCAACTACTTGCTCAGGAGTTAAACTATTACAATCAACTCGTTTAACAATTAATTCACGCGTGCATAACTTAATGAATTCAGGTTTGCCCTTATAATGAATAAAACCTCTTTCATTACTGCGCTCCATCGAATCAATATTATGGTGCTCAGTGCTACCTGGGTATATCACTGGTTTATTTTCATAAGTGAATTCTTCATGTTCATGCCAGTGACCACCAGCGTAATAATCCATACCACGCGGCAACGAGCTTAATGGTAAGTCAGCAAAATACTCACTACCCTTAACATCAGTAACAATATGGTGGAACAAGAAGACTTTGAATTTATTTGCTGATTCAGGAATAATTGACTCATAGACTGCTTTGATATTGGCCCGCCGGCCGGGCACACCATAAATAATTGCATTACCTGCATCAACCCCTTTCATCAGGAATTTATCGCCCTGTCGCTCAAACTGTTCTGGTTTACCAACATTAACTAATAATCCAACTTTTTCTAAGATTGTGATAAACGTGCCATCAACACTCATATCATGGCTGCCTGGAATAGTATAAAAATTAATTCCTACTTTCTTCAAGCGCTTTAATTGTTTTATCACAAACAATAATACATTATTATTAGGCTTGCCTTTGTCAAACAAGTCACCGCTATGAATAACAAAACCTGGTTTAGTCTTAACGCAATAATCAATCACTTGCTTGAACGCATCCAAAAAATCCTGCTCGCGCTCACGCAACTTAAAATTACTCGCTGCTAAATGAGTGTCGCTAAGGTGGACAAAATCCACTTCATTTGATTCTTTAATCATTATGATAAACCAATATTTAATTCCTTACTTGGCGCATCGCTAACTATCTTGTCAAAGTCATAAACCTTAACTGGTAATGGGAATGTGATAAAAGGACTGGTAATTATTGCTTCGCCTTGGTCAAGAATTTGAATCTCACTTGCCTCGTCATTAATGTTCTGGGCACTTGAATTAATAATCGCTTGTCGGTCAACAGGCGATGGTAAACCAAGAATAACTTTAGTATTCATTTGACTTAAAATCTCAGCAGGCAATAATGATGGCATTTGAGTGATGGCGCATAAACCAACTTTAAACTTACGACCTTCCCTTGCTATTCGGGCAAAAACATTACTTCCATGCTCAAGCACTGACTTACCTAATACTCTTGGAGCTTCTTCGAATAAAATCATTAATTCAGGGAGTGAGCTGAACTTATCAGGCGCTTCCTCTTTTGTTACTTTGTAAGCTTTGAATAATTTTCGCACAATACTAGTTGTTATTAACCGCTCAGCAAGGTCGCCTACTAAACTAGTGTCAATAATAATCACTTTACCGTCATTAACTCCTCGTTTTATTTTATCAAAAATACTAGTGCCTGAGCGCTCCTCTAAAGTGAATATTAAACCTTTGCCTGTCTTTAAGTCAATGTTTAACGCGTTTATTAGTTTCCGCTTTAAACTAACAATAGTGATTAATTGAACTTTGCCTTTCATGTCTTTGTAAATCTCATCACTATTCTGATTAATTAAGAACTCGGTTAACCATTTCTTACCATAAGTTCGGCTCGCCAGAGTCATTGCCTCATTTTGAGCGCCAGTAGTGCCTAATACTTCCATGAAATCACCTGCCCCTAAGTCCTCGCCGTGAAAAATTAATTGCTCACTCCCAGGCGCGTTCTGAGGTTTAGGTGTGAAGTAAAGCACTCGGTCGCTTCTAATATCCCTTAAGCCTTTAATGTTCTTGCCGCCATAATATTCGTTATGCGGGTCAAAAACTACTGCGCTAGTATTATCCACACCTAATAATCCTTTGATGAATACTTTCGCGAAATTACTCTTGCCTTTGCCTGTCGCAGCACTAATCAGTATGTGATGATTAATTAATTTATGAGCAGGTATCTTAACATTAATCTCACTCATCACCCTAGTCCCTAACCGTAAATTACCAATTGCTATACCATCATAACTCTCAAGGAATTTGAATTCTTCTGGTCGTGCTTTCCTAACTTTGGCAAAGTAACCTGGGATGTTTCGCGCTGGGTAGAACCGGTCAGTGAGAATCTTAAGTATTTTAGCCTCGCAAGTCTTGTAAAACCTGTCAGCGTCGTCAAATAACTTGTAATCAACGTCATGCTCTAATTTCTGGCCGGCTATATCATCAATGAATTGGCCTGGCAGTAAACTATTAATTGATATGTTAACCACTTTAACATAATACTTAGCCCCTGCTTCCTCAATGATTAATATATCGCCAATATCAACTTTAGCATCATTTTTAACCCTAAGCATGATACTCCCTGCGCTACCACTAACTACTCGACCAACTGTCATTGTTGTAAGACAAAAAATGCTTTTCTTAAAAAGATTATTAGTACGCAGGCATTGTGTCCTTATTTAATCATATTCTTATTAAACCCTGACCGCTCCTTGTTCAAGTCAGTAACAACGTTGATGAAGAACTTTTCGGTCCGGTTTAATTCAGCGCCATATTCATTAATCACTTGTTTTATCAAGAATCGTTCTTCAATTACTTTAACAACGCGCTTAGCTGTCCCTGCTTCGCTTAAACCAAGGCTTTGGCCTAATACGAACGCATTAATTATTCCTCGCTCACTACAGTAATCAAGCATGTCAGCGTCGTGCAACGCCATGGCCTCAATTGTTTGGGGCTTAATGTTACCATCGCATTCATGCGCTTCAATACAATGAATTATTTCACCAACTAATACGTTATCATACATTGTGTCAAGGATTTTTTTCATCATTAGCACGCTAGCCTGCTCGTGCCCATTAACCACTTCATTATAACCAATATCATGGCAGATAGCAGCTATTAATGCTGTCTTAAAATTAAAGTCAACTAGTTTAGCAATTGAGTATAAATTATTAATCACCCTTAAAGTGTGCTGCCAGACTACTTCATGGCCACTACTAATTAATTCAGCCCTAACGCGGTCAAATAAATCACTAATCCGATTATCAATCTTAAAATACTCAAATAAGTTAAGCATAGTGCAATGGGAAGCGAACAATATTTATCTAAATATTGGTTAGTAGTTAATATGATTTACAAATTAACTGACTATAAAAGTCAAGATTTGGATAATTTCTTTAATAAAACAATAAAAGAACTTGAAACTTTTTTTAGCATTAAACAATTATTCTCTAAACCAAAATTAATGTTAGTTAATGACCATGAGCAAATGGAGTCATTGGCTGATAAGAAATTGCCTTTATGGGTTAATGGTAATATTTTTGGTCAGTTCGTGATGGTATTATGTCCTGAGAATTATGAGCAGGAATGTAATCATAAGTATGATGATGATGTTTATCATAAGTTAATAAAACATGAATTAGTGCACTTTTTCTTTGAGCAATTATCAAATAATAATGTTAAACCGTGTTGGCTTTCAGAAGGGGCTAGTATGTATTTATCAGGCCAATTAGAACCTCATAAAAAACCAATTAAGTTTAATAATTTCATTAATTATTACTCAAAACATGATGCTGGTGTTTACTTAGAGTCAGGTTTTGTTGTTGAGACTTTGGTTAAATTTGGCGGTAAATCAAGATTATTAAGATTGATTAAAGGTCTTAGTAATGCTCGGACAAAAAAATTATTTGAAACATTATTTGAGACTGTTTATGGTTTCAAACTTAATTATAAAACTATTAACGAAGTTTACGCTGATACTTAACGATATTTCTGACTGTCCATCAAGGGGGCAAGCCCCCTCTTGACACCCCTATTGGCAATCTGATTAAAACCCTCTTATTTGAATTAACCTACTGAATTATTTCTAAATGATTAACGATATTTCTGACTGTCCATTAAGGCGTGCATTGACGTGCTCTTCTCATCGTATTCAATGAAGTCCATCCCCTCTTTTTTGCTTAAGATTCTTAGTTTGTTAACTTCTAGTTTCTTCTCGTAACCACTGATTCGCGCGTCACGGTCCACTTTCAGTAATGGGTAGGGGTAACCAATTATTTCAGGGTCATTTGAGTAGTAAGCGAGCACTGGCATGACTTCATCAAGATTAGTGTGTTTGAAAGAGTTAATAGCATAAGCGTACTTGGCTCGCTCGTGCAACCGCGCAACAAAACAATCACTATCCTGCACTGGCGAGTAAAACCATTTGCTAGTTGGTCGCTCCTTAATTAATAACCCAATAACGCTTTGACCATTAATTGAGTGCCTGAAACTCTTGGCTACGCCAACAACATTAATTCCTCGCTCTTTAGCTCTTGCTTCAAGCACAGCTAAGGCCTTGACTTGGTCTTTGGTCTCACCTAATAGTAAGCCATCAATTAATAGTAATGAACCGCTAGGCAAGTCATTAACTGTTTTAGCAGCGTGAACGAATTCTAAGTATTTCATCACGACCGCAGGTATCTCTGTTAATTCCCTAATATTACCGAAGTCAACTCCTAAATCCTTGAATGAATGCTCGTAAGACGCGCTTTTTTTGATAACAGTGTAATAGTAATCTTTTCTTGATTCCATTGATGGTACGCGCAGTCCTTTATCGTAATGAACGTTAGCTGTCCTGAGCTTGCTAACCACCCACGAGCCACCATCAGCAATAATGCAAGCTCCACCATCAATTGCAGTCACGCAACCATCAAACGAGTGATTAACTGATTGGTAATTATCAATTACTTTGGTTGTTTTAGCGTAAAGATTATTTTTTAAGAACTTAAGCGCTTCAAGCATGAATTGAATTAATGATTGATTGATTATTTAATCATTATGATGGTGTGCCCGTAAAAAAGATAAATGAGCCATTGATTAGTTTGATTATGCAATCAGGCGAGAACATATATTGTAAAGGTGCAGGTCCTTTTGTTCGTGAGATTAACGAATTAAGAAAAGAGAATGCGTCTTTATCTAAAGAGATTAGTCGTTTGCAAGAAATACTTGATAAGAAAGAGACTAATGAGATAAAAGCAGTTGAATCAAAACTTAATGAATTGCGCAAAAAATTTGTTGAAAATAATAAGCGAATTATTGAATTAAAGAATAAGCTCTAGAAATCACTTAGTGTTCGTTGTTCGCTTTCGCCTTTAATCCGGGCGTAAGTCTCCCATGAGTGCCTTACATATTCCAGCAGTGTGTGATTATTTAGTGCTTGCCGCGCGAATTCAATTGTTCGCTCATCGCTTGGGTAACCAGCGCCAATAATAACGTTGTATTTTTCTTCTAATAGTCTGACTGACTCGTCGCGCTCGTGCTTGGCAATGATACTGCCAGCACCAACAATCGGGTAGTTAGCGTCGGCTTTGCACTCGCAGATTACTTCGCAATTAACTTTGGCTTCGAATAAGGCTTTAATTTTTTGCTCGTTATGGCTGGGGCAATCAATGAATACTTTATCTGGTTTTAACTCATTGATGATGTTAATCATCTTGTTAATTTCTAATTGGTTTAAGTTGACTCCTACTTTGTTGCATAAGTCGATTTCTTTGGCAGGGATTTGAATAGTTTTCCAAACACCATTATCCTTTAGCCAAGCGCTTAGCTCGCGCCGTTTAATCTTTGTTAAATCCTTAGAATCCTTAACACCCATCTCACTAAGTGAAGGTAGTTTAGCATCATCAATCATAAAGCCGCCTATTACTAGTGGTCCTACTAGTGCTCCTCTTCCTGCTTCGTCTATGCCTAGTATTTTCATTTGAGCTTCCAGTTAGTTCTCTTTTTGGGGTCAAGCACTTTTTCTCTTTTTAAGAGAAAAAGGGTTGTCATAAAGCCGCCTATTACTAGTGGTCCTACTAGTGCTCCTCTTCCTGCTTCGTCTATGTCTAGTATTTTCATTTGATTAAGAATTAGTGGCGAAATGCTTATAAAATAATACCGTGAAATGAATAATTAATGAATTACACTCATTATCAGAACTTAACTAACAGTGATTTGTCTGAGCAGGACTTCTTGCTGATGAATCAGATTGTTAAGAACGCGATTAAGCGCCCGGAACAATTAGAGCTAACCCTTAAGGGAGTTGATAAGGTTAAGCTTAACAATTTCCTGGACGAGTACTGTAATTCAGGAGTAGAGTTTGATGCTGGCTTAACTGCTTTTTCATGCGGTTCAATAGTGTCGATGGCTCTTGGTTTTATTACTCCGGTAGCCATCTCGCTTGGGATTATTGCTTCATCATTTCTTTACCCGGTTGTTAAATCAGTTGTTGGCAAGCGGTTGACTGCTTATTCATCGTTAAGCGACCGACTTAAAAATACTTAAACCAGCAGTTACTATTATCTATTATGGTTAAAAAAGTAGTTAATGACGCTGCTGAAGCAATGATTGCGGCACAAAAATTAATGGATGACATAACAAAGTTTGTTGAGAAGAACATTGTTAAGGTTGACGTTAAAGTGACTGAGGGACCAATGCTTAAGGAAGCGCGCAAGATGGTTGCTCAGGGTTTGAAGAATGTTGCTAAGATGGTTGAGGACCCGTCAGCTGAGATTAAATGGGTTGACATTAAGAAGCCTAAGCAGAAGAAATGAATTCGTCATGACCAAAATGAATTAATAAATCATAGTCATACTGCGGTAAGTCGCAAGCGCCATACGTCGCCTTCGGCTCCTCTGTCCTCATTTCATTCGGACAGCTCGTTGCTTTGCTCATTTGTTGCTTAGGCAGTGCCGGCAAATCGCAAGCGCCATAACAACTGTCAGCCCATATTACTGGATCAGCCCCTGCTTGCTTGACTACATTGATTATTTCTCGCGTATAAACCCGCAAGCCCGCAGGTAGTTGGATTAACACTCTTTTAGCTTTTACTTTAATTATTTCTTCCTTGATTAAATCAAGTTTTAAATCATACATAAGTTTAGTAGTAAATAACGGTTGTTAAAAACTTAATGGTTAATTATTTATTTGATGGGTGCTAAGAAAATGATTAATGGCATATCTTCATTTTATGGCTGAGCTTGATAACATGAAGCCGTTGATTGATTTAACACCCAGATTAAGTTCTGATAACCTTGAAGTCATTCTGGATGTAATGCCTGAGCCTTCACTGGTTAAACTGCGCCACCAACGATTGTTTCCTGCTTACGAGCATGATGTCTTTAGCTTGGTTGATTACATAAAAAGTATTTACCCTAAAGCAGATGTTAACCCCTGGTCCTTGCCTATGTTTGGTGTTGATTTTAATAAAGAACAATTGATGAGTCAGATTCGAAGTATTGAAAAAATTGAATATCCCCATGACGTTGAATTCCATGTTGGCTTAATTCAATGGTATGAGAAAACAATTGATTATGAATTATTAATTAAGGTTGATGGAAGTAATCTTAATGATTTTGAGTTTGATTTATGGTTTAATCAGCCTGTTGGGGAATTGCCAGATTATGCCAAGAAAGCAGTTAAGTTAACTAAATCTTTTGGGGTTAAGCCTTGTATATCAACTGGCAAGTACATTTAATAATAAGTGATTATTCCTAATAATTAATGGTTGACTCATTACTCGTGCTCGGGCAACTAGTCTTTTCAGCTGCGCTTGGTGGTTTGGTGGGTATTGAGCGCGAGTTTGGTCGGCGCGTGAAAAAGAGCATCCCAATAGGTGTTAGGACAATGATATTCATTTCATTGCTTGGCACGTTAACAATGGTTTTACAGGAGTGGGTTAGCTCACCTTGGTTAGTGGTTATTGGCTTGGTTGGTTTAATCATTTTATCAGCTATTAGTTATCATGAGCGTTGCGAGGACTCAGGTGAGCGTGGATTAACCACTTACGCTGCAGCGTTTATCACTTACTTGGTTGGCGTGTTAATCGGGCTTAATGAATTCTTAATAGCAGTAATTATTGCTGTCATAATCACTACTATTCTATCTTTAAGTCATGAATTACATTCTTTTGCTGAGGCGCTTAGTCGGGAGGAGTGGCGTTCAACAATAATAATGGCTATAATTAGTTTGGTAATCCTGCCGTTACTGCCTGACACTGCTATTGATCCATTTGGGATTTTTAATCCCTTTAGGTTTTGGTTAATGGTTGTTATAATAACTGGCTTATCATTCATTTCTTACATCCTGATGCGATTATCAAATAAGGGTTTGTCAATGACTGGTTTGCTTGGCGGTTTCTTAAGCTCAAAAGTAACTGCTTATCAATTAACTCAGAAAGCTAAGAATAACCCTGAGTTACGAACTCAAGCTTTTAATGGTGTCTTGCTGGCTGTTAGTGCGTCAATAATCACTAATGTTTTTATTGCAATTATTGGCACTTTTGATTTTAATATCCTGTCAGAATTAATAATTCCTTTGTTAGTGATTACTGCTGTGATATTGATTGCTTTCATTAAAGGCGATGGGGCTGGCAAGGATTTTGAGTTAACCATTAAGAATCCATTGAATTTCTTTAACGCATTAAAAATTGCTTTGTTAATATTCTTGTTCTCAGAAGGGGCTTACTTATTGAGCAGTTTTGTTCACCCTTCATTGATTTATCCTGTAATAATGTTTAGCTCGATGGTTAGCTCGACAGCAGCCATAGCTAGTATTGTGTCATTGTTTGTTGGTGGTTCAATCAGTGGTGGCCTAGCAACTAATTTATTCATCTTCGCTTCAGCTATTGGTATTATTGATAAGATAGTTTTTGTTAAGATGGGTGGTGATAGAGAATTATTCAAGCGGTTATTACTGCCGTTAATGTTGTGGCCGACAATGATTATTGTTTACCTTATTATTAGGAATTATCTTTTACCCATTTAGTTAGTGTGTTAATTAAGCATTCTTTGAATTCATCTAAGTTTTTTTTCTTAAGTGAAGCGCCTGCTGCCTCGCGGTGACCACCGCCACTAGCATTAAGTCCTTTAACGCATTGTTTGGCTAAATGACTTAAGTCATACTTGCTGTCCTGCCTGCGAAGGTTAACATTGATAACATTCTCTTTGTGGATTATTATTACAACTGTTTTGTTTGGCGTGTCACTGCTGACAATGGTTGCAAGAGCGCTGCCAATCTTGTATTTTGGGCTGATTAAATCATATATTAATAACTCTGCTTCTTTGTAATACTTCTTATTATACTCATAATCACTTTTAACGAAATTAATGTAATCATCAATAATCTTATCCCATTCTTCTAATACTGTTGATTTCTCTTTGAATTCATCCCAGTCCTTGCTGTTGATTAGTATGTTAACTGCTTTAATGCAGCCTTTATCGCCGTAAATCATTCGGGCTGAGTTAATTAAGTGGTCATATTTGGTGAAGGGGCTGTCAAAGCAGTTCTCGTCAGCGCATTTAGGAAAATTAAATTTCTCGTGTGTTTTATTAATGAACTCTTTCCAAGGCTTGCCGCCGTAATCTCCAATAACACCAATACAAGCCATCCAGTCAATGCCGCCGAGTAAGTCATAAACCATTTTTGATGCAGGGTAATAACGTTTCTCGCCTAGTCCTTCACGGTGAAAGTGGATTATTGAGTCACTGTTCATGTCATTCATTATTGTGTGATGGTCAATGATTACTATGTTGGCTTTATTGCTTAGTTTGATTAATTCTTCTTTCTCATGGTCAGCAGGTATGTCAACGAAGAACACTAAATCATTTTTTATCTTGCGCCAGAAATTAGCGTGTCTTAATCGCTCAGGTGAGCCTAAAATAATGTTATAGCCTACGTTGTGTTTTTTTAGATAATTTACTAGTTGAGCTGCAGCTGTGAGGCCATCACTATCTGTGTGGCATATTATGTCAACTATTGTTGAGTTATTGACCCATTTCTCTACTTGTTTTAATTTATCCATTGAATATTATAATAGCGAAGCAAACATAAAACCATCGTTTTCACTGATGAGTAATAACAATCGAAAGGTTTTTAAATGGTTGCTTTCAATCAACCAAACATTAGTGGTCTTCTTACTCATTTTGCTCCTCCTCCAGAGGGGAAGACCATTATTACTTATTTTATCTAATTGCCTCAATCTTTATTAACAAAAAATATCTTTTACTAATTTATAATGGTGAGTATTAACAATATAATGCAATTAGCTAATAACGCGCCAACAATACTATCCATGATTGATAAAGGTTTTTTCCTAACAATATGTTTTTTCCTAGCAAGCTTTTCTTGGCGCGGCTGGAGTCGTTACAAGAATTGGGGTATTAGCATAATAGCTACTATTGGCTTAGGCTTTGCCATAACTGCTTGCTCAATATTATTAGCTCAAATTATGCCATTTGAACTGCCATTCATTAAGTACGCAATGCAAGCCATGATAATATCAGTAATGTTATACTTTATCCTAAGATTACTGTCAGGTAACACCAATCACATTGAGAAAATGGTTAAAGGCGAGACTTTTTTGAAACTAAAAAAAGATTTTGAAGAATTAAAAAACCAATTCAAGCGAATGACCCGATTATTAGAGAAGAAAAATATTTTACTTGAACCATTAAACACTAAAGAATTAGAAGCTGAATTAAAACAAGCGCTTGATGATAAAGGAATCAATGAGTTTTTAGTAATTACCAAAAAAATAATTGATGACACTAAGATTTATGACCTTAAATCAGGGAAGAATTCTTTCCGCGCGTCAATCGATGTTTACACAGGCGAGTTATTAAGCTTTAACAAAACCAGCCTGAATTCATACCAACAATTAGGTCGTGCGCTAAAAAAATTAGTAAGTAATAAAAAAGTTTTTAGCGGCGTGATAATAGCCCTCTTATTCACAGCTTTTATGATAACCCAATTAAACCCAGTAGTGTTAAGCGAGATTGAGTCAAGCATTAATATTATGTCACCAACCACTGGCGCTAACGAGTTCGCTGGTTACATAATACAAAACAATACTTGCTTATCAGTCACTGACGCATTATACATTATGAACAATGAATTATTTGACACAATCAAACAAGTCAGCTTGCCTATAACAACAATTAATTCATTGCAAGTTAATTACCCTAATGATTACTTCACTGACGCCACCCAAATAAGTTATGATAACACTAGTTACTTGTTAATTTACTCAAAACTAATAACTGAAGAAGAATTCACGCAAGCAACCCAAACTTACTTGCAACAAAACCTGCTTAACGCATTACAAGGAAACATTGATTTCTGCGACATTAAGTATAATGGCCGCAGTATTAGTAATTACATTAGGATTTGCACTACCAGCAACTCTGTCTGCGAGTGCAAATTAATGAAAGACGCAACCCAGTACTGCTCAGTATTCTCAGAATTATTAGCCAACCAAGTCCAAAGCGAGTTAGGTGGTTTAAGCAGTTTAATGCAAGCCATTGGCGGGGCTATTGAATGAAGTGTTTTAATTGCGCCAAGAAAGAAGCAATAATAACCGTGCCCTCACTTCAACGAAAAGCCTGCGGTGATTGTTTCTCAAGGATAATTGAAAAAAGATTCAAGAAAACTTTTAGGGATTTTAAACTAAAAAAAGTTAAGGTTAGTAATAATCGACCGAGTGATAAAATATTATTACACTTACTTAAAAAAATTAACGGACTTAACATAATAATCAGTGACCGTCCAAGCATCAAGCAATTCACGCTTGATGACTTAAGCGTGAGCATACTAAAATCATTCCTTAACAATAAGAATGAAGTGCTAAAAGGCACCTCGCCATTCGGGCGCATTAGTGAACAAGAATTAATTGATTACGCTAAAGTTAATAACCTTAAATTCAAAGGCAACCAACGCAAAGGTGAGGATAAGCGGGTTCATGAATTAATAATGAAATTAAGCCAGCGAAGACCAGGCGTCATGTTTAGCTTATGTGATTTTATTAAAAAACTACAATAATTTTAGTTGACCTGTCTCCAGGAGGTGTTCCCCCTCCTTGGAGCAAATCTCCCCCTTTTAGAAATAATTTAATTTATAATAATTTTAGTTGACCTGTGATTGAATCAATTAATTCTTCCTTAGCAGGACCAATACCTAAAGCGGTTACAGTGCCTGGTTTTAATTCAGTATGACCTGCGTCAGTAACTGAGTAATGGGGCAGTTTTAATTTGCGCGCCTTAACCTCAAGCGCCCTTAATTCATCAAGGTCAGCGCAACCAAGAACCACTTTCTTAGCGCCAAATAACTCCCATGACCGTTGACTAACAGCGCTAGTCTTATTATAAGAACCAAGACTAGCATGACAAGACTGGGCAGCTAATTTGCCAACACTCATCTTTAAATCCATCCTGACAACAATCACTTGCTTAAGCATAGTTTATTTAATGAACTCATTATTTATAAAATATTCATGCCAGCCAGAAAAACCCATTTAATCGGCGCCTTAGTGATTGGCTTAATCACTGGCTTACTATTATATAAAGAAATAACTTACGCGTTAATATTTACTTTATTATCAGGCGTGACTGCTAACCTGCCTGACCAGATAGAGAAACCAACTAATAGCATGCACCGAAGTTTTTTTCACTCAATAATATTTTTCATAACACTAGTAATAATAATGACATTAATTGTTTTTAACCCATTATCAGGATTAGTTTATGGTTACATAACACACCTATTATTAGATTACGCTCTCGGCACTCATAAGCCAATCATTTGTTCTCGGTTTTAGGCCGCTCGCTTTGTCTGCTGACAACCGCTCTCGGCACTCATAAGCCTATTATTTGTTCTCGATTCTAAGCTAATTATTTAATGATAAATAGTATTAATTACCTATTATGCGGAGGAGTCAATACACACTAATAGTTTTTATTATCGCGGCATTAATATTATTATCACTAACTGGTATAGTAACAGAATTAATCAATGATAAATCAGACCAGATTGACCGGTCACAAATACTATTAGAATTAGGCGACCAAATCAGGAGCATCAAGAGCATCCAAACACAAGAACGACAAGTAGGGGTTGACTTCACAAGCATTCACTTAGGCGGGATTGGTGGTTGGCCGTCTGGCCTGAGCTTGTGCGGCTCATCAATTAATGACTCAGCAGACTGGTTATTCAAAAGCGTGCCTTACTGGTACAGTGGGTCAGAAACAGCCCAGTATTACTCTTATGATGCTGAAGTGTATAATGATAAATATGATGGCTTCATCGTGTTTAAATTAATTGACATTCGCTCAGGCTTATACAACTTCGTGACTGAAATATCAAATACTACACCATCATTACTTGATGGTTACTTGAATAATGATAGTCCAGTATTCCTTGAATCAGGCACTCACTCAGTATTATACGCTGTTAATAAAGAAACGTTATGTGATAGGACTCTTGAAGAGTGCAGTATTAATGATTTTACAACTACCCTACCAACATCACTAACCATTAATCGAGTAATAACCTCAGGCAGTGAGTACGAGACTTGCGTGCCTGACACTGAATTCATTAGAGACATTTATGAATCATTCCTTAATCAATACTTTAAGGTGATGACCCAATTAGCTTTTGAGCAAATTAGGGATTACTCACAAACAGCTACTATTGGCAACATTGACTTGCCTTTCTTTAGTTTAATAGAATACGAGGCAAGAGTTGAGCGCGTCGGCGCTAATAGTTTGTTCATTAATTTTTACCCATTAAACCTGCCCTTATTTAATGTTGAGGATGAGAAAAAAGATGAGACTTCAATAGCAACTTACCAAGGGTCAACCATTGTTTATGACGCTTTTGAGAGTAATTTTATCTCACTTCAAAGTATTGCTCAGGAATTAATTAATGATAACGTGCTTAACGAGATGATTAATAACCTAATAACTAAGCACTCATCTTTTAACGTGGTCGCGAGCATTGAAGTCACTGGCTCGCAACACGAAGTGTATGATTCATTGATGGGCTGGAATTACCATGACCCAATCAGCACTGAGCTTGACTTCACCGGCTTCTTTGGGGTGGATGAGATAAAACCAAACTGCCTTTATTACCTGAAAGAAGCGTGCCAATTCCTAAGCGATGAAGTGCCCCGCGGACTAAGAAGTGATTATGTTTATGACAATGAAGGAACAGCCACTTTTAGTAATGGCAGCACTAATGATGCCAGTGATTACTTATACTATTTATACAATGAGTTCACAATTAACCAAGAACTGCCAGCTAATTGGGCAAGCGCCATTGAGTCATGCCAAGAATGCCATGATATTGGCAAATTTAATAACCCTTGCATTAACTTAGGTGAACAATCATGCATTGATTGCTTCAACACATTAACCAACAGTGATTATGACCTAATGACTGATGAAGACGAGTGCGCTATGCTAATTAACACTGAAATCAAGCCTTTACTGAACAATTACATCCAATACCGATTCACTGACTTGCAAACTGAGTTAAACGAGCGCTATGGTTATGGCTGGAAACTGGACGCCGAGAAACTAAATATTAACAGCATCACGTTTGGCAGGTTAGATGACTCTGGCAGTAATTTTAACTCAACCTGCCTTGACTGCACCAGCACAACCAACTTCCAGAACTGCGAGTTCCTCGAATCAGACTTAGCTATTGATAGCGCTTACTTAGTTTATACTAATGATTTTAATGAAGTGATTCAATCAACTACCAGCACTAATGATTTCACTGGTGGGATTAACACTGATAGTGAGAAAGAATTAAGCATTCACTTATCATTAAGTAATAATGGCAACACTAACGAAGCAGTTTACTTAACAGTGCTGATTGACGCTTACAATAACCTTGATAAAACAGATGAGGTCAGCCATTACTTAACCATTCCATTATCTGACACGCTTGTCAGCGAGACAATTGTTACAGGTGACGCATTAGATGTAGATAGTATTGATGATGATGGATTATTTGACTTTAAGCTAACAAAAAATAACATAGCTCAATTAGATTCTGACACTTCAGGCGAGTATGACTTATCATTGTTTACCCCAACAGATTATGACCTTAACCTTAAATTCCACTTAATGCGCGTGTGCGTTCACACAGCTTACAATGATGAGTATGACTTATCTGATAATTGCGTTGACTTTGAGTTCGGGGTCTGCGTTGACGGTGACTTATCAAGAACTTGCTGTCTGGAAAATGAAGGTGACTGGTTGTTAATGCCATCAATTAATTATGGTTTATGTTGCGGCGACGACGATGACTTCAAGGATGATTTCCTAGCTAATGATAATGATGTTTGTTATAGTGGTAATTCATTCAACTGCCCTGAGGACGCGCCAATAGCAGTTCACGTAAGACCAATAAGTGAAGCAAGGAATTATGAACTACCATTAATTGATTATATTGATTATTATTGCAGGGGGGAGCATATTAATCCTTAATTTTATATATTTTGGATTAATTAATTATTTTTGATGAGAAAAATATTCATTTTGATAATAATATTTTTTTTAATTAACACCTCTTTAGCTGAGCTTGATAATAATAAAGTTGATTGCGAAAACGCGGGTTATGAATGGGTGCCAATTCTTTCTCCAAGAATTAGTTCAGAATTAATAAACGCTGGTGATAGGCCAATTTATTCTTTAGCAGTGGGCGACCTTGATGGTGATGGGGACTCTGATTTTGCTAGCAGTAACTGGGATAACAAGGTTTATATCTGGATTAATAATGGCGATGGTTCATTTTTATGGGAATTAGTAGGAACTCATTTATCAACTAAAATAGAGATAACCGATATTGATGATGATGGTGATAATGATATTATTTGTGCAGGTGGTAATAAATTTACTCTTTTAATAAATAATAATCTTGTTTTTGAGCCAATAAGTTTTGATACAGGTATATCTGGTGATATTGATTCATTATCTGTTGGCAACCTTAATAATGATAATAAAATTGATTTAATAATAGGAGTTAATTCGCACGTTTACGCGTTTTTAAATGAGTTTGAGCCGATATTAATTGATTATGATTTTTCAAGAATATTGCTTGGCGTTGGGGCTGGAACTGTTAATTCATTAGCTGTTAGTGATATTACAGGGGATGGTTACCTTAACGTTATTAGCGGTGATGGTAATGGTGAGATAAGGTTATGGAATAAAGATAATGAAGACCCTTTTATTAAGATTTATTACCCTACATCTGATTATTATTACTTAAAAATAGGTGATTTAAACAATATTAAATCTTTAACTGTAAGCGACCTTAATAATGATGGTAATATTGATATTATTAGTGGTGATCGTTCTGGTTCAATAGATGCTTGGTTTAATAGTGGTTCTAATACTTTCTCAAAAGTTTACGTTGGTGAAGGTGATGATAATAGTTACATTGATGATATTTATTCGCTTGTGTCTGCTGATGTTAATATGGATGGCTTTTTAGATATTTGCTCAGGCGGTTATGGTGGTTTACTAAAATGTTGGAAAAATAATGGTGATGAAACATTCTCAAGTTTTTATCCATATCATTTTATGTCTAAAGAGCTTAGTCGTCCAATTCACATAATTAGCTTTAATGATTTTGATGAGGATGGTGATATTGATTTGTTAACTGGTGATAATGATGGTTACCTTTACTTATGGCGTCTTAATGGTTATTCAGGTTTAACTCCATCCTGTTGCGGTGATGACTTACTTAATGATTACTTCACTGATATGAGCCCTAACTCTATACCCATGAGAGTTACTTGTTTTTATGGGGTTACTAACCCTGATTACTCTCAAGAAGTATGTGAGTTAATGGATTACCAATGGGTTTCTGGCACCATTTATGGTTCTAATGGCCCTTGTTGTGGTGATGATATAACTGATACTTTTTATAGTGATGAATTATTATGTTATAATGGTCAAGTCTCAATTAATGCTGACTTAAATCAGGATTACTGTGAGTTTATTGGTTACGAGTGGTTTACTGGTGTTATCACTGGTGTTAATGGCCCTTGTTGTGGTGATGACGGTTCATTAGAGAATTTCTTTAACGCTGAACAGGAATGTTTTGGTGAAGCATCAGTTTTATGGGATTATAAGATAACCCCTGAATCAGCTGATTACTCAGATGGCATTTGTTATAATGATTATGATAATTATGGGGTTAATGCTTTTGTTGATGATGATGAGGATATTGATTGTTGTGAATTAACTGATTATTATGGGGGCTCTTGGCTTGGGCTTGGCGGTGACCTTGATTGTTGCGGTACAATTGATGATAATTGGTGTGTTGCTAATGGTGGTTGTTATCAAGGATTATTATCCTACGATAGTGATGCTAACCAATTAACTTGTGATTGCCTTGGCGGCACTTGGATTGGTTCTTATGGCTTTAATTATTACGAGTCGTTCAATTCAATAACAGTTAATTCACTGCCATCTGGCTGGGCTGACACTTCAACTGGAAGTAATCACGCTTATGTTGTTAATGAGGACTTATATTGGCACTTAAATGTATTAGAAGTATTTGATAATAGTTATTTATCCTATGGAGCAGGCAGATTAACTTTTGATAAGGAGGCGACTAGCGGCATAATATATTTTGACCTTAAAATAACTAATGGTTATGGCAATGTTAACCTGCTTGATGATAATGGTTTAGTATTATTCTCATTAAATATAGTGAACAATATTTATCGCGCTAGTTCAATAAATAATAATCAATGGTATGCTATTAAATTAATCTTTGATAAGAATGAAGGGGTTAGTGTTTACAAGAATAATGTTTTAATCGCAAGTGATTTATCAATGATTAATAATGAAGTTAATGCTTTATCCTTTTCTACAAATATCTTACCAACCTCTGACTTATACGCTGATAATATCAGACTGTCATTAACTATGACTGAATCATTTGATTTCACACCTAAATGTTGTGGCGGTGATGAGAGCGATAATTGGGTTTACCCCGGCGGAGGCTCATGCGTTAATGGATTGTGGTTATCAGAAGCTTCTTGTGTGATTGATAGTGATTGTCCGGCTGATTATTGTAATGGCAATGATTATGTTGATTACTCATGTAACATTGATAACCAGTGCGTTAGTGTTACTGATAATATTATTGGTCAGTGCGGAGTCCAATGCTTGTCTGATAGTAATTGTCCGAGTGATTATTACTGTGTTCAACAAGCGGGTAATTGCCGCGGCGACGACGCTTACACTAGAAGTTTTTTTTGTGACACAGCTTATCATTGCTATAAAGATGAAGCAATGGGTGGCTTTGATTGCTCTTGCAGTGAAGAATCAATTGTTTGGATTAATTGTAATTGTGCACTATTTACTGTTGATATAATCATCCCGGGAACACTTCATGTTGACCCAGTTGATGATAATGATTTCTGTCCCGCGTTTAATGGTTTTAATTATCAAGCTGCTTGCTGGGATCAAGTAATGGGCACTACTTCTTGTCAATATGGCTGGCAGAATTGTGATGGTGGGACTAATGGCTGCGAGTCAGCTTGTGACCAATGCTATAAACGATATTTATACACAGGGAGTAGTTATGCAACAATTAACACACTAGTTTGTTACGGAGATTATTAAAGAGTATGAAAAAACAATTAAGCATTATGGTGGGATTAATAATAATAATCATAACACTACTCGTAATAGCTTTATTACCAACTGGCGACCGCTTTGATTACACCATGATTAATCAATTAAAAACAGCATCAAACAATACGATTAACAATCTTATTAATGATGGTTTATTAAACGAGAGTCCTTACACCCAGTTAAGACCAGTAATTGAAACACTTAACAGCCGATTAATCAATCAAGAAACATTTGATTACTACACTGAATCAATCAGCCAGATAATAACTAATGAATTATTAAAACAATTATTGCTCGGCAACTTAAACTCAATCACTAAAGAGACCATACAATCAATTGATTACAATCAACTAAAAAACACTATTAATTCAATTGGTGCTCCTAACGCAATAAGTGTAGTTAACGCTTACTCAACCAATAATTTTGATTACCTGCAATTATTAGTCGGCAACAAGAACGCTTTTGTTAAAGAATACTATTACAATAACGGTGAGTACATAGCCCTATTCAGCTTACCCAACACTGTTATTAACAAAACACTAATGATTAACCAATCAATAATGATTTATGAAGAAATTTGTTATAAACTGGCCATCATCAATAAAACTTACTTATACGGCTTAATAGTTTTTGACCGAGGCAACTGCACAAATGAATTTATGAACAACTTTGAGCCATTATTAAACGAGTTAGCTAACACAGTGCAGGCTAATCAATAGGTTTTTAAACAGACTTAATCATTCAGTTAATCGCGGATGATGAAGTGAATACCCACTGATTAAATGATGAATAGGGTAGCTACTGACGCAAATTAATTAATTCTTTTTTGGTATGAATCACGAGAGTTATTTTAGTAATTATTATTTAACTATCTCAAAGGCTTTGGCTTTAAAACCGCCCTTAATAACTGATTTCTTCTTACAAACACTGCACTCAAGATTAGCATCCTTAGCAGCTAATACTTTTGAGTTACGGCCCCAACTCTTGATGGGCTTACGACTATAACGGCCTGCGTCACCATGACCAGCAGTCATTCGCGCACTACGACGCTGACCATCCTTAAGCGTACTACGCTTACCTGTATGAACAACATTAATTGTTTGCTCAGTCTTCTTCCGACAATAACGGCAGTAGCGCTGAATCTTTTTAGGCACCTTCATAGTGAAGGAATTGAACACCGACCCTTTTAAAAGTTTTACTGTAACTTTAATAATTGCTTAATAGCCTCAATATTAGCAGTCTCATTAGTGGTTTGAGTCTTATTATATACTAAATAAAACTTATCCCCACCAATAACTAATTGGTCCATGCTAACTAAATAACCATTAGCGTTAAAGAACAACCAATTACCTTCAACCCCATTACAAGCATCCCTAATGCACTCAACCGAGTTATTAGTTAATTTAACATAATATTGACTGCCAACCGCTTGGAATAACGTTGTATTACTATTAACTATGACCGGCAAGTCATAAACCTCATAATCACTGAACTTAACAATAAGATTAGCTTCCTGACTAGCCGGCGAGCCGTTCATGAACGCAGTAAAAGTACTACTAACCATCATGACTAACAATAATATCATCCCATGCTTTCGTTGAAATTTCATTAATAATTACCTATGGATACGTTTTTATATTATTTATGGATTATTAATAAACATCATGAATAAGGCTTTAATAATATTATCATTATTATGCTTAGTATTAACCCCTGTTATTGGCGCAACAACTGACTTAGAATTAGCCGGCTTATCGCAGGATATTAAGGATTTCTTTAACGCTTTTGACAAGGAATTAGCGTCAATGGCTATTGCTGCCATCGCAACCATGGGCTTGCGCGCCGCGCTCAGGAAGTACCAGCAATTCGAGGAATCATCACTTAACGCTATCATAGTAGTATTATTCATCTCAATCTTTATCGTAACTTACTCACTTGAGGCTTACGTTATCTTCTCATCATTCATTGGCATATTAATCATTGCAGGCATTGGCGCCATCATTTGGGGCACTTACAAAGGAATGGAAGAAAGCGGTTTCAAGTTCATGGGCAAAATAACCGGCGCAGTCGGCTTCTTCCTAATGGCCTGGTTCGCGTGGGTCTTTAACCTTGACTGGCTCGCAATAATTTTTGCCATCCTCGGCGTAATAATGATATTTGTCTCATTCAAAGGCGAGAACTTCGACTTATTCAAAGGCAAGAATGATAAAAAAACAATTAAGTCAATTGATGATGAAGTTGAAGGTGACTTACCTGAGTATAACTTGATAAAAAATGATGCTGAGTACGAGTCAATGCGAGAAGAATCAAGAGAATTACTAACGCGATTAGAAACTGACTTGACTTTAGCTAATAAAGAATTAAGTTCAGCATTAAATAAACTTAAAGGAGGATTACAATGAGCCCAATGGTTACTGCGGACCCGACTAAGGATATAGTTAATTTATTCAAAAAAGAGTTAGGCATCAAGGAATATGAGAGTATATCAGAGACTTCATTAACATTATTGCTTAAGAATAAAACTGGTATAACACTTGACAATAAGTTTAAAGAACACATGAAAAACATTAAGGTTAATGAAAACGCTATAGCGTCTCATTTGAATCGCTCAACAGCTGCTTTCATGGACGCGCTTAACGTGGTTAAAGAATTAAGAAAAAGAGTTAAGGCATTACAGGATTATGCTAAGCGAACTAGAAAAGGTAGTTCTGGCTTGTTCAGGCAGACGTTCTCAACACTTAAGTTCTACCTGACTGGCTTCATCGCTCGTTACTCTTACTATGGCTTCACCAGACAGATAAAGGATTTTAACCGCCGCGCGTCCCAGATATTCAGACAAGTCTTTAACCGTAAGAAATCAATATTCAGGCTTACAAGTGAAGATGAAAATGAAATTTGGAAACCGGTAATTAATCTAGAAAAACATAAGGATGCATTCATCGGTGGTTTAGAGCGCCGCGCGTTATCAGAAACGCTTTACCCTGGTTACGGCACGCAGCAAATGTATGCTGGGATGATTAGTAAATTGCATACAGCATTAAATAATAATGCTCACGATTTTGTTGAGTTAATTAGGTTGATTAAAGAACAACTAGCTTTCTGCCAGTTAGGCACAACTGAATGGCTAAAAAGTATTAGGGGCTTTGATGATTTTAGCATACCTGAATTAGATGAAGCGCAGGATGAGACGGATGATTCAGGCCAGCCGCCAGTGCCGCCAACTGGGGATACACCACCAATACCCACCCCAGTAACACAGGCAATTGCGCCGGCCGCTGCTGCGGGTGCGCGAGCGTCTTATGGTGGTGCGAAATTAAGTGATATTGAGATTGCTACAATAAAAAAACAAGTTGATGATACTTTTAAAAAATTAAAAAATGTTTTCCAAATGGGTTCCGGTAGTGCTAAAATGACTCCATCCGAAATGAAAGATGATATTAAGAATTTATTAGCTAATGTTTTTGAGATAATAATGTATGACAGTAAAAATGTTAATGTCAGTCAATCTGCTACTAGGACACTGTTATTTATAGAAAAATTATCAACAGGCAATCGTGATAATTTGAAGAAAGCTCTTGGGGCTAACCTTAAAACACTTTTAGATATTAGTAAAAAAAAAACGTAATTAATCCTGCCACTACAAGCCCTGTTATTAATCCTAAGTGCCCTAATTGCGGTGAGGACATCAAGCAAGGCGATGAATTTTGCTTAAATTGTGGTTTTAAATTAAAACAAACAATAATAGTCAGCGCGCCCGAACAACAGGAAGCCCAGCAAGTAATCAACCAAGTGGCTGACGGCATCAAGAAGTTATCCAAGAACAAGCCAGCCAAGACCAAGAGTTTATGGCGGTTCGTGTTCGGCCCGAAACAAGAAGCGGCCGGCCCTGAGGAGAAAAAAGCCCTTAAACTAAGGGGGCGAGTCACTAATTTATGGGAATCACTGAAAGCCAAGTACGGCGAGAAAAAAGCGTACAGTTATTGGCGATTAATAACAAAACCAGCTTTATCTGAAATCAATAAATTAACTGGTGAAGAAAAAGCCGAGCTAAGCAAAGAAACCAATAAACTAAAGGATAAGCTTGATGATTTATTCAAAGTGCTTAAAGGATTAACTGATTATGATAAAGTGCTTAGCGGCAAGCAGATGGTTGATTTAAGAACAATAAAAAGCCGGTCAGATAAATTCAAGGATGTTAATGTTAAGAAGATGATTAAAGAATTAAATGATGAGCCATCAATATTTGATTTTGACTTAAGGAATTATGACAAGAAACTAAAAAACAAGTACTTGATGGTGGGTAAGTTAAGTGTTAACAACCAAGCTGTTTATGGAATCGAGTTATACAACTTTAAGGATTACCAACTGCTGTCAATAAAACGGGGCGCTCATAAGCGATTCTTAAAGGAATCAATGGCTTAACAAAACCTTTAAAATGAAGTATATCCTATCAAATGATTAATGAGTACAGTCCCGTCTGGCAGTATTATTGCGTCAGTGATTGATACGTGGCGCAGGTTCGGCATCTTTGACTTCATCCTGCCATTCCTATTAGTCTTTGCTATTATTTACGGCGTGCTCGAGCGAACTAAGTTATTTGGTGATATTGGCAAGAGCGTTAACGCAATCATTGCTTTCACAATCGCGATGGTCACCACACTAACTGGCTGGTTCATTAGTTTCCTGACTGGCTACTTGCCTTGGGTGAGTGTTATTAGCATAGTTATTGTTACAGCCTTAATGTTAATCGCGATGTTCGTGGGCGACTTTGATGAATTAATCAAGGATAATAAGTTAATGAAAATTGGCGGCGTGATAGTGGCAGTTAGTGTTGGTATTGGTTTATTATCAATTGGTTGGCCAGTAATCAGCCCAGCGCTGGATGGTTTGGGCAACGTATTATCAGTGATGGGTTTAACAGTCACTGACTTATGGGGTATCATCTTCTTTGTAGGTTTCATAGTAGTACTAGTAGTGATTGGTAAGGGTGGCAGTAAGTCAGGGAGTAAATAAAACCCAATGACAACTATCTTAAGCGACGGCTTTGCGATGATAGACCAAATGTTAGCCCCAATAGTTCCTGCAGGCATTACAGGCATCCAATTCATCAGCGTTTTTTTAATAGTTTACGCAATAACCTATTTATTATTATCAAAAATACATTTCTTAAAAGAGAACCGCGCAGCCCAACTAATGATAGCGTTAGTCATTGCTTATTTTACTGCTAGTAGCGCGATGAGCGTGATATTAATCACTAAATTATTCCCAAATCTTGGGATGGTCACAATAGTAATACTATCCTTCCTTGCAGTTATTGCTTTATTAATGCCAAAACAAGAGGATAAAATACCTTATGCACCACTAATAATAATCATTGCTATTGGCATGATAATATGGTTGACTTGGACTAGCGTGTCAGGCACACTAAACATTGAAGGCATGAATTTACCCGAATTATCCCGCAGCGAGTGGTTTGGCGTAATATTCCTGTTAATATTCGTCGGAGTAATACTATTAGTTTACTTAACTGGGAAGAAAGGCGATACTAAGAGTGGTTTTGAGAAATTTATTGACGCGTTCAAAAAACTAAAATGAAAACAATTATAAATAGAGTTAAGGAGAAAAAAATAATATGACTACAAATATAACTGATGCAGGCGCGACTGGTTGCCGAAGGCAAAAGGAGCGCGAACAATGAGCATAACTAACGCAACTGATGCAGGCGCGACTGTCTTTACAATATTTGACCAGTTAGGCATTACTAACTATGTTATTCCATTCATACTAATCATGACCGCGCTTTACGCAGTGATGATGAAAATAAAACTACCAACTGATAACGCTAAACTAAACGGCATGCTAGCGTTCGCGATAGCATACATGTTTATAGCTTTCGGTGGCGGCATGATGATAAGCGCTTTACTACCATCATTCCTAGTGTTGTTTTTGCTAATATTCATCGCACTATTATTCTACATGTTTGTTGGCGTTGGTCAGGAGAGCATTACTAAAGTACTCTCTAACCCAGTGATAGTCTTATTCATAGTAATACTATTAGTGATATTCACTTTCGTAGCATTACAGGATTGGATAATATTTAGCGACCGAATACCAGCTTATCGGGTTAGCGAGCAAGGTGAGTTATTACCTGAAGCTGAGTTAAATAATTACACAGGCAATACAACAAGTATTGAAGGCAAACCAAACAGCATACTAGTTAACGGTGTTGAATACGTGCTAATAGAAGGATTATACTATAAACAAGGCTATGAAGGCGCTGCTTACGCAATAGGTCAACCACAAGTAGTAGGTAGCATACTAATATTCATTGTATTAGGTATAGTGACTGCACTAATAGTCTGGCCTAAAAATGATTAAATAAAAATTAATAAAGAATTTATTCAGAAAGCGGTCTAATACCCCTTAAGCCGCCAACAACATCTTTTAATTCCTTAACCTGTTCAGCCATACTAGGGACTAATTTTTGCATTACTTTTTCCAAAGCCTTGATTTCAACATCAACGTCTTCCATAGTCCGCTTGTACTCATCAACGCGACCCATAACAACGTTGCTAATCTCATCAATACGATTAGATAACTCACTAACTCGCTTTCTTAATTCAGTAACCATTGTCTCGTTCTTAATCTTAGATGATTCTAATTCGTTAAACTTACCTGTTACATCCTTCCAACGCTCATCAACGATTTCCTCAAGAATGCGCTCCATTTCCTCAACCTTAGTATCCTTGATTGATTCAGGTGGGGCAAAAGACATTGGTGTATTAAGATTAGGCCCTCCTCTTGCCGGCATCTCAGGTTCATCAGGCATAGGCATTTCCTCGCCAGGCAATGGTGGTAATTCAGGATTAGTTGGTCCAACCGCGCTCTTCTTAATATCAGCCTGAGTTAAAGCATCCCTGATTGCTTGCAAAGAGTAACCTTGGCTTTTTAATTGCTCAATAACTTGCTCGTTATTAAAGCCCCGTTCTTTCATGCTTATAACAGCTTGAATAGGCACGTCACTAATATTTTCTTTTGATTCCTCTTTCTTTTTACCAAAAACCATTATTCCTTCAAACTCCTTTGTTCAATTATTCTATACACGTCCTTTTCAGTTAAATATCTTGTGGGGTCAAAATAATCAAGCACTTTTTCAATAACATTAACATCACTAAGCTTTGCAGTATTACTCAAGTCCTTAGCCATTCGCTGAACAGTTTTAGTAACTTCGTTCAGGACGCGCCTTAATTCATCAACCTCAAGGTTTAATCGTTTAATGTCCTCACGCGAGTCTTTAGTTTTGATAATAATATTCTCATCAAGAATACGAATCTTCTCGCGATTCTGATGCGTTCGTTCTTCAATCATTCTTAATCGGTCATTAAGAATACCAATTTTCTCAGCAATATCACTGACCATTCCTGTTTGTTGTTCCGATGTTAATTTATCTGTCATGTTGTTATCCCAAATTATTTATGTAGATAAGTCATTTAATAACGAATAGGATAATAAATAATTAACTGATGTGATTAAGTGTGGTTGAGGAATTAAAATACGAACTTGAGCGGGAGGGAACTGAGCGTAACTTAGTAATACACTGGCAAGACATCATGAGTTACCCTAATGTTGAGTATAATCCTGCTGCGATGGAAAAAGTTATTGATATAATAATTGAGTCAGGACCAATGACTTCAATTACCTTTGAAACACAGAAAAATTATGTTTACCCGTTCAGTCAGACAAGAATGCTAAACGAAATCGCGCGAGTGTTCATTTATTTAGTGAAAGAACGGCGAGTATTAGTTAGTGACGCGCTAATGAGCGAGAAAGGACAATCCTGTGTGCAGGGTGGTTACGTTAATATTAAAGAATTAGTTAATATTGTTAAAAGTGACCCTGTGGGTGCTTATGTTAAAGCAGTTAGATTATTAAGACAAGCGCGCGCCGAGATTAAGAATCAGCCAAACGATGATTGCAATAAGTATCGGGTGGAGTATGAATCAATCTTATCAGAAGTTGTTAATCAATTAAAAACCACTGAGATGGTTAAACAAGTTGAGGACTTACTGCCGGGTCATACGATTGGTGACCGAGAAATATATGCTAAGATGTTTGAGCCAATAATCAAGCCAAACTTTATGTATACTCGTTTGGTTAGCGAACCACCTCAGCGAGGCGAGCAAGTTGATAGTTATGATGTTGGTAACTCAAATGTTAGTATTTATTCAATGCCTGATAAAGTCCGGTTATTATATCATATAATAACCCCTGAGTATAAATTAGATGAATCAGAGTATTCATTGCTTAATGATGCGCGACAAATAATGGCTAAATTCAAGCCAAAAAAAGAGGAGTTCATTAACCCTGAACGAATGAGGGAAGTATTCCTAAATATTAGTAAAGATTTAGTTGAGGAGTTAGCTCAGCAGAAAAAAATAAAGATATCTTACAAGAAAATGCGATTATTAGCTAATATCCTAATGCGATTAACAGTTGGTTTTGGTTTAGTTGAAGAATTATTATCTGATGATAAAGTGGAAGATGTTTATGTTAACGCGCCTGTCGGTGCTTCACCAATCATTATTAAGCACGCCATCCACGGTGAGTGTGAGACAAATATTTACCCAAATATTACTGAATCAAGAGCGTGGTCCAGCCGTTTCAGGATGCTGTCAGGCAGGTCGCTTGATGAAGCAAACCCTGTGCTTGACACTGAGTTAACAACACCTGAGATACGGTCAAGGGTTGCAATAATACAAGACCCGTTAAGCCCTAAAGGATTATCATTCACTTTCAGGCGCCACCGACCAAAACCATGGACCCTGCCTTTATTTATGAAAGCTAAGATGATAAACCCGTTAGCAGCAGGACTTTACTCATTCTTGATTGATGGGTCACGAACAATGCTGGTGGCAGGCACGAGGGGTTCAGGCAAGACATCACTGTTATCATCGTTATTAATAGAGATAATGCGGCGGTTTAGGGTGATAACTGTTGAGGATACATTAGAGATACCAGTTGATTACATGAGAAATTTAGGTTATAACATTCTTAGCATGAAAGTTAGGAGCGCGATAGTTGGCAGTAAGAGTGAGTTATCTGCAGCTGATGGTATTAGAACTAGCTTAAGGTTAGGTGATTCTTGTTTAATAGTTGGGGAAGTTAGGAGCACTGAAGCATTATCATTATATGAGGCGATGAGAGTTGGCGCGTTAGCCAACGTTGTTGCGGGCACGATTCATGGCGACACGCCTTATGGTATTTTTGACCGATTAGTGAATGACTTGGGTGTGCCACGAACTAGTTTCAAAGCCACTGATATAATAACTATTGCAAGTAAATTACGGGAGCCAAGCGGTTTAAGGGAAGTTAGGCGCGTGACTGACATCACTGAAGTCAGGAAGGACTGGGATGAAGACCCTTTAAGGGAGCACGCGTTCGTGTCATTAATGCGCTATGATACAGATAAAGGTGAGTTAGTGCCAACCCCTGAATTATTGGAAGGTGAGAGTGAGGTGATTAAGAATATTGCTGGCAAAGTTAAGGCTTGGTCTGGCAAGTGGGACTTAGTTTGGGATAATATTTTGTTAAGAACTAAAATCAAAGAATTAATGCTTGAGTATGGAGAGAAAAGCAATAACTCATTAATGCTTGAATCAGATTTTATTGTGCAAGCAAACGACCAGTTTCATAAAATATTTGATGACTTAACTAATGAGACTGGTTATCCTGATAGTAATGATGTTATTCGTGAGTTTGAGCATTGGATAAAAATCAAAGCCAGGGAAATGGCTTCAAAGAGGTGATGATGATTTGCCTAAGAAGACCCGAGAACAAATAATTAATGAACTAAAAAATAAATACTTATCAGAAGAATCTACTGATGATTTAGTTAGTAATACCCGTGAGTACCAGATTTTTGAGAAACAAAAAATTACCAAAGCAGCGTGGTATGAGCAATTGTGTAAGTTAACACGTAAGTTAGGATTAAAATTTTCAGTAAGTGATGCTGAGCACGAGCGATTAGAGAATCAATTAAGTATGTTAGGGCTTGATGTTGCGCCAGAAGAAGTATTATCTGTTAGCATGTTATCATTGTTATTATTTGCTATAATAGGCGTGGTATTATTCATTCCCTTAGGACTGCCTGGTTTATTGGTTAGTTTTCTTGGTTTTGGCTCTTACTTATTCCTGAAGGATTACCCAAAAAGGCTTATTGAGATAAGGCAAGCTAATGCTAGCAGTGAATTAATCCTAGCTGTATTATACATGGTTATTTTCATGCGGAACACAAGTAATCTTGAGGCAGCAGTTAAGTTTGTGGCAGATAATCTTGATACTGCTTTGAGTGATGATTTTAAGAAAATGCTTTGGGATGTTAGCGCGCGAAAATTCGCTGGGATGAAAGAAGCGCTTGATAGTTATGTTGATAAGTGGAAGGATTACTCGCCAGTATTTGTTGACGCCATTCACTTAATAGAAGCTAGTTTATATCAGGGTGATGATGAAGCCCGAGTTAAAATGCTTGATAAAGCATTGGACTTAACGCTTGAAGGAACCTTTGAATCAATGACTCGTTACGCTAACGCTTTGCGGATGCCAATTAACTTATTGTACATGCTAGGCATAATGTTGCCTGTTCTTGGGTTAGTTATGTTCCCAATAATGGGTGCGTTCCTGAGCGATATTATTAATCCAGGGATATTAATATTATTATACGATGTAGGGCTGCCAATAATTATTTACATCTTTGCTCAGTACTCATTAGCTAAGCGACCAGCAGGTTTTCCAGTGCCTGATATTAATATTCACCCTGACGTGCCGCCTGAGGGGCGTTTTAATTTTAAGTATGGCGATAAAGTATTAAGACTAAAAGCTTGGATTCCTGCTGTAATAGTCTTATTAGTGATAATACTGCCAACGCCTTTTTATGTTTCATTATTTACTTCAGCTCACCCGCAAGAGATGGATGTTTACGTGACAATGCTTATTCCAATCGCGCCAGCAATAGCATTAATTATTTATGCTAAATTAATCACCAAGGACCGGTTAAAGATAAGGCAACAAATAAGTGATATTGAAATGGAGTTCGCTGAAGCGGCGTTCCAGTTAGGCAACCGATTATCAGAGGGTTACCCATTAGAAATAGCTTTAACTAAAGTTGCTAGCGTGATGGGTGAAACTGAGTCAGCTATCTTCTTTAAGCGGATAAGCAAGAATATTACTGAGCTTGGTATGGATGTTGAGCGCGCAATCTTTGATGACCATGAAGGCGCGATACTGTTATACCCAAGCGCTATTATTAAGAGTGTTATGCGCGTGGCTGTGATGAGTGCTAGAAAAAGCATGGAAGTAGCGTCTATTAGTTTGATTAACATGAGTAATTACTTGCGTGATGTTCACCGAATAGATGAGAAAGTTAAGGATATCTTGAGCGAGACATTATCCAGCATGAAGTTTCAGGCGAGTTTCCTTGCCCCAGTTATTAGCGGTTTAGTCGTTGGCTTGACTGCGATGATATTAATCATTCTTGACACACTAGGCTCGCAAGTAGGCTCATTAGTTACTGGTGAAGCAGGCGGGGTTGGTTTTGGGGCAGGCACTTGGGTGTTAGGCATCTTCCAAGTGAGCGACGCAATACCATTATGGATTTTCCAGCCAGTAGTTGGTATTTACGTGGTTGAAGTAATAATACTTTTAAGCATTATTGACTCGCAAATAGAGTTAGGTGGGGATAAATTATTCACGTTCAAGTTATTAGGCTCAATGGTGCCTATTGGCATGATAATATATGTAATAGCCACTTTTGCTGTCACAACGATTTTTACTGGCATAGCGCGAGTGGCAGTAACTGCAGGGGTGGCTTTTGGTTGACTGAGTTTGAATGGAAGAACATATTATTAGTAATGATAATGGTCATAGTGGTTTTAATAATAATACTAGTCATAACCCGCGTTTTAAGATTATCTGACAGTGATGCAATACTTTTGTCGCCAGTAATGAATATGAGAAATTATTTATTAAAAACCTGACTACAATTATCTTATGGCGCGACGAGGGGTTCTTGGTTTTAATGAATTAGTAATTGCAATACTAGCAGGATTAATATTAATACTAATTGCTTTAGTGTTATTTAACATAATTGACCCTCTGGGCTCGTCAGCTGGCAGTTTTGGCGAGCAAGCAGCAGAGGTGTTTAATTAATATGGTGGAGCAGATTTGGGGCTCGTTGGGCATGATTGTATTATTCGCGGTTGGCGCTTACTTGATAATAATATTAGTCTCATCATCACTTGTTGGTTTTCAAGGTGGTTTTGAGTCAACTATCTGCAAGTTTAATGCTTGGATGCGCGCTGCAACACTAGGCAATCCTTTATTTGAATCATTGATTAGCACTAGCGAATTCTTTACCAGAGGATTTAGTGGTCAAGTTATTTCATCAATGGGCTTACCATTAATTTGCAATAAAGCCCCGATTCTACAACCAAAACCAGATAATAATCCTTACAGTATTGGCGAGTTAGTGGCTAAATTAACTTCAGAAGCAGTTAATTGCTGGGACCAATTCGGGCTTGGTAATTGGGACCCGTTAGTAATGACTCAAACAGGTCAGTCATTTACTTGTTATGAGCAAGTAATCAGGATTAGTTGCACTGAGGATGACTTATACTCTTTATGGAGCACAAGGACAACTGAGTTGGAGAGCATTATTACTCCTTACTTTAATCAGGAGTTGCTTGATTTTTACATGACCACTCATAGTTATAGTTTTGCTGGATTTAACAAGACTTATGATGATATCATGCCTGATGGCATGCCTGTCATCGGTCATGATGCTACTTTAATTAATTGTGATGGCACTCCTCGTAGTTATTACGTGTCACTTTATTATATTGACCGATTCATCGGCGGTTTGAGCGGGGCTGCAGCAATACCATTATTATGCGAGTCAGTGGTTATGAGCGAGTTAAAGAGTGACGCATTATACTTATGCTTTTTTGAGTATTCGGGAGGTGTCTGATTAAATGGAGTTTGATACGCTGGCAATAGCAGTGCTGACAGTAATAGTCTTATTAGTGTTAATACTGTTAGCAATAAGTGTCTCTGGGACCCTGGGTAGCCAGGTGACTAACGCTACTGACATATTGAGGTTGTGAAAGAATGAGTGTATTAGGTATGCTATTAAAAATGGCTGTTATGGTAGTAATAGTAGTAGTTTTGGCTTTAACCGGGGTTGTGTTAATCCCTCAGGAAGGGCTTAGTGCTGTTGATGATGTGTCATCACTCTTACCATCAATTGATTTATCCAAAGAGCAGTGCTCGCTTCATTGTTATGGCCGGCAGGAGCAGGGTGAAATTAATTTGATTACTGGCGGTGAATTATTAGA
>JBAZFG010000005.1:43985-91722 GCA_041653515.1 Candidatus Nanoarchaeia archaeon
TTATTAGAAGCTTATCGGGGCAGGGATTATACTAATGCGCTGGCCTTACCGACTTATTTCTCGTGCAATTATGAATTGCTTGATGTGGCGACAATGACTTTTGAGTTAGCTCGCTGGCAGCAAGTAAAACCAATAATATATCTTGGCGGCATCACGTGCAGTGACGGGCTAAAGCTTGAGAACGCGGTTGGTTCATTTGATATTTGTAACATTGACTTAAATTATGCTGAGAAAAAGAATAATGAGTGTGTTTTATATGAACTCACTGGAGGTGTGCTTAAAATGGTTTGTAATGGTGATTACTGCCAGTATAACTCTCAAGTGATTAACGTTGAATATGAGTATAATTTTGGCAACCCTACTTGTGAGGCTGATAATGATTTTGTTGTTGATAATGGCTTATGCTCTTTTAGCCCTAATAATAATCAATTCATTAGTTGGTGCACTGAGACTACAGGCAATTGCGAGATAGACCTTTGTGAAACGCAGTTGGGCAGTAAGTGCAGTAAGGGCACTTGGGTTTATGGTGGAGGGGACTTACCTTGCCTTGACATTGCTTGCACTGTTGATAATGATGGGGATATTACTTGTGATGGGGGTGAATGTCAGTCATTGGTTGATAGTGGCGATGTTTCTTGTGATATTCCTGGCATGACTTTTAAGTCCTGTATAGTTAATTATGATGAGGATTTATGTGAGATTGAAGAAGGGCCTTTACTTAAGTGCCGCGCATCAGAAGATAGTCCTTTATTGCCTTGCAGTGTTATTTATAATAATGAACAATGCGACGTGCTGTGCGGCCAGGATGTTGGTGAGACTGAATTATGGTCCTATGACTTAGGTGATTATAATATTTCAAGCACTTCAAGTAATACTTTCAGAAGCATTCATGGTTTTGATTTACTAAGGTTTTACTTCCCAGTTCCAATAACACAAGGAGTAATACAATTCATTTCAAGCATTATAACAACTATTTTTTCATTCGTGCCAGAATACGAGCCTCGCTTTGGCGTGTTAGTTCAATCAAATGATTATGTGTTATTGCCTGACGGGCCAATAAATATTCCGCAGGAAGGGTTGAGAAGTCATTATTTATCATTTAATCCAATTAATATGATTACTAACCCTATTACTGATATTGCTGCTTCATTCCCTGGCGCTTACACTAACCCCCGCTTCTTTGAGAACGCAACCCAAGTATTGTATGATTGTTTATCAGGGCTTGAGTGCGATGATGGCGAGTTGCATACATTCAAGAACTTCTGCATTAAGGATTCATATTTAAGTGATTATGGTTACCTTAATTGCCTTGAAACACAAACACTCAGTGATAAAGTTAATCCTGATACTTTTAATTACGTTTATCGAAGCGCTGAGGACATAACTAATGGTTATTACTGCAATGATTATGTTTATAATGCCTGCCTAAATGAGCCTGGCAAGTATGATGAGGACTGCTGGCCTGCATGGCAGACTCTTAACACTAAGACTGGTCGCTGTGAAGACTTTGCAATACTTGATTATGCTTTGTTTAAAACTCTGGGCGTGCCTGAATCACACACTTTAAGTGATGAGGAAGTAACTGTCTCGCTTGAAATGGGTTATTGCTCAATGCCCTGCGCTTGCGTTAAGTTAGCCGAGCAATGCGGTTTTGATTATAATGAGACTAGTTGCGCCGCGCCACAGTACATTACTGTCACGCCTTTTGGCACTTTCAACGCTTGCCCGTCAGAGATGAATAATTATCCTGAAGGCTTGAATGGCTCAACTTACTCGTTAGGGGTTAATTATGAGTTATTCACTGTTAATCAGGACTTTACTCTTGGCAGTGATTATTATTACCCATTATACTTGCATAAGAACTTTGATGACGAGACTGATTATTTCACTGGGTCGCGCGAAGTAATTGGCAGTGATGTTTGTGATGGTTACTTTAAGACTTTTGATGAATTAGTTGAGGCTTGCGCTGTTTTCGTGAGCGAGCCCGGTTTTGAGACAGCAGTAAGAGGTGTTTGTGGTGGCTAGTGAATTCTTGTTCTTCAAATTATCCAGAGGCACAATTATTGCAATAGTGATAGTCGTGTCAGCGCTTGTATTAATGTACTTTGTTAACCCTTATGAGGTCACTCAGGAAATACTGCCTGATATTATCGGTGACCCAGTCACGATTGTTTACTCAAACATTCCTTGCATGATTAATTGCTTGACCTCGCTTGAGGGTGAAGAACTAACTTTGTTATCAAAGTCAGCGTTCCTTGATATTGATGACAGCCCGTTATTAATTAATTGGTTCCCTTGTAATAACAAGATAATGACTCTTGGCTTAATGATTAATGAAATGGTTAAGTGGGACTTGGGTGATGGCATAAATCTTGTACGCAACAGGATTAATAGTGACGAACTAAATTTTTATGAACAATCAAAGAACTTATTATACGAGTGCATTAATACTCCTAATACTAACATGAAGTGTTATGATTATACTATGAGTTTTAAATACTTCTGCCGTCAGGATGATTACTTGAGTAATTATAATTTCTTGCCTTGCTCAAGCCCGAACACTTTTGTTAACTTCTTAAGCAGGAGTCAATTCTCGTTTACTAACCGCGAAGGGCTTGATATTGATAATGATTTTGTGTGCGATAAGTCAGTGGGCGATGCTTATCAATCTGGTTACTCATTGTGCACGCCTGACCTTGAAGCAACTTATGATGAGGATAATTGCTGGCCTGCTTGGCAAGTGCTTAGTGGTCAGCAGCAAATGGTTGATGAGTCGCGCAGTTATTCTTATGGCAGGTGCGAGGACTTTGCATTACTTTATTATTCTTTATTTAGGGCAATTGACGTGCCACCAAGTGATTTAGCGTTAGAATTAGGCACTTGCAATCTGCCTTGCCCTTGTGAAAACCTGCTTGATATAAGCACTTTGTCAACAGCGTCTTGTTACGTGCCTGCTTCACTAAAAGTCATGACTAAAGACTCGCCTGAAAGTGATTATGCGTGGTCAACAATTAATGGTTGTGATGAAACAACTAAGAATAAACCAGATGATTACGGAGCTCAATTCGTGTTAACGCGTGATATTGGGGACAGTGTTTATACATTATTTATTAGTCAGGATTTTGAGACAACCCCTGCTTACCGAACGTTAATACTTGATGATGATTACACTAATGATGTTAGGTCAATTACTATTGATGATGAGACTTATGAGTCAAATAATATTCTTGATTCATTGCCTGTTGTTTACTCAGGGATTAACACTAATATTGTTGGCTCATTAGAGGTTGATAATAATAGCCCTGCTCGTTATGGCTTTAAGATTAAGATTGACTCATTAACTAATTGTGATAATAATAAAGTAGTTGTTGGACTTGGTTTTGTTGGTGAGCGACCAACTTATTACACAATGCTTGAAGGCGAGGAGCGCGGATTACTTCACAGCGGGGTTAGCGCAAAGCCTTATTACGTGTTTAATAATACTAACCCTGACTGCGTTGTTGATTATACAATTAGCAACGCTGGCGTGATACTGGATAACGCTTGCAGTTATTATACTGGTGCTGGCTCGTGTAGTGATTATGTCACGAGCGGTTATTGTTTTGAAAAAGAATCACCAGAGATTCATTATCCGATAACGCTTGATGATTTTGTTAATGGTTTTGGTTGTTAGAAAAACCTTTATAATGACTTAGGTGCTTATTTAAAGTCATGGTAAGAAAAGCACAGGATTTGCCTGTTAACATGATTGTTCTTACTGCACTAGCTTTGTTAGTGTTAGTTGTTGTCGGAGCCTTCTTTATTAGTGGTTTTGGCCAAGCGAGCAGTAGCGTTAACATTATTGAAGCAGACCAAGCTGAGTGTCAGTCAATCTGCCAGACCTTAGTTACTACAGCATTTAACTATAATGTTGATGTAGCTTGGGATGAGGATAACGCTGTTTATACCGGTCTTGGTTATACCAATAAAGCAAAAGAGTACGCCTGTCGTTGCGTGAATTATGGCGCTTGCACAGTAACTTTGCGTGATGGTTCATCTTTTAGCGTTGAACAAGCAGCTTATACAGCAGTTAATGCTGCTGAGACTTTTGATGAAGATGGCATTTGCAATGGCTTTATAGAGTAATAGAAAACCTTTATTAATTCTTATCTCTTTTATTTTTTTATGCGTTTAGGTCAGGGTATGCCTGTTAACATGATTGTTCTTACTGCACTAGCTTTGTTAGTGTTAGTTGTTGTCGGAGCCTTCTTTATTAGTGGTTTTGGTCAGGCTGGTTCAAGCATTAATATTGTTGAGGCAAGTCAGGCAGAGTGCAGTGGCATTTGCCAGTCATTGGTTACTACTGCGTTTAATTATAATAGTTGTTCAAATCTTAATGATGATGTTAATCAAGCAATTACTTATGGGATTCAATGCGCGCCTAATTATGGCGCTTGCACTGTTACTTTAAGGAATGGTGATTCCTGTTCTATTGACGTTGTTGCTTGCGATGATGAGACTGATTGTACTGTGGTTGGTGATTGCACTGTGCCAACTTGTACTAGTGGTTACTGTGTTTGCGTTTCATCATAGTAAAGATTAATTATTGGAAGAATCCTTAAAATACTAATGAGTTTTCAATCAATTGCTAAGAAAGTGGTTTTGATTGGCTTTGGCTTCGTGGTTGTGTTTGTTGCAGGATTCTTTTTTATGAATAATTTGGAGTCAATGCGCGCTGGAGCGTCTAATATTAATGTTAACATTAGTGTAACTGGGTGCCAATCATTATGCCAGTCATTATTATCACGTGGATTTAATTTTGATTCATGCAGTGAATTATTATTAGTTCAGGAAGCAGTTAATTATACTAATTATTGTGTTGAATCCAACGGGCCTTGTCATGTTACTGTGAAGAACTCAGTTGCCTGCATTATTCAATAGGAAAACTGTGTTATTTGTTTTGCTTCAAAACAATTCAATAATTTAATAAGCGCTTAATTACTATTTATGTTCTATGCGTAAGGCTCAGGGCGTGCCAATAGAAACTATTGGTGTAATAGTATTAGTTGTGTTAGTTGTGGTCGCGGTCGCAGTATTCTTCTTTGCTGGCTTATCAGAGCAGGGCGGGATAATCAGCCGGACGTCGGACACTACTGTTGGTGGGCTTGACACTAAATTGAACAGTGCTCTTTGCGGTATTGGTGATGTTGTTGAGGGCGATGGTTTGTGTTGTATTAATTACGGTGAGTCTGCTGAGAGTGTTGATTGTGTGGAGGCTGAATGAGACGCTCGCAGTCAATGGGTATTGAGACTTTAGGCAAGTTAGTGCTTGTTGTATTAATAGCTATTGGCATAATAATTTTTATAATCGTAGGCATCAACGCTCAAGTAGCTTCCTATAACCAGACGAGTGGTTCAATCATTGGCAACTTATCTGATACTGCTCATCGGGCAGGCGAGAACGCTGTTATTAGTTAAAGATTTAATACTGCGATTATTAGGATAATACCATGCGGCGGAGGGGTGTTACTCAATTAATGCTTAATGCTATTATTGCATTAGTGCTTATTGGCATGGTGTTTGCGACAGCGTTCTTTATTTATGCTTCATTCATTGATTCCTATACTCAATCACAAGTAACGCAGGGTTTTGAGAATTTTATTACGCCTATTCAAGCAGTTTGTCAGGGGGAAAGTCAGGGGCTTGGGAGTGATATTGTGTTGCCTGTTACTGAGGATTATACTTACGGCGTGTTCCAAACTAAATTAGCTGAGTACACACCTGACACACCTTTATTGATGCGCAAGTGTGAGGACTCTTATTGTCTTTGCTTGTTTAGGGAGCCAAAGAGTGATTATGAGTTCTGGAGTAATCAGCCTGACGCTATTAGTAATTTAATGATTGATTGGGGTTTAGCTAGTGAGGAGAGTATGGTGTTTGATGATGAGTATAACCCTGCACCGTTGTGGCATTTTAATACTGCAGGGGTTAAGATATTTCCAAGCCTGATTGCGCGAATAACTGGTTTTTACACTATTAAGTTAATTGAAAAAGTCGCTGAGTTAGTGGTGCCACCAATTGTTGCAGGTAAGTTTTGTGAAGCTGCTTCTGCCGGCGCTGCAACTATTGCTTGTAATGCTGCCGTTTATGCAGCAGTTACGTTGGTTTCAAGGGCAACGCTTGGTTTTGTTACCACTTATCTTGAGGAGTTAACCGAGCCTTACTTATTGGAAAATTACCCGATGAATTTCATGTCAACTAATGACCCTGATTATTTAACTTGGAGTAATCTTGATGTTAATTGTGATGGAGCTGATTACTGCGAGTATGGTGATTATTTTTCATCAGCAATCAGGACTCTGGGGCTAACAGGCAGTGACTGGGGTGCTATTGGTTTTGCAGTAGCAAAAGGCGCGCTTGAAGGCGCGATTGATGGTTTATTTAGCGGTCTTGATCAGGGTATTAGTGCTGGTGCTGGCACTGAAATTATTGAGGACCTTGCTGGTGATGTTGCTGATAGTTTTATTAAAAAAGTAATAAAGAAAGCAATAACGAAAGGCACACGTGAGTTAGGCGAGACACTGGTTAATATTGCCCGTTTTGCTGGCAGAGCTGAGTTTGAGCGCGCTTCAGGTATTTCAGCGCTTAATTTTGATTTTGCTGATAGTTACCGACCAACTGCTTATGTTAGGACTTTGCTTGGCATTAGGCGCTCAATGGTGCTTGGTGATTTTGTTGGAATGTATATTGATATTAATGACATTCTTCACCCATTCACGCCACAACCACCTGCTTATGAGTTCACTTTTGATGAGGGGGTTCGTAATTTTGAGTCACTTGATATTATTAATTGTGTTAGTATCAGTGACCTTGGACCGCAGTGTGATAGTGACACTAAAATATTAATGGATTATGATATTGATTTTTTGACTGCTTACCGCGTGACTGACCCAATTAATTTCCCTGGCAAGTCAGTGTTTTGTGGTTATAACCCTAATAAAGAAAGTTTTGAAGTAAATATTCTTGGCCAAGCCAAGGATTTTATTATTGGACAAATTGAAGCTGAACTTGGGAGTGGTCTTGGCGCTGATATTGCTTCAGCATTAACTGAAGGTTTATTTTGGTTCCTTGATTTAGTGGTTGGTGAATGGTTATTGGCTGGCGCTGATAGCATGAGTGGTTTGTTAATGGAGTGTGTTCAACCGCAATTCGTTTATACTCATCAATCGGAGTACTTCCAGTACTGGATTCCTTATCAGGACTTAACTGGTTATTATGGGACTGCGGGCAATATCCCATTAATGACTGCCACCTTATCAACCAGTGATGAGGCTTCTTGCAGGCAGAACTGGCTTAGTCAATGGAATACTTGCCGCTGTAACTTTGACGCGTTTAATGGTGATTCATGCAATACTTACACTTATGACCAATTAGTTGAGTATGACCGTGGTTTATACAATGATGGTGATTATGATAGCATCCCTGTTTGCCCTTACAGTGACACGACTGTGGGTTGTGCTATTGGTTCACTGCCTAGCCCTTACAACGCTACTTGCACTGACTTATACCAGCCATTATACCTTGAGTGTATTAATGGGGTTCACGTTAATTTCGGAGGAGTATTCCAGTGAGGCAGGCCCAGTTCTCATTGCTCTATGAGGTAATTGGTTTAATAATTTTTAGTGTCACAGCCCTTATTTGGTTTGGCGGGATTGAATCATTAATGGGTGGCTTAACCCAAGGCAATGCTATTAATTCTTTTAACCAATTGACCAGTGCTATCAGTGCCCAGTGCGTTGGGGCTGTTGAGCCAACTATTGTTAGCGGGCTTGACTTAACCACTTATGGCAGTACTTTTATTATGACTCAATTAAGCATTCCTGAAGCTTTCAGAGGTGACCCTGAGACAATGGGTTTTATTCAACCGCAGATGCGCAAGTGCGTAGGCACTAATTGTCTTTGCTTGCTTGAATTAAATGAAGCTGAAGGTAATTGGCAGATGTGCACTACGAGTGATTTTGATTCATGGAACCTTGAGCTTGGCGCTGAAACAGGACCACCCGGCTGCCCGTTCTGGTATTATGCTCCGCCAAGAATGATTGAGCAATCAGTTCAAGGCGTGCTTGACTTACTTGACCTTAATTTATTCCAAATAGCCTTATCAGCAACAGGGGTGTTGGGCACTGCAACAGAAACTTATAGTTACCCTGCACCTGAGATGTGGGGTGGTTGTTCTGGCTCAACTGAAGCTAACTTGCAGATATCAAGTTTTACTGATGAGAATGCTGTTTTTGATTGCACAGAACTGCAAGATTCATTATATACTTATTTTGATAAAAGCAGGCAATGGGTGTTGGATGATTTGGGTCTTTCTTTTGATAAGAGTTTCCTTAACTCTGAGGGATCAATAACTTATTATGAATCACTGGTTAATAATAATCTCATTAGTAATATTAATGCTGTAATTACTCCAACATTAATTAATTATTTCTTAAACCCTATTAAGAGTGTGGTTATCAATGATTATGATAGCATTATTTATGATTCAATTTTTACTAATCTGAATGAAGATGGCTTGTTATTAACAACTCTTAAGGCTAACTTGGTTGAGACGCTGACCTTGATTGCGCCTGACGAGGACGCTGATTTACTTGCTGATGAGGTGATAAGCGCTCTTACCAGTTCATTAAGTGATTCTTATTTTAATTCTAATATCATCAGCCATGAAACCAGCGCTTACTATCCTATATTAAACACTCAGGCTGGCACAATGACTTTTCCATTAAATGACTTGCCTGAAAACCTTGACAGTATTACTGTTTCGCTATCAGTTCAGGATGCGACCACGATTGAGGATGAAGGTTCAATAATAGTCTTATCATTGGATAGTTGTCAAAAGAGCAGTAACATAATAAGTGATGAATTCACAACAGTTGAATTCTCCTTCACTCCTTCCTGCCTTAACGGCAGTTCAATGATTATTATTAAGGAAGGCAATAATGATGAGTCACATTCTTTTAACGTCTTGCTTGGCGCGGTTGAACCGTTATTAATATCAACGCTTAATAATGAAGAGATTGATGATGACTGGGCGATTAATATCTCATTTAACGAAAAACAAGTTAACTCAGAAGTAACTGATTTTGTCTTATCGCAATTAGCTTCAAGCGTCTTAACCCAATCCTTGATTGGCACTAGTTACCCTGAAGTAACTGATTATGAAACTGCTGTGAGTAACGCGTTATCAATAATTGATTTCTCAAGCGTGCCATCAAGCGCTTATTCTTCATTAACTAATTTTTATGACAATTACTTTGAGAGTTTAGTTGACGAGAAACTTTATGATAGTTATTGTAATGAATTAATAAATCCTGCTGAAGAATTATTATCCTCACGCAGTGAAGCAGTGACTGATTTATCCTCAAGCATTAGTGCTTCTTTTGATGGCTTAATTAGTCTTAGCTCGCTTGACTTATCGTTAACTGTGCCAACTGATTTTACTGTTGATGTTGACTTAACCTCATCACTTGACTCGCTTTCACTTTCATTGGCGCGAGAACAAATCACTTACATTAAAACAGTATTAGCAACCCATTCAATTGAATTAACAACTATTGATGAGGCTGAATTAATTAATGATTATTACGAGCCATTATCAGCAACTCTTAGTGAGTTAAGCGCTTCAATTCTAAGCGATTTTAACACAGCTAATGAAGATATTAATGATATTAGTTTGCCTGCAAGTTTTAGTTTTACAGAAGAATTTAATGATTTCATTACTACTACTGGCTCATCAATCAATAATGCTTTCTTATCTTATCATGGCTCAGCCATTACTAATGGCTTAACTGTTACTGCTCAATTAATTGAAGACACAATTAACCCTGTTGTTGCTGAAGGCTGGAGTGGTCAATCAGTGTTTGAAGTGCCTTGCTGGCCTAAGACTAATGGCGGTTATTTTAATAGTTATAACGCTGTTAATGATTTATTGGGTTACCGGCGTTACACAAGTGTTTCAAGGTTAGCGCCTGTGTTGACTGCGTTTGCTTTTGATTCTTTGACTGGCGCGCTTAACGCTGTTACAATCAAGAAGTTTCAGTCAGCGTTGATTAGTAACTCAGTTGGCTTATCAACTTCATCAACAGGCGACTTATTGATTGATACTGCTCCGCGCTATCATGGTGTTTTACAGGTGGATGATTTTGAGGCATTCATTCTGGCAAGCGAAGGCATTCTTAATGATTTCACCGACACTTTAGTTGCTGGCACTGACTTAATGACTATTACTGGTGACATATCATTGTCAGGGGTTTGGAAGATATTCAGGCAAGCTGGTGAAGGCGTTGCTAAATTAATCCTGAAAGACTCAGTGAAACAATTCTTTAAGGATAATATTGGTTTAATCATTACTACTGTGGCTGCCAACATCGGCATTAACTTCCTGCGCAACACAATGCTCACTCACCTTAATAGTGAGGAAGTTGTTTACTCAAGCGGGGGTATCAGGACTTTTGACCCTGATGTTATTTCAGTCAGGGCTTGCGTTACAATGGAAGAATTAGGTTGCGAGGCAACTGATGCTATCTGGGTTAATGAGTCTTATTACTGCCAGACTGACGTGACTGTCAGGCGCTTAATTAATCCTACTACTTGGTTCCAATTAATGCGCGACCAAGATGAGTGCCGTCACATGACTGCTAATAACACTGCTTGTTTTGAGCAGGGCGGTGAGTGTTATGTTGACACACTAACTGCTTGTTATAAATTATCCTGCAAGTACATTACTAATGACGTTGACCGTTATCACGTATTCCAGTACTGGGTTGGGGCTAGCGGTGACCCTGCTGGCATGCTGGGTGCTCGCTCAGGAGCTATTAATGCATTGAAGGTTTATTCTTTTGGCGGTAAGATAATGATGGAGGTGTTAGGTGGGAATGCGACCGTGCCGATACCGCCGTCAGTTGTTTAATCGCCGAGGTGTTAGCGAGGTATTTGTTTACTTAATCTTATTGCTTATTGCTTTGTTTAGCGGTTTTATTGTCCGGTTCATGGCAGGTAGTTTGATTGAGGAGTATGTTAACTCAACTCTTGGTTTGCGATTATTATTGCACGGCTTAACGTTATCTTATAATAGTGCTTACTCATTGCCGACTGGTTATACTGATTTTGCAACAACTGTGCCTGCTCAATGCTCGTTGCAGTGTGTTGATTGCAACTCAACTATTATTTGGTTCCCAGTGCCTTACCGCGTGGTCTCATGCGAGTGCAATGATTTTGATGAGTATGAAAACCCGTTACCAGCGTTAGACCCATTGCTTGATGTTGAGCCTAATGAGAAACGATTAGTCTGCGATGACTATGTTATTAATACTATCGACCCTGTGATGCTTTTTGATGGGGTCACGCCGTTAAGCGCTGCAATCAGGGTTACTGTTCAATTATACCCTGAGTCAAGCCTTATCTGGAGTTTTAAGGATGTTATTAGTGATTTAGTTGAGTCAGAAGCCTTTGACCGCGAGTTAACTATTTTTAGTGAGATGCCTGTTAACCTTAATGATTACGCGACTGTCAGGCGCTTACTAACCAGTGCCTCGTTTATTGACTTCTCTAACTTAATCTCGTGGGATGGCAATGTTACAATGAGGCTTAACCGGCGGTCTTATGATGAGTATGATTCTTTGGTTGGCAGTGTTAATTATGTTCAGGGGCTGCAAGGATTAGTTGATAAAGTATTCCTCTACACTAGTAATCAGAGTATTGGTAGTAATGACCCGCTTAATTATTATTTAAGGACTAATGATGATTCTTGGGGTGTGCTTAACCTGCCAAGCGAACCGTTTAATTTCATCTTAAAGCCTGGATTAAAAATAGTTAAGACTGCTGATAAAACTCTTTGTGAGTACGCTTGTTACCGCCAGAACACGCTTGAAGCTGAATGTGATGGTGATTGGTATTTAGTATCCTGTTTTGACTTTGCCACTATTGAGGGCGCTGTGTGCGATAATTGCTCGGCTAACGAATTCACTTACTACCTTAACGTGCCTGATGAAGTATTGGGTGCGGTTAGAGTTGATTACGAAGCGTTTACTTACATGGATATTTTTACTGGGCGTGAAGCATTAGTTAGTGAGAATAGTTTTGAATTTAATGACTTCACTGAGGAATCATTTTTAACAGATAATAGTGAATTAGATGGTTATTCTTGCACTCTTGCGGGTGCGTGCCATAAATGCACTTACTCAACTGGGCTTGGTTATTTTGCTGATGCTTGCCCAGTGCCTGGCGTGGGTGAGACATTGAATTCTGATTTACCAGCTACTTGTTATACTTGCACTGCTCAAGTATCAGAGAGTATTCCTTGGCCTTTAAGTGATGATTGTTCATTAAGAGCGTTATGCACTGATGAGGGTGTATTAATTCAAGTTAGTGATAATCTTGATAACACTGTGTTTAATTATTGTGATTATGAAGACTTATTTGTTGACGGCTTATGCAAGTTAGGCAATAAATTAGTGATTGAGGAATTTAAGGAGTGTGACGCATCAGGTAATTATTATTTTGATAATGATGATTTATCGCGCGTCCTGTCACTTAGGGATAAGCCTAGCACTACTTTGTTGAAAGCAGTCTTATCTAGTTATGGGGTTAATGATAATTACCAAGTAACTCCTTTTGGTTGCGAGCGCGTCACGCTTGAATCAATCGGCGCTGGCGCAATTCACTCTAAGATGGCTTTAGCTGGCAGTGAAGGCATTAATGATGTTGTTTACTCTCTTACTTTAAGCAAGACTGGTTTTGACTTTAATATTAATCTGGAGGCAGTTGAGTGAGGCGCGCCCAGATTAGGAGCACTATTGCTTTGTTATTCGTGGCAGTATTAGTGGTGGGCGTGTTCTCTTTTATTGGCATCACGTTCATTAATAGTGTTGATAACGCGCGAGTCCTGTCAGCTCGGACTGAATGGCGTAACGAGGCAATACTTTACGCTAATAGGATAATATCAGACCCTGATTGTTATGGTTATATTAAGACTGTGATTGAGTACACTAATGAGTCAGGCACTGATGGCTTGGTTAATACTAGGTTAGGCTTGCCCATGACTGTTGACCGGAATAAATTATTAGTTAATGACTTGGTTGATATTAAGCGGGTTGATGATTGCTTGCGCCTTCGCTCACTTGAGTACACGGTTTATATTGGCCTGGAAGTTTATGAGGATGGCTCGCCCTTGCCGTTAGTCAGTAATCTTGACCCAACTAAGTACCGTAATGATGCCACGCTTCAAGTGGTTGATTTGCCAGTTAAGATTATTAGTGATGAGGGCGTTAGTTATGGTTTAATTAAATTCAGTATTAGTGTTAGCGCTGAGTATTTCGCAGCGAAATTATTATGATTAATCGTTTGGGACAATCGGGCATGTTGTTGGAAGTGTTTATCCTAATCCTGATTCTGGTTTTATTCACTTTTTTCTGGAATGGTTTCTCGCGCAACATATTCCTTGCCGGCTTATTATTAATTGATGACTCATCAATTAGGCATTCCTGCTCTAACATGCTGCCAGTGATTGTTGGTAATAATTATATTACTGGCTCGCCTGACAGTAATGAATTATCAATCGGGTTGCTTGATTACCTTGGCTCAAGTGTTGAACCGCAAGTGATTCCTTCAGCTTCATTTTTTTACGCGCGGATTAATCGTTTATTCCCTGGTTTGAATGGCAAGGTTAGGATAAGTGTTATTAGTGCTGATGATTCATCCAGCGCTGGCTTGGCTGCGCCTGATTTTTTGGAGACTCTTAGCGCTGGCCGTTTTAAGTCATCATCGTGTGAGTTGCCTTTATACTCAATTAATGCTAGTGTGATGGCTGTTGTTAGGATGGACGTGTTAATATGAAGCGATTACTCTTGTTATTATTATTCTTGTCACCTGCTTTAGCGTCAAGTGTCTGCACTGATTTTAACCAGCGCAATTGCGTTGACCTTGGTCTTGGCGGCCGAAGCGATGCTTATTATGATGAGTGCCCGGCTGGTTTTGGTGGAGCTGCTTGTAATGGTTTTGGCGCTGACTCTGACCCAGTAATATCAGTTGTTTGTTTAGCTAGTGGCGGGCTTAACGTGCCTGCTTATCTTGATTTCTGCACTAATGATGATGATTGTGATAAGGGTTATTTGAATGAGCAATTATGCGAGTTTGAGGCAATTGGCACTCAGGAGGATGGTTATTGTTATTTTATTGGCGAGGGCACTGGTTCATGTCCGACTGACTCTTGGTCTAGGGGCAATGGTGGTTGTGTTAAGGGAGCTGATTACACTAGTATTACTTACAGTCAGGAGCCTGATTATTGCTTGCTTGAGGTTTGTGATGCGCGCAATAACGCTGATATTGACCATGTTTTTAAGTTCACGCAGTCATTCCCTAAGCGCGCTAATTCAGTGTCAATCTTTAATTCTGGCTTATCTGCTTCTGGCGCAGTATCAATTCCTTGTGATGTTGCTGCCAGCGTTGTCTGGACTGAGTTATACTCTTTAGGCACTGATGAGTGGTTGCCTGTGATTGATGCTACTAATTGGGGTAAGCCTAGTCAGTATAAGGGTTTGATTAATGATGTTGCTTTATGTTTTGATTTATCCTGCAGTTCAACGACTGGTTGGAAGTCTATTGTTAAGCAAGCCTGTGAGTGCGATGACCAGTCTAAGTGCCTGACTGGCGAGCCGTGCGTTAGTAATGGCAAGACTTGCTTGTTTGGTTATGATTGTGATAAGGGTTGGTTGTTAAGTGGTAGTGATTCCTTAACAACTGGTTACTCTTACGTTAATGAGGGGGTTTGTTTTTACGAGCCAACTTGCTCTGGTAGTGGCTGGGATTATGTTAGTGAGAGCACTGAATTGTTTGATGGCTCATCATATATTGATTGCTCAGTGGCTGACTGCACTGGTGATTTTTATTACGATGAATCAGCAGCTAAGTGTTATCATAGTTTCTCGTGCGTTAACTGCGACCCTGATTATAAGCGCGACTCGAATGATTATTGCCGTAAGTACGGCTTAACCACTGGTGGTTGGGTTGGGGCGGTTGATTACTGCCCATTGCCTGGCACGATTGTTAATGAGGGTGCGTTCCAGAAGTGTTATTATAATCCTTCTGATGATAGTGATTGCTCTGCCAGTGGCTGTGGTGTTACTTTTGACTTAATGTTTGGCAATGATTACTCCTGCGACCCGGTTAATGGCGCTGAATTAATCACTGCCTCGCTTAACCCGCCAAGAAATGTTTTGCAATCAATCCCTTCGTTAATGATGTTTGGTTTTCAGGACATTGCTTCATTAGCCGCGCCTGAACCAAGTGAGGTTTACTCCTGCTCTTGCTTGGCTCAGGACGTGATTGGTGATAGCCCGTTCTGCGATGACGGGGTTTACGGCTCGTCCAGAGCAACTATTCAGAACTCACTTTTGTATGACCCTGATTACCCTTATGACCCTGTTAGTGCTAGTGGTATTAGCGCTATTGGTTGTTCTTGTTTGTTCCCTGATAAGTCATTGTTACTTGAGCGCAAGTGGGATGAAGACACTTTTTATTCTAGTTATATTGATAAGAGCGGTGTGTGCGACCGGCTCGGCTTCGCGTCCTGTTATTGGGATTACACCCAGTCTGCTGAATCAATTCCTGATTATCATGGCAGTGAATTATCAGCCATGGATTATTGGTGCTCTACTGTTAGTAATGGCTTGCCGTGCGAGTTCGTTAATAACCGCTTATTCCGCTTTGGTTTTTATGTTGACACGTTGTTTGATTTGCGCATCACAGCGTTTGATGATAATAAGTCAGTGCCAGTTTACTTATCATTGTTTGAGAAGGGTGAGTCAGTGCGCAGTGATGATGGCGTGATTGACTCGCTTGCGCGTCTTGAGGCTGGCGAGTCTGCTTCGTTGACTTTTAACGTGGCAGCTGATTACTCAACTCTTTATGATACTGCTTTCATCTCATTGTTCTGCACAACTAATGCTAACATTGATGTTTATCTTAACAGTGAGTTTGTTGATTCAATTAAGTGCAATGACACAGCGTTCTGGCAGTCAATTGAGTTAGGGGTTGATTACTTTAAGACCGGCTTGAACGAGTTAGTCTTTACTGCTGAATCAACTGTTTTCCTTGGGGTTGACGCTGATAACACTAATGATTGGTCTGCTGTTGACTGCATTACTAATAACCCGCCAGCACCTATTGGTCCTTATACTCAGTTAATTGAGTCCAACGGTCTCGTGCTCGGGTTAAAGGATGGGGCTTGGTATAATATTAATGACCCTGCGCAACACTTTGTTCTTGACGGCCTGACTAAAGCTGTTCCTGTTATTGACTCAATTTTTGCTTTAACCACTGACGGTCTTTTCTTGGTCGCGCCGTCAATGATTGTCACTGACACTGGCCTTGACCCTGAGTTCATCAGCGTCCTTAATGGCTCGCCTGTGACTGAGTTATCCCTTGGCTTGAGTGATGTTAGTTGGCTGATGAGTGATAATCGTTCGTTATTCGCCGGCCTTAGTGATGGGGTTTATTTTGTTGGTGACCAATTAATCCAGTTGGATAATGCGTCGCCTGACCAACCGTTTGTTATATCTGACTGGGATGGCAATGGGTTTGCTGATTACATTAGTTATAATGAGGGCGCGATTAGTGTTTGGAACCAATCCCCTTATCACGTGTTTGCTCAGTCAATTATTGTTGAGTCATCGCCTGTCTCTGCTCTTGTGGCAGGTGATTTCTCGCGCAACGAGCGGCTTGAATTATTATTCACTAACCTTGAGGGGTCTTATTTATTTAATGACGGCTCGCTCTCAGTAGCGCCTGCTGTGCTCGCGAGTGACGGCTTATCTGCTTTCTCGCTTGATAATGCTTACTCGTTCTTATCCTTATCCTGCCCTGACGTTAATGCTTTGGCTTGTCGCGTTACTGCTAAGTCAAGTGATGATTTTGTTGTCATGGACTTATTGTACCCTAATATTTTTGCGCCGGTGAGTGAGGCGCGGGTTAATGGTGATTATCTTGGCAAGGCTTTGTTGTGCGGCACGACTGTTGGTTTATCGTTTAATTTCTATGAGGATGAGGCATTAATTAATTACTCATCGTTTAACCTTGAGGTCAGGTTGGATGGCGCGCCGATTTATTGCGCTGGCACTAATAATATTCCTTTGGTTGATGGCGCTGCTAGTGTTGAATTAACTTGTCAATTACCGTCCTGCCCTTATGGTTTGCCGAGTGCTGAGCGGTTGCAGGTCTGCGTTACTGCTGGTAGTTTCGAGTTCCCTAATTGTTATGCTCTTGACACTACAATGCCTTTAGCCGGTGACCCGACTGGTCTGGGCATTACTATTACTGACCCTATTGAGCCTGTGACTTTCTGCGGTCAGGCTGACCTTGAAGTGTCTGGTGAATTATTTGATGAGTTAGGGGTTTATGATTCTGTTAGCGGTCTTAAAGTGGTTGACTTTGCTGATAATCGTGTTGGCGGGTTGCCTGACTTAATCTCATTAGGCGAGTTCACCACCACTCTTAGTGATGTTCAAGCCCCATCTCAGGGTGAATCAGTTAATTACTGGGTGTTAGCCTTAGCTGGTGATTATTACTCAACCCCTAAGACTAATGACGCGATGATTACTATAATTGGTGGAACGCATATATGTACTGATGGCGCTACTCAATGTAGTAGTTTATTATTCCAATCATGTAATTATGATGGTGGTACTGATGGTTGTGGTGATTGGCAGACAATAGAAACTTGCACAACATCTGTAATGTGCAGTCTGCCGACATGTAATGATGTTAGTGGTTGTGCCATAACTAATGAAGAAACAACAAATATGCATTGTGGCTCAACAGGTGGTGCTAATACTGTAATCAATCATAAGTACTGTAACGGCTTAGTGACTGACACGGCCGGGTGCGCATGGGATTGCATAAGTGATAGTGATTGCAGAACAGGATACCAATGTATATTAGCTGCAGAAAGCCAGTACTTCCATACATGTCGCCCAAAAGTAATATAAATCATTTGGGTAATGTCTTTTAAAGAACAGGGAAATATTTAAAAAGGGGCTGCTTTAATCAGTAGTTTATGGAAGAGACTACTACGGTAAAAGTTCCGTACTCACCTGCTGGTAAATCAGGTGTTAAGTCGAAGTTAGCTGGTGCTGGTATTGGCCTTTTAGGTGGTACTGGCTTGAGCGTGGCTGAGTCAACAAAACTTTACTTGAACACGCTTGATAAAACAGCAGATGTAATGAGAGATATTGGTTTCTTAGAAGTTCAAATTAAAAATGGGAACAATCTCTATTTTACAACATTTAACGACGAGCTCGCTACTTGGACTGGTGAGTATTGGGATTTAGAGAATAAGTTGGACATTGGTGGTTTGCTGTTAAGTCATAACCTGCCTGCGTTAGGCGCTGCTGCTAGCACGCTGGCAATACCATTTTATGCTAAGAATCATCCTGGTATTGCGCTAGCTCACTTGCTGGTTGCCAGTGGTGAGGTAATAGGTAACTCAATAAAGAATACCCTATTAGCTAAAACGACAGTAGACGCTTATGGTGGCAATTCTTGGTCTTTACAGAATTTTGCTACGGAGAAACTTGGCGTTGCTGGCACTAACCCTGCGTTGTTTTACCTTGATGAGATAGCACTAGGTATACTATGTGCGGGTACAATTGCAACGGCGGCAAAAGCAATCAAAGACTATAAGGCAACAAAACCAAGCAAAGCAATAAAAGAACTACCAGCAAACAGGTACTAAAAAAACAGTTAATTAACTTCTTTTTAATTTAATTTTTATTAAAAACCCTAAGTATTACTGTGGCTTGAGTGACATTCCCTGTTACTGGCTCGGCTAGTGTTGAATTAACTTGTCAATTACCGTCCTGTCCTTATGGTTTGCCGAGTGCTGAGCGGTTGCAGGTCTGCGTGAGGGCGGGTGACTTCGAGTTCCCTAATTGTTATGCTCTTGACACTACAATGCCACTCGCCGGTGACCCGACTGGTCTGGGCATTACTATTACTGACCCTATTGAGCCTGTGACTTTCTGCGGTCAGGCTGACCTTGAAGTGTCTGGTGAATTATTTGATGAGTTAGGGGTTTATGATTCTGTTAGCGGTCTTAAAGTGGTTGACGCTGCTGATAATCGTGTTGGCGGGTAATGATAATGCTAATTTTTTTGAACTAATGAAACTAACTGGTCTTTTATTTAAATTAAAACCAGAACAATTATTTTCAACTGTTACTAGAAATCCTGCATTAACACTTAAACGTTTAAATCAAGGTCTTATCAAAGAGGGATTTAAAGCAGATTTGCAAATAATTGATATTGATTCTAATTTATTTCCTTTAAGGAACAAACTATCAAATCTTATTTATTCTAGAACAAAGGGGCCTTCTTCATTAATTCTTGATGGTGTTATGGTAATTAAGAATAATAAGGTTTTGTATACAAATGAAAAAATTTTATGCAAAAAATTTGATAACGTTTTTAATAAACTAAAACTTTAAATTTAATAACGCTTAAATCCATAATTTGGGTTTAGTAAGTTTTTTAAAGTTATATTCAAGATTCAATTTACTATGACAACTAGTGGCAAACATTACAATAACATACTATTTATGATTATAGACCAATTAAGATACGACCATCTGCAATATATGCCTAATTTATTTAGGCTTGCAGAAAATAATGGTTTTGTTAAAGAAATAAAAATAAATCATCTACCAACATCGACACCATCAGGCCATGCAACGATATCAACAGGTTTACTGCCAAAAGACCATAAGATACTTGGCTCAGAGTGGTTCAATAATGATGGTTATTTGGAAAATTTAATGAAAAAGGATGAAAAAGTGTATACGATTGATGAATGCATTACCGATTTTAATTCAAGAAATAGTATTATTACGTTTGCCAAGAAGTTTCAGGATATTGGTTATAACGTTTATTGTCTTTCAGGGAAGAGGGATGTTTCTGCAATACTTGGCAGTGGGTTAGGTATAAATAATATTTGTGATTGTGATGATAACAATAAATTATTAACTGATGAGGGTATCATAAACAGATTAAAAGGCAAACTCTTAGAGTTTAATGAATCAAGTAATAATCTAATAATTGTATCACTATCAGAAAATGATTATAAAGGGCACCGGTTCGGACCACGTTCTGAAGAAGTTAAAAATCACTTAACTTATTTGGATAATAAACTTAGTGGGATACTAACTGACAGAAAGTTAAAAGATACAATTAAGATAATTACTTCAGACCATGGCGCAGTAGAAACTGCTTACGTTGCAAGAATTGAGGAATTAAATGATAAATCAGTTTTTAGGTTATTTAACAGCAATAATGGTTTAGAAATTAAGTCATCAAGAATTTTTTTGGAAAAGGAGATTAAGACTATATCTGATGGTATCTGTTATGTTTTTACAAAAGATAAATCATTAAATTATAAAACAAAGAATTATCTTCAAGAAATGCTTAGTAATTATGTTAACATTGAAGATGTTAATACTTCAAAATTAGATTTTATTATTAACTCAAAAAATGAACTATTGGGTGATTATGTTTTAATACCGAGATTAATAGCATCAAAAAACTTTAGATTCGTGAAAGAATCATGGGGGACTGAAATAAAAGGGGAGCATGGAAGTATTAGTAGTGAGGAAACTAGAATACCCCTTATAGTATTATCTAAAATAGAATTATTAAGATTAGTTAAACAACAAAGCGAAATTTTAAAGAATTTATTCGAAATTGTACGACAAGTATAAAAATTTATAAATAGAAACTTTAAAAAGTATTTATATCATCAAATATGAATATGGTAGTTACTTTAGACAAAAAAATAGAAGCTTGTGATAATCATCCTAGAAGCAATTCTTTGATAGAAAATGAAAAACTATTCAATAATCTAAAATCAGAACTTATGGATAATCAGATAGAATTATACAAAAAATTAATCACTAATTACCCTAAATTATGTGATAATAGCATTAATTCAATGAGAGAATTGTCTTATGATATACCAGATTTTGCAAGGAAAATAAAGGACCCCATTATTTGTGATTATATTACTAAAATTGATAATACTTGGAAGAAAATGAACGAAGTAGGCTTAAAAATACATTCATATTACTAAATGTATTAAGAATATTAGATTGAAGTAATCCCTTTTTAAATATTTCTCTATACCCTAAAGTAATGTTTTTTGTTAGTTAAAACCTATTGCGCCCTTTGGATTAATGGGTAGTTTTGGATTCAATTTTGGCGACTGATCCAGATATTACTCATTATTCCAAAGAGAAAGCTAAGAGAGTGTGACTGATATTAAAAGCTTTATTGAAAAGAAATTAATTAAATTGTTTTTTTTAGTAGCGGTTTTTTGCCAGTTTTTTTATTGCTTTGCTTGGCTTGTTGCGTGCGTACTCAATGCCTGTTGCTATTGCGTCGCCAGTAAGGTAACTGCCTAAAGCAATTAGTTCTATGTTCATCAGGTTGTTAGCATTCTGGATTATTGGTCCAAGGTCAACAGACGATACATCATTTTGAGCTGAATAGTTAGCTAAGCTAAATATGTTCTCTGGACTAATCTGAATTGTGTATGGCATGCTCCCTAGTCCTATTTTTGCTGCTAGCACTTTTATTAGTCCGTAGGCTCCGCTTGCTCTGCTTACTGTCTTGCCTGTTCCTTCTAATAGCGTGTTTTGTTTTTTCTTGCCTATTAGTCTCATTGCTAGACCGCCTGCTATGCCTGCGCTACCTACAATCATTCCAAGATTGGCCGCATTCTTGTAGATGTCAGTCACGCTGGTGAAATCTAATTGGTTGATTAATTCACTCATATCTGGAGTAAGATCACCAGTGTCCCAGCCAACTGGGAATATTGTGTTTCCTTCAGCGTAAGTGCTTTCAGCACCTGATTGCACGAACTGCTCAACAATTAAGTCCATTGCCTTGCTTGTTGGGTTGAACTGACTGCCTGCGTAACCGCTCACGCCTGCTATGCCGAGGCTGACCATGTCACCAATAATCTTAGCTTTCTTGCCAGAGTGCTTGATGAATGCTTTAGTGTTAATGACACCTGGCTGTTTTTTTATGTTCATTAATAATAAATTAAAATAAGCCCTTTTTAAATATTTCCTTCTTAACTAAAAACCCATTTTTAGGCTTTAGTAATCTTTTTAAACAGATTCCTGCCCTCAAACGTTCATGGCAATTAAGGTGATAACTGGCAAGGGTGGCGTTGGCAAGACTACTAGTGCTGCCAGGCTAGCGTTGGATTACTCGCAGGCTGGTTATGATGTTAGTTTACTTAGCGTTGACCCGTTGCACTCTTTTGGTGATGCTTTTGGGTTGATTAACCGCCGGGAGGGTGATTTAGTGCCTGATAATAAGTGGGTGAGTGTTTATGGTTACCCTCAATGGAAGGGCGCTGGCAAGGGCGCTGGCAAACTAATGATAAAGAAGATAGTGCCCCGTGGCCATGACTTAATGAGCATAAGGGGGGCTGTTGAGCGCGGCTTGTACACTGAGTACGAGAGCCTGGCTGGCAAGGAGATTAAGGATTACTTAAAGAAAGATGATGATAAGAGTTTATTATTAATTGACACTGACTCACTGGAGGGCTTGCAGAAACTATTGAATTACTCAAGCGAGTATGAATTACTTGGCAAGGAAACAGAGATAATCCCTGTAGTCACGCCAGAACAAGTAGTTTTAGCTAAAACTAATAAAATGCTAAGCGAGCCATTACTCAGGGATTACACTATTAATAACCTGATAATCAACCACGTTAAGGACCAGCTTGAAGCAAAAGAGCTTGGTCTGATGATGGAAGAAGCCCGTCATAACCCTTGGTTGCCTGACAATGAGTTAGTCAGTAACTTAGCGGGCTTGAACCAAATCATTTTCTACGAGCAACCAAGCGAGCCAATAGGCACTGACTTAATGAACTTAACCGTCCAGCAAGAATTAATCACTACTAAGGCGATGGCGCTTAACTCAAAAACAATACCGCAAATGAAGCACTACATGATAGTCGGCAAGGGCGGCCAAGGCAAGAGCACAACTGCCTGCGCATTAGCAGTAGCATTAGCCGAGCAGGGCAATAAAGTCTACTTAATGAGCGCTGACGCTAGGAGCAGCCTAAAAGACGTGCTAAACACTGAAATAGAATACATTCCTGATGAAGTCATTAACTACCCGGCTGACTTATGGGAGTCACTATCAGGCGAGTACAAAGAACTTGACATTAAAGTACTGCGCGAGGACAAGTACTTTGACCACGTGCCCGGCTTAGCATTTACTCGCTGCATGAACCAACTAATGAGGATAGATGATGGAATAGTGATAATTGACGCGCCGCCCAGCGGCAACGTGGTCAAAGCTTTTGATAACAGCTTAAAGTATGATGACACACTAAAAGAATTATTTTACAAAACTGATATGGCTTTGCTAAAAAGAAAAGGCAAGAAAGATAATGGCGCCAGGAACACTTATGATTACATGACTGCCCGGCGCGAAGCGTTCACCAAAGCACAGGAACTAATGAACAGCCAGGACTTCAAAGTAATACCAGTTACTCAGGCTACTACTACCGCGTTAAACGAGACAATGCACTTAGAAGGAATCCTTTACTCCTACAAGTTAAACCCCTACAACGTGTTCAAGGATGAGAAGAAAAACATAGTCATCAACAAGTACGACAACGACCCAACAGGAATGATAGATATTTACTACCCAGAAGAGGACTATGATATTAGCATTATACCAAAGATGAGCGAAGAACCAATAGGAAGGAAAGCACTAAGCAGAATAGGGAAACTATTAATAAAATAATTATTTACCATATAGAAAATAATTCAACAAATAGTATCCTCACCAACTACATTATTAATTAATTTCTTTAATGTTAAACTCTTAACACCTTTACTAAGCAGGTTAGCATTAATTTTATATGATAAGCTATACAGACCAGCAATTGTTTTGTCACGCTGATTGATTATCTTAAAGTTGGTTTGTTCATTACTCATTAATAAGTTATACTTAATAGCTTCATCAGTAATGGGGTTGTTTAATGCTTCATTGCACAACTCATTCAATAAGCCTTCACCAATTAATAGCTCACCACTAAACAATGGGTCAGTGACACTAATATCAAGATTATTAACCATTGTTTTAGCATTATCCTTACTAACACAATAAATGTCAAGCCAGTCATTAAAATAATTATAATCATGTTTCTCAATAATGAACAAATCAATATCACTGCTAGGTTTCTTTGAACCATAAACAACCGCTAACTCAATATCACTAAAATTACTACCATACAATTGCTTGACTATATCAATTAAATCATTACTAGAATAAACCCGCGGGAGCCCGATGTTAAATAATAATGCTTTTGGCGTTAACTTGGTTGAGTAATTAATAAAATCATTAACAAGATTAATGTTATTATTATACTCATTACCGAAGCACTTTAAGTAATTAGTCTGCTTTGACCAGAAGTAATCTTCTGATAACAATTTATTATCAAGATACCACTCAACCCACATTGCAAAACCCTCACTCAAAGCAGGATTATTATTAAGTCCCTGTTCAGCCAGTAAGCCATGGCCAAACAACTCATGAAAAACATTACTCACAAAAAAATCACCATCCTTGTTAACATAAGCAGTCAATGATTCAGGCACGAACAAGCCATCAGTACTACCATCAAAGCCATTAACCGAGCAGAAAAAGTCCCAGTCAGACTTGGAGTAACACTTTAATCTTGACTCATTAAGTTCTAAGCCAAAATCAGACTTAACAATTAAGGATGCATCACGCAACAAAACATCAAGGGATTCCATTAATTATTATTTTAAAGTAACTCACTTAAAGATTTTTCCATTAAGCTAATTGATTTAATATTTCATCTTTTAATCTATCTAACTTATTAGATAACTCATTTACTTCATGTTCCTCTTTATTTGATAATTTGTGAGAAAATTCTGCTAAGTCTTGACATGCTCTGCTTAATTTATCATTACTAATTTTGTCAAAAAGACTTTTTATTTGATAAAACTCAATTTCATAATTAGCGTTAAGGTAATTAAAATTTAAGGCAACCTCAAGTCTAAGTTTATTAGCGACCTTATTATCAACATTTCGCTCATTAAGCCGGTCAACTAATTTTCTTTTAAGCCCACTAGCACCAATAAAAGACTTATGAATATACTGGCTGACAAGCGTTTGTAATCTCTGCATGAGTTCAATTAATGGGGTTTCCTCTGCGACCATATCAACAATCCTGTTTAATTCATCATCCTCATTAACTGATTTATTATTTGTCTCCTGATAAAAATCATTTAGTTTTTCACTATAAATTAAATCATGATAGTCATCAACACGTTTTATTAATTCTTTCAAGAAATTGTAATTAATGTCATTAATCTGTTCAAATAAATTAGCAATCTCATAATAACCAAATGACCTTAAAACTAACAAATTTTTATTATTAAACTCGTTAACTGACTGGTTAGTAATTGAATAACATAATTGCCTTAACTTCCTTAAAGCCAATTCATGTTTGAGTCTTAAAATAATTTCATTAGAAATCTTTTTCTCATAAAGCTTATTAAGCAATTTATCAAGAACTTTAATAGTGACATCTGGGACATCGCTTGGAATAACATAATTAAACTTCATTAATGGCACGAGCAGATCATAAACATCATTTAGTGATAAACCATTAATTATCTCATCAACTATCTTGTCCAACTCAACCAATAATTCAGCCATAATTAATTAAAAGAAAAAAATCAATAATAAAAACTTTTGTTTAGTTAATCTTTAAGAGTTTTAAGCCAATTCTTAACCATATCTAATGCAGACTCAGAAAAATCATCGTCCTGCCCCATGAATTTGCCATATACATGTGTGTTAATTCCTAAAGGTACAGGGCGTCCGTAATCTTCTTTGAAGTTAAGAAACCCATTATCTTTTTTAATATACAATTCGTTGTTTATGTGTTGGGGTTCGTCACCATCAATCCTATACCTATCAATTAGCCCTGGCATAATCCCTTGTGCAATACCTACCCCCAAACCAAAGTTTGATGCTGGTTGCATAGAAGGTAGTTCTACTTTAGCCAAATCTAAGTTTAAATTAAATGTGGGTATATTTATTGGTGATAAATTAAAATTAGATGTTGGTATTTTTAGCAATGGGCCAGTATACGCTGGGCTGACTTTTGTTATGTAAACGTCTATCGTGTCATAAGAGCCTTTCAAATTGCCTGCTGGTAAGTTCATTAATCTTTGTTCTAATGTTTTTATCAATTCATTCACCTCCCAGAATTAATGTAAGTGATTTAATTGATTTATAAGTTAGGTTTAATAAAATCAACCTAAAAGTTTATTAATGCTCGTTGACCCATAAATTATTTGTGATTCACTCTTTTATACTAAGCAAAGGTGGCCAAAAAAGAAGAATTATTGAATTAATAACACAACAACCAGAACAAACCGCTAAGAGGATTTATAATTCACTTAAAAGAGATTCTAGTAAGAGTTTTACTTACCAATCAGTATTCAAATGCTTAACCGAGTTAATAAATGATAGTATATTAATAAAAAATAATCTTAATTACTCAATAAACCCTGAATGGATAGAAAGTCAGATTAATTTCTTTTTAAACTTAAAAAAAGTCAGAAAAAATAACAAAGAAATATTTAATTTTAATAATATAAGTGTAGTAATATTGAATAATCTTAAAGAAGCTGATAATTACATTCAGTCACAAGTAGTAAAGCTATCTAATAAATTAGGTATAAAAGAAACTTATTGGAAAACACCACATTGTTGGTGGCTGATTGGTTATCCATTAGAAGAGGATGTAGCAATTAATAATTACACTGATAATCAGCTCAAATGTGAAGCGTTAATCTGTGGTGAAACAAAATTAGACCATGAAGCTGAAAATTATTACGCACAAAAAGAAGGCGTTAAGCTAAGATTAAATAAGAATTGCGCGCCAAGAGGAGAAGTATTCCAAGTGATAGATGATTATGTATTCATATTTGAGATACCTGATGAAATTCTAAAAGAAATGGATGGATTATATGAAAGAGATATGTCAGGTGATTTGTTACAACAAATGCTTAAGTTAATAACTAAAGAATTAAGAATAGAATTAAAAATCATTAAGGATAAACATTTAACTGATTATTATGTGAATAAAGTGAAAGCATTATGATACAATCAATAAATCCTGCTAATGAGATTGTTCTTGAATCATTTGATGAGCTCTCTGATAAAGCAGTTAGTGAAGTAATAAATAAGTCATTGGTTGCTAAACCAGTTTGGGTTAATCTCTCTTGTGATGAGCGCATAAGGATTATTCTTGGATTGAAGAAAGTATTCCTTGAGAATAAGGACCAGTTAATTAATACTATTAACACTGAGTGTGGTTTTGACAAGGCCGAGATTGAGGGTGTGTTTCTTGATGTGATTGATGGCTTTGATTACTACACTGATGAGTACAAAAAGAAAAAAGACCTTGATTATCCAATCAATAATGAAGTATTCCCTGAGTCAACCGCTAGGATTGAATATCACTCACTAGGCCTTATAGCCCAGATTGGCGCGTGGAATTACCCGTTATGGCAGACAATGATAACAGCCATCCCAGCGTTATTGACTGGTAACGTAATTATTTATAAGCCATCAGAGAAAGCAACCATGACTGGCCGGTTAATACATGAGTTAATTAATAAAGCCTTACCTGAGAATGTTTTTAGCATGATAATTGGCGGGCCAGAACAAGCCAAGCAATTAGTTAAGTCAGACAAAATAGACGCTGTGTGTTACACTGGCAATATTAAGACTGGCGAGTGGATAAGACAGCACGCTGGCATGAAAAAATTAATACTAGAATTAAGCGGCAATGACCCGGCAATCATCTGTGCTGACTGCGACATGAAGCAAACAGTCAACGGCGTGGTATCAGGGGCATTCCTGCATTCAGGCGAGGTATGCGACCGAATAAAAAGAGCATACGTGGTAGATGATATTGCTGAAGAATTCATTAATAAATTAGTTAAGCAAGCAAAAGAGATAACAGTAACTCCATTAATCAGACAAGAGAATCGTGAATTAGTCCACGAACAAGTCAACCAGAGCATTAAGGACGGCGCGCAATTACTAACCGGCGGTGACCTACCAAAAGGAGTTGGTTATTATTATCCTGCAACAATACTAAAATTAAAAACCAATAAAGAACAATCAGCCAAAAACGAGGTGTTCGGGCCAGTACTATCGATAATGACAGTCAAAGACGAAGATGAAGCAATAAGCAAAGCCAATGACTCAATCTATGGCCTCGGGGCAAGCATCTGGACTCAGGATTATGCCAAGGGACTGCGATTAAGCCGAGAACTAGAAGCAGGCATTGTGTGGGTTAATGACTCAAACATCCCCTTAGTCTGCGGCGAGCACTTCGCTGGCTGGAAGAACACAGCCATCCCAACCAGCGAGGACCGATTAAGCATGTTCACTAAGAAACAAACAATCATCTCATACAACTCAAACAAAGAACGAGAATGGTGGTATAAATAAAAATTATGAAGCAATAATTTATAATTAATTAATTCTTTAATAACAAAATTAATGACTGTTTATTATGTTACTAGTGGTGACCAGAAGTTTAAAGAAATAAAAGACTTAATCCCCACTAACTTAGTTGTTAAACAATTAAGTACTTATTACCCTGAGGAACAGGACATGGATTTAAGAGTTATTTGTTCTTTTGGTGCTAAATGGCTCGCTAATCAAATTGGCAAAAAAGTGATTGTTGATGATATGGGCTTATTCATTAAATCACTAAATGGCCTGCCCGGCCCGTTCACAAAGTTTTTTGCAAAAGGAATCAAGCCGTCAGGTGTGCTAAAATTAATGGAAGGCATTAATGACCGTCGCGCTTCCTTCAAAGTATGTCTTGGTTATTGCGAGCCAAGAAGTGAGCCAATAACATTTATTGCCGAACGAAAAGGAATTATAAGTAATAATGTGATAACAGGCCCTTATGATTACGGGTTTAATTCAATCTTCATCCCACAAGGAACCAGTAAGTGTCTAGCTGAATTAACATTCGAGGAAAAAATCAAGGATGAACCGAGAAGAAAAGCATTCAAAGAATTAATTAAAATGATTAAAGAATGATTCACTGTAACTTTTATAATATTCTTAATAATTAAACGAATAATATGAGATTAATACGAAAGCTTGAAAGAAAAGACTTTGATAAATGCGCTAAGTTAATTGAAACCGCTTACACTGATGCGCCATATAATGAGTCCTTCATTAAGGGTTCAGCGTTAAATTATCTTAAGAGCAAATTTAAGCAATGTAAAAACAATTGTTTTGTATTAGTGATTAATAATGAAATAATTGGTTTTATTCTTAGTAGTTTATCCTATTGGTCTAACGGCCCACAAGCAGTAATGGAAGAATTAGTAGTTGATAAGAAACATCAAGGAAAAGGCAATGGCAAACAATTAGTAGCTCACTTAGAAGAAAAACTAAGAAGAGAAGGCATTAAATCAATCATGCTTTGGACTAAGAGAACAGCGCCCGCCCACGCGTTCCACCAAAAGAATGGTTACGCTGACGCGAATGATTTAACAGTGATGTTTAAGAGTTTATAAAACACTAAATTATTTTCATTACCTCCTTAAAAGGGTGCATAAAACGCCTTAGCGTTTTATTGCATAGTAATTCCTTACCTTAATCCTTAAAAGAACCATCTTCCTAATTATTCATTAATGTTTGAGTGGATTGGTTGGGGCGGCGTGCTGGAAGTATTATTCAGAACCGTCACTGTTTTCTTCTTCACGTTCTTCTTAATGCGATTAAGGGGTCATAAACAATTAACCCAGCTTAACGTCTTTGACGTCTTAATCATCATCGCCCTTGGCTCAGCTGTGGGCGACGTAATGATTTACGGCGATAGCGTAGTCCCCTTAACCACTGCACTAATCGCTATTGCCACAGTAATAATATTAGTCTTAATCATCGAGAACTTCATCGCCATCGCCCCACCAAAAATAATAAAGTTAATCGAAGGCAAAGAAGAAATACTAATCCATAAAGGCAAAGTTGACTGGGACGTGCTAAGAAAAGTCAATATTCATGAGGAAGAACTAAAATCAATGCTCCGGTCAAAAGGAATCTATGATTACCGGGACGCGAGCATAGTCTACCTGGAACCAGACGGCTCAATATCAGTCAGGCGGCGAATCAGACGAAAAAACGGTAAAAACAAGAAGTAGAAATGTATTTAAGTAATTAATTCTCATTAATATTTTTCATATTAATCATGAAAATCACCAAAAGCATATTAATCATTTTCATAATACTGCTTGCCCTCCCAGTTTCAATCGCTAAAGAACCATCCAATAAACAGGGTTATACTAAACAATTAAATTTAACCTTTGAAGAAGAATTATTATTAATTAATGAACAAATAATTAATCAAAACAAGAACTGGATTGCAACTAATACTAGTATTGCTCAATTATCAATTGATGAGCGAAAGAACTTATTATCCACTAAACCAATAACTAGTTTAACTGATGGTTTTAGGGCAATGACTTTAATTAATCCTGATAGGAGTTTACCGCAAATAACTTTTGATTGGCGAGATATTAATGGAAGTAATTGGGTTACTCCTGTTAGGGATCAAGCGAGTTGTGGTAGTTGCTGGGCTTTCTCAGCAGTTGGTGCTGTTGAATCAAGAATTAATATTGCCTTAAATAATCCTAATTATGATATTGATTTAGCAGAACAAGATATTGTTTCCTGTTATGGTGATGGGTTTGGTTGTGAAGGCGGGCTAGAAGTGAATGCCCTAAATTACATGAAAACTAATGGAATAGTAAAAGAATCATGTTTTCCTTACCTTGGCGTAAACGCAACTGGTTTATGCGCCAACAAATGTGCTAATTGGCCTAATGAATTAATAAAAGTGCTTGATTACTCATTATTACCAGCTGATGTATCAACAATTAAACAAGCAATTAATGATTATGGGCCAATAACAGTTTACATGGCTGTCTTTACTGACTTCTTCCTGTATGGTGGGGGTATTTATTCTTATACTTGGGGCTCCCTTAATGGTTATCACGCTGTAATAATAGTTGGTTACAATGACACCGCTGGTTACTGGATTTGCAAAAATAGTTGGGGCACTGATTGGGGTGAAAACGGTTTCTTTAAGATTAGTTACGATGAGAACGTCCTTGACTTTGGCGAGTGGTATTACAACCCTTATGATTACCGAACATTTTTCTTAGACATGAGTTACGTTGTAACTAGTACTGATATTGATAATGATGGCGTTAGTGATGAGACTGATTTATGCCCAACTACTTGGGGTGTTCCAGCTAACAATGGTTGTTACCCACTTGACGTTGAATTAATCAACCCACCATGGTTTGCTACAGGCATTATTAACCTTAGTTGGGTGACTAGCACTATTAACGCTGAATTAATTAACGTATCAATCAATTATACATTACCTAAAGAGCCATCAGTAATAATCGCACAAGGCTTGCCACCTAATAGTTCTTACTTATGGAACACAACTAACATTAATACTGATGAACTAAATTTAACCCTTAAAGCCGATGATGGAACTAATACAAAAACAATAACTTATGTTAACTTAATGATTGATAACACTAAACCAATAATTACTAATACAACGATTAATAATTCATTATTTAATCAAGAACAAATCAACCTTAACTTCACTGCTTCAGATAACCTTGCCGACCAATTATTCTGCTCATTATTCGTAGACGACAACCAAGTTAATACAATTATCACCAATAATCATGACCCTACAAACATTAACGCATCATTAACTAATGGTTACCATGATTGGTATATTAATTGCTATGATATGGTTGGCTTATGGAATACTTCACCAATCAATACTTTATTAATTGATTCAACACCACCTGAAATAATCATTAATAACCCATTAAACATATTTTACCCTAACAACCCTGGTTCTTTTAACATAACAATAATAGACTTATCTAACGTTACCAACGCTTACGTTAAAGTATTCGACTCTGATAATAACTTAATTGATAACTTTAACCTAACCCAATCAGGTGATTACTGGTATAATGATACTTATGATTACCCACTAAATAAGATAATGACCTTTGAATCACATGCTTTAGACTCACTGAATAATGAAGCCATTAATTATTCTTACTTATTAATTGATACAGAAACGCCTTCATTAGAACTTAATGCACCAATTAGTGATACTCATTCTAAGAACACAACATACTTTCTTTCTTTTTGGTCTAATGACACCGCGTTATCAACACTTAATTGCTCTTTATTAATTAATGACGAGTTAGTCACTAACGATTATTTTAATAATGGTTATAACAATTTCACAATAAACTTATACGAAGATGGGGTTTACAATTGGCGCGTTAATTGCAGTGATAACTTATACAATAATTTATCCAACCAAAAAACATTTGTTAGGGACACGACAGGACCAGAATTATTAATATATAGCCCTAATGGTAATTTTTTTGGCCCGCAAATAACCATTAATTTTTCAGCCATTGACGCGTTATCAACAGTTAATAAATTATTATACGAAATAGACTTTGATGGTTTTATTGAATTCACTGCACCATTAAATATATCATTAAGTAATGGTGTTCATAGGCTTTACTATTCAGCTATTGACTCATTAGATAACCCCACGAATTACCCAATTTATTTCTCAGTTGATAATGCTTCCCCAATAATCAACTTAAATAACCCTCAGAACACGACTTACAATACAAGCAATGTGCCGTTAATAATCTCATTAAGCGATGACAGTGAAACTTACTGCAATTACAGTATTGATAATAACAGTCCAATAAGTTGCGCTAATACTACTATCGGGCCTTTTAATGATTTATCAATTCATACAATACTAATCAACGCAACTGACGAGTGGGGCAGCACTAATAGTTCAAGCACTACTTTCTCAATTAACCTTAACTGGGCACCAACAATAACAACTACTTCTGATTATAATATTAGTGAAGGTGACTCACTGTCAATTGACTTTAACGCTACTGACCCTGATAATGATGTTCTAACATTCAGTGACAACTCAGCTTTATTTGATATTAATTCAATTACTGGCATAATCAATTGGACTGCGCCTTACACTTCAGCAGGTGATTACTTAATAACTATTATTGCATCAGATGGCTTCCTAAGTGATACAACCAGTTTTAATTTAATAATCAATGACTGCTCGTTCTGCGGCAACAGCGTTTGTGACTCAAATGAGACTTGCACGTCCTGCCCAAATGATTGTGGCGCCTGCCAAGCGCCGCCAAGTCCAGCTCCAATTAATAACCCTGGCACGGGCGTAATGGTCGCTGGCCAATCACTCAACGAAATAATTGATGAAGCCATTGGCATAAGTGAGAATCTATCATCAATCAATGATGAATTAAACTTAATTAATGACTTAATCAACCTTGAAGGGCTTGATGACTTAATGATTAACTTAACAAATACCCTATCAATGATTAGTAATTCATCAATTAATAATAGCACTAAAGCTTCATTATTAATTCAAGCTAAATTACTAATGAATAATATTACTAATTCAATACCAATCATTAACGTTGTTAATGAAACTGAATTAATAATCAATGACACATCAATAACTCAAGAATTAATTGATTCAGTTAATAATAAACTAAATAATTCAATGATCAGCCTTAACGCGCCAATAATTGAAAACAAAAAAGTAATAACCATTACTAATAAAACTACTAATGAGACCATGACCATAACCGTAATCAACAACGAGTTCACTAATAATCAGAACGAGTCAATATTTAATTTCACCCTAATTGAGAACGTGCCAAAGAGTTATGCGTTATTAGCCAGTGAGCTTAATTTCTCTGACACAACCCACTTAGTGATAATTGAGGATGACCCTATAATCGCTTGGGTCTTTGATGAATTAACCCCTGGCCAGACCATTAACGTTGGTTATAAAGTTAGCAAAGACTTAACTAATAACCCTGACGTTTCAAGCCGCTCAATCATGGCGTCCCAACTAAACATTAATGGTGAACTAAACAATGACCCTGAAATCATTAATGATAACGTTAACCAAGTAACTGGTTATCAAGTAATGAACTTGAATGGCAACTCAATACTAAACACTGTATTCAAAACTAAGAGTGATTTTTACATCTTTATCACAGCAATAACAATACTAATCACAATAACATTACTCACTAAAAAAGAACGAAGAAATAAGGGTTAACCATAAACTGTTTCTTTAATCAATTTGAATTCTTTAGGCGTTAACACTCGTTTAGCCAAACCAATCGGGTACTTCTTTAACTTCTTTAATAAATCATTATCATAACTAACCTCCCAGTCAAGAATAACTAACTGGTCTTTATCCCTAACAGACCTGGACAATGGTTCTGGCTCAAAATGATAACTCTTAAACTCCTGCCTAACCAATAAATCACTAGGCGATAAAGAAGAATCCAACCGCTTAACACGAGCCAACTCAGCCTCAGCCTCACGCTCAGATTTCAATTGCTCAGGGGTTTTTATTTCCTTAAACTTATTTTTATTTGAAAGATGCACTAATTCCCAATCAGTAAAATGAACAAGTAAATCTTCCCATTTAATTTTTCTTTTTTCATAAGCTTCAAATAATTTTTTATGCTTTTCAAACTTTTTTAATGATTCAATATCCATCTTTTTAAATTTCGCATAAATATCTTCAGACAAGTTTTATCACCTCTTCATACTTAGATTTTAAGTTAAATAATTCATTGATTTTATCAAGAATCCCTTTAGTTATATCTGTTTGTTTTAAGTCTAATATATTATCTTGTAATTTATCTATTGCCTTAAACGTTTTACTTGCTTTGTCACCACCTTCCAGTATTATTTTTTCTGCTAGCGCTGGGATTGCTTCACCTTTATTCAGTAAGTCAAGAATATTATTAATATTACCCTCAGTTGGGCCATAAAGTATTGTGTTCATTACTTCACTAAGCGGTTTCTCTAACCGGTCATTCATGGACTTGAGGAATTTATTATAATCAAGCCCATCAATATTCTTAGCCAACGCTGCGACCATGACATCATGAGCCTCGTTTAAGCCAACATCAAGACCATTTCTTGTAAGATACTTCTTAAGTGATTCACCAAGAATTGTTTTGATTTCTTTATCAAACTTCCAAGTAATCTGGTGTAAAAACTCATGAGTGACTACTTCATAAATTGATTCAGAACCTTTTTTAACTAATTTATTAAAATTAAGCTCAATTAAACCATTACCATAATTAAAACCTAAAGCATCATCACTAAGCGTTTTCTTAATATTAATTGTGCTAGGCAGGTCAACATCATATTTATTAGTAATCTTTTGAAGCATTTTCTTAGACTCTTCAGTTACTTTAATAATATCATCCATTGCTTCAAACTCTTTTTTACCTAACTTACCTAAATCACTGATATCAACTTTGAATGGGATATTATCAAGTCTTTTGATGACCTGACTACCAATATCAAAACAATCATCATCAAGATTCTTAACAATTTTTTTAATTAATTCCTCATGCAAATCCGCTTTCTTAAGAGAACTAATTATATCCAGTAATTTATTTACGTTAACCTCACTAAGTTTAATCACGCTTTTGCTTTCAGCTAAAGCATCACTAATTAATCCTAACGCTTTACCCGCCCGCCGACCATCCTGAAATAAATCACCAACAAGTGGGACTACTGCAAAAGCAGCAATACCACTATTAACAACGTATTGCCAGAAATCACTTTTATCTTCATTACCAGAGGATTTTACAGCACCATAAGCATTAGTTGAGAACTCACCAATATCAAAGATGTTGTCAATAGTAGCAAATATAACAGTTAACGGGACTGTAATAGGTGCAAGAGGGGTTAATGATAACCCTAACCATAAGAACTGACCAAAACCAAAAAATAATTTTAAGTTATCAATAAACTTACTAGTATCATCCTTTCTAATTCCAGCAAGCCCATTAAAGACACTCTCACTTAAATCACTAGAAGAAGCATATTCTCTTAAGAAAGCGGCTGGGTTGTCCGGCACGTACGTCCCGCCACTTAATTGTCTTGTCTTGATTAATACTATTGCGCCGGCGCCAGCGATAAGTGATGATAGTAATCCTGTCATGAATAACTCACTCCCTGATGAGTAACCACTTGGCGCATCATTATTACTTGACTGCCTGCCTGCTTCGTAATCAAACGGGTAATTAACGAATGAATTAGTATTACTAGTGTTGCCTTGAACGTTTAAGGAGAAGATGAGTGCTTCAGCGTGGTCGCCGTCAACATTATCATTAGCGCTGATTAATACGTTTTGCCAGCCAGCCGGCAATGAGAATGAGTGGCTCACTTGATTTGATTGAGTGATAACACTGCCAAGAACTAAGCCTGACCCAGTCCTGAAACTAACACTAACACTATGGTCTGATGAGTTAAGCAAGTTAAATTGAGCGTTAATTAAGTCAAAATCATTAATAGTTCTAACAGCGCAGGACTCACCATTAACCAAGCACTCAACGCTAGATAAGTCAATGCTTAGCGCGCACAAGCAATCACCAGGGCAGGAAGCGCAATCCTCGCCAGCCTCGCAGATATTATTACCGCAACAATCAGTTAAGTATTGGCAGTTAGGCGTACCTCCAACGCAGGAAACTGCTTGGCACGCACCGCACGAGTAAGAGCAATCAATTGAGTTACAATAATTCTCCCCGCTCTCGCAAACACCGTTGCCAGCACAAGGCGTAATAACAATATGAGTGCAGGCGCCATCACTACAAGCATCAAGCGTGCAAGCATCAAAGTCACCGCACGATTCTTTTAAGCCCTCCAACTCACCGCAGGAATCAACCCAGAAAACACTGCCATTACTACAAGTCGTTGAGGCATTACTAGTGCAAGCATCAAAGAACTCAGCGCGCTTAGCCTGAGTGAACGATATTAATTCATTAGTGTTAGGGGCATTAATAGCAACCCATTTAGGCACCCAGTAAGCTTCCCAAGCAAGCAAGTCCTGATTACTAAGGCCTGACAAGTAAGTATTAAGGTCACTGCCCGCTGGCTGGATGCCAAGGAAATCATTGAGCGCAGACTCCTCAGGCCCGTTAAAAGCAGTAAACGAGTAAACGCGATTAATAATGATTGGGTAAGACTTCTCGCAAACAGGCATGTAACCATTATTGCAATTAATATCATTCCATAATGCCGGGCCCCAATTAATGTGAACACAATCCTCATTATTATCAGCGTTATTAGGTTCATCCATACCCCAATTAGTAAATGATGAAGAACCACTAACCCAGTTGAATGAGCCTTCAACCAATAAGTCATTAATACCAATCCATAATTGATCACTATTTAGGCCAGCAACAAAAGAGTTCTCAACAGCATCATTAATAGTGACTAAGTGAGCGTTAACTGACTCGCAATTAATCTTAGAGGAAGCCCAATCAGCCCGCCCTAATATTTTATAACAAGAATCCCTGAAACAAGTCCACCCCTCCTGACAAGTGGTTGAGCAACTAATTATTGGTTCTTGATTACAAGCATTATTACTGCAACCATAAGCGCAATAATTCTTAACACTAGTTGGGCTGCCGCACGAATCAAACCAATATAAGTTGCCGCCGTAACAAGAGTAATAATTATTAGGCAGGCAAGCAGGTGGCTCAGGCGCGCTGTAAGAACAATCAGGCCGGTACTCACAGCCATTCTCAATCATGCAGCTATCAGGGTAACAGTCGCGGGTCTTATGAATCTGGTCAATATTACAATCCCAACCATTACACGATTGGTAAACCCAGTCAGAACAAGAACAAGTAGTTGTTGGAATATTGCATTCATAAACCTCCCAGCACCAACCAGTTAAGAATGATTTAGACTCGCCTGACATGAAAGATAATTCATGAGATAATTGCCAAGGGTTTTCATCATAATAAATTGGCACAGCACAACCGCCAATACCATTAGGGCAGACAGCAGTGCCTGGACCACAACCAGCTGATGAAGGGTAATCATTACATAAATAACCATTAATTGTTGTGCTACTAGCAATATTAAAAGTGGTTAATAAGATGATAGTTAACACTAGCTTTTTAGCGTTGTTAACAGAAATCATTTAACTCCCCCGTAATAATTAATATTAAGTGTTTATTTAATATAAAATTATTCATATTAAACAAATTAATAAACAATTAATGACTTATTATCCTCCTAATGGCATATGAAGTTAAGCACGAGCGGGCAAAGTGTATTGGTTGCCAGTCCTGCGCCCTTGAATGCCCTGATTATTGGGCTATGGAATCAGATGGTTTAAGCCGATTAAAAGGAGCTAAACCAGGTAAGAAGGGTTGGGAGCAGCGGGTCTTTAACACTGACGAAGGTTTAGCTTGTAATCAGCGCGCAGCCAATGTTTGTCCAGTAAAAATAATTCACGTTGATAAAAAATGAGTGCCCAACGATTATTAATTGGCGTATTATTATCATTAGTAGCTGTCGCTATATTATTAGCAGTACTATTATTCCAGCCACCAGTGATTGAAGCCGAATTAACTTTTGATGAATTAATAGCGTTTAGTGACGCGAGGATGAATTTAGTAAAAGAAGCGTTAATTACTTATGAGGTTAATTTATCATTGATTAATAATAGTATTTCTGGTGAATTAATTTATTATAAGAATAGTAGTGTTGAGTCAGTGACTTTAAGTCCTGAATTAATTGGTTATGAAGGTTACGCGTTATTAATCAGCCCAAATCAATTAATTAACTTCATTAATAATAGTGCTCGCCGCGAGTATAGTGGTGAGTTAGAGAATAATGGGCTTGCTTGTCAGTCTTCAATCACAGAACCATTAAGTAATGATTATAAGAGTTTGATTAATGGTAGTTACTTGTTCGTTACTTGTTTTGATAAAACAATTGGTTACCCATCACTCTATTATAATAGTGAGTTATTAGGTGAAGACGTTGTTTACAGCAAGATATTTATAAAAAACATTACTTACAAGTTATGATGAAACCAGTAATTGATAAAACTAAGTGCACAAGCTGTGGCACTTGCGTTAATTACTGCCCAATGAATTTTTTTAAGATGGTTAATGGTAAAGCAGTTATTAATGATAATCCTGATGGTGATTGTCTTGGTTGCGGGGCTTGTGTTAATAGTTGTCCGTCAAGTGCCATAACATTGGTTGATGAGACTAAAAAAACAAAGGGCAAGAAATAAACAATGGATAAAACAAAATTAGTGATAATACTATCAGTAATTGGGGTTAGCTTAGTTATCACAATCTTATTAATTAATTATTTATCAGCCCCGACTTATAATCAAGTGATTAGTCAGGCTGAACGATTAATGATGACTGCGGGCAACGTATCAATTAATTATTATGTTAGTTACGAGTCATTCATTAATCAGACAACTAGTTTGTTGAATGGCTCAGCTAGTTACTCAGTGGTTGGCAGTGAAATAACTTGGGGTAATGAGCTCACTAATCTTGAGGGCACTTTGTATGACTTAACGCCTGTTGAATTAATCGCGTTATTAAAACTAAGTGATACAAGTGAAGTAGTTGATTATAGTAGTGGCTTGCCGTGTAATCTATTGAATGGCGTGATAATTCAAGGCTTGAGTGGTAACTTAATTGTTGGTGATTATAATTATGTTCGATTAATGGCTTGCTTAAGTAAGACAACAGGTTACCCATTAAGTTACACATTATTATTGGTTAACTCAGTTGACGGCGTGCTAGTGACTTATAATAGTCTTGGTTTATTGTCTGCAGAACCAAAACCTTTTAATGAAAGCTTGTTTGTCTGATTTTGATTATGAAGGGCAACGATGTAATTAAATTAAAACTTAAATTAACCGCTGACGGCGCGTTAGTTAATGATGGCGAGCGATTAATGCCTGTTGGCAGGGGTTATGTTATTAAGCCATTAGATGATGCTTTATTAGCTCACTCAGTTAATGATTCATTCAAGCTTGACTTGAAAGCTATTGACGCTTATGGTGCGCGCGCTAGGGGCTTAATAAAAATGGTGTCAGCTAAGTATTTCCGCGAGAACCAAGTTAACCCTTATCAGGGAATGATGATTAATGTTGATGGGTTAATGGGTAAAGTGGTTAGTGTTAGTCCTGGTAGGGTGATGGTAGATTTTAATCACCCATTAGCAGGCAAGGACGTTATTTATGAAGTGAGTATTAAGGAATTAATTACTGATCCAGTGGTTATTGCAGGTGCAATTATTACCTCAGTGATTAATGAAGAATTAAAATCAAAACTTGAAGGTGATAGTATAGTCATTAATGATACTATTGGATTACCAGAAAGTATTAAAGATAGTATTGAGAAGGAAATAAAAGAGGTTATTGGAAATGCCTCGAGTGTTAAAAACATAAAATTTATAAGTAAAAAATGAGGAGTGATTGATTAATGGATTCATTTATAACTAATGCGTTGAATAGGGAAGAAATAATTGATAGATCCTCTTTTAAAGTTCATTCTTCAGATTTAAGCAAGACTCGCGATATTGACGCTGAGCTTGAGGAAATTATTAATAGTAAAAAAGCTACTATCAAAGTCTTTGGTGTTGGTGGTGCTGGTGGCAACACGTTAATGCGAATGAGTGAAGTTGGTATTAAGGGTGCTGAGTTAATTGCAGTTAATACTGATGCGCAAGACTTATTATGTGTTTTATCTGACCGAAAAATATTGATTGGCAAAGAATTAACTGCTGGTCTTGGTGCAGGTAATAACCCTCAGATTGGTCGTGAAGCTGCTAAAGAAAGTGAAGCTGAGATTAAGAAAGTCTTACAGGAAGCTGATATGGCGTTCATTACTTGTGGTCTTGGCGGTGGTACTGGTACTGGTGCTGCGCCAGTTGTGGCAAGTATTGCTAAGAAGATGGGTGCTTTGACTGTTGGCGTCGTGACCTTGCCTTTTAGTATTGAGGGTAAAGTGCGATTAGAGAACGCTCTTGAGGGTCTTGAGCGAATGCAGGAGAGTGTTGATACATTAATTGTTATTCCTAATGATAAGTTATTAGAGATTGCTAGTGATTTACCATTACATACAGCGTTTAAAGTGGCTGATGAAATACTAACTAACGCTGTTAAGGGTATTGCTGAATTAGTCACTAAGACTGGTTTGATTAACCTTGACTTCGCTGATATTAAAGCTGTTATGCGGCAGGGTGGCGTGGCTATGATTGGTGTTGGTGAATCTGATACTGAGCACCGAGCGGTTGAGGCTGTTGAGAAAGCAATTACTAACCCATTATTAGATGTTGATATTAGTGGCGCTAAGGGCGCGTTAATTAATGTTATTGGTGGCCCGAGCATGAGCCTTGATGAAGCTAAATCTGTGGTTGACGCTATTTCACAAAAACTTGATGAGGATGCTAATATTATTTGGGGTGCCCAATTAGCTAATGATATGAAGGATTCAATTAGAGTTATGTTAGTGGTTACAGGGGTTAAGAGTCCTCAAATCTTTAGTCGGGATAAAACTGTTGGCTCTCAGCGCAAGACTGAGATGGAAAATGAGTTAGGTATTGAGTTCATTGATTAATCAACGCAAAATCACAATCTTTAAAAAACCTTGCTTGATTTCTTTTCTTTAATTATGAGTATTATTAATAAGATTAAACGAGCGCTCAGAGAGTATAAACGAGTGCTGGGTATCAGCCGTAAGCCTAATAAAGAGGAGTTTACTGCTATCCTTAAGATTTGCGGCATGGGTATCATGCTTATTGGTATTATTGGTTTCGTTATTCAATTCATTTATCAGTATTTGATAAAGGCGGTAATGTAATATGGGAATATTTGTTGTTAGAGTCACGGCAGGCAGAGAGCGTCAGGTAGCTGAGCGTTTAATGATTACTGCTGAAAAAGAGCCAGGGATTATTAAGTCAATTCTTCACCCTGAGATGATTAAGGGTTACTTATTTGTTGAAGCTGATTTAAGGGATACTGTGGTCCAAACTGTTTATGGAATGCATCATGTTAAAGGAGTTATAAGTGAGCCTGTGCCGGTTGAGAATGTTAAGCATTTTGTTACTGCCGCGCCTAAGCCAATCACTCTTCAGGAGGGTGATATTATTGAGTTAATTAGCACTCCTTTCAAGAGCGAGAAAGCGCGTGTTAAGAGGGTTAATAAAGTTAAGGAAGAAGTAGTTGTTGAATTGCTTGAGGCAGCGGTGCCAATACCAATGACTGTTGGTATTGATAGTGTCCGTTTAATCAAGCCAATAGATGAGGAAGGTGATTCGAATGAAAGCAGAAATTAAGGCTTTGGTTAGCGCGGCTAAGGTTACGCCTGGCGCGCTGGGTCAATCGCTTGGCATGGCTGGGCTTAATATTGGCAAAGTAGTGGCTGATATTAATAATGTGACTAAGAGTTACGCTGGCATGAAAGTGCCTATCGTTATTTCTTATGATATAGCAACCAAGAGTTATGAGATTATTGTTAAATTACCCTCAACTAGTCAATTGTTGATGAAGGAGGCGGGTATTACTAAAGCTGCTGGCACTAAGGAAGCGCCAGCGGGCAATATATCTTTTGATAAGGTTGTGGCTGTGGCTAAGAAGAAAAGCGAGTCGTTGGGTGCTGACTTAAAGAAGGCAGTATTGCAAGTCCTAGGTAGTTGTTTTAGTATGGGCTTGAATGTTGACGACGCTGACCCTAAGATTTTACAAGCTGAAGTTAAGGCCGGCAAGCATGACGACAAACTCAAATAGTAAATCTTAAAAAGGGTTCCTTCATAAATTCTTTTTACTGCTTAAAGCAGGAGGTTAAAATTATGCCGTTAAGTAAAGAACAAGTCCTTGAAGGATTAAAGAAATTAAGGGAAGGTAGTGTTAAGCGCAAGTTTGTTCAAAGCATTGACTTACAAGTCTGCTTGAAGAGCACTGACACTAAGAAACCTGAGAATAAGCTTAAGGAGACTGTTTTATTGCCTCATATTACTGGTAAAAAAGTTAGTGTTGCTTTCTTTGCTGATAAAGAATTAGTTGATGATGGTAAGAACGTGTTTGATGAGGTTATTAAGAAAGATGATTTTAAGACTTATACTAAGAAGCGTGATATTAAGAAGTTAGTCAGGCGTCATAAGTTCTTTGTTGCTCAGGGTAATTTAATGGGTGATATTGCTCAGCAATTCGGTAAATTTTTAGGCCCGATTGGTCGCATGCCTGACCCTAAGGCTGGTTGTGTTATTCCTATTAAGAAAGAATTATTGAAGCCTTTGTATGATAAGCTTCAGCAAACAGTTAATGTTAGGGTTAAGGATCAGCCTAACATTAATGTTTTTGTTGGTGCTGAATCAATGAAGGATGATGAATTAGCTGATAATATTATGGCTGTTTATAATGTGATTAAAACTAAACTTCCTCGTGGTGAGGAGCAGATTGGTAAAATTTATATTAAGATGACTATGAGTCGGGGTGTTATTTTATGAAAGCGATTATTAAATCTAAGATTAATTTAGTTAAATCGTTGGCTGCTGAGTTAGTTAGCTTCAAGACTGTTTGTGTTGTTGATTTAGAGCGCGTGCCAACTAGCCAATTAAGTCTTGTTAAGAATGAATTAATTGGGGCTAAAATTATTGTTATGTCAAAGAATATTATTCGCCGAGCCTTGAAAGAATCTGATAAAGGACTTGAGGGCTTGGTTGAACAATTGAAGGGTTCTTGTGCTTTATTATTAAGCAATGATGGTCCTTTTAAGGTTTCAATTAAGCTTGCAGCGCTTAAGGTTCCAGCGTTAATCAAATCTGGTGACCTGGCAAGTAATGATGTTATTGTTGAGGCAGGGCCGACTACGTTCATGCCCGGTCCAATGATGACTGAGTTAACTAATCTTGGCATTAAGGTTAACCCTAAGGGTGGTAAGTTAAGTATTACTGAGCCTGCTACGGTTGTTAAGGCTGGAAGTCTTGTCTCTCGGTCGGTTGCTGACTTATTATTTAAGTTAGGGGTTAAGCCTGTTAGTGTTGGGCTTAGTTTATTATCTGCTTTTGATGGGATTAATGTTTTTAACGCGGATGAATTATTCGTTGACGTTCAATCAATAATGAGTAATTTATTATTAGCTCAGTCAAGCGCGATTAACTTATCGTTTAATGCTTGCGTGATTAATAGTTATACTATTGGGTTATTGATTAGTAAGGCTTCTGCTCAGGCTCGTAGTCTGGCTCGTGAGACTGGTATCATTACCAATGATAATGTTGGTGACATCATGTTAACCGCTAATGCTAAGGCTTTAGCGTTGGTTAATCAAATAAATTGGGAGGTAAAAGCGTAATGGAATACGTTTATGCAGCATTGCTTATTGACGCTGCAGGACAGAAAGTGACTGAGGATGGAGTTAAGAGCGTTATTAAGGCTACTGGCTCCAAGCCTGATGAGTCCCGAGTTAAAGCTTTAGTCGCCGCTCTTGATGGCGTCGATATTAAAGAAGCTATTAGCAAGGCGGCTCCGATTGCCACTGCTTCTGCTCCTGTTGCACCTGCTGAAACTAAGGCGGAAGAAGTCAAGGAAGAGAAGGAAGCCGTTAGTGAAGAAGAAGCAGCTGCTGGTTTAGGGGCCTTATTCGGATAAGATTATTAAAGCCTCCCTGCCCTGTACTCTCCAATAATGAGGGTTTCACATGGGCAGGGGCTTAGTCTTGACTTAAATGGTTTGAGTATTGGTCTTGATTCTTACTCCAGCAGTAATAATTTGATTTTCTTGAGTCACGCTCATATTGACCACTTAGTTAAGAAGGCTCCTTGTCCAGTGTTGTCAACCAGTTTAACTGGCTCGCTTGCTACACATAGATTAGGGGTTAATTATGATTTAATTACTAGTTTATCTGGTTGTAGTCTTATTGATTCAGGTCACGTTCTTGGTGGCAAGGCATTGTTAGTTAAAGCTGAGGGTGAGTCAACTCTTTATACTGGTGACTTCTCGCCTCATGACCGTTTCTTCTTGAAGGGGTTAAAGCCTGTTAAGTGTGATAACCTTATTATTGAGACTACTTATGGCTCGCCATCATATGACTTGCCCTCTCCTAGGAGTATTATTAAAATCGCGCATGACACGTTAGAGGATGATTTAGCTCTTGGTTATAATGTTGTTCTTCATGGTTATGCTTTGGGCAAAGCGCAGATTATTTGTAAGTTAGTTGAAGGTCTTGGTAATGTGTTTGCTCATGATAAGGTTCGCGGGGTTAATGGTGTTTGCCAGCGTCATGGTTGTGATGTTAGCGTGCCTGACTTACTGCCTAGTAATGCTGGTAGTTTTATTTACGTGACCCCTAGTATTAAGGATGCGCGTAAGTTTGCTAAGGCGCGTGTTTACTCGTTTTCTGGGTGGGGTTTTAGTGGTGTTAGGGATTGTTTCCCGTTAAGTGATCATGCTGGTTTCTCTGATTTATTGCGGTTCGTTAAGGGTTGTAAGCCAAGCCATGTATTCACTCATCACGGTTTTAGCGAGGAGTTCGCCTCATTATTGCGCGTTGAGGGCTATGACGCTAAATCATTTGATTAAGTTTGAATTAATCAATAATTAAGTTAAGCCTGTTTTTGATAGTTAGTTAATTATTATTTTTGTTTTATTGTCATTTTATTGAAATCAATAACTGATTCAAGAAGGTTTTCTTTTTTGATTGGTGTGTTTTCAAGTGGTTCTTTTGTTTCTGGAGTAATCTCTTTTATGGATTCTTGCATTCCTGTGCCTGCTTCTAAGTATGTTTTTTTAGATAAGTTTTGACTTAAGTTGTAAGCTAGTTCTTTTTTTTGTTGAGCTAGTTCTTTTTTTTGTTGAGCTATTCTTTTTTCTGGTAACCATTTTCTTGTAACTATTTTTATTAGTGCTTCAGCGAATTGTTCTTGGAAGTTAATCATTTTGTTAATGTCATCTTTGTTCATGTATCCCTTTTTGTTATATAAGAAGTTTGGTATTATTTCCATTTTGTTTTTGTATAATGATAATTCATCTAAATTCTTAAGTTGGCCAACTATTGGGAATTCAGTTAGTTTGTTATGAGATAAATCAAGTTTCTTTAGATTAGTGAGATTTTTAATACTATAAGGTAACTCGCTTATCTTATTTTTACCTAGTAATAATTCTTCTAGCTTTGTTAAATTACCAATGCTCTCTGGAATCTTAGTTAATTGTCGCTTGCTGTGATTTCTTATATTGGTTGTTTGAACGTACAATCTTTCTAGATTACTTAATTCTCCTATACTCTCGGGTAGTTCTTTTAGTTTATTGCTTGATAAGTTTAAGTGTTTTAGCATGATTAATTCATCCATACTCTTTGGTAATTCACTTAAATTATTATTCCAAACGGTAAGTGTTTCTAAGTTCTTTAGGTTACCAATGGCTGCTGGCAATTCCTTTATTTTGTTATACTGAACTCGTAATTCCTTGAGGTTAATGAGATTGCAGATTTCTTTTGGTAATTCTTTTAGTTTATTACCACCGAGGTATAGTCTTTCCAGATATTTTAGGTTGCTTATACTCTCTGGTAATTCCTTTATTTTACACTTTATTAGAATTAATTCCTTAAGGTTTGTTAAATCAAACAGCTTGTCTAAGTTATTTATCTTTTCGTCTTGTATTCTAATACTTTCTATGTGATCATCAGAAATACCAATGTTATATGATTTAAGTTCTTTAATTATGTCATATTCATTTTTGCGTATTAAATAAGTTTTTTCGCTGGATAACCCTGCTTTAGTGTTAATTCCTTTTTCTAACAAGTCTTTATCTAGGTTTAATCTTTTTAGTTTGGTTAGTTCATTGATGTAACTAAGTGCTTTAAGCGGGTTGTTAATTAAGCTTAATTCTTCCAGTTGGTCCAACTTAGTTATGCTTATTGGTAGTTTTGTTATCTCATTATAATCCATTTTCAAATACTTTAAGCTCTTGATGTTTGTTATGCCTGCTGGCAATTCCTCTATTTTGTTAAACATTAAGTCTAAGTGAGTTAAAGCTGATAACACGCTTATTGATGATAAATCTTGTAGTCCATAATCATTGATTTTTAATTTTATTACATGGCCTTTCTTGATTTTTATTCTCGCTTGTTTAGTGGTAACACCATCAAAGTTTTCATATTTCTCATAATCACTTAATGGTGCGCCCAAATCTTTTATTGCCTTGAATTCTTTTTTATACATTCTACCAAGTGATGTCTTGATTATAACATCCTCTAAGTTATTGTACCGAACGTCAAGTAATTCTAAGTTCTTTAAGTTATCAATGGCTGCTGGCAGTTCGTTTATTTTGTTAAAAGATAAATCAAGTTTCTTTAGATTAGTGAGATTGCAGATTTCTTTTGGTAATTCACTTAAATTATTATTCCAAACGGTAAGTGTTTCTAAGTTCTTTAGGTTACCAATGGCTGCTGGCAATTCCTTTATTTTGTTATACTGAACTTGTAAGTTCTTGAGGTTAGTGAGATTGCAGATTTCTTTTGGTAATTCTTTTAGTTTATTACCACCGAGGTATAGTTTTTCCAGATATTTTAGGTTGCTTATACTCTCTGGTAATTCCTTTATTTTACACTTTATTAGAATTAATTCCTTAA
>JBAZFG010000006.1:0-66886 GCA_041653515.1 Candidatus Nanoarchaeia archaeon
TGAGTCATCAAACCAATTAGTGTCTTGGTGATTAGTTATTAATTCATTATTATTTAAGTAGTCATTTAAGGCTGGTGTGTCATATAATGTTAAGAAATCACAGGTAAAGTGCTCTTTTTTTGGTAATAAGCTTTTTATTGGTTCGTTTTCACTTATTGTTTTATCAGCGTTCTTTAATATTATTAATAAACTGTTTAAGTCATCTATTGGGTTTTGATTGTTATCTGCGTAAAAATTAATGATATCCTGGTTGACCTGGCAGTAAGTGCTAATCAAGTTAATATTACTGTAAGGCCCGTCAATATTACCCTCATTTGATTGGGGCATCATGCGAATAGTTAACCCTCTTATTAGTTCTGGGATGAAATCGCTTTTATTAACATCAATTTTTAGTTCGCTAAAACCTTTATTCTCAAGGGCTTGATTTAATTCTAATAATTCTAACTTACAATCAGTTGTTCTTGCGTAATAAGCAAAACCATTCTTTTTTTCAGGTTTTGATGTTATTATGTCAATCAAAGTAATTAATTGGTTAATCAATGATGCTGGTTTGCTCGCGTAATGCAATGCGATTGACCTATTAATACCGCAATAAACGCTTAATTTGTCCAAGCAATCAAGGTCATTATCACTAATCTCTCTTAAATTGTTTGGTGAAGCATTACTTATTAGGTTAATTAATTGATTCTTAAATGTTTTTATTTTTTCATAATTAGTGTTAATAACCTCTGCTTGTATTATTTCGTTTTTTATTATACCTTGTATTTTAGCTTTTGAACTTGCTATGTTAAGCATTTCTTTTTCAATTTTATTATCTAAGTCTTGCATCATAGCTTGTTTGCCTTTCACTTCTGGTCTTGAAAAGAATTCTTTTGCTTTGGCTTTTATTTCAAATAAAACATTTTTTTTCTCAATAACCACTTGTAGTCCTGCGTATGATTGTGCTAAACTTTCATGTAAATCATTAATTTTTATGTAGTCTTCCATGCTGTCAAATACGATATCCTGAGTTAAGCCTATTTGATGTGTTAATTCTGTATATTGATTAAATCCAATATTGCTCCAGCTTTCTCTTAAATTTTTTACGCAGTCAACTGCTTCGCTTTTAAATTCATCATAACCCTTGATTGGTGTTATGCCTGGCAGTCCATTAATTTGTTCTAGCGTAAAATTAACAAAAGGGTTAAAATCAATTGTTGATTCTTCTATATCATTAATATAATATAATAATTCATTTATTTCCACTATTTTTTGTTTTATTTTTTTATGTTCATTTTGGTTCTTACTTATCGTTTTATACTCTTCTAATTGTTTTATTAGTTTACTTTCTGGGTTCTTACTTATCGTTTTATAATCTTCTTGTTCAGAAAGTTGTTTAAAAGATTTTATTATGTCTGAAAGATCAATACGTTTACGTTTACTCATTATAAATCACCTTCTTTGTTTGTTAAGCGCTTTTGATAAGTTTTTAATCCTTGCATGAAATCATTCATTGTTAAGTTATTACGGTTTAATTCCTTGTTTAATTGTTTCATTAATTTACTTTCATCTGGGTTCTTACTAACCTTGTAGATATAATGATTAATGATTGAATCCATTGCTTTCTCATTATTTATTATTGGGCTTGCGCTTGGGTTCTTACTTAGTGTTTTATACTCTTCTTGTTCACTATTAATGATGCTGATGTGCTCAACGTAACTATTAAACCCATTCAGTAAATCAGTTAGAGTTAAATTATTGCTCTTTAAATCATTAGCTAATCCTTTAGCCAATTTCCTGTACCTTAAACTCTTAGCTTTACCATCAGCGTAATAATCACGCGTTGCTGTTAAAGACTTATCTGGGTTAATTTTGATCTTAGGATAATTAGCAATTATTGCCTCGGCAAGCGATACGTAATCACTATCAGTCTTGCCAGAATTACTAAAGTTGACAAGGGTTTTGTTGTAAATTTCATTAATCTTATTATTAACATCTTTAATAGCTACTTCTGAAATAAAATTTCTACTAAATAGATTAATAAAGCACTCTAAGCCAACAGCGATACCAGATAATATTGCTGCTGGTTTAAAGGAATTAAAATAAACAGTAGAGCAAGCACAACCAGTATATTCTTCATAACAAATACAATTAGTGATTGCGCCCAGTGATTCACCAAACAAGTGAGACAGTAAGTCAGCACCAATAGCTGTTCCCCAACTAAGAATCAAACCACCAATTAAACTGGACTTGCTCTTGTCAATTTTATAACCCTCTATAAAATTAGCGGAATTGATGACAGCTAAGCCATAAGCACTGCTTTGAAGAAAAGAGTGAATTAAAGGGCTTACTGGTTTTGAGTAAAAACCACTAAAAAAATCCCACAACCACAGGGATAAGTGATCATTAGGGCCAACTTCATGAATATTCATGTTCTTATCTGCAAGAAAACTAGCTGATGTTAAAGCACTGATAATGCTTGATGATAATAAAACCTTATTCTTAACCCGCCTATTATCCTTATTAATTAAATTATTGCGCTCATTAATTAGTTCTTGGAGTTCTTTGTTAAGTAAGCTAGTTGTTTTCTTTGGCAATAAGTCGTCAGGTATTTCAGTCATTTTTGAGTAACCCACCTTTTTTATCACCAATAGGTGTCATTAATACTTCTCGTATAAATAATACATTATAAACTTTTTGGTTTGAGTGGTTTTGCATTAACATGCAGGCACTCTTTCATTAACGTTTGAGAGTTCTTGTCACTTCGTGCCAGACCCCAATTCGCTATTGCTCCTTGGGTTTGAACCATTGCTGTCGAGCGTTAGCGAGACAGAGGAGAACGAGGGCGTTAGCCCGATGTTTGACGTGAGACGGCCCGGATTTGAACCGGGGTCACAGCGTTCCGAACGCTGAGTCCTAACCAGGCTAGACTACCGCCCCATAATGATTTATAAGTTATTATCTTGGGTTAAAAAAACTTTGTTTTTCTTTTTCAGGGAAAGTTATTAAAACCTATTAGTTTTTCTTTGCTATTAATGTTCGAGCGATTCTGGCGTTTATACGAGACTGATTATAAGAAGTTAATGCTCATCCCAATCATAATCATATTATTCTTTTCAGGAGTAATAATTAATCATAAATTAACCACTGGCTCTTATTTCAATAAGGACATATCACTTAAGGGTGGCACGAGCATAACTTATTATGTTAATGAGTCAATTAATGGTGTTACTGAGTGGTTGGTTGATTCTTGGGGTGAAGATGCCCAATTAGTTGTTATCACTAACCCATTTGGCGGTTTCAAAGGTTATGATATTAGGGTTGGGGTTGAGTTGAACGCTAGTGACGTTGCTTCTCGCTTGTCAGTATTAGTTGGCCGTGAAGTCACTCAGTCAGAGTTCAGTATGGGTTATCAAGGCGCTAGTATTGCTAATGATTTCTTCCAGTCATCAATCATAATAATAATAGTGTCATTCCTGATGATGGGTTTAGTAATATTATATTACTTCAAGAGTGTTATCCCAGCGATTAGTATTACTTTATCAACAATGGCTGATGTGATAGTAGTGATTGGCGTGCTTGATTTGCTTGGCGTTTCATTAAGCGTTGCTAGTATTGGCGCGTTATTAATGCTTGTAGGCTTAAGCACTGATAGTGACATATTATTAGCGAGTAATATTATTAAGAACCGTGAGTCCGGTTTAATAGACCGCTTGAAGAAAACCATGAAAACCCAGTTAACTATGGGTTTAGCAGCGATTACTACTTCAACCGTGATGTTCTTATTAACTAATATTGATTTAATCAGGAGCATTGCTTTAATACTGATGATTGGTTCAATCAGCGACATACTTAACACTCAAATCCTTAGTGCTGGGTTACAGCGAATGTATCGGGAGCGTAAGTCAAGATGAAATGGACTGACTTATTAAAAGAAGGTCGATTATTATTACTTGCTGCATTAATCATAATCTCATTAATCACTATTCACCCGTTTAGCCCGACTAACGGCGTCCTGATTGAAGGGGTTAAGTCACCTGCGCCCTCATCATTAAAGTCAGGGATGATGATTACAGCGATTAATGGTCAATTAATTAGTAATCTAACTGATTACAATAACGTTATCCAAGACTTATTGCCCGGCGACGTTGTCAGGGTCACTTACTTAGAAGAATTAATGCCTTACCAATACGCTACTAGCACTTCAACTGCTTTCGTGGCTACTGAGGTTGATAATGAGACTAGTATTGGTTTAATTGTTGGTGTGATACCATCAACCCACCTTAATTTTGGTTTAGAGATAGTTGGTGGCACAAAAGTATTATTAAACCCTAATCGGACGCTGGATTCTTTTGAAGCAGATAACATTAAAGCTATTCTTGAACAACGGCTTAACTTCTTTGGTTTAAGAGAAGTGCCGGTTAACTTCGTGACTGATTTTAGTGGCCAGCAATACTTTCGAATTGAATTAGCTGGTTCAACAGAGGATGATGTTAGGACTTTAATTGAGAAAGAAGGTGTTTTTGAAGGTAGAATAGCAAACCAGACCGTGTTTACTGGTGCTGATTTATTAGATGTTTGCATCAGCGGGGTTCAGTGCACTATGACTGTCCAACCAGTCTATGTTGGCTCAACCACTGACTCACAAGTAGTATACCAATTCCAATTCCAGATTGATTTATCCTCAACCGCAGCTGAAAGATTCGCTAACATTACTAATGAATTATCAATCGGTGAGTGCCAAGGAACTATTTGTTACTTAAACGCGACTCTTGACTTATACCTTGATGGTGAAATAATACAAGACGGTGCATTAAGATTGCCTGAAAGCATTAAAGGCGAAGTACTAACTACTGCAAGCATCACTGGCACCCGCGAAACAATGAGTGAAGCCCAAACTGAGATGAAGAAATTACAAGCAATACTACAATCACGCAACCTGCCAGTTAAAATGAACATTGTCAGCGTTGAAACATTATCACCCTCAATTGGTGAGGAGTTCTCTAATAATACTTTTACAGTGATGATGATAGCAATCATCGTGGTAGCATTAATCATTGGCTTGCGCTATAAGAGCCTAAAAGTATCACTGCCAATAATAATGATAGTCTTAATCGAGGTTATCAGCACCCTTGGCATGTCAGTTACTTTTGGGATAACACTAGATTTATCAGCCATCGCTGGTATCCTGGCAAGCATTGGTACTAGCCTTGATGACCAAATAATTATTACAGACGAAGTATTGCGTGGCGAGAAAGGAAATAAGCACTTAACAGTTAAGAAACGATTAAAATCAGCTTTATTCATAGTTATTGCCACGTTCACTACTAGTTTCGTGAGCATGATACCATTAGCTATTGTTGGCGCTGGCATCCTCAGAGGCTTTGCTATCACCACAATTATTAGCATTACTATTGGTGTAATAGTAACAAGACCTGCTTACGCTCGCATTTGCGAGCTTTTGTTCAAGGATTAAAGATTCGCAAATGCTCGCTTTGCCTGACGGCAACCGCAAGAATCTGCGAACTATTATTCAAGGACTGAATTCTTAATTCTTGCTTAGCTTAACAGCAACGCTCGCATTTGCAAGCTTCTGTTCAAGGATTAAAGTTTGTAATCATCAGGCAGTCTGTAATCAGTATTGCCTACCCTGAAATTATTTGTAAAATTAATAATATGCTGTGATAAGTCAAGCAGTTTGCCTGACGATTCACTTATCTTACTGCTAGTTTTAAACATTGATTCATTACTCGGGTCAAAATCCCTGTCAAAAAAGTAATGCGCAATCCCTGAGAGATTATTAGCGTTAAAACTTATCTTAAGGCTGTTATCAGTAATTTTAATGTAAGTGAGTAATTTCTTGCCATTAACAAAAGAAGCGTTTAATTCGTAGTTGAATAATGCTTGCAAGCCAAGCACAGTCCTATTAGCTTTCTCGTTAGTAATTGGTTGTAAGAAGAAATCAAGCCACTCGCCATATAATTCAAAATTCATTAACTAACCTTTGGTCAATAATCACTTAATTATTTTTTGCTCATTTAAGGAGTGTATTCCATGATTGAATTAATGATTGACTCAGCTAACCTGCGAGTCTTACTAATCAATACTATCAACCCACCAACTCTCATTAATTCAACCTCACTTGACTGATTAATCAATTTTAGTATTACTTCTTTTTTAATTTTATTATAGCCCCGGCAATATCACCATCAGTTTCAGCAAGCGCATCAAGCACTTCAGCCTCACTGCAACCAGTCTGGTCCATCACTAACTTAATATCATCCTCAGTAACCTCAATAGTCTGCTCTTCTGTGATGTCACCACTAATCTGAAACATATCCTTGCCCTGAACCTTCATTCGCTGAACTGAAGGGTTATTAATCACTAAGTTACCTGACTCAGATTTAATAATCACTTCAGTAGCAGGCACGTCTGTCATCTTTAATTGTTTCATTAAGTTCTTCATCATGTTAGGGTCTAATTTCATTTAGCGTTCAACCTCACTGACAAGACTTCCTTATCAATTGATTTATTAGTAATAGCGTAATCACCAGGCACTTTAATTAACTTAAAATAACCTTTATTACCCTTAACAGCCCTAACCTCTAATGACTCACCCATCCTGATAAGATTAATATCATTAAGTGATTTAATACCCGGCAACTCAATTATTAATTCAATCGCTTGCTCGCTTTTATTAACAATTGTTTTAGGCTCAATTAACTCACTAGGCATTCGCGTCATCCTAACTGATTTCTTTGACGGCAACACTTGATTCTGATTAAGATTATTTGATACAACTAACTTACCTTCAGGTCCAGTGCTTATCCTAAACTTGAATACTTTGGCTTCAGGCGCATTATTAGTATTAAATAACTCATTATTGTTAAATAAACCATTAATCATCTTACTTAACCCACTAAACAAACTATTATTATTGATTTTACCACCACAATAAGGGCAGTAAGCCCAATCTCGAGCCATTTTCTTATTACAATTATTACAATTCATAAGTTAATAATAACTATTCGTTGAGTATATAAGTTTTAGTAAATCTTAAAAAGGGGATATTAATAGTCTTGAACTAACATGAGTAATCGACAACAACCACAAGTATTAATTTTACCAGAAGGTTACACGCGAACCCAAAAACGGGACGCTCAAAGAAATAATATAATGGCGGCTAAATTAGTAGCTGAAACAGTTAGGACTACTTTAGGCCCTAAAGGCATGGATAAAATGCTAGTTGATAGTATGGGCGATGTTGTTATCACTAATGATGGTGTGACAATCCTTAAAGAAATGGAGATTGAACACCCAGCAGCTAAGATGATTGTTGAAATAGCTAAAACTCAGGAAGAAGAGGTTGGCGACGGCACTACTACTGCTGTGATAATCGCTGGTGCTTTATTGAAAAAAGCCGAGGAATTACTTGACCAAGAAGTTCACCCAACAGTTATTGTTAGAGGTTACTCAATGGCTGGTGAGAAAGCAATCAAAGTGCTTGATAAATTAAACTTAATAATTAAACCAGATGATATTGAATCATTAATTAAGTTAGCTAAGACTTGCACTAACACTAAAGGTGCAGGTGAGTCAGATAAACTTGTTAAGATACTTGTCACAGCTGTTACTCGAGTAGTTGAGGAAGGCAAAGTTGACATTAATAATATTAAGATTCAGAAAAAAGTTGGTATGAGCATTGACGACAGTGAATTAGTTGATGGCTTCATAATTGATAAGGAACGAATCAGTAATGGGATGCCGCGCAAAGTCAAGGACGCGCGAATAGTCCTTATCAGCAACGCGCTTGAAATTGAGAAAACAGAGACTGAAGCTAAAATTAATATTAGCAGTCCAGACCAACTTCAATCATTCCTTGACCAAGAAGAACGAATGATTAAAAGCATGGTTGATAAGATAATTGAGTCAAAAGCCAGCGTTGTGTTATGTCAGCGGGGCATGGATGACGTTGCCCAGCATTACTTAACTAAAGCAGGCATAATGGCTATTAAGAACATTAGCAGTAATGACATGAATAAATTATCCCGTGCTACAGGCGCTAATGTTGTTAAAACTTTAGAGGACTTATCAGAAAAAGACCTTGGCAGTGCTAAATTAGTTGAGGAAGTAAAAATAGGTAATGATAATATGATTTTTATCCGCGAGTGCAGCAACCCAAAAGCAGTAAGCATCTTAATCAGGGGCGGCACTGAACATGTGATTGATGAAGTTGAGCGCGCGATGATGGACGCTATTGGTGTTCTTAAATCAGCGATTGAAGATTGCACTATTGTGCCTGGCGGCGGCGCCACTGAGATGGCTATTAGTAAAGAATTATTCAAGTACGCTGAAACTCTTAAGAGTCGAGAACAATTAGCTGTCAGGGCTTTTGCTGAAGCATTGGAGAGTATTCCAAGAACACTGGCTGAAAACGCAGGCATAGATCCAATTGATATTATTGTTGGCTTAAAAGCAGCTCATGACGCTGGCAAGAATAATTATGGTGTTGACGTGTTCAAGGGAGAACCAGCTGACATGTTAAGCCAAGGGGTTATTGAGCCATCAAGAGTTAAGAAACAAGCCATTCAAAGCGCTACTGAAGTAGCAATAATGATACTAAGAATTGATGATGTTATTGCTGCAGGCAAACTAAAAGAAGGGCCAGGCGGCATGCCACCAATGGGCATGGGCGGAATGGGCGGAATGCCTGACATGATGTAATTTAATTTCATTATTATTTGCTTTTGTTTATCCTACATTCGTTTGATGGTATAAAAAACGGTCAAGTAATCACAAGACTTTTAACCAACTCATCTTTTAGTAACAATCCTAATGACGTTTGATTACAAATCACTTTATTTTCCTTATGAGCAAGTGAGAGCTTATCAAGACTTGTTAATTCAGAACATTAGCGCTAGTATTGATTCGCGCAAGAGTTTATTAGTCCATGCGCCGACAGGCTTAGGTAAAACTGTGGCAAGCCTTGCGCCAGCTATTTATCATGCGTTAAAAAAAGATTTAAGTATTTTCTTCTTAACCCCGCGCCACACCCAACACCGATTAGTGATTGATACAATAAAAGAGATAAGCAGTGCTTATGGAATTAAAGTGCCTGTGGTTGACTTAGTGGGTAAGCAATCAAATTGTCCTATGCCACCAGCCAAGGAATTAGGGCGCAATGACTTCCTTGATTATTGTAAGGATTTGCGCAACGCTAACAAATGCCCTTATTATAATAATACGCGCAAGACTGAGTTAACTGAAAAAGCAACCCGCGTGATTGCTGAATTAAGCAATAAACCAGCCCTTCACTCAGAAGAATTATGCATTGCTTGTGCTGATAATAAATTATGCCCCTACGAAACAGCGATTGAGTTAGGCAAGCGCAGTAAAGTAATTGTTTGCGATTACTTTCATTTATTTTCTGACCACGTTAGGTCTAACTTCTTGGCTAAGATTAATAAGGAATTAGATAAATCAATCCTAATAATTGATGAGGGGCATAATCTGCCTGACCGCGTTAGATCCTTAATGAGTCATTCATTATCAACGTTCACTATTAATTCAGCAGTTAAGGAATTAGAGCTCTTTGCTTTTGATGATGAAGCCAGTCTAGTAAAAGTATTATCAACTATAATTGATTCATTAATGTCCCGCTACGACCGAGAAGGTTTAGTTAGTCGTGATGATTTATTAAAAGAACTTGAATCAAAAACAGGTTTATCTTATGATGAATTAATTGAATCATTATCAACAGCTGGTCTATCAGTGCGCGAGGAAAAACAACGAAGTTTCACACTCGCTATCGCTCGTTTCCTTGAGTCATGGAAAGCTGATGAGTCTGATCGAGTGCGAGTAGTTAAACGCGAGTTCAACAAGTATGGTCCGTTTACTTCATTATCCTGTTATTGTCTTAACCCATCACAATACACTGAGCCAGTGTTCACTGAAGCTTACTCAACTATCATAATGAGTGGTACTTTAACTCCAACTAAGATGTACGCTGAAGTATTAGGTGTGTCTAATAATAACCTTATAGAATTAAAAAGCCCTTTCCCACAGGAGAACCGTTTAACGCTCGTGGTGCCTGAGACAACTACTCGTTATGCTAAGCGAAGCGACGCTGAGTATCATCGGATTGCGCGCAAACTCGAGTCAGTGATTAATAATATTAGTGTTAGCACAGCTGTTTTTTTCCCCTCTTACATGATTCTTAATCAAGTATTGAGTCGTTTGAAACTGCCTGGCCGTAACATTGTTGTTGAAGAGCAAGGCTTATCTAAGGAAGCTAAGAATTCTTTGTTGTATAATTTTCGAACTCATCGTGGTTCAATCTTATTAGGTGTTGTTAGTGGTAATTTTGGTGAAGGTGTTGACTTGCCTGGTGATGAACTTGAGTGTATTATTATTGTTGGACTGCCATTAGCAGTGCCTGACTTATTCACTAAATCACTCATTAATTATTATGATAATAAATTCAAGAAGGGTTGGGATTATGGTTATATTTACCCAGCACTCACTAAAGTAATCCAGTCAGCTGGCCGTTGTATCAGGCAGTCAACAGATAAAGGGCTTATCATATTGCTTGACGAGCGTTACGCTCAACAGAATTATTTGCGCTGCATCCCACCCGAGTGGTTGGTTAAGGTAACTAAGACGCCTGAGCGATTAGCCAAAGAATTTTTTGGTTAAACACCCATGATTAATCGAAGCATTCCCCTAACCCCTGTTGCTAACCCATAAGTGATGAAAATCATTTTAACAAAGTCAGTTAATTCTTTGTTACTCTTATCTTTGTCTAACACGTAGATGACTGCGCCTAAGACTATTAGTTTCCAAGGGTAGAATGATAAGCTTGAGTTAAATAAGTTGAAAATAAAATTAGGGATGACGTGTTGTTCGAAATAATTATAATAAGCGAGGCTCACGTGAGTCACGCTAGCATCAAAGAAGTGTGATAATATCATAATTAAATTAAGCTTGTTCTTTAATGGTTTCCAATAATTGCTTAGGATTATGATTGGCGCGCAAGATAGTATTGTGTAAAAAATAACCATCATTAATGCTTCAACACTTATCATTGATGGCGCGATGATGCTAAAAATAATTAATTGTGATAATAATAAAACAATGCTAACACCTGAATAAAGGTATTCATAACGCCACCCTCTTGTTTGCTCTAATTTTTTGGATAAAATAATTAATGGCAGGAATAATAGTAGCACTGGCAAATAAAGTCCTGGGGTTGTTGTCCAGAAACCATATTGGTAGATGCCCGCATCAGTTAATGAATGCCAGACTGCGACTAAAAGTATGAACGGCACTGTTGCTTTAAAAAAATTTAAGTCAATCTTATAACCTAATTTTTTTAGTAATTTGAAAAGCGCGTAAGCGCCGAATACTAATAATGCTCCGTAAACAATTGTGTTAACAATATTGTAACCACTACGCTCAATTACTGGTCTAATAAAGAATTCTTCAAAGAAACTGGGGATATTATTTGATTCATTAATAGTGGTTGTCATTTTATTTTAGTGTTTATTACTGTTATCGCTTGGTTAATGTTTTCTAACTGCATTTTAAGCATGTCTAGTTTTGAGTTAATAACTTCTAATTGGCTCCTAAATTGGTCATCGCTTGCTGGTGGTTGTATTGGTTGTTGATTTGATGATTGTTGCATTGGTTGTTGGTATGATGATGGTTGCATTGGTTGCTGTAATCGTAAGTCAGGCCCGAACTCAGTTGGCTCTGGCGCTGAGTCAGGCAGCGGCATTAAGTCATCTTCAGGTATTGGCTCGTTTGCGACTGGCTCTTCTTTTTTTCTTTTCAAGAAACTAAGTAAACCCATTATTAACAATTAAATAAGTTTAATAATTAAATAAGTTATCCTAATTAAAGGAGAATTCTTATATAAACTGACTTGCTATTAATTATTGATGGCACAAGGTGATTATGAAAAATTAATAAAGGATGGTTCCAAGACTACTCGCGTGCTCAAAATGCTTTATGGCGCGGGCGATGCATTAGAGCCATTTTATTATCGTATTCTGTATGGCTTGCGCAATAATCGTTATTATAATACTATACTAAAAATAAATGATACTTATAATGTTAGCCCTAATACTCAGCAGTTTGGTTTCGCGACTAGTAATTTGCGTCAGGAAATAACTAGTGCGAGTGGTTTATTAGGTCAGATTGGTCAGATTGTTAAGAGTTTGGTCGCGATGAAAAAAGACCACCAGCGAATCAAAGAGTGTCTTGATTACTTTAAGGATAAAGGCCGACCTAACGAGTTAGTGCTTAAGGGTATCTGGGCTGATTTTGTTGACAGTAAGACTGGCCCGTCAAGCCTGACTCAGGCTGCGCAGAAACTAGAGTTCTTCGTGGCGCGCGACTGGTTCTTCAGGATTAATAGCGCTAAGGACGCGTTAGAATCAAAGGATATTACTAATGAGAATGTCAGGAATTTTTTGGCGCGCAAGTATAATGAATATGATAAGTGGAAAGAGCATTGGAAACCACGATTAGATGATATGGATAAGATTATTGAGCAACAAATAAAGACTACTCAGAATAGCATTAAGTTATACCGTGAGTGGGCTCAACCATTATTGCGTAACGTTGAAGCTTTAAAGATGTCACCTAACCCGACTAACCCTGATTTATTAAAGATTAGCGGCACTATTTACTCGCAAGTATCAATTGTTGCTTGGGGTCGTCGCGAGCCAAAAGAAGCTAATTTAATCTTTGATTACGTGCCTGGTGATAAGAGTAAACCGCTAGGTGAGCGGGGTAAGTGCTTGTTTAAAGGTAAGGATGTGCCGTTCATGCCTGTTATTGAGATTACTATCACGCTCCGTTCAGGACCACAGGGTTACATGGAGACATTGGCTCATTATTTTAGCAAGGTTTACTCTAAAAAGGAGTTTGAGCGATTATACTATGAGGTCTGGAATAAGGACCCGGTTGATGATTGGATTAAGAATTTAATGCTTAATGAAGGGCTTAACTTGACTGATGAATCATTAAAAGAAGCAGTTAAGGAGAAACCAACTATTCTTGAAGCATTAGCTGATAAATTAATCCCTAAGTTTGATTTTAGTAAAACAATGGCGAAGGTTGGTTTAAATAAAAAGAAAACAGGTCCTAAACCCTTGCCTGAGCACGTGCTTGATGAATTAGTTGAGGGAGCAGGCGGTCAGGTCTTTAAGGACGTGGCTTACGTTTATTTTGTAGTTAAGAAGTCTTTTGGCATGCTCGCTGAGCTAGCAATGATAAGGTGAATGAAATAATGGTTGATGATTGGCGTGAGTTTGGTGGTTATCGGATTGGGAGTAACATCCCTATTGGCCAGGGCGCTCCGTGGGAGAACGTTGCCCGCGTGTCCCGCTGGGGTGCGCCTGTCATTGAATTAAACACTAGTGCTGAGAAGCTGGGCAGTGTTGCTCGTAATGTTATTAAGGAGCAAGCTAAGGCTAATAATCTTGTTTACACTTGGCACGTGCCCCCTGACCAGCGGGAGCATGGTGAGTGGGCTGCGCCTAATGACCCAAAACAAAATGAGTTCGCTCGCCAAGTAATGACTGAAACTATTAAGGCTGCTAAGGATACTGAGGCGCGTCACATTACTTTTCACCCAACGTTTGCACCCCGACCTGCTGAGGGCACAATGTATACTTATGATGCCCGAACTAAGCAAGTGGGTGGCCACCGGCTTATTGGAGATTTATCTAAGGAGGATAATATTCGGTTGTTGGATGAGCGCGCCAGAGCAGAGATTAACACTCAATTGAATCGCTTGGAGTCACAGCATAAAATGGTCTCTGATATGGAAGAGACTGCTAAGACTGTTAGGGAATTAGGGGTTAGTGATTCGGTTGCTTGGGATATGGCTTACCTTGTTGGTGAGTCCGCTGTTATGAGCTCAGCAGTTGGGTTGCAACCTGAGTCATTGTCGCGTGGCGAGTGGACGCGGATTCAGGAGAAAGCGGCTAGACGGCAATCATTAAATGATGATGAGAAACAAGCAGTTAAGCAGTTTTCTGAAAAAGTCTTACATCAAGTGGGTGATTATAAGCGGTTGTTTAACTCGCAGATAGCTGAGCTTAAACCAATGACAAAGATTACTGGCCCTATTATCTCTGATGGTGAGGTTGCGATGAGGCAGAACGTGGCTGATAACCTGGCTGCAATGCCAAAGGAAGCGCTTAAGATGGCTGTTAATAATGGCATCTCACTTGGCATGGAAAACTTGCCAAAGGATTTCTTGTTTGGCACGCCTCAGGAATTAAATGATACTCGTGAGCGAGCAGTTAAGGCGTTGGTTGATTCGAAGAAGTTATCTAAAGCTGAGGCTGAGCAATTGATTGGTTTCACGTTTGATTTTGGTCACGCTAACACTACTAAGTACTTGGATATTGATGGGGTTAAGTTTGCGGGACCAGCTGAATTCATTGACCAATTAAAAGGCCCGATTAAGCATGTTCACGCGACTGATAGTTTTGGTGTGGTTGATGGTCACTTACCGTTAGGCCAGGGCGAGGTGACTAAGCAGGAGTTTGATAAGATTAAGGAAGCGTTGAAGCGCAGTGGTTTTAAGGGCACGGCCATTCATGAGCTTGGGGCTAGTCAGAGCGGCGCGCTTTACCAAGCGACCATGCAGTTTGCAGAGCCAGGTGATTACATGGTTAATGGCTCGTCAACGAGCAGTGTCTGGGGGCCTAGTTATGTTGAGGCGGGGATGACTGACCCGTTCATGTTGGAAAAAGATAAGGGGTATTTTTATGAATCATTTGCTGATGTTTTTTAAAATTATGGAGGTGATAAATTGAAGAAGGAGCACTTGAGTACTTTGTCGCACTTAAAGGAGCGCATGGAGTTAATCAAGGAGAAGCCGGGTTTGCTTGATGAGAGTGATGTTAAACTGGTTTACTCTTTTGCTGGTAAGTTAGCTGGCAAGGAGTACCTTGGTGGCTTAGTGCAGGCAGTGGTCTTGTTTGGCAGTGTCATGAGGGATAAGCCATCTAGGGCTAATGACCTTGACGTCTTAGTCTTATTGGATGATGTTAGTAATGAGTTAACTAGTGAAATGGCGAGCGCTTACAGCTTGTCGGTCGGCTCGTTGTTAGCTAAGCTTAATGCTCAGGAGAAGATTCACTTGACAACGTTAGGCATCATTCGTTTCTGGGATGGTGTTAGGAACGGTGACCCAGTGATAATGAGTATTATTCGCTCGGGCAAGCCAATTGTTGATACTGGTTTCTTTAACCCGTTAAAGTCAATGCTTGAGAAGGGCATGATTAAGCCGACGCGCGAGGCAGTGGTCTCGCACTTGCGTTTAGCTGAGTCATTATTGCGTAACCAGCGTAATTATTATACTCGTTGCGTGGCTGACTTGTATTGGGCTGTGATGGACGCGGCTCACTCATTGATAATGCATGCCGGGCTTGAGCCAACTCACCCGCGCGATACACCAATTGTTTTCAGGCGGGCGGCGAAGCAGGTTGGGTTAAGCGTTCGACTGGCTTTAACAATTGAGTCTTTTGTTGGCATAATGAAGAACGTGTCGCATGGCAAGCAAAAAGAATTCACTGGCAAACAAGTTGACGCATTGAGAGTTAAGGCAGAGTCATTCGTTAAAGCAGTTAAGACAATTGTTGAAAAATAATTTCTTTATTCTTATTTTTTTATCTTAAAATGTTATATCACAGTTAGGTAGTGATTGTTTAATCCTGTTTTTTTCGTTCTGATCTAATTTATTATCACTTAACATTAATTTCTTAAGATTTGTTAGTTCTTCAATACTATTTGGTAAACTGTTTAATTTATTGAAACTAGCATTTAACACTTCTAATTCTGTTAGTTCACTAATGTAATCTGGTAGTTCACTTAAGCAGGTTGCGCTGATGTTTAATCCTCTGAGTTTAGTTAAACCTTTTATATTTGGTAGCGTAACTAAATTATTGGAATCTATGTTTAATACTTCTATTTTACTAAGCTTGTTAATCTCTTCAGGTAAATCACTTAATTGATTCCAACTTAAATCTAATTCTTTTAGATTCTTTAATTTGTATATGCTTTTTGGTATTTTCTTAAATAAATTTTCATTTAAGTTCAAAACTTCTAAATTGATTAGTTTTAGTATTGCAGAAGGTAATCTTGTTATATCATTCCCCCTTAAGGATAACACTTTTAAGTTTATTAAATCCCCCAGTGTTGTTGGAATCATTATTTTACTTCTTTTACTTTTATCTAAATATAATCCTTCTAGATTTGTTAATTCGCCTATTTCTTCTGGTAAGTAATATAATTGGTTATAATTTAAATCTAAATACTTAAGTTTTTTTAGATTGTTTACATTTTGTGGTATTGATTCTAATTTATTAAACGTTAATTTTAACGTATTAAGACTTGTTATTTCATTTATTATTTTAGGATATTTTTTTAGAAAATTACTTGATAAATCTAATTCTTTTAACATTGTTAATCCTTTTATGCTATCCGGTAAATCTTTTAAAAAATTTCTATATAAACTTAATTTTCTTAATTCTGTTAAATCACTTATAACATCAGATAAAGAACTTAAGTTATATTCTAATTGTAATTCTATTATTCTCTCTTTTTCTATTACCAGTGAGGATTTAGAGCTAGGAACTAATCCATTATAGTAAGCATTTACGTTGTTATAATCATATAGTGGGACATTAATTTTTTTAAGCGTTTCATAATCTTTTTCATATAACCAACCAAACCGTGTGTCAATTATTTTTTCTAATCTTATACCCAAATCTATTGATTCTTCTTTTTTCTTTAGGAAGTATGATTCTAATCCAAAAGGATTGATATAATTGTTGTAAGAACTTTTATTGTTAATTAATACTTTACTTGTATTCCCCTTTAGGAAATATCCATCTGGTTTAGATTGATTATTATCACTCATTTAACTAAACCCCTTGAATTCTTTTTTGGCTAAGTCAATGATTAATCCTGATAGGTCATGCGCATTATTAACTTGATAAGTATTAAAACCATTATCCTGTAAATCTTTATTTGTGTTAGAATGATTATTGATGCTAATAAAATTAAAAGAGTAATTATTCATTAATTTCATAAAATCAAATTTAATGTCTTTCCAATTAAGAATTACTCCATCACTAAGCATAATAACTGCACAATTATCTGATTCACTAAGTGATTCATTAAGAATGTCCATGTTAAGTTTTGTGTTGCCTGACTCAGGATTTAATAATAACTTTTTGGCATCAGTTAGTTTATCATAATAATTAAAACCTGATGTTTTAGTATTATCTGAGAATAAACAAATGTTGAATCTTGTATCATTAAGTAATTTAATTGATTCAAGATAATTAATCACGCCATAAAAACCTAATAATGCATAGTGATAACCTGACTTATTGTTAACATCACAATTCCCCATTGAACCAGAATCATCAATGATAAAGTAAATGTCAGGGATGCCCTTAATTATTTTATTTTCAGTTAATTTAATTTCAATTGATCCTTTGTTGGTGCATGGGACAAGACAATCAAAATTACTGTTAAAACCAATCTTTGACATATTAAGCTTGCTAATAGCGTCACCAGATTGATATGGTTTATAATTAATAGGTAAGCTTAATGATGAGTTTTTATTGTTTGATTTAGGGATTAATTCAATTTTATCAGCCATTAACCTGTAAATATTGTCTAAGTAAACTTCTCGCCCAAACTCTTCCATTAATTTATTGTTAAACCCCTTATCATTAAAATCCTTGAAGATTATTTCTCTAACACCATTAGACGAACTTATTTTATTATCAAGTGACTTAGAACCAAATAATAATGGTTGTTTTTGATTAATTTCCTTATTGATTAATGGGCTAATTATATCAATGAATTTATTAATAAGGTCTTTATTCCAGATTGTTTCTTTTAAGAAATTGTTTCCGTATTTACCATCAAATAATGATTTTAGTTTCTTAACAGTTTTATTAACTATTTCATTATTATTATAAAAACCATTAATTAATTTTTTGTCATGTTTATCACCCCATAAAACAAGTGATAACTTCATGAAAGATTCATATAAATCAGTTAATTCATTATTCTTGATGCATTGGTCATAAAAGAACATTGTTTGACCTGCATGATTAGAATAATTATTCCTAACAAATGAGTTAACAATAATGTCTTCAAACATATTAGTAATATAAAAATTTATTTCATCATTATTAATACCCTTATTTGATAATGACTTGCTTGTTTTCTTTAATAATTCATGATGATTAAATAAATTTTGAGGGCAGGTCTCCCAGTGAACTGCTTCATGATAAAGCAAGTCTCTTGCAATAATGTAATCAAGACTTTTGGTTAATTTTTTCTTTTTATAATAATGGCTTAAGTGCTTGTCACTAATCTTTATTGAATTACCAAGTGATATAGTTATATCCCAACATTTATTGTTAATGCTAGCTTTATATTCTTCATCATTTTTTATTGTTAAATCACTAAATAAGCCTAGTCTATTCTTTTGTTTGTTAAGTAATCTTTTTTCCTCATGGGTTAACATTTTTTAATACTCCATTAATTGGTTTATGAATTTTAATCGTCCGTTAAAAACTATGTTACTTCCTTTTATTGTTTCATTAATTTTTGCTTCGTTATCAATTAATTCTTTTTTGATACAATTAAGTATTGAATTACTGGCTTCGTATGGGTTACCATGAAATCGGGATTTAATTGAATTATTGTTAATAATCCCACAGTAAGGAGTTATTAATTTTAGTATTTCAAAAAAATCATTTAATGCGTCAATAGTGCCTAATTCATATTTAGCGCCTGTTTTTTTTTCATAAACTTGTATGAATGCGGGGTATATGTCTTGATAAACATGTTTTATTCGTGGGTTTGATTCTTTAGTCATAGTGCAAAACCCTCCTAAATCATTACATCCTTCACAGTCTTTTGGTATATTAATATTTTTTTTGCTAGTATCCTCTTTATTACAGTAACCAAGGCCGTGGATTAAGTATTGTGTAGCTATTAATTCAGCGTTAGTATTCTTGATGTAATCATCATTACTAATAAATGATTTATTATCTGCCCATTCTTTTAGAATGTTTTCTGATAAATCATTTTTATCACCATTAATTCTTTTTAATAATATTTGAGTAGTGTCTTTTGGTGTTGGTTTGAAGTAATCCATGTTAATTATTATTTGAAACCGATTAAGTAAGGCTTCATCAGTGCCAAACGTGCCAGTGTAATCTCCATTGTTAGGGTTAGCTGCTGCAATGATTATATGATACCCATCTTTACCTAAAGGTATTGTTTGTCCCTTAAAATTATAATAACCATCCATAATATTAAATAAATCATTTTGGATTATTTCTGGTGCACGATTACATTCATCAATAAATGTGATTAATTTCTTAGTTATTTCATTATTTATTGATATTACTTCTTTGGCTTTTGGGTGGAATTCTTCATAAACATCTTTTAGGCTGGTATCCTTGTTCATTCTTAAACTATTCATTTTGTTATTGAAGAATGATTTGCCCACACTTTGCGCTAATGTTGTTTTGCCTAAACCTGTTCCGCCAAGCAATAATATGTTTGATTTTGATATTAAACTTATTTTTATTAAATCTGATAAATCCATTGGTTCACCACCGAAAGTAATAACTTTTGAAGTGTTATAATAACCAATTAAGTTTGTGTTATAAACCGATATTTGGTTTTCATTGCTCATGGAATAATTGATTTAGTTGTCTCTTTTATAAATCTTTACTTTTAATAAAAGCAGAGTTTATAGTTAATAAATGTTAATTCAATTTTTTTTATGCTTGTATTCTTTGTACGCCTAGGTCAACGTCCATTCTTGGGTCGTAATGTAATCTTGATTCTAGTCCTTCGTTAGTCTCAGCTAGTTTGTCGGCCATTTCTTTTCTTTCATCGTAGCTTAAGTCGCTGATGATTGATTCCATGCCGTAAGCTGCCGGGATTATTGACATGTTAATTCCTCTGGCGTCAGTGAACGGGCCGTAGCGCCTGACTAACGGCAGTCCCCTAATCATGCTGATTAAGTCATTTTTCTCTTTTTTATTAAGCGTGCCATTAAAACCAACTAAGTCGATTGTTTGTTCTTCAGCTTCTGTTGCCTCGAATAATTCAGGGCACTCTGCTCTGTACTTGAATATTACTGGCGCTATGTCGCCGCCAACGCTTATTAGTTTTTTCATTAATGCTTTCTTCTTGTCATTAAGTTTTGAGTAATCAACTGATTGCACTAAGTCATTCTTACAGACACTGGTTAAGTGGGTTGCGTAATTACTTATTTGTTCTGGTTTGATGTAACTGCTCATGAAGTTTAACGCACCCATTATTGCTTTGCCTGTTGAGCTATTCTTGTAATCATTAAGTGTTTGATGGCTTGTCGCGCTATTAACTGAATAACTTGCTCCTGGTTGCTTGACTCCTACTTCAACTGGCATCTTCTTTCACCTCGTAGTTTATCATGCCATATAATAGTTTGCCCCAGCCTTGTGTTCTTGTTTTCTCAGCTTCTTTTGGGTGTAAGCCGTGGGTCATGGCTAGTAAAGCAGTGTATGTTTCCTCGCCGTTCATCTTCTCTAATTCTTTGTGGTCATCGTAAGAGTCATCTAGTAGTGTTTTCATAACGTTCTTAACGTCATTGTCATTCATGGTCTTACGGGTTTTGTTCATGTCTGTTTGGTATTCTTTTGACTTGATTACTCCTTCCAGGCCGCCGTTTTTTAGTTTGTCAACAGCTATTACAGCGGTTACTTCTTTTGCTTTACCGTTTAACTCTTTGGCATCACCAATCTTGCCTTCAAGGCTTTTTAAGTATGGGCTGTTGCTGATTAAGCCCATGTCAAATAATTTTTCTTTGATAATATAATGTGCAAGCGATTGTTCAGTGGCTAATTCAATATTTGATTCCTGACCTTGCTTTTTTAATTGGTCGTTTAATCGGTAACCGTCAAAGACTGCTCCGTAAAAACCCCTGAATAATGATAAAGCTGAGTAAGTGCCCTGTTTAGGTGCAGTCGGGGCTGGTTTAGCTGCGCTTGGCGCAGCAGTTTTAGCTGCTGTTGCAGGGTTGGCTGGAGTGCTTGGCACTGCTGGCTTTGAAGCAGGCTTGGCCTCGCTTGGCGCGTTTATTTCAGGCGCTTCTGGAATATCAGTTGGCTTAACATCAGGGCTTTCAGGGAGCTGACACTTTTTTAGTAAATCTGTTTTGTCTTTAGCTTCTTTTTCTAATTTTGCCTGTTTATTTGAAAGATTGTTTAATTCACTTTTTTTATTGCTTAAATCATTATTAATATCAGTGATATAATCAGATAATTCAGTTACTTTAGCATTAATATCACCAGCACCTATCATAGTCACTACTTATCAGTGACTATTTATAAGGCTTTCTATGGTTTGTAAAGTGGCAATACAAGCGCTTTATTCTTATTTTGGAGTAAGTTGTATTGTTTTTCTTTTTCTTTGCCACTATTAGGGTCTAAGTAAATTACTTTGTCGTTCTTAACTCCTTTTACCATAACAAAGTGATTTTCATTAAGGTACATTATTGGTGGTAACGCTTTATCATCCTTAACCGCTTTCATATACATCTTTAGTTCATCCAAATCCATTTTCCTTGCAAAGAATTTTTTGTCATCACTTTCATTTTCGTTTATTTTGATTCCAGTAATATCATTCAATAAATTAATCAAATCAAAAGTATCCTTCCATTCATAAGTATAATCAAGTAATGAGTCGCAAACCTTTTTATTGGTTGTTTTATTTATCTCATATAACTTGTTGGCTAAACTGAATTCCTCATCAAATGAATCATTTGGTTTTGTTTTATATTTGGCTAAATAATCCGCTTTTCCATCATCAATTATTTCTTCATTAGTTAATGGTATTTTAATACCTAAATAATCAAGTATCATTCTTGTGCAAGTCAAACCGCACGCCCCAACCCCACTCCACTCCTTGCCTTTTAGCCCATCAATGATTATTTCATCAGCTGATTCTTTTGATAATAATCCATTCTGGATTAATATTTTATCAATGGTGTTAATATAATCTGTTAGTGTAACTATATTATTTTTTAACACAGCAACCTTGCTGTCATATTCAGCCATAGAATTATTGTAGGATTCTTCAATGCCTGTTTTGATTTCATTAATTGTTCCAATCAGGTTGGCATATAATTGCCCGCTAGTTGCAGGTAATTTACTTAATTTATCATTAAAATCTTTAATTCTTGCCTCAAGGTCAGTGACTGCTTCACCTTTTTCATATGAATTATCTAAGCCTTGTATTTTAACATTGAACTCATTAAACTTGGTTTCTAAACCAGTTAATTGGTCTAAAAAACTGTTTAATTCAGTAGCATTATCACTAAAGTTCTCTTTCTCCTTCTGTAATTCTGCATTATAATCAACTGCCATGATTAAATTATAGCTATCAGTTCTTTTTATAAAGATTTTTATTTAATTTTTATTAACCCCAAATCAATTAATTTCTTAAGATTATCAAGAAACTTTTTAACTTCTTTAGCATGGGACAAAAAATTATCATCAAATTTATTGATTTTTGATAATAAATTTACGTCTATATTAATGCCTGTTATATTGAAAAGGTTAATACAGTTGTTGATACTTTCTTTTTGGATTGCATTAACATAACCTATTTGTACATCAATATTATTAATGACAGGCTTAACTCCTGAGATTTTTTTTAAGTACTCTATCCTGCCCACTTGGCAGCGCCTTATTGTTTCTGAATAGAATTCTTGTGAGAACTGATTAATTCGGTTGAAATTAACCTGTTCTATAAAACCCGAATTATTAATATTATCTTCGCAACCAAATAAAAAATCATTAAGGTAATGATAAGCCCTTTTTTGATTATTACTAAATAAAGGACTGGCTTCCTCAAGAACCTCAAAATTCTTTAATAACTGGTCTAACCTTAGATTAATTATGTCATCACTGCACCATGATTTGTCATTAATTGTCACAAGTCGATTAATTAATTGCTGATATAACTTGTTATCAAAAAATTCAACTGGAGAGTCATTACCTACTGCAAGATCGTTTAAGTAATTATTAATAAATAATAAGGCGCTATCCCTGCTGGAAAACTTAATTATTTTGCTGTCTATCGTTGAGTAATCACTGCCATCTAACATAACTGCTTTATGAACACAATGAGGTAGTTTTGGCAGTATCAATAATTTGTCCTCGTCATATTTATACATATAAGCGTACACAGTAAAATAATCATCATTTGCGTCAATAGCAAAACCAGACTCAATCTGCTTACCTTCATTAAATAAATGAGGAACTGGGCATAATAAGTAATCAATGTTGTTAAAAGAATTTATTCTAAGAAAATAATCCTTCATTGAACAAACTTCTTTGTTAATGATTGTTTTACCATTGGGTACAAAGTAATTAATAAGCTCTGGTTTGATTTTTTTGATTAGTTTATTTAGAAATGATTTGCTCATTTTTTGTATTGGATGATTCCCTTAGCAATTGATTCACTTATATTTTTGTTAAGTTCATCTAATTCACTATTCCATTTGTCAAAATCATCTTTAATCGCAGTTAGATTGGCTTTTTTGATAAGTTTTATGTCCTTAACATAATCTTCATTTAGCTTATGGTAAGTATCAATTAATTTTTGTTTAGACGAATCATTAACGCTAATATTCTGCACTTTCTCATAAGTGCTGTTTGTGTTGACAAAACCATCATCAATGTCTAATGACTTAACTTCAGTTGTATTAAGATTGTTATACAATTCATCCCTTTCAGCTATCTTATCTGCAAGCTCTTTTTTAGCTTCGTTAAGCATTGAATCATAATCAGGCGTTACAGTTGTGCCCGGCACGCTGTTGCTTGTCAGTAAGTTAGCGTAAATATTATCAATATCTGCTGTTTGATTTAGTTTCAGTTTCTTGAAGCTAATGATTTTGCCATTGTCTTTTTCAACATAACTAGCGCCCTTATTGAAGAAGCTTTCTAAGTTATTATCAATAATATAATTGCTTAATTCCTCTAATGAAATCTTAACGCTTGTGTTATCAAAATTAATTGTGTAAGCACTAACAACATTAATTGCAGTTGTCTTAGCGTCACTAAGTAATGTCTTTAACGCAACAGCGTTATTATCATCAAGCAAATCACGTAATGAAGTTACCATGCCACTATTTTGCTCAGCACTATTTATAAAGTTTTCCACATCCTTAGCTGGGATTTTGAGTTTTTTGGCAAAGTACTCAATAGCATCCTCTTCATTACAATTAACAGACTCTGAGTACACAAGTAATTGCTTGTTCTTCTTAACAAAATCGTTAATAGCATTTAACTTTTGGTCAATAGTAGCATCTTTAGCCAAGCTTTTCTTGATTTGGCCAGCATAAATAGGCATAATATCCCCGAAGTGCTTGTAAAATAATTTCTTCTCCAACTCAACAATCTGCGCCTCACTAAAGCCCTGCAAGTTATTAGTTAAGTAATCCTTGAGCCCTGCCGCGCCTTCTTTTAATAGTTTTAATCGGGCGTCAAGAACCACGCCGCCAACCTCTGCGGTCTTACTTAATTCATCCTCAGAGTAATTGCCCTGATAACTAACTGAATTAACAATAATGCTGTGAACTACTTCCCTGAAATCCTTGCCGTCATTAATGTTATTCATTAATAGGTTCCAGCGCTGGCGGATTGTATCTAAAGTCTTAATGTTTTCCTCAGCGTTATTGCCTAAGAGCAACCGCTCAAGCGTGTCAGTAACGTAAATATCAGTTTTAAGCAATTCATTAAACTTATCAATAGTCCCCATGAGCTTGGCGTACTCTGGGTTACTATTATCACCAAACATTACTTTTCTATACTCATCAGGGGTTATGTTCAATAAGTGATTAAACTTCATTAAATCACTATACACGACCCGCTCAACATCATCAAAAACGTTGCTAAGGAAATCACTGCTAACACCATTAACAACGTAATTATCAAGAGTAAGCCCGTTCTGTTCAGCAAGAATTTTTAACTCAGGCGTTAAATTTTTCTCAGAAACAGCTTTAAGCAAGTTTATATCTGGGTTATTCATATCAATAAACCTTGAAAGCGCTTGCCAGCCAGCATCACTTAACTGCTTTTCCTCACTCATCTTAATTCCTTCAAGTTCAGTGTTTAAATCATTTACTATGTCACTAGCGGAGTTAATTATGTTGATAATGTTAGGGTTGTCTGATAATTGCAGGCCATTGGTTTGCCTGATCTCATAGCCATTATCAATTATTTCATTAACTGGCATGCCCTTGATTAATTCAATTAAGTTATTATAATTAAATTTAGGGTCATTTGATAATTCAAAACCATTCTTCTCTTTTAGTATTGGCTCTTCAGGGATTGCTTTAATTGAGTAATCACCCCTGAACTTTAGGTTTGCCCCGCAGATGTCATTAATAAAATCTACCTGCTCTTTAGTTAGAGAAACATCCTCTTCAGGGTCTTTGTCAACTAACCGAATATTTTTTTCATTATTTCCATTTTTAAGCTTTTCATTAACTTCTTTCTCGGTCTTTGAAAGGCTGTAAATTGATTCAATTAATGGGGAGTAATCTAGCTGGCCCTCACCAAGTTTAGCCCCTATTGTATACAAATATTTTAATAGGTCCACTATTTTCATATCTTGGCCTGATTGTTATAACTCATTTAAATGCTTTTTGATAGTAAGTTTTATAAAACAAACACTTTTCCACATTGAATTATGAAGGCATTAATAGTTTCTTTCAAACGGGGAAGGCACTTGATTCACCCAAGGCAGGCTATAATTAAGGTTAGCGGCATTGAGGATAAGCGCAAGGCAGGGGCTCTTGTTGGCAAGAAAATAGTGTTTAAGACTAAGAGTGGTCGATTAATGACTGGCGTGATAACAAAGGCTCACGGCGGCAACGGTTTAGTTAGAGCGCGGTTTGATAAAGGCTTGCCTGGTCAAGCAATAGGCCAAGAAGTCACCTTGAAATGAAGATAATAACTGAGGGCAGTACTGTATTCAAAGCATACACTGCTGATATAGTTAGCAAACAAATGCCTGTATTCTATAACCCTGACAAGGAGTTTGACCGGTCGCTGTCAGTGAAGATTGTTCAGGCTCTAAAACCGAAGAATGCTATTGACTTACTAGCTGCGAGCGGGGCTCGCGGACTAAGATTAATGAACGAGGCAGGCGTTGAAGTAACTTTTAATGACTTAAACCCACAAGCAGTTAAATTAATCAAGAGCAACTTAAAACTCAATAAGTTAAGCGCGCGAGTTTATAATAAGAACGCTAACCAATTACTCTACGACCTTAATGAATTTTTTGATTTCATTGACCTTGACCCATTCGGCACCCCAAACCCCTACCTTGACGCTTGCATTAAGCATACATCGAGGCATGGCGTGTTAGCTGTCACTGCCACTGACACAGCAGCACTCAACGGTGCTCGCTCAAAAGCAGGTCTTCGTAAGTATCACGCAGTTGTTAGTCGTTGCCCGTTCATGAAAGAGCTTGGTTTGCGAGTCTTAATCAAGCACGTGATTGAGAAAGGTGCTGAACAGGAGTTAGCGATGAAGCCAATACTCAGTCATTGCACTAAACATTATTATCGGGCTTACTTCCAAAAAGAGTTAGGTGCTGGCAGGTGTGATTCATTGTTAAGTGAAATAAAAAATCTTTATTATAACCCACAGACTGGTTATCGCGGTCTTGAAGAACAGAAGGGTTGCATAGCATTAGGTCCAATTTATACTGGCAGCATTAATTCACTAAAAGTTGATGATGACTTTGTCAAAAGCCTTAATGTTGAGGATGAATTCCCGCCATATCATTATAATACAATTGAACTAGGCTTTAAACAAGAACCAAAAATGGACTTACTGTTAAAGAAGTTCAAGGCAATCAGAAGCCATTATGATAAAAAAGTTTTCAAGACTAAATTAAGTTTGGCTGAGATGAAAAAAATTAATTTCTGAATTTAATTAGTAATCTTTTTAAATGGCTTTGTTGCTTCTTTTTGTTGATGGAAGGTCGTGAGTTGCTTGAGGTTATTTTGCGTGAATTTCCTAGTCTTGACCCTAGTTATGTTCGTGGCGTGGTTGGTCGTAGTTTAGTGTCTCGTCCTGAGATTAAGGCTTTTAATGGCGTGCCTTATTTGATTGTTGCTGACCCTTCATTGTCTACTGAGGCTGGTCGTTATGGTCTCGCGGTCAGGGTTGATGGTGAGGTCACTGTTGATGATGTTGGTTTCTTGGTTGGTGGCGTGACTCACTTGGGTGTTTTTGGTGAGGAGTGTGATAAGCGCGCTGTCGTGTCATTGGATGGTCATTCTTGTAAGGGTATGCAGTATGAGGTTGGTGTTGATGGTGGTATGATTAAAGTGGTTGATGTTAAGGATGTTAACATGGCTGTTAACGCTATTAGTAACTTCCAGCTTAACTGCGTTGGCGGCGGCTTGTTTAATATTAATCGTTTCATGGTTGAGGGTTATACTAAGCTTAAGGATGCTGGTTTTGAGTTGCCTGGTGGTTTGAGTGATTTGATTACTAGTAACTTGGTTAATGGTCTTAATGATTTTATCTCGTCTTATGAGATTAATAATGATGTGCCGCTTGACTCAATAGTGATGAAGTTAATTGATTTGGGTGGTTTTAACCCAGGGGTTATTAATGGCTTGCTTGAGGGTCATGAATCATTCACTCAAAGTGTTTACAAATCATTATTTAATAAGGGTGAAATTTTTACTGCTCGTTCTTTGTTTGGTTGGTCTAAGATAAGTCCTGTTTTTTCTGAATCAGTAGTTCAATCAGGTTATGATTCTTTATTACAAGAAGGTCGGGTTGATAGTGCTCGTTATTTGTTTGTTTGGTCTAAGATAAGTCCTGTTTTTTCTGAATCATTAGTTCAATCATATTATGATTCTTTTTTCAAGAAAGGTTGGGTTTATAGTGCTCGTTCTTTGTTTGTTTGGTCTAAGATAAAACCCAATAATGAATTACTAACACAATACAAGATTAAGCCAGAAGAATTTAATTAATTAATTTCTGAATTTCTTCCTGATTTGAGCTAATCGTTTCTGCCTTACTTCCTCGGCTCGCTGTCGCGCTTTGTCAGCGCTTGAAACAACATTCTGGTTATTATTACGCTTATTGTTTAATCGCTCTATTACTTTCTGGTCTCTTCGCATAAATCAAGAGGATAATTATCTCTGTTTATAAAGATAATTAAAAAAACTTTTTTTAATTTTTCTTAAAGCCTTAATTTCTATAAGATAATAATATTATTAAGAAAGGCTTGATTGAAATGAGATAATGGGTTTAATCATTGACTGTGAAGATAAGACGTTTGAAGCTTTTGTTAAGGAATCCTATCGGATTGCTTCAGCAGTAATGAAAATAGATATTAATCAATTCCCCAGTTTAATCCAACTTAATTTAATAGATTTAAAAGAGAATGACTTGAATATTAAATTAAAAACTTATAGACATCTGTTAAATAAGATTAGTAATGGTTTAGGAGATGAAGAATTAAGGTATTATCAGGAGAAGGTAAAGCAGTTATCAGGGATTGACAAAGAAAAATTATTGAGTTCTAATATGATTTTTTGCACTCTTTATGAGATTATTAACCTAAAGCGCGTTGGGGGTCATTATAATGATAAAAATAATGTAATTTTTATGCCAATATCAAATCCATCCCCTTACACTCTTGGCGAGGAATTATTCCATTTTGTTCACAATCATTACAAAAAAAGAGAAGTTGATGGCAGTATTCATGAGTTCTTTGGTTACCTTGGCCGTTTATACTTATACACTTTATTTGAGCGTTATAATAAAAAATGGATAAATTATTTTCCTAAAGAGGATGATGAGACTGTTCATGGCATGATTAACTACAAAAAAGCATTAAATAGGGTGCTTGATACAATGCCAAAAAATAATCCCAAGGAATTAATGAAACAGCTTTTACCTTATCAGCGATTATTCTTCAAACTACTTTACAAGATTAGTGATAGTGATAAAAAATTAATGAATGAATTCCTAAGTAAAAAATTCAAGCCTCTTGCTTTTTCTAATCATCAGATTGCTACTACGTTTGTCTTTATCCCGCCTTTTAAGAAAGAAGACTTACTGTCAATCAATCTGAGTGTAAACCAAGTCAATATGAAACGTTTCTTTAAGGAATTTGGTTTTAAAGATAAGGAAATAAGGTTTATGCATGAGCTTACTAATAAGACGCCAAAGGAGATTATTAAGGTTATCTTTAATTCTATACCAAAAACCCGATTATATAAAGATACAATTAAATATTATGTTTCATTATTCATGGAATTAACTGAAGGCTTTGAAAAACTTAACAAGAATCAAAAATTTCTTGTTTTGTTATTTGTAAAATATAAGCTATTGACTTGGATTTTAATCCAAATACTTAATAATGATTATGACCAGAGAAATTATAGCATAGAATTAATGAAAGCAAGTCAAAATCATGATAAGGGTTATCCAATGGCTTATGATTGTAAGGATTATCCCTCACTGGATTTAGCGATTAAGAACCCAGGAGAGTTTTATAATAAGACGCCAGAGGAGATTATTAAGCAATTAAAAACAACACCAAGAATCTTTAAGAAATTAAGAGCCAGTAAAAATAGAAGAGAAGAGCAGGCAATAAATGAATTAATAAGAAAACAACTTGATTAAATTCAAAAATAAGTTAAAGGATAATTAAAAAAAATAAATTTTAGAATTTTTATGCTTCCTTGATTTTCTTAACATCTTCTTCAAGGTTTAGTTTCTCAAGTAATTCCTTATACCTGTTACGGATGGTGACTTCAGTCACGCCTGCAACGTCAGCGACTTCTCGCTGAGTCTTGCGCTCATCACTAAGCAAAGCACTAATGTACAACGCTGCTGCTGCAATACCCATTGGGCCCTTGCCGCTAACAATCTCTTTTTCTTTGGCTTTCCTTAGGATTTCAGTGGCCTTGCTCGTCGCTTTAGGAGTGAGTTCAAGCTCGCTCGCGAAACGATAAACATAGTCAAGCGGGCTGGTCGGCAGGATGCGAATATTTAATTGTCGGCAAATGAACCGATAAGTCTTGCCAATCTCCTTCTTATCCAATGGGAAAGCTTGACTAATCTCATCTAATGTTCTAGGCGTTCCATGCCTGCGGCAAGCAGCGTATAACGCGCCTGCAACAACTGATTCCATACTGCGGCCCCTAACAAGTCCTTTTTCAGCAGCCATGTAATAGATACGCGCTGCTTCTTCCTCAGCCATATGAGGAATGTTTAGGAAACTACTAACCCGTCTTAATTCAGCCAAAGCGAACTTAAGGTTGCGCTCAATCGCAGTGCTAATCCTTGACTGCCACTTCTTAATACGATAAAAGTGCTTCCGGTCAGTGGCTGATAATTTGTACATATCACTGCTAGTACCAATCTTAGTGCTCGCGCCCATATCATGCTTGGTGAAAGTTAACGGTGAACCAACACGGCGACTGTTACTAACTTGCGAGTAATCAAACTCACGCCACTCCTGGCCAAAATCAATCGGGTTATCTTCAATAACTAAACCACAATTTGTGCACATTAACTCACCAGTCTTGCGGTTCAATTGAATATTAGTTGAATCACACTCAGGGCAAGTTCGTTGTGTTTTCTTAAGAGATAGTTTTTGTTCCATTTAAAAGACACCTAAAGGTTTAAAAATAAAACTATAAAAGACTTTATAAAGCTTTCCAATCATTCCTGATTGGCTTGTGTCTTTAATTTATTATATAAATCTCTTGGCAGAGAAAGACTTAACTCAAATAATAAATTATCATCTGCTTCACGAAACAAGTGAATCACACCAGAATAATCAGTGATTGGATTACTGCCAAACAATACGCAACCAATATGACTGCAATTAATGTTTGGTAAAGATTGCAATTTATTGCGCTGCAAGTATAAACCATGCAATTCAAGCTGGTTGATTGATTCAGGCAGTAATACTAAATTATTATCAGTCAAGCTTAATCGCTTCAAATTAGTTAACTCACCAATCCAATTAGGGACTGACGTTAATTGGTTATCCCAGAAGAATAACTCCTCCAACGAGGTTAAGTCACGAACTGATTCAGGAATCTTAGTAAAACTGTTTTTATGACAATAAAGGCTCTTTAAGCCAAGGGGTAATTTAGGTAAATCACTTAATTGATTCCAACCCAAATCAAGTTTTTCTAAATTATCCAAATCAGTAACATAAGACGGGACTGATTTCAAGCCTTGACAAGACAAACTAAGATACATTGAATAATTATTCTTAAGAAACAAGTTTAATTACTTTTTCTTTTTAGGCTCAGGCAAGGCTTTCTTTTCCTTACGGTCAGAATGCTTCTTAGCCTTCTTTTTAACAACAGTGCTCTTAGTCAACTTAGTACCGCCTTTCTCTTCAGTATACTCAGTGAACAATCCGTTAACAATACCTTCCTGACCAGGCCTGTTAGTAACTTTAACAAAACCAAGATTAGTTTTTAGTACAGCGCCCTTAGTAATAACATCCATTCGAACGTAGTGACGGTTAGCTGGGTTAAGCATTACATCCTCAATAATTGCTTTAACCATTTTCTTCTTCTTAGCGTCATAAATATTAACTTCCTTAATTAATTGAGCTCTTAATTTGTAATTACCGCCTAATGTCCTAACCTTCTTAATCTTAGGCTCACCAATACGAGTTAAGGCAGCTGACCTGCCAACATGCATCTTCTTTTTAGGTTTATCAACATGATACTTACCGCCACTTGGCTTCCTTTTACTGCCTTGCAACCAAATACTCATTACAAAGAAAAGAAAGATATATGTTTTATAAGCATTACTATGAGTTTAATATAAAATTGTTAATCAAGCATATTTCTTAACAGAAAAGTATTAAAAAGGCGCTAATTTCATTTCTTTAAAATGGTTGACATACAAAGACCACTTGACGCTTTGAACGAGTCAAAAAACAAGCGAGTTCTGGTTGAACTCAAGAATGGCTCAAAGTACAACGGTCTGTTAGACGCTTTTGACATTCACATAAACATTGTTTTAAGCGACGCAGACCAGATAGTTAACGGCGAAGTCAAGCGAAAACTTGGCAGGTTATTTATTCGCGGTGACACTATTACCTTGATAAGCGCTAGTGAGTAAAAAAAAATAGAGGGAAGGGTAGATTATTGGTTTTTAAACCCAGAATAGAGGTAAAAAAATGACTAAAGGAACTCCAAGTAAAGGTAAGAAATCAAAAGGTAAATCACACATTATGTGCCGACGATGCGGTAAACCGTCATTTCACGCTAGCCATAATGTTTGTGCCAGCTGTGGCTATGGCAAGACTAGTAAGATAAGAAGTTATGCTTGGGCTAAGAAGAAGTAAAAAAAATTCTTTTATTATAAAAAAAAGAGTATTCTATCAAAGTTTTTTTAAATCAATTCTTTAATTTATTTGTTTTAAAGCCTGTCAGCGCAGAATAATTAAGTCCCTTCCAGGGACAGTAAAAGAATTGAGCCCGACGGGATTCGAACCCACGACCTACTGGTATCACCATCCACCAGTGTTTGACCACCAGCCTCGTTCTTTAATTGCTCTCGAACGGGACGCTTCAATTACGAAGCGCTGGATGTAAGAGCCAGTCGCTCTAACCAGACTGAGCTACGGGCCCAACTTCGATAAAAAGAAAATAATATTCATTTTATAAACTTGATGTTTCTAGCTAACCAGCATTAATCAATTTTTGAATAACTTAACTTAAACACTTTGTCACTAAGTTTTTTTAACGAATCGTACTCGTTAACGCTTAAACTCAAGTGCAAGTAATTCTTATTCAAATCATCAAAGAAGCTGTGCTGGCAGTTAATAGTGGCTGGCAGTAAATCAATAATACAATAATGATTGAAACTAATTGGTTTAACCTTAAGTGATTCATTAGTGGGGAATGTGTAAAAAAATTCTTCCTGCCTTGACATTGAACCAATGTAAAATGAGTCAAGCTCGGTTAATGAATCACCAGCGCTAAGCGGGCTAAGATTAATCATTAATTTATTACCAACGCGGCAATTAAAAACACCATTAATGAATATGGTGGATAACACGTGGTCAAGCGAGTTATTAATATCATCCTGCATAAGATTAATTTTAGTTAAACCCTTAAAATCACTAACCCCTTCAACAACTAATCGTTTATCAAGAATCATTAAAGACAATTAATGCCAAAAATAGTTTTTAAGGATTTAGTCATCAGACAACAATGAATGAAAGCACTCCTTGAGTTGGACTGACTGGGAATCGCACCCAGGACCTCCCGCATGCCATGCGGGCATTCTACTACTGAACTACCAGCCCATTACTTTGTTTTAGACTACTCAGTTTCTAATCCTCTTGAAATCCTTTTTAGTATTAAAAGTCTTATGGCTTATTGACTTCGTGCAATTGTTTTGTTGGCTCATCCATATCAGTTAAGATTGATATTAACTCACTAATCGTGTCCGCTTTAAGGTCCCCTTCATCACTATTAATAGTTATTATTGTTAAACCTGCTTTGCGAGCGCCCTCTACTTCAACATCGTCATTGGTGATGAAAACGCACCGGTCAACTGGCTCGTTTAATAAACGGCAAGCCCTTGAGTAAACTCTTTTATCTGGTTTTAATAACCCTTCATCACTGCCAAAAACTAAGACATTAAAAATACTAGTGTTCAAACCCAACCTCATAACATCATTAATAAACCAGTCACGAGGCATGTTGCTAATAACACCTAATTTATAATTACTGCTTAACGCACTAAGCACTGATTTGAAATCTTTTCTTAGTTTGACTAATTCGGCTCGTTTATTATTATGTTGTTCAATAATCCTTTTTTGAGTTCTTAATGGTAATTCAACTTTCTTGAATACTTCATCAAAAAAAGCTTCACTTTTAATCTTGCCTTTCTGTAATAACCTAAAAGCCCTAATGTATGCTTTTATGAATTTTGATGGCTCAACGTAATAACTAATTATCTGGTTAAGCGAGCGCTTCATCTCACTTAATGGTAAATCAAGGATAACACTTGAATCAAAGATTAATGATTTAATCTTCATTAAATAATAATATAAGACGTAAGCGTTTATAAGTTGATTTATGAAAGTTGGCTCAATTGTTTTTAATAAAAATTACTTAATTAGTTATTACTGTGACCCTAAGCTTAAATTAATCCCTGGGCCAATTTACGTCTTTAAGGGCTTTGATGAAACAGATGGTGTTTTTTTTGAAAAAGGTGAGTTCATTATTCGTTATAAAGGTAAGGAGACGCGTTTTAGGACTACTTTTAAGCCTTATGATGATGAGTTTGAGGATTTTATTAAGGAACAATTAGGTTACTCGTTAGGTGTTGCTGAGCGCGCTTTAAGTAAGGCTGATTATAAGGTTGTTGAGAAAAAATTATTAGTTGAAGCTGGGCGAATAAAAAAACAATGGTTAGTTGATGGTGTTGACTTGCGTTCATTTAGGAGTGTTAATAACCAGCGGGATGTTAGACAAGCTCAAAGCCAGTTACTGAAAGCTTTCTGCTCAAAGAACATTATAATTGTCTCGAAGAATGAGTTAAAAATTGACTTCCAGAAATCTTACTCGCTACGCGATGAACAATTTATTGTCTTGAAAGGCAAAGGTATTACTTTCACTAAACAATTATTGCCACTTGTTAAGGATTTGGTTGGTCAGAAGAAAGTTAACTTGGATTCATTCATGTAGTATTAAGCTTAATAAAAAATAAGCAGGGTGAGGGATTCGCACCCCCGTAAACTCGCTCTGCAGGCGAGCGCATAACTGCTTTGCTAACCCTGCTTTGTTTGATTTAAAAATAATTGTTTTGATTAAAAAGATTGTTATTGGGGGTGGTTATCTCTAAGGAGGGGTTCTCCCCTTCTGAGCTGCTTTGCTAACCCTGCTTTGTTTGATTTAAAAATAATTGTTTTGATTAAAAAGATTGTTATTGGGCTGTTTTGTTAGCCTTATTTGTTGTCACTATCTTTTTGTTAAATTGAAATAATTGTTAATAAAAAAGAATGGTTTTAGTGTTGTCTGCCTTTTTTTTCTGGCAGTTTCCAGTTCATTTCGTGAGCGCAGTTAATGCATACTTTGTGCATTGTAGGGAAGTCTTTTTTAGGCTGACCCTGTTTGCAAATCCTGCACCTAACGAAAATCTCGCCCGGTTCAAAATCACGACTCAACATTTTAACATCACTACTACTAAGTGACAAACAGTCTTTATAAGTATTTTGATTGTTCACTACTTATAAGTGAAACCTATTATTTGTCTTCAAGTTTAACCCCAATTCTGGCCAGCTCATCCCTGATATAATCACTTAATTCATAATTCTTTTCCTTACGAAGCTTATTACGAACCTTAGTAAAAACTTTAACTAAATCTTTGCCATCTGTTTTAACTAACTCAACCTTAACGCCAAGCACGCCAAGCAATTCAAGTACTTTATCCTTTGCTTCAAGAAGTGATTCTTTTGAAGCAGTGCCAAGCGAGGAATTAATTGATTTAACTAACGCGTAAATAACTGCCAATGCTTTAGGTGTGTTAAAATCATCCTCCATTGCCTCAACGAACAAGACCTGCGCGGTATTATCATCCTTCTTTAATGAAGCCCGGCCAAATGATTTCTGCTCGTCAACACTAGTGACCATGTTCTTGACCCGCTCAAGAGTATTCTTAGCAGTCTCCATCATACCCTCACTAAAGTCAACCTGGCTGCGGTAATGACCTGAGATTAAGGCAAGTTTAACAGTCATTGCGCCCCACTTGTTAATTGAGTCCCTTGCAGTGATGAAGTTGCCTTTGCTCTTGCTCATCTTCTCGCCGTTAAGGGTGATGTGGGCTGAGTGAAGCCAGTAATTAGCAAAAGGCTTGCCAGAGTAAGCCTCGCTCTGCGCAATCTCATTAACATGATGAACTGGTATGTGGTCAACCCCACCGCCATGAATGTCAAGCGTTGGTCCAAGGTATTTTAAACCCATTACTGAACACTCAATATGCCAACCAGGGTAACCAAGACCCCAGGGACTGGTCCACTTCATTAAATGGCTTTCAGGCGCTTTAAGCCATAATGCAAAGTCATGAGGGTGACGCTTATTAGGGTCAATCTCAACCCTGGCACCGGCCTTCAAGTCACTAAGCTTAAGGCGGGCAAGATGGCCGTAACTTTTTGACTTAGTTGTATCAAAGTAAACGTTGCCGCCCACTTCATAAGCAAAACCCTTAGCGAGCAAATCTTTAATGAAGTCCTGCATCTCAAGAATGAACTGCGTTGCGCGCGGACTAATATTAGGCCGCTCATTATTCAAGTCATCCATGTCCTGCCAGTACTTCCTAATCTGCGACTCAACTAGCTCCATTGGCTCGAGTCGGCGCAAGCGGGCGCGCTTCTCTATCTTGTCCTCACCCTGGTCAGCGTCATCAGTCAGGTGGCCGACATCAGTGAAGTTGCGAACATGAAACACATTATAACCGCGCCACTTGAGGTAACGAACCACCACGTCCCACCTGGAGTAAGTGGCGGCATTGCCAATATGCAAGTCATCATAAATCGTTTGACCGCAAGTGTAAATCTTAACGTGCTTGCTCTTCTGCGGCTTGAACAATTCCTTCCGCCTCGTCATGGTATTGTAAACTTTAAGCATGATACATCACTCAAATAACTCCGTACTTAAATATTTAAAGCCGTTGTCAGGGCTGATAACAACAATCACTCCGTAATCAAGCCCCTCAGCAATCCTAATAGCAGCACTCACCGCGGCCCCAGTGCTCATGCCAACCAATAAGCCGTGCTCGCGAGCCAGCCATCGCGCTGCCTTGAATGCCTCATCATCATTAACCATTATTTTCTCGTCAAGCATTGACTCATCATAAATGCCCGGCTGCCGTGACTCACTCATATTCTTAAGGCCTTGGATATGATGGCCCCTGACTGGTTCAACACCGATGATTTTTACTTCAGAGTCAAGTTCTTTTAACCGCTTGCCAGCGCCCATGATAGTGCCGCCAGTACCAATGCCAGCCACTAAGTGAGTGATGTGGCCGTTAGTCTGGCGCCACACTTCATTGCCAGTGATGTAGTAGTGGCCCAGCCAGTTGGCAGGGTTGTCATACTGGTTTAAGTATACAAGCGATGAGTCTTCCTTAACTAACTCGCGGGCTTTCATTATTGCGCCGTCAACCCCTTGGTTAGCTGGTGTTAGTATTAATTCAGCGCCGTAACCGCGCATTATCTTCTTGCGCTCCTCGCTGGCGTTCTCCGGCATGACTAATTTAATCTTGTAACCCTTGACTGCCGCAATCATTGCAAGTGAAATGCCAGTATTGCCGCTGGTTGACTCAATAATAGTGTCGCCTTGCTTTAAGCGGCCTTTCTTCTCAGCATCTAGTATCATGTAGAGTGCGGCGACATCCTTGATGCTGCCTGACGGGTTCATGCCCTCAAGCTTGATTAATAACTCAACATTCTCCTTGCGCGTAAAACTATCTGTTTTAGCACCCAAAGAACTTTGTTCTTTTAGGAAGCCATTCTTAATCCTGACGACGGGCGTATTGCCAATTAAATCAATAATGCTCCTAGCGCCCAGACCTAAGTCAGAAATCATTTCATAACACCACCCAAAAGAATAGTGCTGCCACTAACAGCAGCAAATGCAAGCGCTGCAGAGTAAACCACTTATTTTTGCGCTTTTCATGGTGAATTAATTGGCAAGTACTTTTTATAAATCTTACTTATTTTATGATGAGTGGATGAAGAGAGAAAAAGTTTTATCAGCACTACTAATCCTGGCCGTGTTTTATTTTTCTTTCATGATACTTGACCGGTTCTTGTCACTGATTTATGGCATTAACATGCAGCCTTATGAGGATAATTACCCGACTGGTTTTGCTATCTGGGGTCACTTGATTAATGGCTCGGCCGCTGCCATAGTATTATATTCTCTTTTTAGGTTGTATGATTTTGGGAAAGCAAAAGGCAGTAAAGGCCTGCGGTTCTTAGCAGTGGCAGTAATAATTTTCTTACTGACAGTTATCCCTTACTCTGGCGACGCTTCTTACATGATTGATGATGGTCTTGGTGGCTTAGTAGTCTTTCATGTTATTTTCAATGCCCTGTACGTTTTCTTCTGGGGCTTATTATTATTCAAGCTTAAGACTGCAATCAAACAGCAGATGGTCATATTAATTGTAATGATTGTTGCATTCTTGTTAATTCATTATTTATTGTACGCGCCTAGTTTTCCTGAATTCCGCTGGATAATATAATACCGTGTGGTATCATAATCTTTATTAAATGATTCGTTTCTAAAATACAACTATGAGTCTTCTGGATAAACTATTTTCAAGAAAAACCACTGAAGTAATGGTTGATGAGCGTGAGGAAGTAGAGTTATCGCTTGATGAATTAAAAAAACAAGTTAATAATTCATTAACTACGATTAATCAGTTGGATGATAAAGCTGTTGTTGAACCATTAATGAATAATATCAATAAGATTAAGAGTATCCTGAAAGGATTAATGACGCGGGAACTAAATAATGATTATAATAAAGCCTTATTGATTGGCGCTAATAACGCCCGCAAAAGGATTTATGACCAAATAATGCCCTTGCTTAATATTAAAACACCTGAAACATTAACTCGCGTTAATGAATTAATCATTAGCATTAACTCACTTATTGAGCGCGCCAGTAAGGTCGCTGCCCAATCAAGACATGCTCAAATAATCTTTAGGGATGATATGAATAATCTTGGCAACTCCTTTGAAGATTTAAGCAGTGATGTTAATGACTTGGTTGAATCAGTTAAGGAGCGAAACGAGCAATTAGACTCATTCAAAAACCTTGTTAAAGAAATAAAATCCTTTGATGAAGCAGTTAATAAAACAAAAGAGATTAAGGAAGAAGAATTAGAGTTCAGAAAGAAAATCAGTTCTTATGAGCGTGATAAAACTTTCATGTCAAGTGAATTATCACGGATTAAAGGAGTGGAAAATTATGACCGCGTGATGAACGCTGACACTAAACTAAAAGAAGTTAATAATCGTAAGATAGAGCTTGATAGTATGGCAATGACTATTGTATCAAAGTTCTCGCGCGCTTTAAGAAAAGCGTTCAGGGATGACCCGTTCGTTAATGCTTTCTTGACTAACCCATTGGATTATATTTGCAAGCAAGAAGGCGATTTTAATAAAAAGATGAGCTTGTTAACAAATTTGATTAATTCAGGCAAACTTGAATTAAATGATAAGGATTCAAAACGTTATTTAAGAGCTATTAGTGATGATAGTATTAATGATTATATTAATGAGTATAAAAAATTATTATTAATTGAGAATGAATTAACCAGTAATGATTTCTCGTTAATGAAAAAAGCCGATGCTTTTGAGCGCAGATTAATTGATTTATCGCATAGAATAAAGAGTGATATTGGTGGTCTTGACTCATTCAAGGAGCGGGTCAGTGAGCAACAAAAAATAATTGATGCCTTAAAATCAAAAGTAGAAGCTGTTGCAAGTGAGTGTTATCCTGAGAATGTACGGCTTATTCTTTAATAATATTTGTCATTGCTAATTTATCACCCCAACGTTTGCCATCCTTTCTTATCATTAAAATGCTTGGGATGTAAAGCGGTATTGCCTCAATGAAGCGGGTTAAATTTCTTTTAGCGCTAACACTAAAACCATTATCAGTTACTTTTATTTTCATTAATTTTTTGCCATAAGTAGCTGAGTAACGTGCTTCGAGTAATAGGAAATAAATTGGGTGTAAGAATAGCATGATTAGTATTGCTGGCACGCTGAATAAAGACATTAGTGTCTCGATTGACTTACCTGAATTAATGAATGCGAGTGAAGCGCTAAGACTAATTAACAAACCTATACTTATAATAAAACTAATATCAATTAAGAATGCAATAATTCTTCGCCTAAACAAGTGATTATCTTTTTCTTTAACAATAGCATTTAGTCCTCCGCTTTCGCTTGGTGGCAAGTAAGCACAAACAGTGCATTTGCTTGAGTTGTAAACGCTTGCGCCGCATGACGGACAACGCCAACTTGTTGGGTAACTCATATTCATTTAGAATAGTTTTTCCTTTAAGAAATTAACTAACACATCCCCTGCAATACTAATATCAGGGTTTGATGTTTCAATTATTAGATTACTATCAATTATTATATCACGCTTCAACCGCGCTTCAACCTCGCTTGGTGGGTCGCGTCCCCTTTGAGTGAGCCTTTTTCTTAGGATTTCTAGTCTTGCTGTTAGTTCAATAACTATTGTGTTTAAGTATCGCTCTTTTATTTTGTTAATAATATTCCGGCTGACATTAATGATATAATTTTTATCAGGGTCAAGTAATGGGATGCCGTACTTCTTGCCATGAGCTTCCCATGAGATAAAGAATTCCATTGACTCAAATTCATCATCAGTTACGCTTTCAAAATCCTCAAAATCATTTTTTGGTCTGGTGATAAACCGTTTGATTTTATTTAATGGGATTTTATTACAGGCATAATCAATTATGGTATCCTTGCCACTGCCCGATGGTCCTACAATAAGTATTAAGTGGTTCATTAATTAAAATTAAAAAAATACACTACTTAATAAGTTAGTTATGAATAATAATTCGTAAACTATATAAATAGGTTATGAATATATATTCATAACAGAGGTGATGTGAAAATGCCAAATTTAGATAAAACAGGTCCAAGAGGCCTTGGTCCAATGACGGGCAGAGGACTTGGTCCTTGTGGCCGGGGTTTTGGAAGAGGCCTTGGAAGAGGCCTTGGAAGAGGATTGGGCTACAGACAGGTAGTTACAGAGAAAGAAGAGTTATTCTTGCTTAAAGAAGAGAAAGAATTAGCTCAGAAAGAACTAGAAGAAATAAATAAAAGGCTCAAAGAATTAGAGGATAAGTAATGCCAAGACCAAGAATGATAAGGCGCGTCAGGTTTAACCCTGACGTGACTTATTACAAGCCAGCCGGTGTGCCAATGAGATTACTTGAAGAAGTAATCATTAAGATAGATGAAGCTGAAGCACTGCGTTTATGTGATGTTGAAGGACTTAAACAAGACGAGGCAGCCAAGCGAATGGGTGTCTCACAATCAACATTGTTTAGAATGCTTAGCTCTGGCCGAGAGAAACTGGCTAGTGCAATAATTAAAGGCAAAGCAATTAAAATACAAATAAAAGGAGATGGTAATAAATGAAAATAGCAATAAGCTCAAATAGTAAAACAATTAATGGTGAAGTAAGTGAAATCTTTGGCCGCTGCCCTTATTTTATAATAATGGAAGATGGCAAAGTGATTGAAGTAATTAAGAACATTAGTATAAATCAGCGTGGTGGTGCAGGCATATCTGCTGCAAAATTGGTGGCTGAAAAGAATGTTGACGCTGTTATGGCAGGTAATATTGGGCCAAGAGCGTTAAGTGTTCTTAAGCAATTTAACATAAAGACTTACTTAAAGAAAGGCTTAATAAAAAATGCAGTGAGTGGTTTATGAAGCTAGTAATCCCAACTAATGGTGCGATTGTAGCAGAACACTTTGGTCACTGTAAGACTTATACTTTTCTTGATGAGAATGGTAAATTGATTGAAGTAATAAAAAATACAAGCGAGCATATGGGTGGTGTTGGCTTGCCTCCTGAATTAATGAAAGCTCACGACGCAGATATATTGTTATGCAGAGGTATTGGTCTTAGGGCAATTAAATTATGTAATTCTCTTGGAATAAAAGTATACATTGGTCAAGCATCAACAATAAATGAATTATTTAATTTATGGGAAAATAATAAGCTTACTGAAGCTGGTGATGAGGCTGCTTGTAGTGAAGGTAATTAATGAAAGGGGTTTATGTTTTAATGATTAAGTTAGATAAAGAGGTCTGTATTAGTGTTGGCTCATTAGGATTAATTAATTTTAGTAAAGGTAGTTATGCTTATGTTGGTTCAGCGCAGAATGGTATTAAGCAGAGGGTTAACAGACATTTATCTAATAATAAGAGGTTACACTGGCATATTGACTACTTGCTTAATGATGATAACACAAGTGTAACTAAGGTTTTTTACAAAGAATCTGGAAAAGAAGAAGAGTGTCAGATTGCAAAATCATTATTGCTCACTGAGAAACCAGTGATTAAATTTGGTTGCTCAGACTGTAAGTGTAATTCTCATTTATTTAAATTAAATAATCCTTTAAAATTGGGGATGAAAGTCTTATGAAAATAGCAGTTACTGGCGGCAAAGGTGGGACAGGCAAGTCAACAGTGGCAGTTTCACTTGCAGTTCAGTTTGCTGAAAAAAATAAAGTTATGCTAGTGGATGCTGATGTAGAATGCCCAAACGACCACTTATTGCTTTCAGTTAAGAAAAGAAAAGATAAGGATATTTATCAATTAATCCCTAAGTGGGATTTTAGTAAGTGCATTAAGTGTGGCAAGTGCGGGCTTGTCTGCAAGCAGGACGCTATAGTGGCAATTAAAGATAAATACCCTGCTTTTCTGCCTGAAATCTGTATAGGTTGCAGTGCTTGTATTGTTGCCTGTCCTACTGGCGCAATTAGTAAGTCAAAAAAGAAGATTGGAACTATTTATATTGGGCATAATTATGGAGTTAACCTTGTTTCTGGTGAACTAAAAATAGGTGAATTAGCTTCAGGTGAAGTTGTTAGTTCAGTTCGTTCGCGCTCTAATGAGATTAATAAAAAATTAAAAGCAGAAGTAATGATAATTGATTCTGCTGCTGGGATTGGCTGCCCTGTTATTGCTTCAATTACAGGCACTGATTATGTTGTTGCAGTAACTGAGCCAACCCCGTCAGCGTTTCATGATTTAAAGAGAGTTTTATACTTAGCTGAACACTTTAAGATAAAGCATGGTATTGTGATTAATAAATCAACGCTTGATGATGGTTTTTGCAAAAAGATTAAATCCTTTGCCAAAAAGAAAGGCATACCAATAATTGGGGAAATCCCTTATAGTGATGATTTTGTTAGTTCAACAATAAAGATGAAGCCAATAATTAAATTAAAGCCAATTTATACAGAAACATTTAGAAAAATAGAAATGAATATAAATTCAAAACGTTTTGATGATTAAAATATGAGAAAAGAATTATTTTTCCTAATAGGATTGATGGTTTTTTCTAGTGCTTTTGCGTATAATGCGACTGCTTACTTATTTTATGGCAATGGTTGCCCTCACTGTGCTGAGGAAATAGAATTTTTTAATTCAATTAATATTAATGGTTTTACGCTTGAGAAATTTGAGGTATGGTATAATGAGACTAACTCATTAATGTTTAATGAGTTTGCTAATGCTTATGATACTTTTGGTGGTGGTTCAGTGCCAAGATTATTTATAGGTGATAAAGTTTTTGTCGGCTTCATGAGTGATAATGGTATATTATTATATGCACCTAATTACAAAGCGTTCGCTGGTTATAAAAACATAATTACTGATGAAATTAATAATTGCATAAACAATAATTGCCCTGACCCTTACGAAGTTGTTTATGGCTCAGTCAGCCCATCAATTATTAATGGAACTAATATTGATATTGAAACCAGCGAGTTAACAGAGATTGAATTGCCTTTCATTGGCAAGATAAATGTTGTTGAATCATCATTGTTTTTCCTGACAGTAATCATTGGCTTGCTTGACGGGCTTAATCCTTGCGCTATGTGGATGCTGTCATTCTTACTTGCTTTTACTATCTCAACCCGCTCGCGGAAAAAAGTATTCACAGTTGGTGGCATATTCATATTAGTCTCAGGTATTGTTTATTTCTTGTTCATTACTGCGTGGCTGAACGTTTTTTTGAGCACTGAAGTAATTTCATTTATGCGCTACGTGGCTGGCGGTTTTGCATTATTTGCTGGCATAATTAATATTAAAGATTTCTTTGCTTTCCAGAAAGGATTTTCACTAACTATTCCTGCTAAGTGGCAACCAAGGATTAAGAAACGGATGAAACAATTATCAGTTGCTTCAGGCATTGGGATGATCGCTGGTGTAATAGTATTAGCTTTCACTATTAACTTAGTCGAATTATTATGCACGATTGGCTTCCCAGTGATTTACTTAAAAATACTGTCACAGCATGGCCTGCCATTCATTGCCAACTATTTTTACTTAATATTATATGTGATAATGTACATGCTTGATGATACTATAATATTCCTAATAGCAGTCTTTACATTGTCACGATTAAATATGAACCAGAAGAATGTTAGAGTCTTGAAATTATTCAGTGGCATAATGATAACAATACTGGCTTTAATACTAATGATTAATCCATCAATACTAATGTTTGGATAAGATTAATATTGCTTTGAATACAAGACAACGTACTTGGCTTTGTCTTTGCAGAAAGCGCAGGTTTTGCTGAATAACTGTTCATTAAAAGGCATGTTAGCGCTCTTAGCGCCTAAGTCATTCTTGAGTTTAATTTCATGCTCTGGGTCGCCGCACCAGCAAGCCTTGGCAACAAAGCCGTCCTTAATAGTTTTGTATAACTCAGTTTTAGTCTCAACTTTCTTGACTTTACTTTTTAAGACTTTGACTGCATTATCAAACAACTCATTGTGGAATTCTTCAAGCAAAGCCTTAACATCCAAATCCTTTACTTTAATAAAACTCTTGCCGCCAGTGCGTTTAGCAACCACTACCTGTTTCTTTTCAATATCACGCGGCCCTAACTCAATCCTTAATGGCACGCCCTTCAACTCCCAGTGATTGAATTTCCAGCCAGGGCTCTTATTTGATTCATCAATGAACACTCGTGCCTTGATTGACTTAGCAAGCTTACGAGCTTCCTTTAAGACTAATTCTTTAGTATCATCTTTGTAAATCGGCACAATAACAACTTGATATTTAGCAAGTCTTGGTGGTAACACAAGACCTTTATCATCACCGTGAGCTAATATCATTACACCAATACTCCTAATACTAATGCCCCACGAGGTCTGGTAAGCATACTCACTCTTGCCTTTTTCATTAAGGAATGTAATGCCTAATGCTTTGCTGAAATTTTGACCAAGATAATGGCTCGTGCCTGCCTGAATTGTCCTGCCGTCAGGCAACACTGTTTCAGGACTGAATGACTTGTCAGCGCCAGCAAAACGCTCAGCCGGCGTCTTCTCACCCAGAATCATTGGGATAGCAAATAGTTCTTTGTAAATCTTCTCGTACAACTTTAAAGCATACATTTGGTCAGCGAGCGCTTCTTCTTGTGTCGCGAAAGCACAATGGCCTTCCTGCCATAAGAACTCGCGCGGTCGCAAGAAAGGATTAGTTTGCTTTTCCCAACGAATAATATTACACCACTGGTTAATCTTTAACGGCAAGTCACGCCAAGAACGAATCCACTTAGTAAACGAGTCATATATTATCATCTCGCTCGTCGGCCTGATATACAATTCTTCTTCTAAATCATCATCACCTGCTTTAGTGCAAGTCAGTATTTCAGGCGCGAAACCCTCTACATGCTCTTTTTCCTTCTCAATCAAACTTTTAGGCATGACTAATGGGAAATAAGCGTTGTCAACGCCGTACTTTTTTAATTCCTTATTAAACCACTCCATTACTTGTTCCCAGATAAAATAACTCCACGGCTTTAAGATGTGAAAACCCTTGACTTGCGAGTAATCAATCATATCAGCTTTATTTAATACCTCAGCGTACCATTCCTGAAAATTACTTTTATTAGCTTTTAATCCTTGCTCTTCGCCCATTAAAAACAATAAAACTCTCTTTTTTTATTAATCTTTTTAATTCGAAAGAGATATTATTAAGAAACTAGTAAGAAAACACTATGAGCCTTGAAGCTTTAAGGGAAGTTGTTAAATTATTCGAAGCCAATAAGATTGATTACTGGGTGACTGGTGGTTATGCGATTGATTTAGCTGTTGGTAAAATAACTCGCAAGCACAAGAACGTTGACTTATTAATCAGGATTGAGAATTCAGGCAAAGTCCGCTCACTGCTTGAAAATAAGGGTTATTTGATTGATTACGAGCGAGATAAACTAGTTGCCAACAAGAATGACTTGATTATTAATTTAATAATGATTGACATTTACAAAGATGATTATGTTATTCCAACTCTTAATATTGACTTGCATGTGCCCCAATCAATAATGGATAAGACTATTAAGGGTGCTGTTGATGAGATAGTTGGTCGTCGGTTGCCAAACGAGTTATTATACACAATAGTTCGTTACTCACCAAACCAATCTGATGTAGTGATAGCGTCAAACCTAAGAGTTGATAAATCATTATTGAAAGGAATAAAAATAATTGTTAACAGAAGATAATTAAAATACTAACTCATTAGAATAATTCAATGAAGCGTTTGAGTAGCCTAAAGGCAATGAGAGTTCTTGACTCTAATGGTTATTATACCATTAAAGTTGAGGCTATATCTGGTAAAGAAAAAGCCATGGCTATTGTACCTGGAGGTAATAGTAAAGGCATTAATGAAGTTGAGACCATTAACCCGTTGAGCGCTGTTAAGCGCGTGAATCACTTAGGTGGTAAACTAAAAGGTTTAAGTTTAGATGATATTGATGATAAATTAAAGATTGAATCAGGCAACGTCTCAACTGGTATTAGCATGGCAGTTCACCGATTAATTGCTTTAACTAATGGTGTGGAATTATATGAATTATTCGGCGGAAAATTACTCCCTACTCCGTTCATGAACGTGATTAACGGAGGGGTTCACGCTGGCAATAAACTATCTTTTCAAGAATACATGATAGCGCCTTCAACCCGCAATTTTAGTGAATCATTAATGATGGGTGTTGAGGTTTATCATGCGCTTAAAGAAGAATTAATTAAGAAGTATGGTCACTTAGCTGTTAACGTTGGTATGGAGGGTGGTTTTGCGCCACCAATGAAAAGTGTTGAAGAACCATTAATAATCCTGACTAAAGTATTAAGCCGGCTTGGTTATTCAGAGGAAGTTAAGTTAGCGGTTGATTGCGCAGCCACCCAATTCTATGATGGCAAGCATTACTTAATTGATGGTAAAAAGATGAGTCGTGATAAATTAATTGATTATTATGAAAAAATAGTGAGTGATTATCATTTATTCAGTATAGAAGACCCATTATACGAGGAAGACTTCATTGGTTTTGCAGAACTAACCGCTCGGTTAAGGGAAAAAGCGCAAGTGGTTGGCGATGACTTATTAGTCACTAACCCCCGACGAGTTGAGCGCGCGATTAATGAGAAAGCTTGTAATACTTTACTATTAAAAGTTAATCAAGTAGGTACTGTGTCCCGCGCAGTTCAATCCGCTTGCTTAGCAATGAATGATTCATGGAAAATAATGGTCAGCCACCGCTCAGGCGATTCATGCGACCCGTTCATCGCTGACTTAGCAGTTGGGCTTGAAGCAGGCCAAATAAAATCCGGCGCGCCATGCAGAGGCGAGCGAGTCAGCAAGTATAATCGATTACTAGAAATTGAAGCAAGACTTGGTCGCAAAGCAAGATTTAACCTTTTATAACACCAAGCGGTTTAAGCCTGACTACTCGCTTAGCAATACCTGCTGCTTCACTAACGCGAACAACTTCATCAACATCCTTGTAAGCACTTGGTGCTTCATCACTAACACTACTAATGTTTCGAGTTTTAAGAGTAATGCCCTTATCCTCAAGTGATTTCTGAACTGACTCACCAGTCCAGCTTCTGGATGCTTGCGCTCGGCTCATTAAACGACCAGCGCCATGAGCAGTGCTAGCAAATGATTCATTAATACATGATTCTAAGCCAACAACAATGTAGGATGCAGTGCCCATCGTGCCTGGAATCAACGCTGGTTGACCAACACTCTTGTATGCTTCAGGCACTAACGCGTGACCTTTAGGCAAGCAACGAGTCGCGCCTTTCCTGTGAAGATAAAATTTCTTCCCATCAAACACTTCAACCTTGCAGATATTATGACAAACATCATAGACTTGTTTTAATTCAGTCTTACCAAAAATTTCATTAAAACTCTTCCTGACTTGATGCGCAATAACCTGCCTGTTACACCAAGCAAAGTTAGCTGCAGCGCCCATTGCTTTTAAGTAATCATTGGCAAGATTACTCCCGCCAGGTGCATAAATTAGTTCACGGTCAGGCAGTGAATTAATTAATTCAGGGTATGATTTCTCCATTAAGCGAATATAATCACTACAAACTTGATGGCCTAAACCACGTGAGCCGCAATGAATCATTACAGTGACTTGACCAACGTGGTCAATACCAAACGCTTTGGCTGTAATTGGGTCAAATATTTTATCAACCCGTTGAATCTCAAGAAAATGATTGCCTGCGCCAAGACTGCCTAACTGGTCGCGTCCCCTTGAACGCGCTTTCTGACTAACTTTAGCTGAGTCAGCCATCATCCGACCTTTCTCCTCAGTCCTGTCAAGGTCATCTTGTGTAGCATAACCATTACGCAAAGCCCACTCAGCGCCTTCATTAAGCACTTGATTAAGGTCTGCTTCACTTAGTTTGTCTAATTGGCCTTTGACTCCAACACCGCTTGGCACGTTGCGGTAAAGAGCTGAGATTAATTTATCAATCACTTTAATCACGCTTTTATCATCTAAATCACTCCTGAGCAGTCTGACCCCGCAATTAATATCATAACCAATACCACCAGGACTAATACCTCCGTTATTAATATCTAACGCAGCTACTCCTCCAATTGGGAAACCATAACCTTGATGGCCATCAGGCATGCATAGCGCGTGTTTATAAATACCTGGCAGGCACGCAACATTGCTTAATTGTTTAAGAGTATTATCTCTTTTCATTAATTCAAGCAGTTTCTCTGAAGCAAAAACATAAGCAGGCACTTTCATCTTGCTAGTTTTGGGCACTAACCACTTGTTATCATTAACTTTTTTTAATTCCATTGAGTTATTGAAAAAGATTTATATTCTTTAAATCTTTTGTAAGACAAATGAGAGATGTTATGATTATTGGTGCTGGCCCAGCAGGTCTTAGCGCGGCTATTTATTGCCGTAGGTTCATGATGAAGACAACTGTTATTGGGCAATTATTTGGTGGATTACTCACTACTACTCATTTTGTTGAGAATTGGCCTGGTGAGCAAAGAATTCAAGGCAGTGACTTAATGAAAAAGATTGAATCGCACGCTCGAGCAACGGGTGCTGAATTGATTAATGATGAAGTTAAATCAGTCAATAAGGATAAAGGTTTTTTCAAAATTAAGACTTCAACTAACTCTTATAGTGCTAAGTCAATTATCATTGCAACAGGTACTTATCACCGTCGTTTAGGAGTTAAGGGTGAGGGTGATTTTTATGGTAAAGGGGTTAGTTATTGTGCTGCTTGTGATGCTCCTTTTTTTAAGAATAAATTAGTTGGTGTTGTTGGGGGCAGTGATAGTGCTTGTAAGGAAGCGTTATTATTAAGTGAGCATGCAAAGAAGGTTTACATTATTTATCGTAAGGATAAATTGCGCGCTGAACCAATAATTGTTGAGCGAATTAAGAATTCAAAAAACATTGAGGTAATCAATAACACTAATGTCAAGAGTATTAATGGTGATAAAGTATTAAGAAGTGTTTCCTTTGATATTGGTAGAGAATTATTACTTGATGGTTTATTCATAGCAATTGGGTTAGTTCCTCAGACTAATTTAATCAAGAGTTTAGGTGTTAAGCTTAATGCTAAAAGTGAAGTAATAATTGATTGTCACGCAAAGACTAATATTAAAGGTGTGTTCGCTGCAGGTGACTGCACTGACTCGCCTTACAAGCAGGCAATTACTGGTGCAGCTGGCGGAGTGATAGCTGCGTTTAATGCTTATGATTATGTAGAATCAAATATCTAGCACTACTTGCGCCATCTTGTCAGTGATTGTCATGTCATTGTAAGTTATTGCTTTAACAAGGTTTCTTAATTCATGCGAGTCATTAATCTTTTCACCCCAAGCAGTGGCTTTAAGTGAATTATTCTTGATAATTATTTTGAACTTAGCGAATAATAATCGCTTTGACTCACTGAATAATAATAATTCTTCGAGGAAATCATACATTAGTGATTTTAAGTCCTCTGCTTTAATCTTGAATTCTTTTTTGATTGATGGCTTGACTTTTTTAGCGTCAGTGATTGTTTCAGTAAACGCTAGTGCAGCGTTCTCAAAGACTTCATTTAAGTTCTTGCCATAAGCCCTAAACTTAGTGTCTGCTGTGTGCTCCAGGAAACGAAATTTCATTATTGTCTTGTAAAAGATAAATCATTATTAATAACTAACTGCATATAATTTATATGGTGCTTAAATTAACAGCCCCTGATGATTACTCTTTTACTTTCAGTGAACTGCGCTTCATGACTGGTCTTACTAAGCGTGATTGCAAACCTGATACAAGGACTTATTTGGATAAGGATAAGAAGATTAAGCTTAACATACCATTGCTTAGTTCAGCCATGCAATCAGTTAGTGGACCTAAACTTGCTATTGCATTAGCTGAAGCTGGTGGTTTGGGTGTTATTTATTGCAGCCAACCAATCGATACTGAGGCTGAAATGATAAAGCAGGTAAAAACTCATAAAGCAGCTTTTATCATTAATCCAACGACAATAAATTATGACGCAACAATTAACGATTTATTAAACTTATACAAAATACATCATTCAAAACACTACCCTGTTATTGATGGTGAAGGTTTGTTTAAGGGTTTTGCGACTTATTCGATGAATATGGAATTATTAAGTGATTCTGAAAAGAATAGTTCAATATTGATTGAGGATTATGGTTGTCTTGATGGTAAATTAGATGTTAAACAAGATGATGTTAAACAATTTTTCACTAAGAACCTTAAAGTTAAGTGCGTGCCAATAGTTTACCAAAAGAAATTGCAAGCAGTATCTTTTTCAAAAGACTTGGTTGAAGCGCAGAATAATCCTGATCAATTTTTTGATAGTAAAGGTCGGTTAATGGTTGCTGGCGCGATTAATACTAAGGATTATGAAGCTCGTGTGCCTGCTTTAGTTGATGCTGGTGTTGATGTATTATTAATTGATTCATCAGATGGTTTTAGTGAGTATCAAGCTGATGCTATTAATTTTGTTAAAAATAATTATAACCTGCCAATTGTTGCAGGCAATGTTATTGACAAACGAGGTTATCAGTACTTGGTTGATGCTGGGGCTGATTGTGTTAAGGTTGGGATTGGCGGTGGCTCAATTTGCATCACGCAGGAAGTTAAGGGCATTGGTCGCGGTCAAGCCAAAGCTGTTTATGAGATAAGCAAGAGTGTTGAGCAAGCTGGTGTGCCAATAATTAGTGATGGTGGTATAGCGCAGGATGTTGACATACTAAAAGCACTTGCTTTAGGCGCTAATGCTGTGATGATGGGTCGTAAGTTCGCTGGCTTTGAGGAGAGCCCTACTAAAACTATGGAGATTGGTGGTGCAAAAATGAAACCTTATTGGGGTGAGGGTACTAACCGCGCCCAGAACTGGCAGCGTTATGGTCATAAACTTGATGTTGAGGAGGGGGTTGAAGCTTTTGTTCCATTCTCAGGCCCGCTCAAGCAGGGTGTTAATGAGACTGTTATTATGCTTAAGCAAATAATGTGCAATCTAGGTGTTTATGATATTAATCAACTTCATCAGGAAACAATAATTGAATACGTTAGTGAGGGTTCTAGAGCTGAAGGTAAACCTCATGACGTAAAATTATTCCATAGATAAAATTATCTATGTTTGTTGGATGATAATCCTTATAAACTGTACTTACTTACCAGTGAATACATAGCGTATTCGGGGGGGTGTACAAAAATGTCTAATGGATTGGTAGTTAGGGAAGGTAGTATTGACTTGAAAAAAGCAAGGGTTTATGCTTCTAGACAGAGGATTCCTTTTATTGACCTAAGAGATGGCTTAAGTTATTCTAATATAGACCAATTAAACCAGTGTTTATCAGTTAGAATAAGTAATGTTTTCAGGCGCCCAATAAGGGTTAGCATAAACTCATTCTTTAAAGGTGAGTGTTTGGGAAATAATTTCGTCGCAATATTACCCCATGACTTTGTTAATGATTTTATGGTAACAACAAAGCGAATGCCCGGCAGTATAATAACTGACTTAAATTATAATGAAGCAATACTTGCTTAATGACCTCTTAATTTTTTAGCCTCAATTAATCGTTTAATAGCTAATGCATAAGCGCCTTGACGCAAAGAACAATTAAGTTTTTCAGATTCCTTAACAACTAACTCAAGATTACTAATCATCTTAATCTTTAACTTATCAATCAACTCGCTTTCAATCCAATAAAAACCCTGATTATTTTGAACCCACTCATAATAACTAACAATCACGCCGCCAGCATTGCACAACACGTCAGGGTAGACCAGCACGCCCTTCTTCTCAAGAATTTTATCAGCCTCATTGTTAATCGGGCCATTAGCCACTTCAACAATAATCTTAGCTTTAATCTTATCAGCGTTCTTTTCAGTAATCATATTCTCAACAGCAGCAGGCACAAGGATGTTAGTGTCCAATTCTAATAATTCTTCATTAGTAATATTATGCGCTAACTTAAAATCCTTAACTCCTCCAGTATTATTCTTATGATTAATTAATTCAGGAATATTAATCCCTTCATTACTATAAACACCTGACCTTGAATCACTAACTCCAATAATTTTATAACCATTTTTGTAAAGCATTAACGCGAGGTTCAAGCCAACGTTGCCAAAACCCTGAACAATAACATTTGATTTTGAAGAAATATTCTTAATAATAAAGAACGCGCCAAGAGCAGTTGATTCATTTCTTACGAGACTGCCACCAAGCACTAATGGTTTGCCAGTCACAACGCCTGGTTCATGATAACCTTTAATTGTCTCATACTCATCAAGCAACCAACTCATTACTTGCGAGTTAGTGTAAACATCAGGCGCAGGCACATCAATGTTACTGCCAATATCCTTAGCGATTGAGCGGGTAAAACACCTAGTTATTAACTCGAGCTCTTCATTATTTAATGATTTAGTGTCAATTGTCACACCACCCTTAGACCCGCCATAAGGGATGCCTGCAAGCGAGTTCTTAATAGTCATCCATAAAGCCAGCGCCTTAATTTCATTTAGGTCAACGTTTGTGGTGAAGCGCAAGCCACCTTTATAAGGCCCGAGTAATGAGTTATACTGAACCCGATAGCCAGTGAAGTATTTAATCATACCTTTAATGCGCGTTGGAAACGAAGTAATAATTATTTTCTCAGGCTGTTGCAAGAATGATAAATCCTCTTTTAATAAAAGAGCCACACTATTAAGCTTCTTAAGAGAATCCTCATAAACATTCATGAATAAACAAGAATTGTGTCATTATTTAAGTATTTTAATGTTTTATAATAATAATTTGAGCATTCTTAAACGCTTTATTAACCAATGAATTAACATTCATTTTAGACTCAATCTTTTTTACATCAATTAACCTTGACCGCGTCTCAGGGTGCTGGGCAATTAAATAACTACAACAATCACTGTAAGGTTTAATACTAGTCTCATAAGTCCCAATCCTTTTAGCTATACTAATAATATCACTCTTATCCAAACCAATCAATGGCGCGTAAACATTCTCTTTAGCTGCCTGCCAAATAGTCCTTAAATTATCAAGTGTCTGGCTCGCTACTTGCGCCACGTTATCACCAGTTACAAAACCTTTAGCTCCTTCATGGTCAAGCACTTTACCTGCAATCAAAAACATTAACCTGCGGTAAGTAATCATCCGATGAGTTGCTGGCACACTCATAATAACCTCTTTTTGGGTTTCAAGAAAAGGCACTAAGTATAATTTAATACTACCTTGATACTTGGCAAGTAATGTTGCCAGTGCTGTAATCTTCTCTTTAACTCCTTCATGATTGTTATAAAAATGAACTAATATTAACTCACAACCACGGCGAATCATCTCATAACAAGCCACTGGTGAGTCAATACCGCCACTAACTAACCCAACTAATTTACCTGTAACGCCCAATGGCAAGCCGCCAAGCCCTTTAACTTTCTTAGTATAAAGATAAGCATTTTTTTCACCAACCTCAATTATTAAATCAGTTTTTGGTTTATGCAAGTCAACCTTTAAGCCTTTATTAAACAATGATTCACCAACTAATTTATTAATCTCTGGTGAAGTCAATGGGAAACCCTTATTTGAACGACGAGCACTAACCCTAAATGAATCCTTAATAAGCAATAAGCCAGTTTTACTAATAATATCATTAATATCTAATTTAGCTTTAATCGCTGGCGAGTAATAAGCAATGCCTGGAATTAATTTTAAAGCGCTTAACTTACTCTTATCATAAGCCATGATTAATCGGCCATACTCACGATTAACTGCTAAACCAGTTCTTGATTTAATATTATTAACCAATGCCCGCTCAAAAAAAGGCCTATTAGTCCCTTTTAAGCCAATTTCAGCGTAATGAATAACTATACAATCCATTAAAGTTCACAGTCCTTTTGCAATTCCTTAATTCGGTCAGCAATCACTTGAGGCTTATGAACATTACTTAACTTTAATGGTTGACCCCAAGTCTCTAATTCAAGGTCACCATAACGAAACATCTTCTGGAATAAACTCTGAGTTACTTTCATCTGCGAGATGCGGTCAACTGGCGAAGTAGTCCTAGACTTCTTGAAAATACCTCGTTCATGAGTCACCTCATTATCTTTAATAACATACTTGTCCTTAACCCGATTATACTCAGCTTTAAAGATAAGACCCGCAGTTAAGGCAATACCTGTTATTGATAATAAATCAGAGTTAAGCAAAGGCGTGACTGCTTGAATTAAGCCAGCCATAGCATATTTATTCAACTGCTTCAAACGAGATGGCCTGATAATCATTGAGTATAATTAAGCGGTCGGGTATTTAAAATTTTATCACAAATAATGGCTCTAACACTGCGACTCGTTCAGCTAATCTTAAATCAAACGATTTTTTGCCAACCTGCTTGCCCCTATAATGAAATTGAAGGTCCTTAGGGTTTGAGATAGTAATACTAGCCTCAGTGTGCTCTAAATTACAGACAAAATAACGGTTATCATTAAGAGTAATTACTTTTTCAACATTAAGCATATCATTAAGCGCGTAACCACCACCATGAGGCATAACATTAGCATTTAATAACACATTAATTAACTCCCTGTTCTCAGCGCGCTTAGTCCAACCATTATTCTCAATTTGCTCTTCTGAAAAATTAGGCAACCCTTTAGCGAGATAAGCAATGGAGTCAGCTTTAAAAGTAATAGGCAAGAGACAATCCTCCAAAGAATTATGCGCTCCTAAGTACATTTCATTAATATTACTAATAATTCCTTGATGATTAGCGTTGCTGATTACTGTATTCGCGCCAAAAATCTTATTAGCAGCTAAAACCCTGCGTTGTTTGGAAAAATCATTAGCTCTTTGGCAGAAATCAAAATAACTAACAGCTTTATCATCAAGCAAGACATTACAATTACCAAAAGGTGTTTTAACGTGCTCGCACATATTATATAATTCTTTACTATCATCAATGTACATACCAGGACTAACTTTTTTCATCTCAGGAGCTGAGCAATGAATAATCCCAAAATAATCAAAATTCTTAATCTCGCTAGAATCAGCATAAGGGTCAATTGATGATTTTTTAAACACGTCAATGAAGTGATTGCTCTTCTCAAAATCCCACTTAATCTTAATATCATTAATGTAATCTTGACTGTTCCTTAACGCAATAACATTATTAATTATCTGCTCCTGTGAAGGCTCTGATTCTAAACCAACCACTATCATGCCGCAAGAATTAGGCTTTAAGTCTGGAAAAATAATTTCATCAAGACCATTACCCCAAACGTACTTGCCGCCATAACCACTACCCCAATCCCAGCGATAATCATTACGCGTTATTGTCTGGTCAGGGGTTGAGATGAAACAAGCGTTTGGACTAAAACCAAAGGATTGCTGGACAAAATGAATCTTGGCTAAACCATATTTAGTATTAATACTGGCAAGCTTTGCTGCGCCATCATCTAATCCTGTGCTGAATACGTATTTATCTGAACGCTTAAGCAAGTCTTCATTACTTAACTTGTTTAAGTCAGCTTTAATTAATGAACTCATCTCAGAATTAATGGGTAAAATAAACTTATAAGTATTCTTATTCTAAAGAAGTGTTTTTAATCATCTCAACGAGTTTGATTAAATCTGTTTTATTAACTTCATAACGGCCTTTAATCTCACGCCCCATATGGCAGGGCTCAAGACCAGTCCCAAAAAAGAAGTGGTCCTTGCTTTTATTTTCATAACGCGGAATCAAGTGCCAGTGCAAATGAGGAAAATAATTTCCTAGTAATGAATAATTCATGTGGTCAGGCTTTAATGATTTTTCAAGCAATCGACCTACTTTAGTAACACTTTCCATTAATGAAGCTCGTTCCTCAATAGATAATTGAGTAAAACTAGTCACGTGCTTCTTGTAATAAACACTTGTCTTGCCAAGCGATATTTGATTAACACTTAATTTAGCAATAACATTTTTGTCTTCATAAACAACTAATGGATCAATAATGCTCACGCGTTTACAAATCTCACAATTTTCATTCATAATAACATTATTATACTTACTTACTTATTTATTTTTAGTAACTCAGGAGTAACTATTATTAATAATTAATAATAAAAAAATAATAACAAAAAATATATTTTTAAAAAAATTGCTTAAAATCTTTTTTAATTACTCTGCTTCAACTTCTGCTTCGACTTTCTTAACCTTTATTGCTTTAGGACCCTTATCTCCTGACCCTTTCTCGAATTCAACAGAATCGCCTTCGTTTAAACTTCTAAACGCAGGTTCTCCGCCTTCAACATCTGTCTGGTGGAAGAATAAGTCTTTTTCCTCGTTTTCAATTTTAATGAAACCGAAAGAAGTTCTTAATGCTTTAATTTTTCCTTTCATAAGAGACTTAAAGCTAATTAAGGGTTAATAACCCTTTGGGTTAGCTAATTATTACAAATAAACACGCATTTTCCTAACGAGAACTTAATAAATCTTGAATTAATCATAATTAATAATGGAGTCATCCTGTATTTACTGTGGTTGTGGTTGTCGATTAAACTATGAAGTTAAGGATAATAAGATTGTTCGCGTTTCAGGCGTTTTAAGCGATGATGTTAGTGAAGGCAAGCCTTGTATTAAAGGATTAATGATTAATGAAGTATTTGACCAAAACAGAATAAGTTCACCGTTAATTAACGGCAAACCAGTTACACTTAAACAAGCACTGGATTACGTTTACAATAACACTAAGAATTTAGCACCAAATGAAGTCTTTTTCAATACTTCAGGCAAGATAACTAATGAGGATAATTATGTTATCCAAAAATTTGCCAGAACTTGTTACCAAACACCAAATATTGACTCTTGCTGCGGCAGGTTATGCCATAACGCGACTGTGATGGGCATGAAAAACGTTTTTGGCGCGCCCAACTTAACTGTGATGAATGAGTCAAAAAAAATTGATTTCATATTAATTATTGGCTCAGAACCAGAAAAAGATTACCCTGTGTTCTACAATAAATTAGCGAATAATAAAAAACTAAAAATCACCCGCGTTCACTCATTCCTTAAAGGCTGCAGTGAAAAAGAATGCATTGTTACAATCAGGCCTGGATCAGAGACTTGTTTATTAAATGGCTTAATTAATGAATTAATCAAGAAAGGATTAAAGAGCGATGTTGACGGCTTTGAGATAATGAAAGAAGTAGCCTTAACTTATGATGCTGATTACGTTTGCAATACCTGCCAGATAAGCGAGAGGACTTATAAAAAATTAATTAATGATGTTTATAATTCAAAACGCTTTGGCGTGTTCCACGGTATGGGGTTAACCCAGCACTTAAACAGTTTAGAAAACATTCACTCACTCCTAAACTTATTATTATTAAAGAATGGTATAATACTATCACTCCGCGGGGAAGTAAACGTCCAAGGAGCTGGTGACTTAGGTGGTATGCCAGGTTTATTGCCCAGCGGTCCATTAAGTAATAAAACAATAATAGAAAAAGAGTGGGGCTTAATAAGTGAGTCAAAAGGACTAAATATTATTGAAGCATTAATGTTATCACCAGTTAGGGCAGTCTTCCTAATAGAATTTAACCCCTATAAGTCAATGCCTGATACTGAGCAATTAAATAATAAATTAAGGAAAACATTTAAAGTTTATTTTGGCGCTTACAATAATGAAGCCTCAAAGAAAGCTGACGTTGTAATACCAATTGCCTCACTATTAGGGAGTGAAGGCACAATCACTAACGGTGAGCGCCGACTAAGAAAAGTGAACAAAGTAATAAACAATCAACCACAATTATGGCAAGTGCTTGGTGAATTATCAAAAAAGTTTGGTAAAAAGAAATACTTTGATTACACTAACAGTCGCGAAGTATTTAATGAATTAAAAAGATTAGTCCCTGATTATAATAAGATTAACACTAATGACTTATGGCGTGGCCGGGATGATTGGGCTGAGAAAAGCATTAAATACGAGCGGTTCATGCCCGAACATTTTGACGGCTTAGATGATGTCACCAGTGATAAGTACCCTTACATACTAACCACTTATCGGTCAAGCTATGCTTTCCTTGGCAATGAAGTGACAAAGAATAGCAAAACCCTAAGCGATTTACAAGAACCAGTTGGTTTTTATTTTAACCCAGTTGATATGAAACAATTAAGTTTAGCAGAAGGCGAGCGATTAACAATTGAAAGTCAAACTAATTCACTAACTGGCAATGCTTACAAGAGTGACCGGTTACCAAGAGGAATAATTGGCGCTTACATGCATTACTCAAAATTAATGATAAACAAATTATTTCCACTAAAATTTGATGAAGAAAGTTTCACGCCAAACTACAAAGCGGTCGCGGTTCGAGTCAAGAAAGACTGAGCTTTCCTTAACACTTGCTTAATATTCTCAAAAGTTATTTTTTTAACCGCCTCATTAAAAGATAACCATTCATAATTAACGTGCTCATGACTTAACTTAACTTTAATAGTGTTTGATTTAATTAATAAAAAAATTACTCTTTTACCAACTAACTCACGTCGTGACTTAAAATAATAACCCACTTCCTCACTAAAACCATGAATAAAAACACTATCAGTAATACCAGTCTCCTCTTCTAACTCGCGAGTAATTGTCTGCTCAACTGATTCACCAAGCTCAACATGGCCTTTAACAAGACCCCAATGACCTGCACGGTACTTTAACAAAAGAAACTTACCATCATTAATTACTACTGCGCCAGCACTAACCTCAGGCTTCATTTAAAATCATTCATTAACTTAGAAACATCACGCTTCTTAACAAGACCCGGCTTAGGCAAGTGGTCTTCAAGCGTCTCAAATTCTTCCTGATAAAAAATACCTAGCGGAATCTTAGTGCCCCACTCAAGTGATTTATTAAACGCTTCAACACGAGTCTTTAATGGTTTATCAAGATAATAAACCCGCTCCTTATACCAAGCATAAGTGTTCTTCTTATTGAAAGTAACGCATGGTTGCAATACATCAAGAAAAGCCGCACCCTTATGAGTGATTGCTTTTTTTATCAAATCTTTTAACCCATTTAAGTCACCAGCAAAACCCCTTGCAATAAAAGTAGCCCCACAATTAATCGCAGTACTAATAGGATTAAGCGCCCTAACAGCGCCCCAAGGAGTAGTCTTAGTAATAAAACCATCATCACTTGTAGGTGATGTTTGGCCTTTAGTTAAACCATAAATCTGGTTATCATGAACAATATACGTAATATTAATATTATTCTGACAGAAATGAACGAAATGGTTAGTGCCCTCAGCAAAACCATCACCATCACCACCACAAGCAATAACAGTTAAGTCAGGTCGCGCTAACTTAACCCCAGTAGCCACTGTAACTGGCCGGCCGTGCAAGCCACAAAAAGAATTAACATTAACCCAATAAGGAATCTTACTTGAACAACCAATACCGCCTGCCATTACAACGTTCTCAGGCGATAGTTTTAATTCACTTAAAGCCATCTTAAGCGCAGTAATAATACCGAAATTACCACAACCAGGACACCAATTAGGTTTATCCCAAGTATCAAAATTCACTTCAAACACCTCTTAACTTCACTAACAATCTCCTCAGGATTCAATGGTCGGCCATTATACTTATTAATCTTCTTAAACTCAACGCCCCGCAATAAACTAGCTAATTGACCATCATGATTATCCTCAATAACAATTACTTGACCTTTAATTAATTCCTTTAATCTATCATGCGGGAAAGGGGATAATACTCTAACCTGAATAAACTGCGTCTTAACACCTTCTTTCTCAAGCAATGATTGTGCAGCAATAATAGCCCCTTTAGTTGAACCCCAACCAACCAAAGTAGTATTCCCTTCACCAAACACTTTAACACCATTCTTTAATTCACGGGCAATTAATTCATGCTTTCTAACACGCTTATCAATAATCATCTCAGCCTTACTAGCTGATTCAATAATAAATCCTTCTTGGTCATGCTCATCACCAGCAAAACAATAAGTTAACCCCTTAATACCTGGGATTGGTCTAGCTGAAACACCATCCTTAGTGAACTCATAGCGCTTAAACCGATGACCTGCCTCAACACTTTTAGGCATAGTTAATAATTTACCACGATCAATAATGTAAGAATCACTAAATGGTTTAACAGTTACGATAGAATCAGAGATATGTTTATCAAGCAAGACTATAACTGGTGTTTGGTACTTATCAGCGTAATTAAAAGCATCTAAAGCCATCTCATAACAATCATTAACATCACCTGGCGCTAAAACTAATCGAGTGAATTCACCATGACCAGCGTTAAGAACAAACAATAAATCACCCTGACCAGTCCTAGTAGGCAGACCAGTTGCAGGCCCAGGCCGCTGTGACATAGCAATAACTAATGGAGCTTCAATCATCCCTGCCAAACTAAAACCCTCATTCATTAAAGCAAAACCACCGCCACTAGTGCAAGTCAAAGCCCTAGCCCCAGTGAACGAAGCGCCTAGAGCAGTGTTAATCGCTGCAATCTCATCCTCAACCTGAAACGCCCTAACACCATACTCTTTGGATTTAGCGCACATGAACTCAAGAATACTCGTTGCTGGTGTCATAGGGTAAGCACTAATAAAATTACAACCAGCCCTTAAAGCACCAATACAAAAAGCGTCATTACCATTAATCAATAAATCACCCTTAACCTTATTTTTCTTAAGAGTCATTAATTGATGCTTAACCCCTAACTCATAACCATCATTAAACGCTTTAGTATCAGGCTCAATAAATTTAGGCTTATTCTTAAATAAATCCTTAATCAAATCATTACATACAGCCTTATCAAAACCAATAATACCACAAGAAACACCAATAGCAACCATATTCATCATTACTTTAGCGTCCCCATACTTACTTGCAATAGTCCTTAAAGGCACTGGGATTAACTTAAAACCCTTAACATTAGGCTTAACCTCAATATCATGAATAATAATACCACCCTTTTTTAGTTCAGGTGATTCCTCAATAATAGTCCGTTCATTCAAAGCAGCTAATAAATCACAATACTTTGACTGAGATGTTAATTTATCATCACTAAAACGAATAGTGAAATTATTATGACCGCCCCTAATAAGACTAGGGTACTCTTTTGAACCAAAAACATTAAGTCCATGCTTCATGCAAACTTTGGCAAGGAAATCACCTGCAGTAGCAATGCCATAACCTGCTTCACCCCCAACACGCCAAGCAAAATCAATCATTGTCAATAAGAGTAATAATCCATCCTTTAAATGATTTTTCAAAGATTAATAATTAATTGATTAAGCTTATCTTTTGGGTTACCAACAAATAATTCATTAATTACTTCAACAAAATCATTACCTAAACCTAATAATTTAATTAAACCAAGTTCATCAAATCGCTTCCTAACACTAAGAGCATTACCAAACTCTTTGACAAATAATTTATTATCAAAAGCGTATAAAATACTTTTAATAAAACGCTTAATTGAGCCTAAGCGCTTAGCGTATAATTGTCGCTCAATATTCTTAGGTAAGAGATAAGAATACTTTCTAATAATATCAAATAATTTAGTTCGCTGCATACTAGTCTCTTTACAATTAAAAGAACAAGGAAAATGATTCACATAACTAACCATCCGAGTGTAATTAATTAATTCATCATTATTATGTGTCATTAAATTATAATACCAGTACAATTCGCGCGATAAAGGCAGGCTAACTATTTTAGAGAACGCTTTAACACAACAAGAAGGGTAACCAATGAATTTATCAGCTAAAGTAAGTATTGGCTCAATACTACTCTCCCATTCCTTAAACAAAAACCAATCCTTAGTAATATAACCATTATTCTTAAATGATACAAATAACCCTAATTGTTTGCATAATGATGATAAATTCTTTAATAAATCCTTATCTAATGACTCAATAAACACGCCCGGCTTAGCCCCATCAATTAACTCTAATAACTCAAGCAATAATAAAGGTCGGTTAACCTTCAAGAACTTAATCTCACTTAATGCGCGTAAATCCATAGAATTATTGATAGCATAAAACTTTATAAAAAGAACTGAACGTTTTTACTAAAATGAATCTGGATGTTTATAACATAATAACAACTGTATTAGAGATTAACTGCCAGTCAATGGATTATAATGACCCTAATTATAAAAATTTAGTTAACCTGCTTAGGAACACTTTTGTTGTGGGAAGCCAAGTAATACAAGACAAGATTGATTGGCCTGATGATAATGACCTTGACTTATTTTATTATAGACATAATAAGAAAAAACAGCGCCAAGAATTCAATAAACTAAACAATTACATATCAGTTAAATCACTTGATGATTGCTTAGACATAGATTTATTGCCAATTTTATCAGCGAGTAATTTTTACAGCAATAAAGAACCTGATAAGTCATTAACAGATTGTATATTTGGCTCGAATAAAGAAATATTCACTGTTAGTAAAGGTATTATAAGAATGCTTAACCTTAAAGGGTTCTTCTTAACCAAACTAGCTTCATTAAGCCAGCGCGAAGAGGAAAGGGATTATAAAGCACTAACAATAGTTTACGAAGAGTTTGGCAATCAATTACCAGAAGACGTTGACAACGCAATAAACGAGTACGGGTTAAATAATTACTTTGATGAATTCAAAAACAATTATTTAACTTCAGGCGAGAAATCTAATTGATAGTCAGGGATCCCAAGCGAGAGACCATATTTAGTAACCTGTTCATATTCTTCTTTATTCTTTCTATTAACCTTAAAGACTTTGCCGCGGAAAACAATGTAATGAATGAAATCATTCTTGAAGTCAGCGTACCAGTCATGCTCCGGGTCAAGCGATTGGCTTAACTTTTCAGCAACCAAGTCAACCTTTGACATAGGAACAATTATAGTATGAAGCGTCCACTTTTCTAACCAAGGCGTCTGGTGTTCATTAGTCACTAGTTCAACGTTAGTAGTAATAATTGTTACATCATCAAGAACACTCTTGTCAACAAGACTCTCTTCAATAATAACCCCCTTATAATTCATGACTTTAATCCTCAAGCCCTTTCTCAGTAACCCTGAAAATGCACTCACCATCAGGCAGGCAAGGACTGTCAATCAATCGGGCAATACGCTTTTCCCCTCTTGACTTCCTTAAGTAAACCCTGTACGTACAACCATGGCCAATAACGTGACCGCCAACTGAAGTGGTTGGGTCACCGAAGAACACGTCAGGCCGAGACATAACTTGATTAGTCACAAACACAGCAATATTATAACGATCACTAAGTCTTTGAAGGAAATGCAAGTGCTTGTTAAGCTTTTGCTGACGGTCAGCTAAAGTACCCCTGCCAACATACTCACTTCTAAATAAACTAGTTAATGAATCAACAACAATTAATTTAATAGGCCTCTTATCCTGTTCTATTAATTCAGGAATCTTTTCAGCTAATAATATCTGGTGGTCAGTGCTAAAAGCACGAGCAACATGAATATGACCTAATACTGCTTCAGGGTCAAGCCCTTTATGCTTAGCTAATTCACCAACCCTGCTCGCACGAAAAGTATTCTCAGTATCAATCCAAACGCAGTCACCATTAAGACCCCCTTGCTCAATTGGCAGTTGAACGTTAATAGCTAATTGAAGACCTGCCTGAGTCTTACCACTACCAAAAGCGCCGAAGAACTCAGTGATTGATTGACTCTCAATCCCACCACCAAGCAAATTATTTAATTCCTTAGAACTAGTGGTTAAATGATTCATTAACTTGGCTTTTTCAAGCAATTCAATTCCAGTATTAAAATTCATGTTAAGCCTTGACCTAGCTTCGTTAACAATCTTACGCGCCGTGGCGTCGCCAAGGTCAGCTGCATTAGCAATCTCAGACACTGGCGCAGTAGCAAGGCTCATTAAGTCCTTGAAACCAGCTTCCTCAAGCTTCTCCGCTGTTTTAGGGCCAACACCCGGTAAGTCCTCAATCTTAAAGTCAATCGGGGTGTCAGAATCAATAGTAATTTTTTCTTTTTTAGGTTTATCTTCTAAGTCATCTTCTTCTGGATAATCATCATCAAAATTCTCTTCAACATCTTTGCTTTTAGGCATAACAAGAGATTAGTGCTGGGTTACTATAAAAGTATTATCATAGCAGGGACAATGTGTCCGCTAATACTTGGTAAAAAAAATAAAAAAGAACTAATAAAATCAATGTTTTTTAATTACGGTTTTTACTCTTCTTTGACTGATTCATCACTAACTACTTTCTTAGGTGCAGCTGGTAATTTCTCAATCTCTTTCTTTAATTCAGGCATAATCTTAGTTAAGAAATCAATGACTTCAACATTAACTTCAAAGCCAAGCGACCTCTTATAGTGCTTCATGCCAGTCTGGCTAGTGTAACCTTTTGAGATGCTAATAAAACGATTAGCCTCACCACTCTCACTAGCTTCCTTTAAGGCAACTTCAATGAAATTGCTCTTGCCGTAATCAATCTGGTAACTCTTTATAGTCTTAAATTCTGGGTTCTCCATTTCTAAATTCACCTTCTGGTTAATAATAAAACAAAAGTGAGAGCTTTATAAAAGTTACTAATCAAAAAGCTTTTAATAAAGTTTTAACAAAAAAATACTCAATGGTTACAATAAATGATTGCCGAAAAAATGGTTATGGTACTGTTCAAGTATTAACACAAAAAGGCACATTATCAATTCTTGATTTTAATCTTGAAGGCATTAAAGCAGTATTATCCCCTTATGAGCAAAGAATTAATCAATTCTATGAGTTATTCCAAAACTTTAATCAATGCCTTGATTCCGAAGTAATTTATATTAATATTAATTCAAGAGCTTACTTAGTTGAAGCCTTCCTTGGTGATGACAGTAAAATAAAACACGACCATGACTTATACAAGCATATTAGGCTACAACTAGCTAAGTTAAGCAAGAAACCTGAGATTAATTATTTAGAGTTATTTAACGGTTTAACTAACCAATTATTCCAATAACAACATTTTTAAATAGACTTACTAATTCTTTTCTTTCATGGTGGATAATTGTTTGTTCTGCGGGATAATTAATGGCTCAGTGCCCAGCCTCCGCGTTTACGAAGGCAAACACGTTATTGGCGTGCTAAGCATTAAGCCTGCATCAAGAGGTCATGTTATTTTAATCCCACGAGAACACCAAGCCTATATTCACACTATTAACAATGAAGCTTTATTTGAGTTAATGAGTGCAGCTAAGAGCATTACAATGCTGTTATCACAAGCTCTTAACCCAACTGGTTTTAATATTATTAATAACATGGGTGCTGGCGCAGGGCAAAGAATCCCACACGCGTGCCTCGAGGTAATCCCTCGCTACGAAGGTGATGGCATTAAATTGGATTTACCTCAAAAAGAATTCAATGAGCAGGAATTAATTGAACTTCAGAAAAAAATATTAACAATATCAAAAGATAATACTATTAAGACATTAAAAGCAATCACTGAAGGCAAAGTGAACGCTAGCCCTGAAGTCAAGGCCGAAGCTGAGAGAGCACTAAGACAATTAGAAGGCACTGATGAAGCGCCGAAAAAGAAATTAGACGACTTACTTTAATTATTTCTTCTTGCCAATTAATCTTTTAACTAAATCTTTATCAAAGTACTTTAGGTTTTGTCTTAACACGTCGCGCCTGAAACCACTCTTGAATAAGCGCCAGACGTGCCTTGCTTTTAATTTGTAATTGCCAACAAAACGAGCATAAGCATCCTTGACTTGGCTAATAACATACTCATGTGATAAAGCCCCTGGGTAGACCTCGCCTGCGCCAACACCCGCTTCCCAGTACTTATTAGGGTCAAGATAACCTTTAGTCACAAAATCATCCCATAATTCAGTGCCAGGGTAAGCAATCAAGTTAGTCACTTGAACGAAATCAACATCCAGTTTAGTCATGAACTTAATCGTGCGCTCAATATCCGAAGCAGTCTCATTAGGTGCGCCAAGAATGAATGATGCTACAAGGAAGTCAATGCCCGCGCGCCGAGCCTTATTAACCGCTTCAATTGTTTGCTGAGGCGTGATGCCCTTCTTGTAATAATCAAGTACATGCTGGTTAGCGCTCTCAGCCCCAAAATAACAAACCTTAGCCCCAGCCCGAGCCATTTGTTTTAATACATCCTCTTTAGCATTATCAACCCTGCCC
>JBAZFG010000007.1:0-45845 GCA_041653515.1 Candidatus Nanoarchaeia archaeon
TGAATATTTACCAAGGAATATGTTCGCTGGCTCGTAAAGAAAATAATTGAACGGCAAGAACTTCACCACTGACAATAATCCCATTGGGAAAATACTTAATGGCAAGAACTTGCCTGAAAAAAAATCAATGATTGTGGTCTTAATCCTTGAAATGTAACGAAACTCCTTTAACTTAAAATAAAGCAAGCCAAAAGTCATGTTAAAAAAGAATAACATTAATATCGCAAGACCACAAGAGACTGCGAATAATAATGTATTAACAACGCTCGTTGCAGTAAAACCAACAAATAAGTAACCAATTAATAACGCAGGCAATAATTGGGTTAATAACTCACCTAGTTTCTCACCCATTGAATCATCAAAGTATAAACGATAAATAGCTAAAGGCAACGTCAACCTCATTGCTAAATAACCATGCTTAATATTATCACCTAAACGCATATCTGAGCGGTCAGCAATTATTATGCCTGCAATAAAAATAATAATATAATAATTAATCATTTCCTGCAAAGTAAAACCACCAATAACACTTAAGCCTGAGTAATTAAAGATGCTTGACCAAACAATAATCATCACTATTATTCCTATAGGACTAGTCATTAATTGAGCTAATACTTGACCTTTGTAAGCAAAATATTTCTTAAAACCAATAATTAAGTAACCACTACTCTTCATGCGTTTTCACCGTAAATCTGACGAATAATACTCTCAACACTCTGCTCCTTAATGTCAATATCATAAACGTCATACTTACTGAACGCTTCCTGAACTGCTTTAGTCATGCCAGTCTTTGATAAATTAACCTTAAAGACAGCTGTCTGCTCATTAGGCAAATCAACTAACTTGCAATTCTTCAAACGAGGTGACTTAACTTTCTTGTTAAACTCAACTTGCAATAATTTATGGTCAACATACTTTTTCTTCAACTCAGCCAGACTGCCCTCATAAATATGAGAACCTTTATCAATAATGATTATGCGATTGCATAACTCTTCAACGTCACCAACATCATGCGTTGTAAGAATCACAGTTGTACCCCGCTCCTTATTCGCTTTCTTAATAAAATCCCTTATTCGTTCCTTAGCCACTAAATCCAAACCAATGGTTGGCTCATCAAGGAATAATAATTTCGGGTCATGAAGCATGCACGCAATGAACTCACAGCGCATTCGCTCACCAAGACTAAGGTTACGAACAGGTGTCTTACTAATATCCTTAACGTTAAGTAATTTAGTCATCTCATCTAAGCGCTTATTAAAATCCTTGTCAGGTATTTCATAAATTGTTTTTTGCAACCGAAACGAGTCAATTGCTGGTAAGTCAAACCATAAATTACTCTTCTGACCAAAGACCACGCCAATATTAGCCACGTACTCCTCGCGGTCACGCCAAGGATTATAATCCATTGATTTTATTTCACCACTAGTTGGGTATAAAATACCAGTCAACATTTTAATGACCGTGCTCTTACCAGCGCCATTAGGTCCAAGGTAACCAAGAATATCACCAGGCTGAACATCAAAAGAGACATCCTTAACAGCCTTAACAGTAACGTGATGACGCTTGAACAAACTCTTTAACGCTTGGCCAACCCCTGCCTCACGCTCGTGTTTGCGAAAAGTCTTTTTCAAACAATTAACACTAATTATAGGCTCTTTCATTAGGAATTAAATTAAGTTAAAGTAGCTTAAATAATTTAGTAACACTTAAAAACTTTCAAACACTTTCACTTGCTAATGAATTTTAAGCTTCTGCCATTAATGAGTTTACTACTAATATGCGGTTGCACTAACCAGCAATTGCTTGACTTCATCAGCGAGCAAAACATTACTTGTCCACAGATTTGTGATTTACAACCACACCCAATAATTGATGGGTTCACTTGGAATATCACTGGCGAAGCGCCTTACTGTAATTGCGGTTACTACATTAATAATACCAGCGAGACAGGCGTGATAGCAATCCAATCAAACCTGTCAATCGGCCGGGCAGTCTGTGGTATTAGACCAGATTATGATGTAGCTGCCTTGCTTGATGTAGCTAACACTGGTAGCCAACCAATCATTGGCGCGTTAACCATCAGGTTCAACAATGAATCAGGTGTTGTTTACACTAAAACTTACAGTGATATTAAAACAATTAACCCTGGAACTAGTGTTAACATGACTGCTGAAGAATTAATTCACTTCATGAACGCTAACACTACTTACAATATCACTTTATTAATTGGCGAGGCTCAAGCAATCACTACTTGCAGAACAGTTAGTTTATCACAAGTAGCTAATGTTATCTCAGTCCCTGGCACTGAATCAACAATCACCACTAATGGCTCAGCAAATTATAATCAGACAACTACTAATTATACATTCAATATCATTAACTTAGCTTGCACTAATAACAACTTAACTATTACCATTAATAACACTGGTGTTGATATCCCATCAAGCGAGAAGATAGGACTCAAAATAATGCAACCTGATGGTGGTATTATTCAAGAGTTTGCTCATGATTTTAGTGGTTTAGCCCAAGGGGTTATTGGTGTATCAAACATTAGTATCCCAACAGCAATTAATGATGGTAACTATTCTATTGGAATAACATTCGGGTCAAATGAAATCACTGCTAATTGTGCTATTTAATCTAATAATTTCTCGACAAACGCTTTCTTCTCATAAGGTACTGTCACGAATAAGGTTTGAATGTCAGCAGAGTCCATCACAGTAGTAAGAATACCCTTCAAGGAATCAAAACTAATACTATTCTTAGGTGAATAATTATCATCAAGACCATACTCATTATTAATAAACCTATTAAGAACATCATGGTCAAGGCAGATAACACCCTTCTTGCCACTAAAATGCTTCTTAACATCATCAAGGAATACATCAACATGTGATTCTATCACACAACTCAAATGAGACACAACATAATTATCAAAAAATGACCCGGGCGTGACGCCAGCACCATTAACCAACCGCCTCAAGCGAACAAATAAATCACTAACCAAAACATCACTATTAATCAAGAAGAACTCATTTAAGTAATCGAGCACGAAGTGACGATAATTAGCGCAATCAAAAGGTTCCACGTGATTATATAAGTCATGATGATGGTCAAACGCTAAGTAAAAACAATCCTGCTGCAGGAATAAAGCACTGCCATTACACTGATTATTCCAACCCTTAGCAAAAACAATCCGCTTATCACCAGGCAATATAATACGTTCACTAACAACACCAAGCTTATTCTTCTCAGATAAAGGAATCAATTCATTAAAATCATCACGATTAATAATATAATTATTATAACCACCAAAACAAAGTATGTTATACAAATTAATCTCTGATAGACCAAAACCATGCAGTTTACAATAATTCTTAAGCCCCATGAGTAGCTTAGTTAATAAAACTAATTTAAAAAGATTCTCTTTTACTTCTTAGCTAATACTACTTCAATCGAGGACACCCTGACAGTCTTACTTTCTTCTTTAAACTCCTCTGAACTAATATCTACTTTTTTCAAGAGCACATCCTGGAGGAACCTGTTGCGAGCAACCTCAGCAACGTCAACCGCCTTACTAATGTACTTGCCCCGAGCCTTAATAGCCACTTCCTTCGAACCAGTATTGAATTGCATTACAACACTAGTAACGTAGTTCATAAAAGGCTTGTTACCAATAAATACTTCATTTTTACCCATTAAATCCACCTCCCCTTGTTACTGCTAATAATAAGCTATCTTTTTTAAAACTTGTTACTGGAAACTAAATTTATAAAAGAGTAAGTAATCTAAAAAGTATAGGATGATAAAAGAATCACTATTAGTGGCAGGCATTGTTGGATTAATAGTGCTATTCATCACTAACTTTGCTTTCAGAGTCATTATTTACATAATATTCGCGTTCATCGGCTTTTGGTTATTCATCACTTTCTTTGTTAAACGCTACGATGAAACTGAACGAGCCATCATCTTCCGCTTAGGTAAGTTTAACCGCATCGGCGGGCCTGGCTGGAGCATTGTAGTGCCATTTTTTGAGAAAGAATTCGCTAAAGTAGATGTTAGAACTAAAATGATGAACGTCCACATCCCAGTAGCGTTCACCAAGGATGACTTAAGACTTGAGTTAAGCGGTATTTTTTATTATCAAATCAATAATCCTGAAAAAGCAATTCTGCACGTTGAGAGTTACGAGCGAGGCATTAATAATATTATTATTAGTGAGACACGCAACGCTATCGCCAGTCTAATGATGCGGGAAGTATTCGCTAAAATGGATAAGCTTAATGAAGTTATCATGGAAGTAGTCCGACACGCCACTTGGAAGTGGGGTATTGACGTTAACATGGTTCAAGTTAAAGGCATCACACCGCCAATCGAGATTGCTAAAGCAATGGAGCAAAAAGAGATTGCGGCCCAAGAATTACAAGCCAAGCGTTTTAGTGCAGAAGCTAGAAAAGTAGCTATTGAAGCTATTGGTGAAGCAGCTAAGAAACTAGATGATGTTAGCATCATGTACTTGTATATTAAAGCTCTTGAGGAGATGAGCCAAGGCCAAGCCACTAAAATGGTTTTCCCAATGGAGTTCATGAACATAATGAATAGCATGAAAAAAGATCCCGGCACAGCATTAGCAGGTCTTAATGTAACAAACATGATTGGCGCCATGAAAGATAAGATAATGGAATCAAAATAATTCTTTTTTTTTATAAGAAAGCTTGAAGCGTCATGACTGGTTCAACAACTCTTACTGTTGGATTACTCATTGTTCTTGAGGGGAATGAGCGAGTTATTGCTGGTATGAATCTTTCCGCAGTCGCTATGATTACTTGCTTCTCAGGGAACCTTTTTTGATAAAATTGGAGGAGGAGGTCTGTGATGCGGTGACTATAATAGTAACGACCAATTATTTTCCTGCCGTTATGAATGAACTTCATATTAAGTTTAGCTGCTCTTAACTCGTTGCGAACATTATAAACCATGTTACAGAAGCGTTTAGCTTCATAACTTCGCCTTGTGAGCACGTAGTCAACTCCATATTCGAGTGCTTGATTAATTATTTTGAAAACTAATTCTTTTGAAGCATGCTGGTGTCTTAGCGCATAATTAACTGCTGATTCTAAACCTGAAACATCGTGTGGCGTGCCGTTAGCCCATTCCCATTCAATGAATAACTCGTTAAGTGTGTAATCATTAGCATTGATGATTGGATTATTATCCATTAATGGTTTATTCACTGGTTGGTAGCCTTTCACTGATTGCAGTATACTAGCTTTAACCATACTTTGGAATGAATCATCATATAATACTTGCATGAATAATATATTATCAGGAAGTCCTTATAAACCGAAAGAGGCAGTCTGTCCCCTAATCCTTTAATTGGAAATTAATTTAAACCAGTAATAACTACTTTGTTAGTATGAAATTATTAAACACTATTATGTTATCCTTGCTCTTACTCTCTTGCGCTAATGGCTTAACTATTAGTGTTGACTCATCAAGCAATTTGCTCAGCGCTAATGATAATTTATTAGTTGACTATATTATTAATCTTAATAACCCTGAATTAACTAATTACCATTTAATCTTGGCTAATGAGAATAATTCTTACGTCTTATTCAACTCAACATCCATTGTTAGTTTGGTTAATGAATCAATCACTTACCCTGTTAGTGGGGTCGCTGCAGGTGTTTATAATTTATCCTTAGTAATTTCCAACCCTTCTTTGTCATTAACTGAATTAGTTAATCATGAGATTTCTGTTCTGGAAACACTTAGTTTTAGTGTTGACGCGCCAAGCGTTATTTACGCCACTAGTGACCCAACAATTGTTAATGCATTAATAATTAATGATGGCAATACTGATTTGAGTATTAGCGCTTACTTTTCTCAAGCGTCATCTGATGTTTCAATCGCACCCCAATCATTCTTATTGCGCATGGGTGAGAATAAAACGCTGGTTATTACAATTGCTTTGCCGGTTAATGATTATTCAACGTCACTTATTGTTAACTCAATTACTAACTCTGAAACCAATGAGTTCCCAATTAGGATTATTATTCCTATAATTAATTTATCACTTGATAATATTGCTGTGACTGACTCAACTAATGAGTCTTTTGTTAGCGCGTTAATTAATAATACAGGCAACATGGATTTAAACGCCACTGTTATTGTCAGGACATTCCTATTATCTGAGGGTTTTAGGAGTCTTTACGAACCAGTGAGTATTAATGCGGGCGGATTCGTTAATTACTCTTTAGTTCTGCCTAAAAAAAGTGTTATTAGTTTGTCAGTAATTTACGGCGAGGATAATACCACTATTACTCGTGAATTAAGTTTCTTAGGTAAAATACCTTTTGATTTTAAGTTATCACAGGATCGATTATTATTGATTGTAATCTTAGTCGTAGTAATATTGATTATTATTTATGTTAAATACTTCAGGAAGGGTAAGCGACCATGAAAGTCATTGTTTACACTACACCTGCGTGCCCTAAGTGCCTTAATGTTAAAGCTTTATTAAAACAGCATAATGTTGATTTCACTGAACGCAATGTATTTGAGGATGATGAGGCGCGCGAACGGTTAATGACTGAGGGAATTATGAGCGTGCCAGTAGTTGAAATTAATAACGAATTAATGCATGACTTCACTAATGATGAATTATTGCGCGCATTAGGTTTAGAGTAAGTCTTATATTAAGTTCCTGTGTAATATTTTCTCATGGCTGTTTGGTGGGAGTTAGTGCTTCAATTCCTATTAGGCATCCTTAATCAATTAGGTTATGTTTTAACTATTCAAGTTCTTAATGTTGGTGTCTTATGGCAGTTATTGCCAGTTTACACTGGCTGGTTCTCAATCCAGTTCATCACCAAGAACAAGGAATATGAAGATATTGCTAACAGGTTCATGAACGGTTTCACGCTATTATGGGTTGGGTTCCAGTTAGGCGAGTATGTTATTAGTAATTTATTCACTGACGCATACATCATCATTAAGATTCTCGTAGTCGCGGGCATCTTCACTTATGCTTTCTTTATCATGCGGTTATCATTCCTGCGTAAAGACATCACTAAATATATTGCTCGTATCGGCACTGTTTCAGCGATTAACATCGCAGCATTATTGTTAGTGCAGGACTTAATGGTTATTCGTAGCGCGCTGCAATTCCTTCAGATAGTTATTGCGTTCATCTTATTCTACGCGTTGCTTGACTTCCTCATCATCAAATTAGTTGAGATGATTTACAAAAAAGTCAAAGTCCCTGAGGTTGAGGAGAAACCAAAAGAACCGCCTCGTTACGAGCGCATCACCACACCTCAACCAGTCAGGCCAGTCCAACCAATCCAGCGACCGCCAGTCCAGCAACCAAGACCTTACACGCCACCGCAACAACCAGTTCAACAACAACCACCAGTTCGGCAACCGCCTATTAATAAAAACTACTAACTAAACAATAAATGCCTATCACAATGAACGTGACTGCAACCAACCGGCGGGTCCATAGTTCAATTAACTTAACTTGATTCATTACTTTGCTTAATTTACTAACACTAACTGATAAGATTAATGAGAAGATTATTACTGGAAGACTAGTGCCTAGCGCGAACATTGATGGAATGATTAATGAGTCGCCGGCGCTCAAGGCTAAAGGGATTAACAAACCAAAGTACATTACCGCACTAAAAGGACAGAAAGCTAACGCGAACAAAGCGCCGAGCAAAAAACCACCAAGCAATCCTTTATTACCTAATGAATTCTTCAACGAGTTAAAGAAATCACTCTTGAACCTAAACTTAAGTAAGTCAAGCATCACTAAGCCAATAATGATTAACAAGGGGCCGAGGATTTTATCACCATATTGTTGTAGTGTTAATGAAATGGCTTGAACATTAATGCCTAACAAGACAATAAGTGATGCGACTAGAATGTAAGTTATTGCGCGACCAAGAGTATAAACAAAGCTGACCAACAACGTGTGCTTATTATTGCTGAATTTTTTACTAATGAACGCGACAGCAGTAATATTAGTGGTCAAGGGGCAGGGGCTGATGGCGGTCATTAAACCAATGAAAAAAGCAGCAATTAAGGGTAATTCATTAAAGCACATTAACTCCATGAATGACATTAAGCTCAACTAAAATCACCAATTAAACAATTACTAATAACCCCCTTAAAGTAATCAGCGTAATCAGTCAGGTTATTAACTTTATACCAGACGCGCGTATCCTGAACAGCCCTGAATGAACCATCATCAAAGTAAACCCCGATAAATAATGACGAGCCAGCCACTTTATACTGAGCGGCTATTGCATTATTCTCAGGTAACTCAAAGTTAACTGACTTGAAAGTGATTAAGCCGCTACTTAACTCGTCGCTAAAATAATCGTTAAGCGTTATTTGCGCGTAAGCACCAACTGACCGGCAAGTAACGCATTGGTTATTGCCGTGAAAATGAATTACTTCCAAACGATTAACCCCACCTTGGTTAATGATTGAGTCACCAGTTGATGCACAACCACTGATTAATAATAAACCGATTAATAACAATGACTTTTTCATTTCAACCACTCAATTATTTCATTAACACTGGGCACGCGACCGCTACAAACCTCTTTATTATCAATGAATAATGAAGGAGTCATCATCACGCCTTTGTTAATTATTTCATCAATTGAGTTTATTTTAATTACCTTTGCTTTCAAGCCAAGTTCACTAATTGCTTTCTTAAGATTCTGCTCAAATAAGTTGCACTTAGGACAACCAGTGCCAAGCAACTCAATTTTCATACTAATAACCCCTGATCAATTAATAAACCATAAGAATAACCAGCAATAACGCTTAATAGTATGATTAATAATGCATAAGTAATTGTTCGTTTAGGCTTGAGTATTTTATTAATCGCGATAAAACATTGTATGCTGACTGCAGGGTCAGCAATTAAGTAAGCCATTAACGGGCCTTTATGCATGCCTAACTCAAGGAATAATTGGGCAATTGGCACTTCGACTAGTGTTGGGAAATAAGCAATAGCACCAAATAACACGCCGAACAAATTACCCAGTAAAGTATTACTGCCAGCTAAGCTAGCAATTAATTCTAATGGGATTAATGGTTTAATAAAACCTGAGATGAACACGCCAACTAATAGTATTGGGAAAATCATTTTCATAAAATTAAAAGACTCTTTTAACCATGCTCGTCGCTCAGTTTTATTGTAATACTTAACTGAGAAGATAATGGTCAATAAAGTTGATACCCCAACTAGTATTAATTTAATATTTAAGTCAAGAGGTATAGTTCCAAAGAGCATAACTGATAATAATGACGTGAAGAATAAGATTGACTGATAACCTTTTCGCTTACTGTTTAGTTTAACCTCATCCTTAACAACTGGCATCAAACCATCTTTGCCTTGGCGTTGGTCAAAGATTAACTCCATGATTAAACCAAGAGCAATTGCAATAATTATTGATAAGATTAATTTGATAATCGCGAACTCAGGTCCAATCACTGCTGCGGTGAGTGGGGTTGATAATAGTGTTATGCCTGGGCCTGCGAATAAGAATGTTATGGCTGGGCCAAAACCAGCGCCTTTCTTCCAGATACCTGCAAATAATGGTAGTATGGTGCAGGAGCATACTTCTAGTATTAATCCGCTAGCTGCTGCGAATGAATAAGCAATTATTTTCCATTTAAGATTACTGCCGCGGCCCATGTACTTGAAAATTGTTTTGTTAGGAATTAAAGCATTAAAAGCGCCAGATAGGAAGAAAGCAGGTATTAAGCATAATAGCACGTGCAGTGATAAGTAATCAAGCAGTGCAGTCCAGCCACTGGTTAATAATTCAGCAAACATTAGGGTAGTTAAACAACAACACATTTATAAACATATTGACAGTCATCAATATGATGATTAGTTCGTTAACAATCCTTAAAGCACTCAGTGATGAAACTAGGTTTAACATAATTAAGTTACTACTTAACGGCGAGCGATGCGTTTGTGAAATACACCCAAACGTTAATGTCACGCAGTCAACCACTTCAACTCACCTGAATAAATTAGAGGAAGCAGGCATTATTAAGTCTCGTCGTGACGGGAAAAAAGTCTTTTATCACATAAGCGACAAGAGAGTTATTAAAATATTACAAGCCCTTGGTGATAAAAATAAAATTAAAACAAAAGTCAAGTGCCACTGCGACTAAAATAATCACATAAGGCAAAGAGCGTGGTTAAGCGGCAAAAAATCATTGACTACAAAAATAAGTCAGCACAAGAAACGAAGCTTAAACAAGCACGCTAAAAGGATTAACTTCGAAACAAAATACTAAATTAATTTAATCTGACCCAGCGTTGCCTTTCTTCTTGAATCGTTCTTCGTATTTTTCTAGCGCGTTCTTTAATTCTTCCTCTAAGTTAACGCCAGTTGAATTAGCGAGCATTATTAGTGAGTAGAAAGCATCGCCTAACTCGCCTTTGATTTCATTATTAACTGCTGTTTTCTTATGACCATAATCACTCATCCGCAATAACTCTTTACCCACCTCACCTAATTCTGATAATAAGTCAATAAAACAAGTCTCGGGTGATGAGTTAAGACCATGGGCCTCGCAGAAAGAGTTAACGATTAACTGGAAGTTATTCATAATAAAAAGAAATTAAGAATGTGATTATAAGGGTTTTGAATTGGTTAATCTTAAATAATTCCACTTATTTGATTATCATTAATGTTAGAGCGTTTGAAGTCATTGTTTCATAAGCCAGTGATTAATTATTCTGTAAGCATTAAAGGTTTAAGCGTTCGTTACGGGACTAAGACTGTGCTGGATAACTTATCATTCACTATTGGTAAGCGGGATATCTTTGGTATTATTGGCTTATCAGGGAGTGGTAAGAGCACTTTACTCAAAGCACTGCTCGGGTTCACTCATTATAATGGTTTAATAAAGCGGGGCAAGAGCCTTGGTTATTGCCCTCAGGACGAGGCTTTTTTTAATGAGTTAAGCTTGAAGGAGAACGCTTTGTTATTTGGTCGGATGAATAGTCTTGACTCAGGCATTGCTCTTAGTCGGGCGAGCAAATTGCTCAAGGAATTAGAAGTGAATGAATCGTTGGATAAGATGGCAGGCCAATTAAGTGGCGGTCAACAAAAGAGGCTGAACATAATATTATCAATTCTTCATGACCCTGACTTGATAGTATTAGATGAACCTTTCGCTGGTCTTGATTACTTGAATCGGTCTTTATTATGGGATTTTATTAAACGATTAAGGCGTAAAGGTAAGACTATCATATTATCAACTCATTTGTTAGAAGAAGCTCAGAAGCACTGCAATAACTTACTAATCATCAGCCACGGCAAGCGTTTCGCCAGCGGCTCAATCAATGACTTGAAGCGCTCGCTCAAATTCAGGCAGTACATTAGCCTTAGAACTAAGTACTTGAATAAGGATAATGAGTTAAAAATAAAATCTTATTGCGCTAAGAAAGGGTTGAAAGTGATTGAGTTAAGTGATAAGACTATGAGTTTTGGTTTGCCTGACACTGAGTCGCGAAAGAACTTACTGAGCATAATAAAACATTTAGGCATTAAGTTTGTGATAACTGAGTACCGACCGCCAGCGCTCAACGAATTATTTATGGTGAGTGTTAAATGAGTTTCTTGCGTCACTTCAGGGTTGCAGGACTGGTTTATAAGGAGTTCATGCTGTTAATTCGGCGGAAGAAAGCCCCGTTATTAATATTGATACTACCAATTTTATTATCAATTATTTATTCAGCAGGCAATAATGCTTTAGCTAACCCTCAGACAATTATTAGTGTTGGTGTGTGCAACCATGACCCTGATGCTATAAGTATTATTAATTCTTTAGGCAGTGAGTTCAAGGTCACGTTATTAAACGAGACTAATTGTGAAGTAACATTATTAAGTGGCGTTAAGTCAGGTCAGTTCTTGCTTGGGGTTAGCGTGCCAGCTGGTTTTGTTAGCACAGTTAGTAATGGTAGGCAAGGAGTGATTAATTATTACGTTGATGACAGTAACCCTGTTAGCGCTAGCGTGACTGGTTATTTATTAGAGCAAGGTTTTAGTGGTTACTCAACGAGCGTGGTCATTGAGAGCGAGGCTGAATTAAGGGCTTTAGCCACTAACGCGCGGGATAAATTAAGCAGTGCGTTAGTAGTATTGAACGCGACAAGCAACGCTTTAAGTGATTATCAATTAATACTTGGCTTAGCTTACCCATTAATTAATGATTACTTAATCAGCGCGGTTGATGAGTTAACAAGTTATGATAATGACTTGCGGTTCGTTCAGGGCTTGAGTGCTGAATTCCTCACTAAGCCAGTCAGGTTCAGTAAAGCTGTGGTTTATGAAGGAGTTAACGCTGCCTCGTTTAATTTCGCGTCAATCTTTATTATCATATCAATTTTCACGTTATTATTATTAGCTTCAACTGGTATTATTTTTGATAAAAAGAGTAATTATATTCAGCGAATCAAGGCTAGCCGAACACTAATCCCATCTTATTTAGCGTCAAAAATAATATTTTATTTCACGCTCAGCTTAATCCAATTCTTCTTAGTGATGTTATTAACAATTGCTCAGGGCGCAGTCTTTAATCTTGATTTTGGGGTAATGCTGTTAAGCTTACTGGTAATAACAATTCTTAACACTTCAATCGGATTATTAATCGGGTCAGTCAGTGAGAACGAGAACGTCGCCATCCTATCAAGCTTAATGATTAGCCTGCCATTCATCTTCCTGTCAGGCATTTTCTTGCCATTAGAATTAATGCCTGATTACATCAAGTTATTCGCTAACATAATACCCTTACACAAAGAAGTATTATTACTTAAACAAACCACTGTGCTCGGCGCAGGTTTAAGCACTGCAGGTTCACTAATGACTGACTTAGGCTTATTCAGCCTAATAGTATTATTAATCACGTGGGCAGTCATTAAATTCAAGGATTAAATACTTCGTCAAACACTGTTCTAACGTTATTAATGAAGAACTCAAAGTAATCCCTTTCAGCGTTAATCGTGCCTTTATCCCCAACAATATTAATGCTTTCAGAATCAACGCGTTGAATATCCTTGCGTGATAATGACTTCAAGTGATAATAAGTATCATAGAATGATGATTCAACTGATTCATCACTGAACAACTTGAAAGCACTCATTGATAAGTAATCGCGCTCAAGAACAGTCTCCTTGTTAAGCAAGTGACTAGTCATTAAGTCGATTGATTTAATGAGATGGTTAATCAAGACTTTAACCTGCGACCCTGGTAGCCACTTCCAATTATTTAATAATGATTCAGCTTTGGTTAACTCGATTAATACTTTATTCTTCATCAATTTAAATCACGCTCATCTGATTAATAAAGTCCTTGGCTTGCCGGACAAACGATTTAGCTTCACCAATACTCAACACTACCATTGAGTACTCAGGACTAATAACTATAAACTTCTCGTTCTTTTTTAGCTTTATGCTTGACCTGCTCCTAACGTTATTAAACGAGGTCACTGATTTAATCATCTCAATAAAAGTTGATAAGCCCAGTCTAGTCGCGTACTTACTAACGAATTCATTAATCAATAAATCCTCTGATGGCATGAAACTTAAGCGCTTATAATCAGTTTCAAGTCGCATGAAGTCGCGAATCACTATTTTAATAGCGTTGCCTAAATGATTAACAGCGTTAAGGAAGACTCTTTTATCATCAAGTAATGGGAAAGTAACGTATAGCATATGGTCAGCTAATCGAAGCTCCTCTAGTGCAGAACTAACACTCCCCCCCATGGAATAATCTTAAGGCAAGGAATTATATAAAGATTAACCCTTCAATCGTTCAATCATGAACCACCAACTAAAGCCAAGTATGGTTAAGCCAAAAAAGATTAGTTCGTCAGGGTTTAATGGCCAAACAAGCCCTAATAGTATTCTAAGGCCAAAATAAGTGTAAATCACGTCCCTGATAAGACCTCTCAAACCCACGGTTGATTAGAGGACAAACAAGTTTTTAAGCTCAACCAATAAACTTTTAATTAAATCATAGCTCATTATTACTTTATGCAAGAAGATGAAGATAACATTGACCCAAAAGTAAGGGTTTGTGAAGTCTGCGGTGAATCAGGCACTGATGTAGTTGCTTGTCGCTTATGCGGGATTCACTTCTGCGGTGAGTGCGGTTACACTAGCAATCATTTATGTTTTGATTGCGGTGACTCAAGCGAAGAGTCATTAGAAGACGAAGCAGATGAAACCTTGCTTGAAAGCAGTGATTTAGACGAAGAATAATCCTTATAAATTAATAATTTCAATTACATTCTTTAATGAACTTGCCTATCAAGAAACTAGAGGAAATATTATTAGAAAAAAAGCACCCAACAAGTTTAGTTAATAATCTTTGTCCTGAGTGTGGTTCTAAAGAGATAATTAATGACCATAAGAGAGGTGAGTGCTCTTGCGGTAATTGTGGTTTAGTTATTAACGAGCGAATCATTAAATTAGAAGGGCCTAGGATTTATACTCAAGAGGAAGCTATGAAGAAATCACAGAATAAACCGTTAGTGACTTATGGAGCTGCGACTATTATAAGTGATGGTTATAAAAAATCAAAGATTAAACACCTTAATGAAAGACCGATAAACAACGTTGAATCAAATATTTTTTCTGCAATGGATATATTAAAGATTATTAAAAAAATCCAGCCATTCAATAAGACTGTTATTGATGACGCGTGGAACATTTATGAGTGGTGCCTGGAGAAGAGATTAATTAAAGGTAGGGGCATTAAAGATGTGCTTGCGACAAGCTTGTATATATCAACTAGGATTAACAAAATTCCTTATTTCTTATCAGATATAACTAATCGATTAAAGCGTATTGATGAATCAATTAATGAGCAAAGATTAATTAATAATTACAAATGGTTTTACACAAAACTTAATATTGATTTTAATGAATCAGCTAAGGAATATGGTTTAAGCAATCATCAGGAAAAATTTAATAGTGTAATGAAGCCCCAAGTTAGGCTTAGTGATTATATTGACACTTACTTTAACCGAGCAAGGATGCCGCCATTAGTTAATAATCAACTAAAAACATTAATTAAAAAACCTGCTTTTAAGGCTGCTTGTCTTGGTTTAACACAAAACGCAATCATCGCAACAAGTATTTACTGTTTGAAGGATTATTTATCAAATAATGAGTATTCATTGGTTATTAAAAATCTTAAGGATAATTTAGCGCCTGATTATTTTACTGGCACTAAAAGACAATGGAATCAAATAATGAATACTAATTGTATTACTGAAGAATTAATTGGTAATTTTGCTTTCGTCACTCCGGCCACGATTCGTAATACTATGAAAAAAATTAAGGGCTTACTTACTGTTTGCGGCAAGTCATTAACCAATTACCAGGATTAATTGAGTATTCTTCACTAATATTATTAGGCTTAACATTAATTGACTTAAAGCCTGCTTCCTTAACAAAGCTGGTTAAGTCATCCATCTCATAATGATTATAAGTCACTGCGTAGAAGATACCGCCATGTTTTAATAACTTGTATAATCGCTCGTAAATAGTGAATGGGCAATTACTTGATTGGTTAGCGCACTTATTAGTCGGGCAATCACTTAAGATAATTTTATTTAATGGGTCTTGGCCTAAACGTTTAGTTAATCGGTTGCCGCAATCAATTAATAACGAGCCAGTGTTAGGCCTGAAGTTAGTGATGATGTCAAAATAATTATTTAATAAATCATCCAAGAATTCCACGTGGTCAACGTGGTAACTAATCTGTTTAGCATTTAACTCACTAATATTCTCAACAGCACTACCAAAGTTTGCTAAGCACGCGTCAGCGCCTAATAGTTCTTCACAACCAAATAATTCATCAATCACTGAATAAAGGATGTCTGCATAATCCCAAGTGCCGGCCATAGCGTCCAAGACTTTAACGTCCTTAAAATCAAGACCACTCAGTGAGTCATAGAGTAATTGGCGCTCGACTTCGCGCTGGACCTCAAAGTAATCCCTTGACATACTAAAATGATTAATTAAAATTGTTTTTATAGTTTATGATTTAATAAGACAAACATTTATTTACTTAAAGAAACTTTTTTTTAATTTAATGAAGACAATTATTGCTTACAAGACTCGTTGCGGTTCAACTAAAGAGTATGCTCAATTATTAAGTAAGGCCTTGAAGTGTAAGGCTTTTGAGATGGACTCAATCAAGGACTTGAACTGTGACCGTTTGATTGTGATGAGTGGTGTTTACGCTGGTCAGATGCCGTTGGTTAGTTTCGTTAAGAGTAATTGGAAGAAAATCAAGGGCAAGGAATTAATTATGATTGCGGTCGGCTTGGTTGACGAGCATCACTGGTGGAGTAAAATAAGTTACTTCTTCATCCCGCATAAAATTAAGAAGCAAGCCAAGTACTTTAAAATAATTGGCCGCGACCCTGACAATAAAGAACCTGTGAAGAAAGAGAACTTGAAGCGAGTAATTGATTATTTGAAATGAAACAGTTTAATTGACTTTGGCTATAATCACAGTGTAATTCTTTCCATATTTCTTCGCGCACTTAGGACAAGTTGTGTACCACATATACCATTCATTAATTTCTAGTTTCTTTTTACTAGCATAAGATTTAAAGTCCTTGCACCAAACACCTGTGTCCTTAAAGTCGCCTTCGTAAACTTTGCTTAAGAACTTGCCGCTTAGAGTGATGTTCTTAGCACCAGGCACTTCCTTATTGACCTCAAGTAATAAGTCCATGCTAAAATTATGATGGTCCGACAAGCACAGACTTGTTGTCTTAGCACCAGCAGCCTCAACTTTATTCATTAACTTAGTAATAACACTCCCAAAGTTTATTGGTATGAAAAAGAACGTGCGGGCCTTGCCTTTGATGAACTTCTTTGATTTCCAATTAAGAATCTTGCCATCCCATGGTTTAGGGTTAAATTTTGGGCAACACTCAGCTTTGTTCATTAGTTAATGTTAAACAAGATTGTTTTATAAAAAGGTTCCCAAGATTATTAAGTAAAATAAGTTTAAGATAGAAAAATGAAGACCACTCTTATCGCGCCGTGCGGTATGAACTGTAATATTTGTAAGGCTTACTTGCGTGAGGAAAAGGCTTGTCCTGGTTGTAAACATCAGGACCCGTGGGAGAAATCTTATTGCCGAAAATGCACTCTCCGTAGTTGCGCTAAGAAGAAAAAGTTCTGCTATGAGTGCGGCCAGCCCTGCACCCGATTAAAAAATCTTGATAAGCGTTACCGCACCAAGTACGGGATGAGCATGCTTGAGAACTTAGCGTTCATCAAAGAGCACGGCTTAAAGGCCTTCATTAAGAAAGAAGAAATTAAGTGGGCTTGCCCAGGTGGAACTAAGTCATGCCATGACGGCAAATGCTACAAGAAGAAGTGATACTTTTTTAACCAGCCTTTTAGTTTAATGATTTTATCTTCGCCGAATTTCTGCTGGCGCTCAATGATTTCATTGACGCTGAACTCATGGGGTGAACTCTTTGAATAAAATAAATCCGCCAGTGAAATAATCTCCTCCTCAACTGAGACTGGCACTAAGTCACGATGAGGCAATGGCAATTTGTTCTTGATGATTTCTTCTTTGGTAATACCAACACCTGTATGTCGCTCGCAGACCAACCCATGCTTGGGCAAGCCTTCTTTGTCAAGTAACTCACGGCCAAGCACTCCATGCTTAACGTAAGGCTCCTTGCCGTGACAATCAAGCTCAGGGGCATCAACCAAACAAATGCCAATGTCATGAAGCATTGACGCTTCGCGAATGAACGCTAAGTCAGGTTTTAACTCCGGCACGGTATGGGCTATTGCTAATGCTTTGGCAGCCACCAACTCAGAGTGAGCAATGAGCACCCTGCAGGCTTGACCCTTAAAATATTTATTAATTATCTTAAGAACACTAATCATTAAATAACTCAATTACTTGGTCGTGAATCAACCCGTTGCTCGCTATTATTGAAGTCACTTTGTCAGTGATTGGCCTGCCTTTGAAGTCAGTCACCCGGCCGCCGGCTTCCTCAATGATTATTTTCATCGCAGCAATATCCCATAGTTTGGTTCGCGCTTCAATCATTAACTCACTCTTGCCCTGAGCCACTAAGTGGTAACCATAAAAGTCGCCGATACCCCGAGTAGTAAAAACTGAGTTAGTTAATTTCATTAACGGCTCAAACGCAGTCTTGAAGTACTTAATGTTGCCATGATTAATAAAAGACTTTGACAGTTCACTGATTGCTGAAACCCTGACCCGCTCGTGGTTCAGGAAAGCGCCCTTGCCTTTCTCAGCGTACATTAATTCTTTCAAGGCCGGCGCGTTAGAGACGCCGAGGATTACTTCATCTCCTTTCATCAATGCAATTTGAGTGGCAAAGAATGGCAGGCCACGCGAGTAACTGTTCGTGCCATCAATCGGGTCAATGACCCAAGTGTAATCAGAGTCTTTTGAATCACTGCCTGACTCCTCGCCAATAATATTATGGCCCGGGAATGACTCCTTTATTGTCTCAATAATAACCCGCTCGGCCTCAACGTCAGCCCGCGTCACGAGACTATTATCAGCTTTCAATGATGATTCAGGATTAGCTTGATAATAATTCATGATTATATCCTCAGCCGCTTTAACTGCTTCAAGTGCTACTCGCAAGAACTCCATTAGATAATAAGTAATTAGTACTAATTAAAAACGTTTACTTTTTCCTTTTTTTAATCATGTCAATCACTGCTACCACGACGCCCGCGCCCATCAGGCAGGCTGTAACCAATTAATTGGTCATCGCCGAAGATGATGCCTGCAATAATCAAGGCGAACGCTATTGCCGCCAGCCTTGACAAGTGGTTCTCCTTGCGCTTAGATAAGAAGAAGCTTACTAAAAGCAGGACAATGGATGATTAGTCGAACAGTTTTTATTCAGAAACCTTTTAGTTATAGTTTATGAAACTTGTTAAGGCTTCAGTTAAGTACTTAGATGATTTTGAACAGTTAGAGCGTGAGTTCTTGAAGTATAATGAATCTCTTGGAATTGACACTCAATACTATAAAAAGAAAGCTTCAACTTTGAGTAAGGATTACTTTGCTAAAGATTTTAGGAGTCGTTTGAATAAACGTAATAAGTTTTTTTACTTCATCAAGGAAGGTGATAATTTTTGTGGTTACATTTATGGTTACATTATTAAGATGTCTGAATTATATGAAATAGGGAAGATTGGTTACTTAGATGGAATCATCATCTCCAAAAAACATAGAGGCAAAGGGTATGCTTCACTCCTTAAGGATAAGTTCTTTGAATGGCTTAAAAAGCAGGAAGTTTCTTTATGTCAAATCAATGTAGCAGAGAAGAACAAACCTACAATGGAAGTTTACAAGCATTGGGGTTTCACAACAGATGAATTAAGATTAATTAAGAAAGTGTAACAGCTGATCAAGCAGTTCGTAGTATGACGTGCCAGCCGAATTGTGTTTTGATTGGCTCCTTCGTGACTTCGCCGACTTGTAACGCAAACGCTGCTGTCTCGAACTCCTTAACCATCTGGCCCCTGCCAAACAAGCCAAGGTCGCCTCCCCGTTTGCGGGATGGGCACTCACTTAACTCACTCGCTAGTTTCTTAAAGTCCTCGCCGGCTTTAAGCCGCTCAAGGGCCTGCAAGCAGACCGAGTGCTTGGCCAGAATATGGCTTGCTTTAATTTGATTAGGCATAACAAAGAGAATGGATTATTGGCTTAAATAATTTGGGAGAGCTAAAACTAAATCCCGATAAGGCGACCAATAATGGCGCTTAATAATCTTGTCTTCCACTAAGTGATTAGCAGTGCTCAACCACTTCTTCTTATAACAAGTCCTTGGTGAGTCAATGATTAAGGCTTCGAGAATAGGGTTATTAGTGGTTAATTGTTTTATTAACGAGCCAACTACAGTTGTTAACAAACCATTTGGTTTAAGCTCAATGTAAAACAATGAAGCGCAATTCTTATGCATGGCAAAAGAATGATTAACGTCAAGAGGATTAATATTAATATAACCAAGTCTATTATCATTATTATAAACGTCCACTAATCCTTCAGGCCATTGCTCAAGTGTGATATCCATAAAGAACAAGAATTGATAGTAACCTTTAAAAAAGCTTCCCCTTTCTATGAGTGGCATGGAGAAGTTTGGGAAGGAATTCCAAATGGGTTTAAGGCGCGAGATAAGCGTTAGTAGGATCGAGAGACCTTCAAAACCAGCTAAAGCAAGAATGGTTGGTTATAAAGCCAAGACAGGTTATGTTGTGGTTAGAGTTAAGATAAAGAAAGGCGGCCGAAGCAGGCGACAAGTCCATATGGGTCGTAAGCCAAGTAATTCAGGTATGAATAAGTTCAGCACTAAGAAGAGCTTGCGATTAATCTGTGAGGAGCGCGCGAACAAGAAGTTCCCTAACTTAGGTGTGGTTAATAGTTATTATGTTTCAGAAGATGGTCAGCATAAATGGTTTGAGGTAATCATGAAAGAAATGAGTGTAAGAGGCAGGGTTTACCGCGGGTTAACTGCTGCAGGCAAAAAAGTAAGAGGCTTATTGCATAAAGGTAAGAAAAGTAAATAATAAAACACTTGACAAAACATATATAAGCGGATATTTCTTTATAGGATAATTAATGGCGAAGAGGGAGGACAACGGTAAAGTCTCTGTTAGTGCTTGGAATGTTTCACTAAAAGATATTAACCAACGCTTTGATAAACTGGAAAAAGAGAACAAGAGTTTACTAGAAGAAATTAAGAAACAATCAAGTAATTGTGCTTGTGATAAAATAACCAATGACTTGAATAATAAAATTAGTTCTAAAGTCAGCATTAAAGCTTGGGATTCCTCGTTAGTTGATATTAACAATCAGATTAATAATGTTGTTTCAAAGGATTTAAAGGAATTAGATAACCGGTTGGATAAATCAATGGAGTTGATTAATAATTTAACTGGCAATATGAGCGGCAAAGTAACTACTGGCGCTTGGGATAAATTATGTGAGGATATTGCTTTATTAGCTGAAAAGATTAATAACATTGAGTTCGTGATTAAGGATGCTAAAGTTAGTGAGCAGGAATTAAAAAAATTATTGGAGTCAATCTAAAAATGGGTTTATTCAGAAAGAAAGCACCAAAAGAAGAGCTCATTAATGAAACAGTTAATAAAATGATTATTGGCATTAACCCTGAGTTAGTTAGTAAAGTAAGGGATAAGGTTACTAAGCTCAAGGAAGAGAAAGAATATTTAAAACATAGTTATGATGATTTAATTAAGCGGATGGCAATGGTTGAGGGTAAGTGCGATGCTATTGACTCAACTTTTAAGAATTTTAAAGATGATTTGATGAGTAATTTCCTGGTTGAAGCGCGCAAGGAATTAAAGAAGGAATTAGGCTCTGTTAATGAATCAATTAAAGCTAATCAGACTAGGGCTACTAGGAATGAAGATGAATTAATGAAGTTAATCAAGAAATTATCTGACGCTGAGTTTGTTAGTTCATTCCAAGATGATTATCAATCAATTAAGTTATGTATTTACATGATTACTAACTCAGACCCGAGTAATCATTCATTAATCGTAATCCTACTCCAAACCATTCACTCAGTCATTGATGAGATGAGGCGTAATGGTTATTGGACTGTTGGTAGGGAAGCAGTTTTAACTAGTTTGTTAAACTTAAAGACTTACTGGCGAGGAAGAGATGAGCGAGTTGAAGCCTTGATTGGGTCTGAAATTGATGCTCTTGAAAACTTGAGGTGATAAAAATGGAAGAATATGGAATATATGTAGGACAAAAGCTGGCTAAGCGATCCCCTAAGAGCGGTGTGCCGCTATGGCGATGGACTTTAGTTAAGCGCGTAACAAAGAAACCAACTAGTAATGAGATTAAAGAAGAGATTAATGCTAAGAAAGGTAATAAGGGTTATGCGATGAGATTAAAACCAAGACCTTGGAAGAAAGTCAGTGAAACAATAAGCGTTTAATTAATGCTTAACAAATGGATAGTGATTCACCATACGTTTAACGTTCAATGGTGAATACTATTCAGTAATCTTTAAATTATTGAGTAATATTAGTCAGGGCTAATGGAACAAGTAATGAATTGTCGTTGCCCTAATTGTGGTTATATAAATGAACGCACTGATGTGCCTTGTTATTATCAAGTATGCCCTAAATGTGAGTGCCCGATGACAGATGGATAAAAAATCTTTTTATGATGAGATAAGCGCTAATAAGCGCAACTCAGTGATATTATTAATGCTGGTCTTTGGCTCGTTATTATTTCTTGGCTGGTTTATTGGTTGGTTTGTTGACCCTAGCTTAGCGTCTCTTGGTTTAATAATCGCAGCAGTTATTGCTATTATCTCATCTTGGACTGGTTATTATTATAGTGATAAAATTGTTTTAGCTACCATGAAGGTTACTGAAGCTAAGTCTACTAATTATCGCAGGCTAAATGATTTAGTTGAGGGTTTAGCGATTGGGGCAGGGTTGCCTAAGCCTCGCTTGTATGTTATTAATAGTCCTGATATTAATGCTTTCGCGACTGGTCGTGACCCTGAACACGCTTTAATTGGGATAACTATGGGCGCGCTTGAGTTATTGGACCGCGATGAATTAGAAGGTGTGTTAGCCCATGAGTTAAGCCATATTAAGAATTATGATATCTTGTTCATGACGTTGGTCGCCACTGTTGTTGGTATGACAGTGATTATTAGTGAGTTATTCAGGCGTAGTTTATGGTATGGTGGTAGTGGTAATAAGCGTGATAAAAGTGGTTTATTGATTATTATTGGTTTATTATTCACTATCTTAGCGCCAATCATAATGAAGTTAGTCCAGCTAGCTATTTCAAGGAAGCGTGAGTTCTTGGCTGATGCTAGCGGGGCGCAGATTTCCCGCAACCCTGAGGGGTTGGCTGACGCGTTGGAGAAAATAGTGGTTCATAATAAGAATCGCTTGCAGGCTAGTAAGGCGGTTCACCACTTATTTATTGCTAACCCATTAAAAAGTGTTAACTCATTATTTAGTACTCACCCGCCAGTTAATGAACGGATTAAACGATTAAGGGCTATGTGAATTAAAAATTCAGTGTGAATACTTCTGGTAGTAAGTTGTATTTCTTGAATGCCCAGTTCTTCACGCGACTAAGTGATAACTGACTGCCTTTCTTAATGTTAAATGACTTGCCTTTGAATATTATTAATACTCGGTCGCCTCGCTTGAAATAAGCGTACCAGCCGGGTCTTAAGCCTTTCAGTAGTTTTGCTTCAACTGTTTTTATTTCATCTGAGTCAACTGTTACTTCAATAACAGTCCACATATCACTAATACCTAATTCTTTAACCCATTTATTTAGTATGCCAACGTGGTCCATGACACTAACGTCCAGTAAGCCATCCTCGATTATAGCGCCAGTCCAATTCTTCATTAATAATAATAAGCCATTAATGTTAATAAGATTTGTCCTGATTAAATAAAAAAATAAAAAAATAAAATTAAATTAGAATTCAACTTTAGGCATTGCTTTCTCGCTAACTGTTATCTCCAAGTACTCCCTTGGTTTTCTTTGGCCTGCGAAGAACTTGCCAGGAATAGTTGTTATCATGTTATTAAGTCTTAACACACTATCATTGTAAAATTGCCTAGCGTAGGCAACTTTATTCTCAATGCTGCTTAACTCTTCTTGCAGTTGAAGGAAGTTCTCGTTAGCCCTTAGTTTTGGGTAGTTCTCGCTGATAGCGAACAATGTCTTTAAGGCGCCGGTTAACTCGTTGCTGGCCTTAACGCGGTCCTCAACGTTGCCTGCCTTCATCATTCGTTCGCGAGCGTCAGTCACTGACTTGAACACTCCTTTCTCGTGTTTAGCATAACCCTTAACTGTCTCAACTAATGTTGGGATTAGGTCTGCTCGTCTTTTTAATTGAACGTCTACTTGGCTTTTTGAATTGTCAATCTGGTTGCCCAAGACAACAATTGTATTCAAGTAGTAGATGACGATGGCAGCTATTAGCACTACTGCGCCAATTATGCCCCAGACTAATAGGTCCATGGTTTAGTATTATTGATTATTGTTTAATAAATGATTCGTTTAACAATTGGGTTCTCTCGGTCAAGGACTGCAGCTCTTAAGTCGCGCTTTAATTCAGTGATGCCGTCTTCAATAATATTTTTTATTTCAATAACTGCTGACTTCATCTCGTCGCATAAGCCATTCTTGCTCATCATTATTTTTATTAAGTCAGAGTCAGGGTTAAAGAAGGCCTTGATTTGTTTTGGCTTAATTTTACTTAATGATAATCTTATCCCATTACTGTTGTAATCAAATTGTTCTGGCATTAACTCATTCAGCTGGTCACGTAAGTCAAATAATTCTTTTGGTAAGTGCTCGTAGCCAAGGCAGTGAAGGACTTGGAATTCATTGCCGTCAAACAATAATGGGTACTCCTTGCAGATTGACCGGCCGAACTCGTCCTCGAATTTATTGCGATTGCAGAACGCACCAGTAAATATTGGTTTGGCGCATTGCTTAAAGTGCGCTTGGCAGCACAAATAACCACAATCAGCGCAAGCCTCTAATTTCAGGTCAATGATGTAATCATTCATGTTTTAGTGGAATTAGTAATTTGTTTTATAAAGTTTACTTAACGCGTCATTAATTATTTTTGCATGGTCAAAAGCGAGTAAGTCCTCTTCTCTTCGTTGGCCTTTGATTAATAATTCATCTTTTATTTTCTGCGATAAATTAATGTTAGTGTCAACTAAGTGCTTGACAACACTTAAGTTAACCCACTTAGCATCCTTAGCGTCATCCATCCCCTTAACTAATCTTGGTTCATCAATTATTGCTAGAAAAGCGTTTGAGGTTACTTGACCGCGTGGGTCCCGGTTCTTAGAATCATAAATGCCTATGTGAGTTATTTCGTTAATGGTTAATCCTGTTTCTTCGGTTAATTCGCGTTTAGCTGCTTTTATTATTAATTCTCCTTCATTTACTAACCCGCCGGGTAATGCGTAACCAAAAGGATAGTAACCTCGTTGGATTAGTAATAATTTATCTTGAGCTAACACAACCATATCAACTGCTTGTCTAATATCTGTGAAATGATATTGTTTGCCTTGTTTGATTAGTTTATCGTAATTCATTAAGAGTTTAATTATTATTAATTACTTAAATAATTAACCGCAACTAGCACTGGTTGACGCGCCATCTGTGTAACCAAAACCGGCTGAGTAAGCAGTGTTTGATAATTGTTCACTGCAAGCGCTTGGTTGACTTGGTAAGGCGTTGCAAATAGCGTCTAAGTACGCTTGCGGGCTCCTGCTCGCTGGCTGGACTACCTCGCCGTTAACCACTAATTGCGGTGAGCCGCCAATGCCATATTCATCATTAAGGCTTAAGTGAGGATTAAATGTTGGGTAACGACCGCTTAACCAAGTGGCCTGGTCAGCATACATATTAGTTACGTTGAAAGCAGTGTCTGCTCGGCTAACACAAGTGCTTAATTGATTAGTATTAATTCCCGCGCTAGTCAGACAACTAGCTGAGTTGCCTGCGTCAAGGAAGCAAGTCAGGTAATCAAGATATTTATCACGTTGTTCGTATTGGATGCAGTACTGGGCTAATTGCTCGTTAAGCTCGGCCTGACCATGCATTGCATAGTAAACGAACCTGACGTGGAAGTCAACTGAATCACCTAATAATTCAACTGCAGGGATAATGCCTTTCTCGGCTTGAGTACCGTAAGGGCAGTAACTCATAACGAATAACTCAACGCACTTACCATCAGCGCAGGTTAATTCGTTAGTAAAATAATCAGTTGTGAACAAACCAGTGATTGCTGGACCAGTATAATATACTACTAGCACGCCTGCCATCACTATTGTCATTAGTTTCCATATATCGAGTTGCATTAAGCTATAATCAGCATTATTTAGTATTTAAGTTTTATTAAAGAAAAACTTATAAAACCCTGAAAATTGAATTGTTTACTATGGTGACTAAGAAAGCCTTGCTTGAAGAGATTAAAAACAAGTATAATAAGGATGAGCTTAAAATTGTTTGCAAGGATTTAGTTAAAGGCGCTGAGTCTTTAAGTAAACGTGAGTTAATCAACCAGTTAAGCAAGTTTAAAGTCAGTGAGTTAGAATCAGTCCTTAACCCTGCTGTAACTGAGGAGAAATTAGTTAAATTATCATTCAAGCCTAATAAGTGGACTATTCCAGCTATTAGTTTAGCTGTCTTAACAATCATCTTAACTAGCGGCGTGCTTAATTATACTCAACCGGTTCAGCAGACTATTATCACTTTTTTAGTTGATGGCGCTTGCACTGATTGTTATGATGTCACTGTTAATGAAGGCATTGTTGAGAGTTATGGTGTTAGCGTTGAAACAATCACTTATGATGTTAGTTCAACTGAAGGTCAGGCGTTAATTGCTTTGTATAATATAATTAAGATTCCTGCTTTCATTATTGAAGGCGATGAGGCTTTTAATAATGCTGATTTAGTTAGTGCTTGGCAGAGTGTTGGCACGATTGAGAGTGATGGTGCTATGGTCTTTAGGGCGCCTGAGTTCATCTCTGATGATTATGAAATCTTTGATGGGGTTAGTTTTAGTATGTATGAGCCACCGGTTCAGACGATTGGTAATTTCATCGTGACTGAAGATGACTTATGCGTTAATGATAATGGCAAACCAATTATTTACTTCTTTGGCAGTAGTAGTTGCCCTCACTGTGCTTGGGAGCACCCAATCATTAATAACGTGACAGCATTGTTTGGTGATGAGATTGAGTATCATGATAATTTTAACACGCAGGATGACTCAGAGGTCTTTGCTAATTATTTAGAGATTAATAAGGGTGGCGTGCCGTTCATGATTATTGGTTGCCAGTTTGTTCGAGTTGGCAGTGGCGAATCAGCTATTAGTGATAATAGCACGATTAATTATTTTATTAATAACTCAGTGGTTAATGATTCATTAGTACTGTATGATGAAGCGCTTAATTATTACGCTCAAGCTTACGCTGCTTACTTGGCTAACCAGAGTTATGATGGTTTATTTGCTAATTACACTGCTTTAATCAAGGAAGCTAGTACTCCTATTGAGGAATTAGTTCTTACTGAACTTATTTGCAACGTGACTAATGGTTTGCCATCAAGTGTTTGTGATTGAAAAGGATTAAAAAAACCAGTTACTTAATTCTTTCTTGTGCTAAAAAAATTATTATTAATTAGTTCATTACTGCTCGTGGTTGGTTGTTCAATGCCTAACTTTGGTTTCACTGCAATTCGTGAAACTTCTTATCGGGTTAAGATTACTTGGTTGGGTCACGCTGGCTTCATGATTGAATCAAACAATAATAGGATTTATATTAATCCTTATTTAGCTGCGATTGGCAGTCTTAAGGGTGATGGGATAATAGTTTCTAATAGTGGGCCTGACTTATGCGATCAGATTAGTGTTAGTAACTTAGCTAAGGATGACGCAATTATTATTATGCCTCCTGAGTGCGCGGCGCGGATGAACTTGCTTAGTATCCAGCAATTAATTGTTGGAACTAATTACACGATTAATAATTTCTTGATTGAGACAGTTCACGCTTACCATCTTAACGGCACTATCTCGCGGGGTGATGGGGCTGGCTTAATCATCACTGTTAATGGCACGCGGATTTATTATGCTGGCATCACTGATTATATTCCTGAATTATCATTAATTAATGATATTGACGTGGCTATCATACCTATTGCTGGAAGTGACTTAAGTCTTAATTTAACTGAAGCAATTACTTTTCTCAAAACGTTGAAGGCAACGTATAATATTCCAATGTATTATGGGGGCAATACTGGCACTACGCTTGATGTTGGTCGTGAGTTCAAGTCAATGGCTGCTTTGCAGGAAGTTAACGTTACATTATTAAGTAATCAGGATTTACTACTTGATTAGTCATGAAATTATTAATGGGCGTCGCGACTTACAAAAAAAGGTTTTTTGAGGTTGTAATCTTATGAAAGTCTTATTTGCGATTGCAACTATTATTGGCACTGTTATTGGCGCAGGCGTTCTTGGGTTGCCTTATGCTATTAGTGTTAGTGGTTTTATTCCAGGTGTAATCTTAACATTATTAATTGGTTTCGCGATGACTATGTTATTGCTTTACTTGGGTGAGGTTGTGCTTCGTTGTAAAGAAGTTTATCAGTTGCCTGGTTTAGTGCGTAAATATTTGAGTAAGAATAGTTACCGCTTAACAATGGTCTTGTTCGTGCTTAGTATTTATGGCGCACTCATTAGTTATACTATTGGGGTTAGTAGCTCTTTGGTTGGTAATCAAACTTTTTACATGTTCTTGTTTATTGGTTTAATGAGTATTCCTATTTTGAAGGGGGTTCACTTGATGGATAAAGTCCAATTAATCATGATTAGTGGTTTAATCATCATGATTGTTATTATTGGTTTATCTATCACCCCGTTAATATCGCTTGATAATTTATTAATGATTAACCCAACTCAATTCTTTTACCCGTTCGGCGTCATATTCTTCGCGTTAACTGGTTATTCGGTGATGCCTGAATTAGAGCAGATATTATTGAAGGAGAAGAAATCTTTCTTGCCTGCGGTTCTTATAGCAATGATTGCTTGTACAATTATTTACTTATTATTCAGCGCTGTTTTCATCGGGGCTTTTAATGGCTCGATTCAGCAGGTCGCTACTCAATCATTGAGTGGTTCACTGGGTTTATTGGGCACGGCTATTGCTGTTTTTGGCATGACCACGTCGTTTATGGGTTTGGGTGTTGCGTTGAGTGATATGTTTAAGCATGACTTAGGTTTTAGTAAGGTTAAATCTTGGGGTTTGACTTGTCTTGTGCCGTTATTAATCGCTGTTTTATTTAAGCCTGATTTCATTCAACCAATTCAGATTTCTGGTTCTTACGCTGGCACGATTACTGGTTTTATTATCATTGCTTTATGGTTTAAAGCCCGAAAGGTTAGGGGGGTTAAGCCTTATTTTAAGGCCCCGTTCGGGTTAGCTGGCGCAGTAATAGTAAGTGTTATTCTAGCTATGGGTTTAGTGATGACCACGTTTAGCTTGTTTAATTTAGCCTAAAAAGTTTATAAGGTTACCTTAACAAGGGATTACTTAATGAGTGATGTTATTGCTAAATGGCTTTATGGTACTGCCGGGATTAATGTTTCGTCTAGTGACTTATCCAGTATTAGATCACTTTACTTAGACCATCAATGCTTATTGACTATCCCTGAATCAATTAATTGTTTAACCAGCTTGCGTAAATTATGTGTTTATGGCAATCAATTAACTTGTTTACCTGAATCAATCACAAAGTTAACTGGTTTGGTTGAGTTGGATTTAGGTCTTAATCAATTAACGGTGTTGCCCAAGCGATTAGGGTGCTTAACTAACCTTGAGTACTTGAATCTTAGTTGCAATCAATTAACTGTTATCCCTGAATCAATTACTAATCTAAAACAACTTAGGGTGCTTGACCTTAGTGTTAACCAATTAACTGTTTTACCGGATGGCCTTAATGACCTGCCCTGCCTTGAATCATTAAACTTATCCTTCTGCCAGTTGAATAATCCAAGTTCAATAAAACAATTAAGCTTTGATTATGATGCGCTTAACTTGGCTTATAAAAGTATTGATGAACTGGTTGATTTTGATGATAAAGAAAAATTCCTTGAGTACTTAATGCTTTACGGTGATTCCCTGGATTGTTACAAACCAGCACCTGAACATGATTATTATTAAACAGCGTCATTGAGTAAACTTTAAAAACAGTTAGTAATTTTCTTTCCAATAATTGCTCCCGTAATCTAGCTCGGTCAAGGATATCAGGCTCTCAACCTGAAAACTCGGGTTCAAATCCCGACGGGAGCACATCTATTTTTTTCTTCTTAAATAAATCTTGTGCTACCCGCAGGCTCTGTGACAAAAGTCACAGCAATCCCGACGGGAGCACACCTAAATTTTTTTTCTCTTAGCCCAGAATAGATAACCTTAAATATCAATTGATAATATAAGTTATCAAATGATACGTAAAGATATCAAACGGGTAGTCGTGGAATATTTCTTAGTTAACCCTACTGCAAAACTAAGGGTTAGGGGGATAGAAAGAACACTTAAAATGCCCTTGCCATCAGTGATAAGATACTGCAAGGAACTGGCAGAAGAAGGAGTACTAACAATAATTAAGACAGGCAACGTGCGGTTCTATACTGCTAACCGGGCAAATGAAAATTACTTGTTGGTTAAAAAACTGTTTAATCTAAGACAAGTATTTGAGTCAGGGCTTATTGAGCATTTAAGGCGAGAACTAAGCAACCCGACAATAGTATTATTTGGTTCTTACTTAAGAGGTGAGGATATAGAGGGAAGTGACGTGGACTTGTACTTGGAAACGCAGTCAAATAAAAAACTGGACTTAATGAAATATGAACAGCAACTAAAAAGGGGAATACAATTACTCAGGCATAAAAGCATCAAAGAGATACCAAATCACCACTTGGCAAACAACATCATAAACGGTTTAACAATAAACGGTTTCCTAGAGGTATTCAAATGAAAGAAGCAAGCTTTGATGACTGCCTGGCAAACAATTCAGTTAAAGAGAACACCCCTGACGTAAAACGCGCGCAATCATTAATAGAAACCGCCAAAGAGAGAATCAGCCTGATAAAAAAGGTAAATAACAAAAACTGCAACTTCGTGTTTGAGGATTATTATACTTCACTGATTGAATTATTGCAAGCAATAGCATTCAAGAAAGGGTTTAACGTACTAAACCATATTTGCCTTGGTTATTACTTAAGGGATTATATGAAAAGAGAGGATTTATACATAATATTTGATGACCTGAGGTATAAGAGGAACTCACTGACTTATTATGGCAGTAAGATGGAATTCGAAACAGCTAAACAAGCAATCCATGACTGCCAAAGAATAATGAATGAATTACAATAGATTACCAGACGGGAACACTCCTAATTTTTTTCTTCTTAAATTAATCTTGTGCTACCAGTGGTCTTTGTGACAAAAGTCACAGCAATTCCAGTAGGGAATATTTTTTATGCATCTTATAGTATGCAAAGGTATTTATTTAATTAATAATAAAGTATTATTTAATGAGTTTATACTCGCGTATTAAGAATGGTGATTTTAATGCCACAGAGGAATTGGGTCTGTTAGCTAAAACTTCTAAAGTTAATATACGCAAATTATTTACTTTTATTAAAAAGGGGGATTACTCTGACTGCGCAGCTGACTTAGCTACTTATGCTATAGGCTCAATTTATGATAATGACCACTCTCAGGTTAATGTTAAAAAAATCATCAAGGCTTTACGTCATAAAAAACCTAAAGTAAGACTTAGAGCGGGTAATGCAATAAACCAGATGGTTGGCCATGATTATGAGGACATGAGCGCTTACATCCCTGAAATAATTAAGACTGCAAACAACTCTTTGTTTACTGATAGTATTGCGAGTACTACTAAACAAATGATTATTATGTACTCAAAACACTTACCTGAAGCGTTAGTGCCTTATGTTTTTGAGTTATTCACTAATAATAATAAGCATTTTAATGAATTAAGTGATATCATTGAGAAATTATTAATCCCTAAATTAAGTAATGATTTATTAAAGAAATCATTGGAAACGCTTTTAGAACTTGGCGAGTTAACTACTGATGATTTTATTGGCAATAGTTATTGGCTTGATAAGGGCACTTACATAAAACCTAATTTTATTATTGACCAATCGCCTGAATTAATTGCTTTGGTCAAATCATCTGGGGTTCCTAAGCAGAAGAAGAATCATTTAACTTTTGAAGGTAAACTCCTTACTAAGATTATTGCCAAAAAAATAGACTTTAATTATCCTATTAACGCAATAATAAATGTATTAAAAATTAAACCAGTTGATTTCAGTATTAAGTTATTTAGTGATAATACCTTAGCTCTTTATTCACCAATAATGACATTACTTGATGAAAAGTAATTTTACTAAATTTAGAATTAATATTATTACTATTAATTAATGCAATTGCCTTTATTGTGAGGTTAGTCAATTATCCTTTGGTCAGACGTTTTTGGCTAAGCAATAATAAGCTTCTCACGATTATTTTAGAGCACATTGGGATTAAAAGTTGTTTACTAAACGCTTAAAGAAATCAATTTGTCTTTCTTAATAAAAATCTTAATTAATACTAATTACTTAAGAAATCACTATGAGGCTGGAGACTAAGCGATTAATCTTGAGGGAGTGGACTAAAAAGGATGTTGATGATATAGTTGAGGGTCTTAATAACTTGGCTGTTTCTAAGTGGCTCGCGGCCGTGCCTCACCCTTACACTAGGAAGGACGCGTTGGAGTGGGTTAGTCGCAGCTTGAGGAATGCCCGTCAGAAGGAGCGGATTGCTTACGCGTTCGCTATCGAGCTTAAGTCTGAGCGTAAAGTGATTGGCGGTCTTACCTTGGATAAGATTAATAAGTTTCAGGGCACGGCTGGCGGCGGCATCTGGCTTAACGCTAAGTACCACGGTCATGGTTATGGGACTGAGGCTTGGGGTGAGCGAATCAGGTTCGCGTTCGAGGACTTAGGGCTCAGGCGGTTGGATAATGGTTACTTCAAAGGCAACAAAGCTTCACAGAGGATGCAGGAACAGTTTGGTTACAAAGTAGAAGGCCTTAGGCGTGAGGGTTTCAGGTGTAAAGCTGACGGTAAAATAAAAGACGAGTACACTACTGGCCTGCTAAAAAAGGAATGGAAGCATTAGTTACAACTAGCGTAATTGCCTTTATCGTACGGCCAGTCAGTCATCATTGGGCAAACGTTCTGGAGGACTACTGGCTCGATGAATGGTTTAATAAACCAGGGGGTTACTTCAGGGACTAATGGCATCTCTACTAGTGATGTGCAAGCCTCAATGCCAGTGCAAATGCCAGTGTTATTGCCGGCTGTTAACAGGCAGTCCCGGTACTCAAGGCAAGTTCTCATTAAGCGGGCTCGTTGCATGCAATCTGCCTTAATGCTTGGGAACTTGATTGAACTGCAATCACAATTATAAGGGTCAGCGAAGCACGTGCCAATGCTATTCATCGCGCTTCCCACTGCCATGTCGCGCTCTGATTGTTGTCGCCACTCAACAAGTGGTCTGATAATTGGGTCAAGGATGGCAATTATCCAGCTCGGCGTCCAGTCAGGAAATATTTTAAGGTCAGGGTTATCAAGCGTCATGCAAGCGTCCAAGTCATAATTATCAAGGCACGCTGTCTCCTTAGCTTTCTTATCCTCGCAGAAATCCCTCACGCTCACTGGGAAAGAATTACAATCACAACCCGCTGCGCTAGTAACACAACTAGTGATTGATTCATCGTAAGTTAATACTTTATCACGCACTGCTTGCGCAATACTAACCCCATTAACTATTACTTTGGTCGGGTCGATTGACTGGCACTCACTGCTTGATAAATTAACAAGGCAGGCCATCACGCCAGTAACAGTGTTATTACAATAAGCTTGTCCTTCCTCGTCAAAGCCAGCGCAGTCACAATTATTAACGTCATTAACGCAGTCCATCACGCTCGAGTAAACCTCGGCTTTCTGGGCTTCGGATAATTCTTGGGCAAGCACTGGGCTAAGCAATAATAACACGCTGAGTAATAACAAGTGCCTCACAGTAATCTATACAATAATCGGATTAAAAAACGTTTACTAAACGCTTAAAAAACCATTTACTCTTTCTTAGTATTAATTGCAGGGGTTTCCGAGCGGTCAAAGGAGTTGGGTTTAGGGCCCAATGGCTTAGTGCCTTCAAGGGTTCAAATCCCTTCCCCTGCACACTTACTATGCTTATTTCAACCAGCAGGGTTCAAACCCACGAAACGAAGTGAAGTGAGCACTTATGAGCGAACGCGAATAAAGCGTCCCTTCCCCTGCAAACCCCTTTTCCGCTTCGCGCAAAAGCCGTTTACGGGAAAACTGAAGTTGGGAGCACATAACTAATTGTTAAATAAAGTTCAAAATGAATTTTTGTTACCTTCCTCTACACACTTACTAGGAATGGTTCAAAAACAAAAGTTTTTGTTAACTTACCCTGCACTCAAATTAATAATTAATCTATCGTATCGCCGTCTTTTAGTTTATAATCACTTGCTTGTTCAACGCTGTTAATCATGGCTTTCTTTAAGTCAAGGTCACCGATGGTAGCGCCTTTGAATAAGACTAACGGCAAGTCTTTATGCTTAACTACTATTAACCCAAAGAAAGCCCATTTATTCTTGGGGAATGATTTTAGTACTTTAACTGGGACTGGTAAGTTATTATCATTGATGAACTCAATGAACCGCTTGTTATTGCCTGGCATCACAATTATTAAGTTGCACTCGCGCAAGACTTTAACCATTTCAGGCTTAGCACTGCTTGGCACCTCAACTATTCTTAGACGAGCACCTTTATGGTCGAACACGCTGATTAATGGTTCTTTAGTCTCGTAGGGTTTAGGTGTGCTCGGGAAGGATTGGTTGCACAACCAGTTTAATAAGTAAGTCTTGCCGCTGTCAGCCTCGCCTATTAAAGCAATGCTAAACATCTCGGTCTTGAAGAATTTCATCGATAACTGGAAGTTATCATCGCGGTTCTTATCATGCTTCATCTTCTCTCTTAATAACCTCATTAGTTTAGTGGTATTAGAGCGGACTTTGTTGAACTCGAATTTGCGCGGCAATATATCGCACATCATCTGTAATAGTTTTAGTTTACCTTCATCATTTTTTTCCAGCGTATAAAATTTCTGTAACTCATGGAACCGCGCGGGTAATTGCCGTTTGCCTTTCATCATAAAGGTATAAAAAATACTCTTGACTACTAAAAGGTTATGGATATCACAAATATTATTCTAGCGTTATCAACTATTATTATTGGGGTTATAATTGTTAAATTATTAAGCAAGTATACTGGTCGAATCAAGGATACTAAGGCGTTCAAGAGCCTTATCAAGAACAGTGGTTATAGTGAAGCGTTGTTATGGTATAGTAGTTATTTCATCAAGCTTGGCTTGTATATAGTTGTTTCTTTGATTGCGATTAGTTTTCTCGGGTTCGCCCAGCAAGTATTAACTTTAATGGCAGTTATTTTATCCTTATCTATTATTGGCGTGCTTGCTTACTCGTTAAGGGATTTAATTCCTTCAGCGTTCGCTGGTTATTACTTAATGCATAGCAAATTAGTTAATGAGGGTGACACAATTAAGGTTAAGGAGTTTGAGGGTAAAGTCACTGAGGTTAACTTATTAACAACTATTATTAAGGATTCTAAGGGTGGCATGATATTAATCCCTAACAAGATTATTATGGAAAAGATTTTAAGAAAGAAATAAAAGGGCCATTAAGCTAGAAAGTCTTATGGTAACATCATACCTATTGATTAATACTAAGCCTGGTGCGGAAACTAAAGTGGCTGAGGAATTAATTAAGCGCAAAGAAGTAAAGGACATTAACATTGTTTATGGGGCTTATGACATCATCATAAAGATTGAAGTTAAGTCAATGGACGCTTTGCAAGAGTTCACGCTTAACATGAGGAAGGACGTTGATGTTGAGCAGACCAGCACTCTGATTAGCACTGCAACAAGATGATTAGTGACTTATTAGCACCAATAATGGTTTTCCTTGAAGGGGTAGTTAGGACTTACGGTGGAGTGGGTGTTTTTACTGCAATGATAGTTCAAGCTATCTTAGTGGTTATTCCAAGCGAGGGGGTGTTAGTGGTCGCTGGTATGTTGATGAGTTTATGGGAAGTGACTTTCTGGGCTGGTCTTGGCTCGATTGCTGGCGCTAGTATTAGTTTTTTAATCGCGCGCAAGGGTGGCAGGCCAATTGTTAAGAAACTGCTTGGTGAGGACACGCTTAGTTTCATGGATGGTTGGGTTGAGAAGTATGGTGATAAAGGAGTGCTTATTGGCCGGTTAATACCGTTCATCCCTTATGACCCGATTAGTTATCTTAGCGGGGTCACTAAGATGAAGTTTAAGAATTTCACGCTTTACAATATTATTGGCACTATCCCGCGAGTAATAATGTTTGCTTTGCTGGGTAATTTCGCAGCGCAATTCGAGGTTTTAGGAATCATTATTATTGCTGCATTAATGGTTAGTTTGTTAATGGCGAGCATTTATGCTAAGAAGAAGTTTGCTAAGAAAACAAAGGTTTAAGCAATATATTGGGCCCTGACTTTCAGTAACTCATTACTTAATTCCTTGTCAAAAACACCTAATTGCTCGTTCAAATAATCAATTGACTCTATGCATAAACTAACCTCTTGTTCAGCTGTTAAATTGATGGTCTTAACTTTTTGTCGCACAAGGGCTATCTCGTCTCTGGTTGGGTTCTTACTTAATTCATCAAACAAATCAGTTCGTTTACTATCCTTTATTGACTCCAATAAGTTATTGCACTTAAACTCGTACAATTTAATAACGTAGGTGCCAAGGTTTTCCTTAAGCTGGGGTATTAATTTACTCATCAAAGCTTTATCATTATGAATCATTGAGACTAAATCAATCACTACTTCGTACTCAGGCGAGTCAGTGTGCTCGCTTAAGTCATAAAGGTAACCATTAAGTTTATCATTCAATCGGCCGCCAATAAAGGACTCCTTGTCAGGGAATACTTGTTCTAATGGGTTCATGAACTGGGCAATCCTTGATAATACTTTCAAGTCATAAACCGGTGTTGAATTATTATCCTTCAAGTAACTAATGATTTTACCCCAGTCGCCGCCCACATAATTATTAATTAACTCACCGTTAGCGTCCAATAAATTAAACTTCTTAATACCGCCAGTCTTATCATTATAAGAGACTACTTTAATTAGGTTAGCCACCTGGCCGTCGCCATTAACAAAGTACATTCGGTCATCATTATCATGAGCGTAATAAACAGCTGAGTTAACCTCAATTGTCTTGTATGAACTGCCAATAGTCATTTTTGTTGGCTTAATAATATCTGGCTTATTGGTTACTTTGTCAACGAACCGCTCAAGCAGGGTGCTCTTGCCCACACTGGCGTCGCCGCCGACAACAAATTTAAGATTAATCCCACCTTCAGTTACGTGCTGTAATATCATGCTGCCAATTGAGGCAATAACGCCGTCATTATCCCAAGAGCTGAAGTTGCAGATAGGCATTAACATATCTGCTTTCTCGTAGCGGGCTATGAAGTCTTTATCAAAGTTAAGCGCGAAACGATTCTTTGGCTGGCCGTCCTCATCTTTGTCAGTAAGGTAACTAAGGTCGCTTTTTGATAAGCCGTAACTGTAAGATTTCTTAGGGCTTTTATTCTCGCAAATCTCCCTTAATTGGTCAAGCACTAAGTTTGAGTTAGTAGCAACAATGCTATTACTATTATCCATTAGGAATAAAACACCGTCAGCTGGTAATAAGAAAGTATCATAAAGTGATGAATTCCTGAACCTATTCTGACCACCTAAATCCCAGAAAACCGAGTTAAGACTGCAGGTATAAAGGTTAACACCATCAGTGGACGCCATGTTTTTTGACGCGCCTGACTCTGATAAAACAGCTTGCGTGTTCTCAATAATTTTGACTTTGCTAATTAAGCCTTCAAGCCTTGACTTGAATAGCGGGGCGTTATTAATATCAGCCCATGCGCTAGCAGCGCTGATAGCGTCATCAGTCTTATAGATACTGACATCATTATTATTGCTTAATCCAAAGTAATTCATTTCTAAGAATACTTCAAGGTATTGCTTTAAATATTTTTCTAAATAGTGCTTGACTCAAGTGAGCGTTTAGAACCCTTAGTGAATCTTAATGCCACGTGGTTGTACTCGTCTGGAATGGTCCTGATTAGGTTATAATCCCTTATTGATTTTTTGTCACCGATTTGTTTTTTAAGCAAGTAAGCGCTGAGCAACAAACCAGCACCGCTAATCATTACTTTAAAGAGTGAGTCATAAAACCCTTGTCTGAATTGCTCAGCCAGGGTATGGTCCTGGTACATTGCGATGCCGTTCTCCTGGTCCGCTGACCAGATGTCACCGTCAGTGGCCGGGTCGCCTGGCGCGTCGTACCAGAAGTTAAGCGCGTGCTCAGTTAGTTGGCTGTCACCGTCAACGTCAATGCCTGCCTCGATTTCATTAACGTACTCCTGATTAATGAGTGGGTTACTGGGGTCAAATAATTGCTGGTACACTGTCGTGTCAGGCCCATAAGCCGTCCTGACCATGTCAATTGCTTCGGCCACGTCGCCGTTAATAACGCTCTGCTCATAACCTTCCAGGTCAATCTCTTTCATGCCTGCGTAATTATCAAATAATTTCCATGCCGCGCCAGCAAAAGGAATTATTTCTGGGGGTATGCCAACATAACCAGCAATAGCAGTAATCGCAGTGACTGCTGCTATGTTCTTTATTTTATTAAATCGCTTAGTCTTATTATCATACTTAGCCATTAACTCGCTTATCTTAGCACTCAAACCTGACTCATTTTTGAATTCTTTTTTCAATGCTTTGATTGGTGGTAATTTAATATTCTTTAACGCGAATTCATCAGCGTTTGACTCAATGAACTCCTTAAGGTGTGGCTTAACACCTCTTGCCTGACAGTCAGTGTAGTAATCAGTTACTAATTCTTGTAAAGCGCAAATATTATTGTAAGAGTTGTAATTTAGTCCTTCAACTGCTTGTTGAACAAAATCACACTCAGAGTCCTTGCCAAAGACCTCAATGTTTAGTGCTGAGTAATTTTCATCCACCTTGAATAAACTATAATTACTACTTAATTTATTTGCAATTTTATCGCGCAGTTCATCAACTGCTTTATTCATTGTAGTTTTAGTCTGTGGTTTATTAAAGAACAAGAATAAGTTTGGTGAGTCAACTAAGTTAATGATTGAGTAACCATCTTTCTTGTTCTCATCAACTTCTTTCTTTGATTTAGTGGTTAGTTTCTTAACATCAATGACTTTATTCCTAAGTGAGTCTAATTCAGTTGTTATTATTGTTTTATCAGCTAAACCAATATCAGTCCATAAGTTATCTAATTCTTTATTCAAGTTAGTTAATAATTCATCATTGTAAAAACCGCCAAGTTTATCGCTTAATGATTTTTTTAATTCATCAGCACTGCGCCGGTCATGACCTGATTGCCATAAATCCAGTTCTTCCTTAATAATTATTTGTCCTAATTTATTGATTGATTTGGTTAATTTATCAACACAATTTTGTATGGCAGGTTCTTTATTGCCATAAACCTTAAATTGGTTATCTAATGAAATGTTATAATCCTCTTTCTGGCCCTTAATAATATTCTTGAACGTCTCTAATTGTTTTGCATTAATCTTGTTAGGGAAGCGGGTTTTTAATTCACTGATTATATGCTCGTTTAATTCAAGTAGGAATTCTTTTGGCACATCATAATCAAGTGTCATTGGTGTATCCATCATCCTAAAATCAATGTAACCAGAAACGTATTGGTCGTAATGATTAGTTATGAAATCATATTTTAGTGTGAGTGATTCAATATCACTTATCTCTTTTTTTAATTGTTCAGTTTCATTTGGCTTGAATGAGCGTTTAATTAATTCATTCTTAAACCCGTTCTTTATTCTGGCTTCTAATCCTCTTGCTTTATTATCCAATAAGTTAACTCGCTCAAGGATGAACTCAGGGTCATGTTCTTTTAAGTAATCAAAGTCATTTTTTAGTTCTGGTAATTCATTAGGATTGTTAAGGTAGTGATTAATTTGTTTAATTAACGGGTTAAACAATTCATCTATTGCTGACGGCTCGCACGTAATTAATTCAGGCATTAAACCAATGTTATCATAAAGACTGCTTATCTCTTTTTTTCGTTTGTCGTTTATTGATTTCCATAACCCAATTGCTTTATCCTCAATGTTTGCTATTTTTTCAGTTGCCTTAATGAACGGTTCTTTTAAGTCATCTACTTTACTGGTTAATTCATTAGTGACTTGCTCTATTAAACTATCACGACGCTTCTCAATAATGCTTATTAACGCGTCGCCTTGACCAACCTCATTAGTTACTGATTTGTTAATCTTACTCTCAATAGTCCAATCCTGAACAACGAATTCATTAAACCCTTTTTGTGAGTACTCATTAATTACTGTGCTAATGGTTTTTTTCTCATTCTTAAACTTAGTTAATAAACCAATTGTGCTTTCTAAAAATCTCATTACATTACTCAGATTATTTCCTTTCTCTGCGCTAGCGATGCATCTTAGTTTATTAAAATTATCAGGGTTATAATCAGCGTAAGCGCTTAGTGTGTCAATTAATACTCTTGTTGACTTAATGTTTAAGTGCTCGCATGCTTGCTCATCGGTTAGTAATTGGTATAAGTAATATTTTGAGTAATCATCAATTAATTGCTTTATCTCAATTAAAGGCTCGCTTTTATCTTGGAATGATTTTACAAAAGCATATGATTTCTTTAATTCGTCAAGATCACTTTTAATCTCGTTGCTGGCTTTATTGATTTTTCTTAACTCAGTTTCAAGGCTTTTGATTTGTAATTTTTTAGTCTTAGCCACTCTTACTCGTCTTGTAGTTAAATCTGAATCAAGACCTTTGCTTAATTCAAGGAAGTAATCATTATAATCAGTCCAGTTATCGCGCTTGATTGGTTCATCGCCTTGGTCAATAAAATTTCTTAATTTGAACTCATTAAGTAATTGATTCTCATTAGCGAATGATTTAATCGTGCTATCATCATTGAGGAAGACGAAGTAATTAATTCCTTCGTGATTGACTCGTTGCAGTGAGCCACCCTTAATGTCCAGTCCTTCGAGGAATTCAGGGGTTATGTTATAATTTTTTGAGCCTGACTTAACCACTGTTGTTTGCGTAAACGACTTATCGTAGCGGTCAATGATTGAACTGCTCGCGATGCTGCCACGGCTAACGTGGTATAATATTAGTTTCTTGCAATTCTTGCAGGTAGTGACGCCTGACCACTTGCTTTGATTCTCGGTTTGTCTCTGCTGTTCTGAATCATTAATACTAAATGTCTTCCCGCACCCTTGGCAATCTGATTGTAACACCATTTTTTTTTTAATCTCCTCTCTCATACTGTTTAATGAAAATATATATAAACGTTGTGTTTAGAAGTATATTTGTGAGGAAGCTGTTATTACTGTCAGTTTTGTTTTGTTTGAGTGCTGGTTTGGCTTTGACTTGCTCGGCTGATAATCTTGGTAAGCCTGGCACTTGTATTAGCAGTACTTTTTCTTTTTTTGGTAGGAATATCTATAAGTCTTGTTATTTTGACCCTTATTATGATAGTGGCTCATTGTGGCAGGGTTATGAACTTTGTTATGCTACTATTCGGACTGGCTCGTTAGTTAGTGATAAGGGCTCGCCGGTGGTTGAGGCTTGGACTACTAGTCAAACTAGTCTTGGTGCTTGCGCTGATTATGATGGGGCTGGTTGTGATGTATTTACCACTAATGGTTATACGCTTGATGACTCGTTAAGCGAGCGTGGTTATTGTGATGCTAGTGACGCTAACTGCGTTAAGTGTGATGTTAATCATGTTGAGGTTAACGCTTGGACTGGTGGTGGTTGGATTCTTGGTGTTGGTGATGGCTCGTGCGAGAGTGGTTGTGGTGCTAGCGCTATGTGTGATGAGCGCGTTCAGGGTTGGTTTGTTAATAATACTGGTTGCACGAGTGATTGCCAATATAATGATTGTAATGCTTATGCTTGGGATGTCGCGTCTAATGATTGTTTTAGTTCATGCAGTAGCCGCAGTCAGTGTTGGGTTACTGCGTTGTGTGATGTTGATAATGTGTGCAGGAATGATTTTAGTGCGCCAGAGTATGATTTTATTAGTTTTGAGGATTTGACTTATACTGTTGATGGCTCATTAATTAATGGTGATAATGTTTTATTGAGTGTTCACTGGACTGATGATTATTATCTTGACAGCGCTGTGCTGGAGAGTGACCGCTCAGGTGATTGGGCAGTTGAGCAAGTGATTGGTTTTGTTGATGGTTGGAGTAATTTCACTCTTAACTCCTCGTGTGTTGGTGATGTTAATGTTCATTGGCGTGTTACTGCTAATGACACGGTGAATAATAAAGCCATTACCCCTGAGCAATCATTCTATGTTTATAACCCGTCAGCCGCTTTTAATATCACGGCTCACTTATCGGCAGGTGAGCTTTTATCGTTCACTGGTTGGGCTTCAAGCGAGGCTAACAAGGGGGCTGATAATAGTCTTAATAGCTCGCTTGTGGGTGATTTCACATTAGCTCATGCTGGTATTGGCACTCTCACTCGTTATGGTTTTAGGCTAAATGAGTCATTGCCTGCTGGCGTGGTGGTTAAGTTAAGCAGTGCTTTAATCCCGACTGACTTAATTATTCTTAGTGAAGAAATTATTTATCCTGAATGGTGTCAGTCTAATTTGCAGGGCGATGAGTGCGAGGTCTGGGCTTTCATTGACTTATCAAGCGGTCTTGAACCCCAGTCAATAATTAAGAGCATCATAATAACCAGTGAGGATTTATCTCAAGCAAAAGATTAAAAAGCCATGACTAACTACAATAATCAAATGAGGAAAGTATTACTAATATTACCATTATTACTGATGAGCGCAGTAATGGCTGATAGTGTCTGCAAATACACACCAGGTCAAACAATATTCAGGTGCAGTGATGTATTACCAACAACAGTTATAACGCCTGGAACAACTGGTAATCTTACAATATATTGTTGCCTAACTGGTGATGCATACAACACAACTGATGAATATAATATCATATTTAACATAATCAACAATGATACGTCAAGGGATAGGGTTACATTGTCTAATGGTAGTATCGGTTATCAAACGAGTATAACTTATTACACTGCAAGTAACTGGGTAACAAGTGTTGATTACCCTGAAACTGCGACTGGTTTTGAAGCATTTCCTGTAACAGTCTATTTTAGCGTGCCTGTTTATGAAATAGGTTTTTTGCCGGGCACAATTTTCAAAGCAAGATTTGATGTAAGATTAAATACTGGTGGCACACTCGGATTAAATATTGGTGTATTACCAAATATAATTATACCTGGTGATTACAATCCGCTTACTTATCCTTTAATGGTTGGCTTGCCTGTTGCAGGCATTATAGGTGTTGGAGTATATATAATGCTTAAAAAGAAGAAACATCATAGAAAAATGAAGAAAGCCTCTAAGTAGAGGCATTTATGTTAAAAAAAATTAGGAGGAGGAAAATAAAATGAATTACTTGAAAGGAAGCGCGCTAGCACTAATATCCATTCTAGCAATGGGAGCAGTAATGGCACCAGCACCTAATGAATCAGGCAGTATCGACTTTGGTGTTACAATCCAAAAGGACGCAAGCATATCAATCAGTTCTGTCTGCACAAATGATTCAGCAACATCTTTATCATTCACACCAGGCATAACTTTAATTAACGAAACTGAAGCTTTGCCAAGCAATGAATGTGCGTCTGCTGAAACAAGTGGCCACTGGACTATTTCAAATGTTGGTAACATTGATTTGGAATTAAAGATGCAATTATATGCTGATTTACCAAGTGGTGTAACAACTTCAGTTGGCGATGCATATACATATGGTGCATCAGATTACATCTCTGTAATATATGCTTCACAAACCAACTGGCCAGACACAATAACAAAGACCAACTCTGTTAATTTTTACCAAAGGGTAGCTGCTGATGCAACTGCTTTAGGTGGGGATACTGACAGCAACACTATTGTTATAACAAGTTTACCAGACACACCATAAGCAAACCAGCAAAGTTTTTTTCTTTTTTTTGCTATATTTTTTTATATTACTTATTCTTTTATTTTATTAAGAACCACTACTTGTTAGTGGACGGAGAAAAAAATAATATGAGGTCATTGTTATTCGCGGCAACGGCATTACTAATGTTAAGTGTTGGTTTCTGCCAGAATAACGCTTATGTTACGTTCAGCATTTACATTGACCGCGCAAGCCCCTCGTTTGATAATTATAACGCCAGCCCCGAGGTCATTAATAACGTTAATGAAACGCTTAACTTAAGCGCTCACTGGACTGATGACCGTAACGCCACTGCTTATACTTATGAGTCAAACGTGACTGGCTTGTTCGAGAATAGTTCAGAGACAATACTGTCATATAATTGGAGCAACACTACAATTAATTTCAGCCCGCTCGACGAGGGCAAAATAATTGATTACCGGTTGAACTGCCGTGACCGCGTGAATAATTGGAACAGCACTGCGTTCGGCACAGTGACTATTAACTCAATCAGCCCGGCGTACAGCGACGTTGAGCAGGACGCCAGCGTTGTGAGCGCGGGAGAAATAGTCAAACTAAGTAGTTACTGGACTGATAACTTCCAGGTGAGCAGTGTTACTTTACAGACTAATGAGACAGGCTCTTGGCTTGATAACGGGTCACCGGTTAATATTAATAATGCTGGCGATTGGGCTAACTTCACGATAGACACTACTAGCATGAATGGTGTTTTCTACTGGCGCCTAAAAGGATTGGACGCTGTTAGTAATAGCAATGAGACCAGCATTAATTACTTCACAGTCAATTAGCTTGCTTTAATCGCTCAACAAAAGTCATTGGCAACATCTCGCTCTTAACTTTCTGCTCAACCAAAGAGAGGTCATACTTAAACCTTCGAGGCATGACTTCCTCAACCCGACCATTATTAACGTTCAATAACACGTAACCAGGGTTAACATTATTATCCCTTGGCTGACCAACACTGCCCGGATTAATCACTAAGCCATTCTTTAATTGACGGACAAATAATTGATGAACGTGACCTGTCACTAATACTTTAACCCCTAATTTCTCAAGATAACCATTAAGCACTGATGCGTCAGCGTAAGGGTGGATGAATTCATTATAATGATTAGTTAACCCGCCATGAACCACGCCAAACTTAACCCCGCCAACATCACCAACCCAAGTGTCAGGCAAATTACTTAAGTAGCGCAGGTTAGCTGCAGATAAGTGATTATCAGTCCAGGATAATACTTGCAATGACTCACTGCTAAAACCGCCAAAATTACTGCTAACCAAAGCGTAATCATGATTACCCATCACGTTAACATCAGCGTGAGCCTTTAACCATGAAACGCATTCATCAGGGAAAGGGTAATAACCCACTGAGTCACCAGCGTGAATCACGAAGTCAGCGTAACCAGCGTCAGCCTCAAGGGCTTGTAGTGCAGGCCAGTTAGCGTGAACATCACTCATTAGTAAAACCCTCATAGTTAATTATTAGTGATTACTGGCTTTTTAACTTATTCAAAATATTTAAAACCAGACCACATTAATTAATTTGATATGACAATATTTGTTTGCGCAGCCCACCCTGATGATGAAGTAATTGGCATGGGTGGAACTATTGCTAAAATAAGCGAGAAAGAGGATGTAATATCTGTTATTTTTAGTTACGGTGATAAATACCCTTTCTGGCAGGAACCTGGTTCAGTTAAGAAGACGCGCATGAGCGAATGCAAGACTTGCAAGGATATACTAGGGGTTAAGAAAACTTATTTCCTTGGCTTTAAAGACTTAGAGATAGCTAAGCATAAAGAAGATGCTATTAATAAATTAAGGCGGTTAATGACTAAGTACAAGCCTAGCCGAGTGTTTACTCATACAATCACTGATGGCCACCCTGACCATCGGGCGACTATGAGATAACCAGGGAAGCAATAA
>JBAZFG010000008.1:0-40198 GCA_041653515.1 Candidatus Nanoarchaeia archaeon
TAGGGGTTTATGGGCTGGAGGTTATCAGTAAATGGGTAATACTAATTATATTGATTATGTGACTTTAGCAACTACTGGTGATGCTGCTGATTTCGGTGACTTGTTGGGAACAAATGATGGTTTAGCTAGTGTTGATAGTCCTATTCTTGCTATTTTTTCTGGTGGTGCTAGTTATAGTAATGTTATTCAATATGTTAGTTTTTCAACTCTTAGTAATAGTGTTGATTGGGGTGATTTAACTGTTGGTAGGGGTAATTGTTTTGGTGGTGGAAGTACTTCAACTAGGGGTTTATTCGCTGGTGGTGATACTGGAAGTGTTTCAAACGTTGTTGATTATATTAATTTTGCTAGTTGTGGTAATGCTACTGATTTCGGGGATTTAACTCAAGCTAGGCAGCAATTAGCTGGTTCTAGTAATAGTGTTTATGCTGTGTGGGGTGGTGGTTACACTGATACTTATGTTAACACTATTGATTATAATACTATTTCAACTCCTGGTAATTCTTCGGATTTTGGTGATTTAAGTGTTGCTAGAAGATATCTTGGAGGAACTAGTGGTAGTCATGGTGGTTTGCAGGTTTATGTTCAACCTTATAGTTTAAATGATAGGGGAGTATTTGGAGGAGGTTATGCTTAATGGGAAATACTGATACTGTTGATTATATTCAAATAAGTACAAAAGGAAATGCTACAGACTTTGGAAATTTATCAAGTGCTAGACGGATTAGTCATTCTGTTTCAAGTAGTGTTAGATTTATTGATGCTGGAGGTTATGTGGATGCTGTTACTGACGCTATGGATTATTTCACACTAGCAACGACTGGAAACTCTGCTGATTTTGGTAATCTTATTAGAGCAAAGCAAACACCAGGAGCTTGTAGTAGTAGTACTCGTGGTTGTTGGATGGGTGGTGATAATAATGCTGGAACTTATTATAATGAAATTGATTATGTGACTTTAGCAACTCTTGGTAATGCTGCTGATTTCGGAGATATGTTAACTAATAGTTTTTGTGGTTTTGGTTTAGGTAGTCCAACAAGAGGATTAAGAGGTGGAGGAAGTAATGCTGGAGGATACATAGATGTTATTGAGTTTATAGTTATAGCTTCAACAGGTAATGCTACTGATTTTGGAAATCTTATTAGAGCAAAGAGAGCTTTAGGTGGTGCTAGTAATTCAATAAGAGGTTTATGGTTTGGAGGATATACAGGAAGTAGAGTCGCTGAAATTGATTATGTTACTATTGCAAGTGAAGGTAATGCTGGTGATTTCGGTGATTTAACTGGAACTTCTAATCAATCAAGTGGAGTTTCTAATTATACTAGAGCTATATGTGCTCGTGGAGAAACTGGTTCTGCAAGTAATGTTTTAGAATATGTTACAATATTAAGTTTAAGTAATAGTGTTGATTTTGGTGACTTAACTTTGGCAAGAGGTTATTGTTCAGGTATTAGTGGTGCTCATGGAGGTTTACAAGGATGAATAAAAAAAATGATGAATTAATGATAGTTCTTAACGATAAGTTAACAGTAATGGATAAAGAACACAGTAAAGAATTAACTAAAATGGTTAACTACGTTAATGAAAACTTACCAGCAATGAGTAAGACAGCAAAGAATTTCTATAAAACTCAATCACAGTTTATGGATAATACTTTAACACTACATCACCCTACAAGTATTAGGAATGTCAGACAGGATTTAGCTCAGGTTCAGAAAACTATGATGGCTATAAATGAATATGGTTTTGATGTAACTGAAAAAGAAATTAAGATTGATAGATTAAAATATGAAATAGCTATGAATCTTAATTTAGAAACTAATAAGCCTTTAAATGAGTTTGATAAAAGATTGAAAGAGAATGAGATTAATAAGCTAAGAAGTCAAATACTAACAAGTAATGATTATAAGAATGGAGCTATTAAAACATTAACTAATTATGTTGCTAATTATTTATCAATAATGGAAAAGGTTAGAAATGAATTAGGCAAACCTGATGATTACGAATTAACTGAAGAAGATTTTGAGAATGAAGAGGAAAAGTATCATATTAAAACTGCTTTTGAACAAGCTTTATGTGCTGCTAGGAGTCACGGTGGAGCTATTGATGAGGGTAATCAGATTTATTTAACACAGATTGGTATTAATGGAACTTTGGCTCAGCAGTGTGTTACTGGTTATTTAATGATGGAGCAGAAAATGATTAAAGAAGTGGTTGATAAAGTGGAAGGTGCTAGGTTGCCTAATCACGCTGACCAGTTGAAATTCTTAGAAGATATGTATCAGAAGTTTAAGGATTGCAGTAAAGAATATAGTACTAAGAAGGGTATTAATATCAAAACTAGTATTGCTTTGTTCGGAGGTGAAAAGGATGAGAGTGATTAAGTATAAGTTAATACCTAATAAAGAGGGTAACTTATCAGTTCCTGATTACGTTAGTGATGGGGGTTACTTCAGTAGTAATGGGAATAATGATGAGTATCTTGTTGGTATGAGTAATGATAAAGTTTTAGCTGATGATGCTAAAGAATTACCTAAAAATGTGAGTTTTATGAGTGAAGAAGAATTAAAAACTTATGTTGAAGGATTAGATAGGAGTAAAATAGATATGACTTCTGAAAGTAAAGAAGTTGTAGTTATGACTACTGAAGAAAAAACTTTAGAAGCAGATGATTGGTTAATAGAAAAAAAAGTAAAGGTAAGATAATAAATGGCTATTACGGGAGTTAGTACGGGGAATAATGATTTAAGTATTTCATTATGGTACACTCCTACGAGTCAGCCAAGCACTGATAATAAACATTCACTTATTTGGATTGGCACTGGAACTAACACAAGGGATAGTGTTGGTTTAGCTTATCAGAATGTTAGTGATGATTATTATTTACAATTCTTGAGTGAAGGGGATGACCAGACAGAAAGTGGTGGGCAAGTTCTTAACAATGCTACAGCTTATCATTTAGTTGTTACGTACACTTCGAGCACTAATGCTTTAGAGTTCTTTGTTAATGGTTCAAGTATTGGAACAGATTCTCTTAGTGGAGATTTAGCAATTAGTGCTACTGGTCTTCAAATAATTTTAGGTAGTGATATTGATGGAAATAAGTGTGTTGGAACTTTAAATGATGTTAGGTTTGTTGAGAAAGTTTTAAGTCAAGATAATATTGATTTCTTATATAATAGTGGTAGTGGAACTAGTGATGCTTTACCAACTGCTGAAACTAAATCCAAGACTGGAACCACTAAATCAAGAGTTATTGTTATTAAGAGTAAAACTGGCACTACAAAGAGCAGGGTTAATAAATCTACTTCAAAAACTGGAACCACGAAATGTGATGTTTTAAAACAAGGTTTGAGTATTATAGGAACTACAAAAGTAGATATATTAAAGCAAGGAATAAGTACCACTGGAACAACTAAGGGTAGAGTTTTAACATTAGATAAAGAAGTTACTGGTACTACTAAGGCTCAAGTTATTCTTATAAAAAGCGTTACAGGAACCACTAAGAGTAGGATTATTAAAATTACTAGTAAAGAAGGAACTACTAAAGCTAGGGTTAATAAAACTTTAAGTAAGGAAGGAACCACTAAGAGTAGAGTTATAGTTGCTAATAAGAGTAAAACTGGTACTACTAAGTGTAGAATTATTCATGCTGACGTAACCAGTGCTGGTACTACTAAGGCTGCAATAGTGGCTGAGAATGGATTCCAATCAAACTATGTTAATGCTCATAATCGTTTAATGAGTCGTTTTAAAGAAACAGCTCAACTCATAAAACTTACAAGAAGTAAAGATGCTGATGGTATGATTACAACTAGTAGTGAGAGTGTTTTTAATATTAATGCAGTATTCCAAGATGTTAAACACAGTGATAGGGGATTAGTTGAAAGAGGTGAGAGTTTGGATGGTACTACTAAGATTTTTGTAGACCCAACAACTTACACTTCAGTAGGTCACGTTGCTGTTAACGTGGGTGATTTGATTATTAGGAGGAGTACTGGTGATAAGTACGTGATTAATAGTATTTTGGATAAGTACACTTTAGATAAGGTGGTGTATAGGACTTTAATGGCTAGTAAGGTTAATGTGAGGGAGCCTAATGGAGATACGAATTACTTCTAATTTCACTGATAAAAGTGTTGATTTTGAGAAGAAGTTCTTAGACTTCTTTTACAAAACAGTATTGGAAGCACAAGGAGATGCAAGAAGGTACGCTCCAGTAGATACATCAAATCTTAGAAGGCAGATTCAGATAGAATGGATTAATCCTTTTAAAGCCATTCTTAGAAGTAATGCTGAATATTCAAAGTTTGTTGAAGAGGGTTATGGTCCTTTTACTATTCAAGCAGTTAATAAACAAGCTTTACACTGGAAGAAAGGTGGTAAGGATTTTTTTGCTAAGGTTGTTCATCATCCGGGATTTGCTGGAGTGCCATTTATGAGACCTGCTAGGGATAATGCTGAAAGGAAGTTTAAAGAGTTTTTAATCAAATAAAAAAACTTTATAATAGAGTTACTTTATTATGTTTTATCTTAGTTAGAACTGTGTACTCTAAGTTGGAGGTAGAAAGGGTGAAATATGATTAGTAAAAATTGTAGTATTTGTGGAAAAGAATATTTTGTACATCTTTATAGAGAAAACACTTCTCAATTTTGTTCTAAAAAATGTAAACATTTAGGATTTAAAGGACACGTGAGTGCTATGAAAGGAAAACATCTTTCAGATGAATTGAAGTTAAAATTAAGTAAAGCACATTTAGGAAAACATTTATCTGAAGAACATAAAAATAAATTAAGTTTAGTTAATAAAGGGATAAATTTAGGTATAAAACGTTCAAAAGAAACTAAACAAAAATTAAGTAAATCTCATTTAGAATATTTTAAGAATCATAAACACGTTAGTACTGGAAAAAGAGAAAAATGTACTAATGTTGATTACACTCGTGAATTAGCTCGTGAAAAGGTTGAAAAAGAAAAAGGTATAAAGGTTGGATGGAAAAATAATAAAACTTGTGTTCACCACATTGATGGTAATCCTTTTAATAATAATATTAACAATTTAATGGTGTTAACTCTTAGTGAACATACAAAATTACATCATAAACAAGGTGATATTTTTCATGTATAAGGACGACAAACTGAATGTGTTAGTTGAATGGTTAAGGTGTAATTTCACAGACCCTAGAAGTAGGCTTAGTAGTTATAGTTTCACATTCACAGGCACAGGCGCTGCTCAAACTATTAGTTTTAGTTCTTACTTAACAGATACGACTTACAGTGTTTATTGTGTTAATAGTGTTTCAGGAGGTTCTACTTTAACTAAGTGGGTTGATTATAATATTGATTTACAAAACCAGAATTTAACAGGTACTTTCACGAATGGTACAGTTTACACTGTTGTGGTTGGTATTGGTAAGAGTTGTTGGATTTATAAGGAAACACCAAGTGAAAGACTAGGGGTGGAGAGTTATCCAAGAATAAGTGTGAAGTTAGTTGGTAGTAATGCTAACGTTATGGGTAAATATGATGCTTTCTTTGAAGTGGTTAATAGTTATCAGATTGATTTTTGGGCTGGTGAGAATTATGTTTACACGGACACGGATAGTGTTAAGCACTCAGGTGCTGATTTAGCGAATTATTTGAAGCAGAAATTGCTTGATTATTTTCAAACGAGTACGAATGACTTGTATCCTTTAATGTTTAATTTCAGGTTACTTGATGGTAGAGGTGCAGTGTTTGAACCAGTAAGGGAGTTGTATCATAGTTTGAGTACGATTGAGTTAACTCACTTACTAGGATGATGTTTAAAATGGAGATGAAATAAAATATGGAAACAATGACTGGGAATAGAGAGGGAACTTACTGGAAGGAGGAAAGCATTTATGCTACATTGCCAACGACTGGTTTGAAAGTTTTAAAAAATTGTGTAATAACACCGAACGTTGTGCAGAATTGGGAGGAGGTTAATAATGATGGTAGTGGTAGTAACTTATTAGCTTATGAGGTTGGAACAGAGGATGTTCAGTTTAATTTGGAGTGGAATCCTCAAACTTTTAGAGAGTTAGTACTAGCAATTGGTGATGCTACTAATAGTAGTGTTAGCACTTATTATAGTCACGTTTTTAGTCAAAACGCGGATAAGAGTTTAACAAGTTTTAGTGTACAAAGAGTACAAAATCATAGTAGTACGGATGTGGTTGAAACTTTCAGTGGATGCAAATTTAATAACACGACTCTTAGTTGGAGTACTGGTGGTGGAGGTACTGGTAAGTTTTTGAAAATGAGTGGTGACGTGTTAGCTAGTACTTACAGTGTAGCAGCAGCTTTTGGAACACCAGAGGTTAGTGCTCCAAGTGTGAGTTTGTATCAGAGTAGACAAGCAAGTTTAACTATTAATAATGTGGCTATTGCTGAATGTATTGGTGGTAGTATTACTTGGGAGAGTAACTTAAACGATTCATGGTATGGTGGTCAGAATAGGTCGGAGATGAATCCTACTTTTGTAAGGGTTAGGGGTCAAGTAATGATTCATTACAGTGCTAATACTGTGCCTTTATTGTTTAAGGCTAGGGCAGCGATTAGTAATTGTAGTGTAGTTTTTACAAGAACAGCTACTAGTGATATAGCAACTTTTCCACTTACTGGTATGGTTATTTCTAAGTGTTCAGCACCGACTAAGATTCAAGATATTAATGTGATGACTATTGATTTTAACTGTCCTAGTTGTTTACCAACAGTTACTGATGCGAGGGATGATTATTAATGAGTGATTTTATTAGTAATGATTTAATTGAAATACAAGTTTTTGATAAAGTTTTTAAGATTAAGGAGATGAATGGTAAAGATTACGATTTAATGACTAATGATTCAATGAAGTATGATTCTGAGAGTAATAGTTTCAGGATTGATTTAAGTGCTAAGAATCTTCATTACTTGAAACTAGTGATGGAAGCACCATACCCTGAATTTCAAGGTAAGGATGTTAATGCTAGGATTGAATTATTGAATAATTTAAAACCAGTAATCAGAAAAGAATTACTCAAACAGATTAAAGCTGTGATTGATTCGGAGAGTGATGTGCTAAAAAAATGACAATGGCTATCATCACTAAAGCAAAAGTTGTTGATAAGCCAGTGGGTGATTTAATAAGTAAAATTCAATTATGCAAGTATTATAATTGGAGTGTTGAAACTTACAATAAAACGAGTATGAAGGATATTAAAGCGTTTAAAACGTATATGGAGTTAATGAGTGAAAGATAATGGCTGAAAATGTTGGAAAACTTGAAGTAGAATTTGCTGCAGATATAAATGATTTCAGAGTTGCTATTCAAGAAGTTAAGAGTTTAATGAAAGATATGAGTAGTGAGACTCGTAAAAGTACTGGTGATTTTGCAGTACTAGCTGGTGTTACTGCTGGGGTGGTTAATTTTGGTTTAGGAGCTTTAAAAGATACTATTCAGGGAGTTACTAGTGGTATTAAAGAGTATTTGAGTAATAATGCTGAGTTCGTTTTAGCTCAAAGTGATGTTGATAAAACTTTTAGGGAGATGGCTACTGATGTTGGTCCAGGAGCTACTAATGCTTTAGAGGGTTTTAACGAGATGTTGAAAACTATGGGTCCAGAGATTGAATTAATTAATGGTTTATTATACTTATTAGGTAATGCTTTAAAATACGTTGCTGAGCAGAAGAAGAGTGCTTTTGAGAATTTAGGTTTACCAACAACTGATGAAATAACTGCTGAGAATATTAGTGGTGGAGCTGGTGCTGAAACTAGGACTGAGATTGACCCAGAAACTGGTGAAAAAAAGATTTATGCTAATGAAGGTACTAGTTGGGGTTGGGTTGATAGTTTCTATGAAGGTTTGAAGAGAGCATTCACTGATTCGTTAACTGAGAGTGTTCCAACTTTGAAAGAATACATGGAGTTGTTAAAATGACAATGAAACTTGGTAGTTTAACAAGTACGTACGCTGACGCTAGTAATTATAGTTTCCAGTATGACCCTAAAATTGTGAATATGACTATTGGCAGTAAGAAGCAGTTAATTGATTTACCTTTAGTGAGTATTAGTTCTTATTTAGATAATGAAGCAGTAACTCCTTTAAGTATTAACTTAGTTGGTACAGTTTACGGTACTGATAAAGTAACGTATTTGAACAAGTTGAGTTATTGGTGTTTTAGTAAGGGTATGAAGAAGTTATACTTGGATGATACTTATTTCATTTTCGTTCTAGGTAAAGGATTAAAGCCTACTAAGGACGGTAAACGTTATAATTTCAGGGATTATGTAGCGAGTTTTGAGTGTCCTATTCCTTTCATTTATGGAGTAACTCAGAAGAGTTGCACTTATACTACAATTGCTGGAACTGCTGTTACTTTAAATAATTCAACAATGGGTACGACTAATTATTTCAGTAATACTGGTTATGGTCCTGCTCATATTCAAAGAATCACTGTTAAAATAAACAGTGGAACATTAACTAAGGTTGAAATAGGAGATAAAGTTTTAAGTGGTTCGGATGTTGATGGTGATAATATATTAACTTGGGATGGAAGTCTTGCTAGTGGTACTCTTAACTTATACTTAATTTATGAGTATGGTAGTAAGGGTAACATGTGGTATTGTTTTGAAGCAGTAACTCCTGAAACAGTTAGTGGTGATAGGAGTATTAGTGGTGATAATCCTGAAAGTGGTCCAAGAATTACTGGAAACACTGCTGACCAAAGTTTTAGTTTAAAAACTACTGGTGCTGCTTGTGATGTTACTTTTTATTGGTATAATAGTAATTATGGTGGTTGGTAAATGCCTGGTGATATAGTTGTTAAGATTATGACTCCGACTGGAGCTTATGAACAAATTCTTGATTATAAGTATGTAGTGTATAGTGTTAATTTGAATAATTTAAGCCATTTCCAAATCACTATTAAAGGAACTAGTAATTACAACTTCACAAAGTATACGAGGTATAAGTTAACTAATGGTGTTAGTGAGCAAGGTGTTGTTAAATTCTACAAATCAGGAGTTTTAGAGTTGAAAGGTATAGTGACTGATGTGGTTACTAATAGTTTTGGTGAAATGGTTTTGAAAGGAACTAGCACTGACATTTTTGGTAACAGAGCTGATATTACAACTCCTGATAGGGGTGCTGAAATTTACACGACTAGGGTTACTGCTTTCATTGGTGATATTTATAGGATGGATGTTGGAACTCTTACTTTTACTGGTACGAATATGACTGCTAAGAATTATAGTCGTTTAAGTCCTTTACAAGCTATTAAGGATGCTGTGAATGGTGAAGATGGTGGGGAGTACTTTATTTATTATCAAGAGGGTGATGATTATTTTGAGGTTAAGCCTAAGTTTGGAATCACTAGTGGAGCTATTTTCACACTTATTGATAGTGTTGATTTTAATGGTTTGAAACGTGATGAAGCACCTACTGGTATTGTGAATAGTTGTACTTACAATGGAGGTTTAACAGTGGGAGGTAGTGCGTACGCTACTGGAACTTACACTGATGCTACGAGTATTACTACTAATGGTAAAATGCATAAAACAGTTACTGATAGGACTTTATTAACTGATGCTGAGTGTGTTAGTCATGCTACTAATGATGTGACTGCTCATAAGGACCCTATTAATTATATTACTTTGAATGGTTTGGTTAATGTGGATTTGAAAACTGAATACCCAGACACTAGTGGTAGAACAGTTGGTACTTTTGCTTTGGGTGATTTTGTTAAAGTAACAAGTGTAAAAAATAATTTGAGCAGTTCAACTTTACGAATTATTGGTTACACTAGAACTATTGATAATTATAAGAAGGAGACTTTGTCTTTGAAAACTGCTGTTAGTAGTTTAACTTTCATGAGTAGTGCTGACACTACGAGTGCTAATAGTTCAGTATTCGCTGGTGGTGTGATTAGTGGTGCTACTGCTTTAACAGCAACGGGAAACACAGCATTAAACTTAGATAATGGAGGTGCTAGTGTTACTAGAATTAGTGCTGGTTTTACAAGTGATGGTGATACTTTAACTGCTAGTACTGAGTTTTTACCAGCTCCTATGGTGGGTAGTAATCATACACAGTTTGTTATGGCTAATGGTACTCTTTGCGTTCTTAATAGTAGTTTGGCTAGTGGTTGGAATTTAATTCAGGTTTATTTTATTGATTACCCTGCTGGTAATAAGATTAGTGGTGTTCATTGGTTGAAAGTGTATAAGCCAGGGCATACTCACGGAATGGACCATACTCACGTAGGACCTCAACACACTCATCCAACAGCTAGTGGAGTTTATGACAGATTCTTATACACTGACAGCGACGGAACTCCAGAAACTTACGCTTATTCTACTACGGGTAGTGGTGGTGACAGTAACACTAGTAACAGTAGTAAAGACCCTACTGATAGCAGTTATGATTCTTATACTAGTTTGCCTTTTTGTGTAATAACAACTAAAGATATTTACACTGGAAGTGCTACTACTGCTATTAACTTAGTTTTTTATACTACTAGTGCTACTATGACTATTGCTTATCGTGGTGAGTTAAGTTATGCTGGTTTGCACACTCATACTTGTAATATTAGTGACCCAACTCACAGTAATGCTAAAGGAACTTTGCAGGTGGACCCAGCTTTATGAGTGATAAAATAATTATTTTAGAGAAAGTTGAAACAATTAATGGTTTTAATGTTAAATGGGTGGCTAAAAATATTACTGTTGGTGAGAATAATACTGCTTTTCAATTCAAAGACTTGGATAAGATTTATTATGAGTTGAAATGGTTTGCTGGTGAATTATATGGTAAGGATAAGAAGTGGAAAGTAGTGGATAAGGATGAGAAGGAGGTTGAAAAGGTTTGATGGATTTGTTGAATAGGTTGAAAACTAATCCGAAATTAACTGCTGAATCTGTGGTGGTGATTAGTGCTGAAATTGTTAAACTAGTAAGTTATTGGTTGATGATTTGGGCTGACACTTTAAGTATTTGGAAGTTTTTTGAGGATTATTTGAAAGGTTTTAAGAAAAAGTTATGGAAATAATGCTTATTTTTTTGTTTTTATTTTTTTTATATGTTTCTTTTTTAGAATTTAAAAGATATGTTTAAATATTAGGAACTTTATTATAATTATATCTTGGGATACTAGGACAAGTATTCGCAAAGTTTTTTAGTACTGCTTTTGTTAAGTAGTAATTTAGGATAGAGTGAACTCTTATTTGCTGAAAGCTTCGGTGAGTAGGCAAGTTAGGGTTCGGGTAAGTTTTTTTAATTATTAGGGGAAGTTTATTAATTACATTTATAAAATAAGAAGTATTTAATACTTATTGGAATAAAAGTGAAGTTAAAAAAGTAGTGGGATACTTTAAACTTACTAAGCCCTTAGCAAAAGCCTTTAATCATTGCTTAGCAGTCAGGTTGAAAGTTAAGGATAAAACCTGACACATGATTTAATAAAGAGGATGAATGAAATATGGAATTTAAAATAATGAAAGTAACTAAAATAAACACTGAAGTGCAGCCAGATGTTAACAACACTAAATTCAAATATGATTGTATTGGTATTAGTGAAGATGAATCAAAACTTAGTATTATTACTAAGACTAATTGCTACAAATTATATGATTATATAGAAATTGATGTAGTTGCTAATGAAGATAAGAAATGATATTAGATAAAAAAGAATTATTGGATTATATTAATAATAGAATTGTTAATATATCTGATTTAATGATTAGTGTTGAAATAGTTTTGCTTGATGATAATGCTAAATTACTTAATGAAAGGTTTAAAGGAAGAATTGATGAGTTAGAATGGTTAAAAAAGTTGGTGAAAAAAAAATGAATCAAAGAGATGTTAATTTTCAAAGGAATAGTGCTGCTAAATTATTAAACTTCAGTGATAGTCGTTTTAGAAATTGCATAAGATTCAGTAGTGAAAAAGCTGAGAGTGATGCTCATTTTAGTGCTAAGTGTGTTATTTGTAGAGAGTTATGTAATATGGGTTTTGAGTTTGTTACTGAGGCTAGGTTTTTGAATAAATCAAGAGCTGATATTTTTGTTTTAGATAAAAGTTTAGCTATTGAAGTGCTTGTTAGTGAAAAGGAATCAAACGTTACTGAAAATAAAGCATGTAAGTATCCAGTATATATTGAGTATTTGAAGTTAAATGAAAGCATGACTGTTAATAGTATAAAAAAATGGTTGGAGGATGTATTAAATTGAGTGAAGTACATTTTGAATATCCTTTACAATGGTTACCTCAACAACCAAGAACTATAAAGCCTAAAAAACCAGCAAGTTTTAGGGATGATGCTTATTATAATGGTTTACAATTAGTTGATGAGTTAAGAAAATTAGGAGCAAAAAATTGTATTATAAGCTCTAATCTTGTTATTAGGGTTGATAATAAAAGTTTTTTAAAAAATCAAACTTTACAGGATAATGGTGTTGTTGTTTATTTTGATTTAAAAGGAAGTTCTAAGGCTATGGCTTGTGATAAGTGGAATAAAGCAAGTTATAATTTAAGGGCTTTAACTCATGCTTTACATTTAGAATTGACATTTAAAGATAAACTTAAATTAATTTATAAATTGTTAACTCAAAAAGTTGTTCATATTCCAATAGATTATACTTCAGATTTTGTTTATGATGTTTTAAAAGCTAAAAAGAGGAAAAGAAATGAATTTTAATGCTTTAATAAAAACTTTAACACTATTAAGTGTGTGTGTATTATTCAGCGTAGTATTCGCTGCTTACTTAGGTGGAAGATTAATGCCTTTAATTGATAGGTTTTATGTTGAGACTGATTATTGGGGAAAAATTGACTGCTTTGAATTTGAATGCATGAATGGTTCTTGTTTGTTTTGTTTAAATGGTGTTTATAGGAGTGGTTTAGTTTACGTTGCTTCTCATCAGAGTCCTGGCAGTAATGGTGGGTTTGGAATTACAGATTATTCATCTGACCAGGATAATATTACTAATGGTGATTCGCCAAATGAATAAAGCTAAGTATATTTCAAAAGTTGAGAATGTGAAATGTAATTATGAGATTAAAGGACTTTACTTAACAAGTGGTGGGAGAATAGTTCTTGATTGTGGTTGGGGAGAATATTTTAATAAAGGTGATATTTTTATAATGTCTACTGATGATTTAAGAAAAGGTTTAGGTTTTACTAAATTTATAAATAAATTAAATGATGCTATGGTTAAACATAATGAAGTTAAAAGGAGTGATTCGCCATGATGATTAATAAAGTTAGATTAATAAGGAGAATTGTTGAAGCTCGTGATAAATTCAAAAAAGAATGCACTGATAAAAATGCTAATTATTGCATTTGGACTTATGAAGGATTTAACAAAGCATTAGATATAATAGCAAGTTATAGAGAAAGAAAAGAGAGTGTTAAAAAATGAGTCGTTTTTATAGAAAAAAAGCAATACCAACGTGTTCATTATGTAATAAACCTATTTATAATTTTCAAAGAATAGGACAAAAATATTGTAAAAAGTGTAATAATTTAAAACAAGTAATGAGAGGAAAACTGCCTTGTTCGTGTTAATTTGCAGTTTTTGTGAAAAAGAATACACAAGTATTAATATTAAAAGTAAGTATTGTAAGAAGTGTAGAGATTTATTTTACAGTTTAGGAGTTAACCAATCACAAATTAATAGTTTTGTTAAAGGAGCGAAATCAAAGAAATCGTAAAAAGTTTCAAGGTTGAGAACGTTTCAAGCGGAAGACCAGGAGCAACTGAAGCAGCTAATATGATTTTAAGAATTGATGGAGTGTTCGCAAGCAATCCAGCACCAGGAGAAAATCAATGAATCAAATAAGTCAATTGGAAAAAGAATTAATTGCAATGGGAGAATCTAAAGAATACTTAGAAGAGTTGCATAAAACATACAAAGCAGAATATAAGGAAAGTTATGAAAGAAAATATGTGAGCCATTTAAAAGAAATCATGAAAAAATACTATGGAAATGTAGAATGAAAATAGGGGAAATAGTTTTAATAATTTTCACAATAGGCCTAACGGGTTGGGAGATAAGGAGAAGATTGAAATGAAAGAAAAGAAAATTGAATACATTCACATTGATGAATTGAAACCTTACGCTTTAAATGCTAAAATACACAGTCCAGAACAAATTAAGAAGATTGCAGAAAGCATAGAACACATACTATCAAAACTTGGAATTTACAGATACATTAAAAGAAATTTCATGGAATGCATAACCGAAGCCAAATTCATAAAAGAAGGCAGAGCAGATGTGTACTTATTAAATAAAGATTTAGCAATAGAAGTAATAAACAGTGAGAAAGAAAAAAATATTGAAATTAAAAAAGCAAAATATCCTTGCGAAATAATAATTTTTGATTCACATAAAATAAAAACTGAAGAAGAATTAAACGCTTGGTGTGATGATAATATTAATCCTAATAACTAAAACTTATTGGTTTTTATTAAAACTTTTAAGAATTATAAGCATTTTCTAAGAAATTTTTAAAAAGCATGAGACTCATAGTATTTGATTAATTAGAAAAGCCAGACAACAGGGCAACCACGAATGATTGCCCAGAAGTCCTATAAGAAAAATAATCTTATAGGACTTTTAACTTTTACGCTTTTCTAAAAAAGGAGTTAAAAATCAATGTATAACACAAAAAACAAACAGAAAATAATACAAAGCCTGCCAAAGAAAGGAATGATTAATGTCAAACAACTCGCAGCGCAAACCAAGCAAGCATTAGAAACAATATACTACAACCTGAAATGCTTAAGCCAGGACAACAACAGCACAGTAGGAAGAATAAGAATAGGTCTTAAGAAATTTAAATATTTCATAAAAACAAGAATAGACAAGTGGATTCTGCAGAAATTACAAAGAATAACTAAGAATGTAATTGACAAACTTAAAAATGTAGCATGCAAGTTTAAGAAATCCACAAGACCAGGACAAAGCAACTACAACGAACTGAAAAAACGCATCACGGTTTATTAAAATCTTTTTTTTTGTCTGAAAAAGGAAGTGATCAAAGGAGTTCTGAAAAGAAAAGAAAAGTATTCTAAATATAATATAATATAATATAATAATATAAGAGTAACACTTAAATGAAAAAATAACACTGCAGAAGCCAATTAGTAACACTTGTGACATAAGCCTAACATAAGATGCAGGAGATGCGTTGATACATTTTTAAATTTGAAAAGATTTTAATTTTAAGAACAGAATTAGCAGGTGACCATAGCCCTGCAGTCTTTAAACCACTGCAGGGCTATAATTATTAAAACTTCTGCGAAATTATTAAAACTTTTAAGAATATTCGTATTGAATACAGAAACTTTTAAAAAGCATAGGATTCATTGTAATTATTACCAATCAAGGAGATGAAATGAATGAATACCAAACAAACTGAAAAAATTAAAACAATCATCGAAGCAGAAATCAATGCAATCATCGATGAATACGACCAAATCACAAAAAATGTACTAGAAGAGCTTTATAACCCAGAAGAAGACAAAACCGAAAGACTTTTTGTAGTGGAAATAAACGACAAAAACGAAGTAGAAATCAGAACAGACGGAAAAGTTTATGAACTAATTTATGATATGAACACAAAAGAAGCAAACGACAACTATGAAAGAATAAACAACAAAGTCTGCAAAGAAATGAAATACCCACAAGGAAGTCACTACCTAGAACATGACGCAGGAGGCATATTACTATGGTGTTAAATTTTAATGAATTAATGGCCAGTATTGACCAAGTAATCCAGAAACAAAATAAGAACTTTGGATTGACTAGCATAAAAGCTAAGCAGAAAGCAGACAAGAATGAACTAGGAATTAAAATTTTAAGGAGTGAAAAGAAATGACAACTGATGAACAAAAAGTGAAAATTAAAGCATGGCAAGCAGCGCACAAAGACAAGCTGAAAGAATACGCTGCAAGACATAAGGCCAAAGTATTGGCTCAACAAATAAACACGAAGATTGAAACGGAAGCAACACCGGAAGTGAAAGCATGATAGTGTTTGAAGATTTCCAGAAGCTTAATGAAGCGATCATGGAAGGAGAGAAACAGCAACTCAAAGACTACAATGATATCACAACAGTGAACTTCAGCATCAAAGTCATAGAGAATGAAGTACTTAATAAGATATGTGTAGAAACAGACCCGGAAACTTTAAAGCCAAGATTCACAAATGAAATGATGAGAAAGTCCGAACACGCCCAGAGACTAAACAAGCATGAAGCGTACCAGGAAGTAAACAAAACCTTGAGCAATTTAGAGAAAGGCAAAGAGTTAAGAAATATTGAAATCGAAGGAATGAAAAGAATGTTCGCAGCCATGAAGAGCATCAACTACGCAGGCAGAGAAGAATGAATACTGAACAGGCAAAAGGAATTGCTGGATTATTAAAATCCATGCTAGGTCCAGAACAATTAGAAGAGCTGAAGCAAAGAAAGGTTAAAATACCTTTTAGAGCAGGCATGAAACTAGGGGGAGTCAAGAAAAGATGACTGAAGAAGAATACCCTATTTATAAGTGCTTAAATAATTATGAATGCACTAAATGTAAAGACCACGTAAGCAATGAAACATTCAGCATGGTGTGGAAAGGAGAACCATATTGTCCTAAGTGTGCTTTAGGCATGAAGAAGAGCGGAGAAGTAAAAGACAGAACCGTACTAGTCAAAGAAACAACCAGTGAAGAATTAAAGACCAGGAGAAACGAACTATAGAGGAGTGAAATTATGCAATTAAATCAAAAAGTAATAAAAGTTGATGCGATAAGCATTAAAAATAAATCATTTATGGAAAAAACAGAGAACGGAGAAAAATGGTACAATTTCAGCCCAGAAGAATGCAATCTTCCAGGAGACATTATGAATGACTTGTTTAAACAAGTGAACAAAGGAGATACAATAACTCTAACACTAGCAGACAAAGGATGGGTTGATGTGAAATCAACACCACAAAAAGCGGAAGCGAAACAAGAGACTGAATCAAAAAGTAATGAAGGATTCGTGGTTAATATTAAAGGCAAAGATTTTGTAACATATAAAGGATTATTAAACAAAGCCACAGAAAAAGGTTTTAAGGATTTAATAATTCTTGAAAAATTTGTCAATCCAGAAATGACAAAAGCTTGGTGCATTGTAAGATTAATAGTTATTGATGACAAAGGAATTGAAAGGCATTTTGATGGATTCGGATCATCAACTCCAGAAAACACTAAAGACATGACTAAAAACAATCCAATAGAAATGTGTCACACTAGAGCCAAAGGCAGAGTGTTTAGAGATTATTTGAATATTGGAGAAGCAATGATGGAAGAATTAAAAGGAGAATAAACAAAGATTAAAGCCTGAGTTCCCAATGTTTAAGGCAAGATTAGATTCTACATTACAGGTGTATTGTTTATCTTCCTTGATTGGTAAGGACTCAGGCCCAGATAATATTATGAGATGAAAAAATTATGTGTAAAACACCAGAAGAAGCAGAAAGAGATAATAAAAAAAGGGAGAATATGAATAAAGAAAAAATTGAAGAAAAGTTGAAATCTGAAGGATTAACTCCAGCGTATCCGAAAAGCTGGATGCAAAGAACATGGGAGTATTTGATAAGCAAGGTTCAGAGAAACAAGCAAGAAGATAAGAAAGTAATCAAAGTCTACGTGTTCAGCACGATGACCAAAGAAGAATCAGAAAAGTTCTGGAAAAGTCCAGACATTGTAAAAAGAAATGCGTCATCAAAGAAACCATTAATGACAAAGAAGCAGTACAGGGATGCTTGTAAAAACACAGCAAAGGTGATGAAGAATGAATTTTGATAATCTTTCTGATAATAAATATTTGATTCATTTAGAATTAACATTTAAAGATAAATTAAAACTGATATATAGATTATTTACTCAAAAAGTAATTTATATACCTATAGATTATACTTCAAATTTTGTTTATGATATTTTAGAATATCAAAAAAAGGCGAAGAAGAAATGATTCAGGAACTGCAGGACATTATTAATTTAATGGACACTGTGCACAATGAGAAAGGCAAGAAACTGTTTTTAAAAATAGCGGAACTCCCAGAAAACAAACAAGAAGCAATGATTAGCATAACAAAAACAATACTGGGAATACTCACATGAAATTAATAGATTGTGACTTGTGTATTAGTCCTTTTTATCCTAGTGGCAAATGTCCAGAGGTTAAATGGAAGAACTGCAGTAAAAGGAAGAGGTTGATGAAGATTGATAGTGAAGCACGAAAAGGCGAAAAAAAGAATTAAAGATTATTTGCTAACCATGCGAAAGAAAGAGAATTCAAAAACTATTAGCGCATGGATTAAACTAATAAGCCACATAAGCATCAGGACTAGTTATTTTAAAAAAATACTAAAGGAGTTAAAAACGGAAGGAATCAAGAACACGGGACTCGTAGTGTTTGATAAAAGAAGCGGGAATTATAAGCTAAGAGAAGGAGTGAAAGCCCAGAGCAGAATATGATAATGTGCAAAACTTGCGGAAGAATACAGAACAAAAACGTTATTAATCTCTTAGGGCAACAATTCTGCAAAAAATGCGGAGACAATTTAAATGGAATAAAGGAGGTGGAGTTATTATGAGTGATGTGCCTTTACTTAATTATTTAAGAGAAATTATTTTTGATACTGAAGAAGTTTTGGATGCTTTGCGAAAATTCCAAGATGATTTATTATGGTTACCAAGTAATGTTTGTAAAGAGCTTAATACTTTAGATGCTGTAAGCAGAACTAAAGTTTTAGAATTAATAATAAAACGCTTTGGTGTTTTGGATTCACAAGACAAAGCTAAGGAGAAAGATAAACAATGATGATTAATAAAAGTAGATTAATAAGGGAAATAACTAAGACTATTAATTTGTTTAAAGAAATGTCAGTAATGAACGATTATAACAATGGATTCATAGAAGGCATGATGAAAGTCAGAGATATAATAGCTTGTTATAAAGAAAGGAGTGATTCGCCATGAAAATAGCAATAATAGGAAGTAGATGTTTTGAAAATAATAGTAAAATTGATAATATTATTGAAAGTATTATTAAATGCTTAGACAAAGAAGATATTTTGGTAAGTGGAGGAGCAAAAGGTGTTGATTTATCAGCAGAATATGCAGCAAAAGAAAGTGATATTAAGTGTATTATTTTTAAACCAGATTTTAAAGAAGGTTATAATGTTAAAGAATATTATAGAAGAAATGAGAAGATAATTAAAGAAGCTGATGTAATCATAAGCATATGGAATAAAAGAAGTAAAGGAACACTTAGTTCACTTAAAATATTACTTAAAGAGGTTGAAGAATGAGTGATGTGCCTTTACCTTTAATAGAAATATTAGATAAAGTAATTAATGAGAATAATAAAATGGCTAAAGAAACAGGACATATAACTTTTAGTGATAGAGCTATGATTGTTAAAGCTATAAAAAGAGATGTTGTTGATGCTTTGCGAAAATTCCAAGACGATTTGAAATTAATAATTAAAGTTAAAGAAGTAGAACTAAAAGATAAATATAATAGGATATTTGATAATTTATACAAGTCAGGAGAAATAAGTGCTTTTAAAGAATGTTTACAAGAAATTGATGAAGTGTTTGGTGTTTTGGATTCGCAGGAGTCGTCTAAAAAGCCTAATCGATTGGTGGATAAGGACACTGACCGCGAAGTCAGTAATTCTGGTTCAAATCCAGACTCTTGCAATAGATGTGAAAATTTTAAGAAAATTGGAATTTACGAAATGTGGGAATTAACAAAACCACATGGAACAGAATATTCAAGGGGGTATAATGACGCTATTATGGATTTTAATAGACTATTAACAAAATACAATTTAGATAGATATAAATTTCCAGCTAAACCAAGTTCAAATTTGTCTGTTTGTAATTGTCTAAGCGATGAAAGTTTAAAAAAACTTAATAGTTTTAAATGTAAAATTTGTGGTAAATTTCCAATACAATGTAAATGTAAAGAGAGTAATAAAAAATGAGTGATGTGCCTTTACTAAAAAGAGAGTTTTATTTTAATAATAATAAAAATACTAATCAAAGAATATTTTATAAAGAAGATGTTTTGGATGCTTTGCGAAAATTCCAAGATTATTTGAAAAAAAGAATGAGAAATATAGGGAATATTGAATATGAAGATAAAATGATAAAGTGTGTAATAGGACAAATAGGATACAAGTTTATAGAGATTTTTGGTGTTTTGGATTCGCAGGATAATTCTCATAACGTTATGAGTGGTCTGGGTAAACCTGACAATAACCAGCAGGGTGGAGAACAGCATCACGTTGTGAGTGATAGCCCAATGAAACCTGCTGGTTCTTATTCTAAAATACCTTGTTATAAGGAAATTAAGAAGAAAGTTAAAGAGTTAAAAGATGGTGATATGATTGGCACTAAAAGAGTATGCAAGGTTGATAAAAAGTGAGTGATTGTAAGATTTGTAAAGAAATAGGGTATTATTGGGAGTTTGGAGATGAATATTTAGGAGAATGTTATTGTTATAAGTGTTATCTTAAAAGATGTCAAGAAACATTTAATCAAATGTGTTGGGTAGGTAATTTAAAATGACTTATTGTTCTAGTTGTAATAAGGATTTAAGTGTTTGTTATAATTGCATAAAAGAACTAAGTAGTCAGTTCGTGTGCGTGTATTTGAATCAATTCTTTGAGGGTAATGCTTTACACTTCTGCTGCTTAGAGTGTTATAACATGTTCGTGAAAGGTTTGCTTGAGCCAGTCATAATAAATAGGTAAAGTTTTATAAGTATTAAATACTATTATTGTTATATTTATGGAAATTGGTACAAATAAAGGCAAAAAGATAGGAAAGCCAGGATTAACACTAACTTGTGTTATGCAGTCTAAATATAACAAAGATAAGAGGATTAAGAGTGCTAGTACTACTTTGCACACTGGGATGAGTCCTAGGCAAGTTATTGAAATGTTTAAGAAGGAGTTCAGAGAATGAATGATTTAAGAGTTACTTATAGGAAGATTGATTCTTTAAAGCCGTATAAGAATAATGTTAAACTTCATCCTGATTCGCAGTTGAAAATGATTGCGGACAGCATAGAAAGATTTGGTTTTACGAATCCTTTACTTATAACTAAAGATTATGAAATCATAGCAGGACATGGCAGACTCTTGGCTGCTCAGAGGCTCGGTATGAGTGAAGTTCCTACTATCTTATTGAATGATTTAACTCCAGATGAGATTAAGGCTTACAGGGTGGCTGATAATAAGTTAGTGGAGAGTGATTGGGATGAGGAGTTATTGGTTAAGGAGTTAAAGGGTTTGGAAAGAATGACTAACTATTCTTTTATGAAGTAGGATTAACCAAAGTTATTTAAGTATTTAATATATTATTTTTTACTTAATGAGTAGTGAAACTTCTTGCGTTTTATGTGGTAAAGTTAAAGACCCTATTAAGAGATTTAATCTTCATCATATAAACTATGAAAAGAAGGTGATTGTGTTATTGTGTTTTAATTGTCACCAGTTAGTGCACGGCAGGAAAGTCTGGCATAATAGCTGGGAGAAATTGTATGGCAAAACATGGTTTAATGAGTTTAGTAAGAAGTTCAGAGAAGTTTACGAGGAGAGAATGAAATGAAAGATGATAGAATAAACTATAAGTGGTTGAATGAAAGTTTTAAGATAAAAATTAAAAGATTCTTTTTTATGATTAAAACAATACCATTACTTCTTAGTAATGATTTTCTTTGTGTTAAAAGAAAGAATTGGATGACTAATAAGCAATGGGATAAGAATAGAAAGTTAATCTATAAAGTAACTAGGCAGGTTATTAATGAATCTCTTAAGGAATTAGAAAAAAAAGAGAGGATGAAAAAGAAATGACTGATAAAGTAGTGAAAACTAAAAGGGAAGACAGGGATGTGGAATCTCAGATTAAAGAATTACGAGTAGTAATAAAAAGCGTAATGAGTGCCATGGAGCATATTTATGCTGTAAGGTTTGATATGTGCCAGTTAGAGAAACCTTTAAGTAATAAGATTAGAACCTTGGGTGACTGGAGAGAAATTTATAACAATGAAGGAGAGTTAAAGAATGTTTGAACACTTCTATAAAAAGAATAAGAAGAAAGATGTGTTAAGTAAAATAAAAGAGGTAAATGAAAATGATAAATTACAAAGAAGTAGTGGAAGAAGCAAAAAAACAATTTGAGGATGATAAGAACAAGGTTGAGAAAGACACTGTTCTTAGCAAGGTTAAAGACTTGTTAAAAAAAATTGAGGATGAGGATAAGCAAGTGAAGTTAAGCACTGAAAGAGTTGCTAATTTTAAGAAACAATTAATTGATATAGAGTTAGGGAATGTTAAATACCAGCAAGAGATTAGTAATTTAATAACTTGTAAGGATAATAAGGGTAACGAGTTTAGAATCACACCACAAGGTGTTGATAACTCTGTGTTGTTAGGTTCTAAGACTTGTGATGGTATAACGGTGGATGTGAGTGATTCAAAATGGTAAAAATAGTAAAAAAAGAAATTAAAATAACAGGCAAAGATAACGATTTTGACCTGACAATAACTAATGTTAAAGAAAATGGTGCAGTAGTTAAGATTACTGAACAGTTAAATGCTGAAGAATTAACCAGTAGTTTAAATAAGAGAGCAGCTGATTATAAAGCTTGTATTGATAATATTAATAGGGCTAGGGAAGAGTTACGATTCTACGAAGTGCCTAAGACTGTTGAAGGATTGTATGAAATCTTCAAAGTACTAATGAACTTGAATGATAAGAGGAAAGATGAGTTAAAAACTGGTATAAAGAATTTAGAAATGGACAGGGACCAGTACGATTCAGAGTTAGCTGAGTTAAGAAGTGCGTATAAGAGGGCTAAGAGTTGGATTGTTAAAAATAGGGCTGAATTAGTGTCTAATGAAGAGAAAGTTGAATAATTGTTTAGTGTGTGGTGAGGTAATGTATGCTCAGAATAGGAGGGAGCAGAAGTATTGTCGTCATTGCTATAGGATTATTACTAGTATTAATAAGATTGGTTTAAGTACTGAAATGATTATTATTAAGGCTAAAATGATTTATGAGGGTGGTAAGAAGTGAAGTATGAAGAAATGGGTAAGGATTACACAAGTAGTAGTGGTACATTACCTTTAATACCAGTAGAGGTATCACAAGGTGTGGTTAAAAAGGAAATAAAAGCCACTAATAAACCCTCAAAGCTTAATAATTTTAAAGGTAAAAGACACACGTTTACGGAAAAGGATGCACGTAAAGGGGGTAAGACTATGACTACTTACCGCCTTAAATCACTCAAACTACGTAAAATAAAATATTGTGGCTCTAACTGCCCTATTTACCCTTGTAAGTATCAGCCTCTTAGTAGTGAAATGTATGGGAATAGGTGTGCTTTAAAGAATCAAGAACCAGATATTAGAAGAAAATATATTAACCTCTTACTAGGGGGGGAGGATGACTTATTCACTGAAGCAACTAACGCGTTAATGACTGTGAAGGGTGGTTACAAAACAGTTATGTGTATTGAGAAGATTCATAAGATGAGGTTTGGTGCTAAGGTTAAGAATGAAGTAGTAGCAACGACTGGTAGTTTCTTTGATGAGTTACGTGATAAGGTTAAAAACTTGAAAGAGGATGATAAGAAATGAAGTGTGTTAATGTTAAATGTAAAGGTGAAATGATTAATCATTCAATAGATGAAGTAACATATTTACACATTAAGGGTGGTATGATTGAAATTAATCGTAAAGTTATTAAGAATATTTATGTTTGTTCTATTTGTGGTAGTAAGGTGGAATTAAAATGAAATTTAATCCAAATTTCACTAAAGAAGAGAATAAAACATTTTGGTCTGCAGGTAAAGGGACTGAGTATTGTTGTTATTGTCACACTACTGAAAAGAAAGGAAAATGGATAATTCATAAAAAAAATTGTATTATGAATAGAGGAAATGTTACTACTAGTGCTACAGGTGGAAGATGAAGAAAGTGTTAACTGAGTTGAAAAAACCGCAACTATACAAGATAAGGTGTAAGAGGTGTAAAACGTTTTTCACTCCTAAGTATAGGTGTCATAGGTATTCATATATTTGTCCTGCTTGTTACGAGGCTGAGTGAGTATTGGAAGAAGTAATAGCTTGGATTATTGGAATAGTGGAGTACTTATTTAAGGATAATTATGGTAATCCTGTACGTTTAACAAGTAAACAAGCAGTTGTTGTTAAAAAAATAGTATTCTTAGAAAGTCCCAGGCTAGTAATAGCTGCTTACACTGGTTACGGAAAATGTCATGGTAAAGGAACTAAGATTATAATGTATGATGGAAGTATTAAAAACGTTGAAGATATAAAAGAAGGAGATTATTTAATGGGAGATAATAGTTCTCCTAGAAGAGTTTTAAGTATTGTTAAAGGAAAAGGGAATTTATATAAAGTTAATCAAAATAAAGGAGATTCTTATGTGGTTAATGAAGACCACATTCTTAGTCTTAAAATGAATCATAATAGACAACATCCAGTTACTAAAGAAGTTATTAAAAAAGGAGAAATAATTGATATTAGTGTTAAAGATTATTTGAATAGTAGTAAAGCTTTCAAATGGTGTGCTAAAGGTTATAAGAAAGGATTTGATTTTCCATATAGACCAGTAAGTATTGACCCTTATTTTCTTGGATTATGGTTAGGGGATGGATTAAATTATAAGCCAAGTATTTGTGGAATGGATAAAGAAATTATTGATTATGTTAAAAATTATTCTAAAAAATTAAATTTAAATTTTAGTATTAGTAAAGATATAAGAAACTTAAATAGTAATGTGTATAATATTATTGGATTTAATAAAAAAAATTATTTATGGAATAAATTTAAAAAACTTAATTTAAATAAAAATAAACATATACCAAAAGAATATTTAATTAATAATAAAGAAGTTAGATTACAATTATTAGCTGGATTAATAGATACTGATGGTAGTTTTAATAGAAATTGTTATGATTTTATTCAAAAAGATAAAGAATTAAGTGAACAAATAGCTTTTCTTGCTAGAAGTCTAGGATTTAATGTTAAAATTAGTAAATGTATTAAAAGTATTAAAAATATTGGATTTAAAGGAGAATATTATAGATTAAGTATTAGTGGAGATACGAATACTATTCCAGTAAGGATTCCTAGAAAGAAATGTACTAAAAGGAGTATTAATAAGAATTGTTTAAGTACAGGAATTAGTATTGAAAGTATTGGAATTGGTGATTATTATGGTTTCGTTATTGATGGTAATCATAGATATTTGTTAGGTGATTTTACAGTAACTCATAATACTTATGTTGTAGCTATTGCTTTATTCTTATGTGCTATTGTTAATCTTGGTGTTAGGATTGGTATTATTAGTGCTAGTAAGAAGCAGTCAAGTTTGTGTTATGATTACATTCTTGGTTTTATTAGTAGGGAGCCTAAGCTTTGGGAACTAGTGGGTGCTAGGAGTAGGGATTTGAAAGATTTAGCTAACGCTTTAAATAAGGAAAGGTTAAGTGTTGGAAAAGATGAGATTAAGAGTAGTATTGGTATATTCACAGCTAATTTGAACGCTCAGGGTAGTAATCTTCTTGGTTTACATTTTGATATAGTTTTAGAAGATGAATCAGTTTTAATACCTGATGAGTTGGAGAAGACTAAGATTTTAAGAATGTTGGAGAAGAGTCCTAACGATGTTTTGCCTAAAATTCATGTTAAAATTAGCACTACTCATGATATTAATCATTTTAAGAAATGGGTTGATAATGTAGATATTGATAAAGTAATAATTGATGCAGAGGATGGTTTCATTGAGGGTAGGTTGACTAGGGAGTTTATTAACACTCAAAAGGAAGAGTTAGGTGAATTATTCAATATTTGGTATATGTGTAAGTTTCCTGAGCTTGGTAGTGATAAATTATTAACTTACGCTGAGATTAAGAGTTTACTTGTTAGTAAAGTGTTGGATAAGAATTTAAAAGGTAATAATGTGTTAAGTGTGGATGTTGCTAGGTTTGGAACTAATAAAACAGTTATTACTTTAATTAATAAGAATGATTTTGGTTATTTCAGTAAGTGTTTAAGCTTTCATCAAGGAAAAGACACAGTGTACACTTACGGTGTGGTTAAAAGTTTAATAGTTAAGAATGGTGTTAAAATTGTTATTATTGATGATTGTGGTGTGGGTGGTGGTGTTACTGATATGTTAAGGAAGGATGAGGAGTTGAAGATATTAAAAGTTAGTGTTCAGCCTTTTAATGCGGGTAAACCTTGTAAGAATAAGAAGGATGCTTTAAAGTATGTGAATCAGGGTACTAAGAGTTATTTATTCTTAAAAGAATTAATACGTAAAGATTTCATTGTTTATGAGAGTAATAAGTTCATAACTGGTGAGTTAGAGAGTATTACTAAAGAGTTCACACCTACTGGTCAGTTAAGAGTGTTTAAGAAAGGTGTTAACATTGATAGTGATGCTTCGCCAGATTTTGTTGACAGTTTAGTTATTGGTTTAAGTTATTGGTGGCAGGGTAGTGCTGTGATTCAAGTATTTAATGATTTCGTTGAGAATGAGGATATAGAGTATAAATAAATAAACTTTATTAATAGGTTACTTTATTATTTAACTTTTAATCATCGTTTCACACTAATGAGTATTATTGAGTCTTTTAAGACTGCTGCAAAAGGATTATTTAACTTGCCTAGTGTTAATTCTAAAATTAATCCTCCAAAGAGTGGACTCGCTGTTTACGAGTATGGTCAAAGAAATAGTTATAATAACTTGGGTGAGTTGGAGACTATGAAGTACCCAATAGCTACTAGTTTTCTTTACAGTCCAGTGTTTGGTATTCCAAGAAACGTTGACTTATACAGTATAAGGGCTTTAAGTAAGACTCATTGGGTTAGGATGCATATTAATTTGATTATTAAAACAGTAGTTAATACTAGGTGGGAAGTAGTGCCAGTGGATGATGAGAAAGGAGTGATTAATACTAAAGTGTGGGATGATGTTAAAAGTTTCTTTAAAACTCCAAGCACTAATGGTGAGGATTTGAATTATTTTAATGAAGTATTAATTCATGATTTCTTAGAAGTTGGTGAAATGATGTTAGCTTTAGTTTTTAATGAATCACTTTATGAGAGTAAGAGTTTCACTTTAACTCCTAACGCATTTGAAGTGGAGGATACTAGTAAGGATGGTGTTTCTAGTTATAAGATTACTAAAGGATTACCTGAACCAGAGGATTATGTTATTAAAACTCCTAAGATGGATGTGATTAAGAAGGGTGTTAGTAAGAAAGCGGGTTTAATAGATGTGAGAGTTATTGACCCTGCTAGTATGACTGTTAATATTGATAAGAATGGTGATTTACCACTTAACACTCCTGCTTATTTTCAATACTTATGGTGTAATCCAACACTTGCAACTCCTACGCCTTTTTTTAAACGTGAAGTGGTTTGGGAGAAGAATAATCCAACTAGTTATGAGTGTTATGGTCAAAGTCCATTAATTAGTGTTATGATGATTCTTGAAACTTTGATTGCTAGTGTTAGGGATAATAAGTTATTATTTGAGAATAATGCATCACCTGACGGTTTCTTATCATACTTGACTGATAATCCTGATGAAGCTGTTAAGATAGCGAATATGTTGAAGAATAAGTTAAAAAATAATCCTCACAAAATAGTAGTAGGTAATGAGGACCATAAGTTCACTAGTTTCAGATTAAGCAATCAGGATTTGGAGTGGTTGAATGGTATGAAATTCTTTAAAGACTTAGTTGGAGCAATGTTTAACACCACACCTGATGAGTTAGGGTTCACTGAAAACTCTAATAGGGCTACTGGTTTTAGTCAAAACAAGGTTTTTATACGTAATAGTGTTTTTCCAGTGTTGAAGAAGTTAGAGTGTGTGTGGAATAAGGTTATAAGAACTTTCTATCAAGATGGTGATGAGCCTGAAGTTTGTTTTAAATTCTTCTACGAAGACTTTGATTTAAAGAAAGCTCAAAGGGAGTTAGATTGGGGTGATGTGGATAGGAAGATTAAAACTATTAATGAAGTCAGAGTAAGTGATGGTGATGAGGAGGTTGATTGGGGTAGTAAGCCTTACGAGGCTGTTAATCCTATGAGTGCTTCAGCAATTAATGGTAATAGTTATGGTGGTAGGGATGAGCAGAAGAATCCTTATAAAGAGGATAAGAAGGACAAAAATTTTCTTGTAAGTTTTGATTACGATTTCAAGCCTGAAGAGTTAAAAAAGAAGTTAGTCACTAGTGAGCAGCCAGAAAGTATTAGTGGTCCTTTAGAACATTATCTTGATAAGTGTTTTGATTTCATGAGTAAAGAAATAAGACTTATTTTAAAAAAAGGTTTAAGTGTTAGTGAAACAATTAGTGAGTTACAAGCTTTAGAGGGTAATATTGGAATGGCTAACCTTGATGGTGTGGTTAAAGCTATTAATGAATTATACGATTTAGGTGTGGATAATGTGGAAGAGTTAACTAACATGAATGTTAGTGTGTTATTGAATAAAGGTGTGGTTACTGACGTGTTTGCTCAGCAAATAATGTATGGTTACACATTACCTAGTGGTAAGCAGTGGAAGGGTTTTAAAGGAGTTTCTCAGGATGTGACTAAACAATTAGTTAATACTTTAATTGAAGGTGTGAATGAGGGTAAGGGTATGAACGTGTTAGCTGATGAATTAGTTGGTATTAGTGATTTGAGTAAGTATCATGCTTTACTTATTAGCAGAACTGAAACTAGCAGGATTCTTCATGGAGTAGAACTTACTAGTATTAGTAAGGCTGGTTTAAGTGTTAAGAAGAAGTGGTTAGCTCAACTTGATAGTAGAACAGGAGAGGATAGTAAGCGTTTAAATAAGCAAGTTGTTGATTTTGATGAAAACTTTGTGGACCCTAAGACTGGTGCTCAGTTCTTTGCTCCTCCTCATAGACCTAATGATAGGTGCACTTTAGAGTATATTTACCAAGGTTATAGTAAGAGTGGTTCTTTTAATAAGTTAGTGAAGAAGGTGGTTTAATTTGGCTGCTCAGCAGTTAACTAATAAGGATGCTACTAAGTATAACACATTAACCACAGTGGGGGGTAAGGAGTGTTTGGATGTTAACTTAGCTGGTGGGGATATTCAAATCGGTGCTGTTGAAATTAAAAATGGCACTGATGATACTAGAGCAGTGGTTAAAAGTGATGGTACTAATAATGCTTTAGTTGTTACGCAGAATAGTGTACCAACAACTACTGTTACAGCTACTGATTTAGATATAAGAAATTTATCAAGAACAACTGATAGTGTAAAGTCAGAAATAACTGGTTTAAATGTAAGTGCTGGAACATATCAGGAAGTAAACGTTATTGACACAGGAGTATATAAATCATTATTTGTAACACCTATTGACCCTTCTGGAATACCAGTAACAATATTATCTAATGGTGATGATGCACTTGCTAATAATCATAATGAAGAAATTGTTGCTGGGTTTACATATTATTTTAATGGAACAACTTGGGATAGAGCAAGAGGAGATACAACCAATGGAATGTTGGTGAATCTTGGAAGCAATAATGATGTCACTGCAAGTATAACAGGATTCATAATAGATACTGATGATAGTAGCATTGCTAAAAATCAAGTTCTGCCTTTGAATATTAATGAAAATTATATTTTTTCTAAAACAGCTGATGCTTGGGTAAGACAGGAAGGTACTGATACTGGTTATTCTTTTACTAGAATTATGGGCATATATACTCCGAATGGACAATCTGTTTTAAATGATGATAATGATTCTATGGTGGTAAGTGGAACAGTTGCTGTTACAGGAACTTTTTGGCAGACTACTCAGCCAGTTTCAGCTACTAACTTAGATATTCGTGATATTGATTGGGCGAGTGATGATATTAAATCTTACGCTGCTGATGAGTGTCAGCGTATTCTTACGAGTGATGATGCAGTTACGACTATTAATTATGCTACTGCTGCGAAGGCGAGTGTGAGTAATATAGTCACGAGTAGTGTTGGACTTGGTAGGAAAGTGACTGATACGTATGATAATAGTGGAGTGACTACACTCGTATTGACTAGGGTGGTTGCGAATGTCTGATGATAATCATGATAATGCGAGAAGGCACGTAGTCGGGCATAAGGTTTTCTTGAATGATACTCAAAGCATGCATAATGCTGACCAAATTATTGATGGGACTACGAATGCAATACCAACACTCACGCAGGAGAGTAATTGGGATACAGCTTATGGATGGGGAGACCATGCAGGACTATATGATACTATTGGAACTGCTGCATCACTTGTTGCAAATTATATGCCTTTAACTGGTAGTACATTCACTGGTGATGTGACATTTGGAACTAATAAGGCACTTTATTTTAGAGATGCTGGGATCTATATTAACTCGATTGATGATGGCTACTTCGACCTCACGGCAGATACGGGCATTAGACTCAACCAAGACACCAATATGATTAATAGTGCGGGTCGAGCCATTCTGACTGTGATGGGACTCGGAGATGTCACCACCTACGCATCATTATATCTGCGGAATAATAGTAATCCGTGGTATTTTTGGGATATTGGGCATCTAAAAAATGATACATTATCCTTTACATACGCCGATGCGGGGTTTACCACCGTATTGAACTTGGCAAAAACCGCTATCACACTGAACCAAGACACCACCTTAGCTACGGATAAGAAGTTATATGGTGCAACCCATTTAGAGTTGGAATCCGTGCTTGGGAATGCGTATCTCCGAGCTGTTGCGGCGGATAAAGTCGTAGTGCTTGATGGAAAAGCTGGGGGTTATATTAAATTCGATGGTAGCACGATAGCAGATTGGAATAGTGCGGGAATTACCTTAGCTTCTACGAAAACCTTAGAAACGCCGCATCTCTATGTTGGTTATTCATCTGCGGGGCATTATGGATATTTTGAAAACGATTCGGGAGCATTACAGATTTCGTCCAGCGATGGACCGATTAATTTTTTCTCGAATACGGGGGGATGGAAACAAACCTTCACCATCAATTCCAGTGTTGGCAGTGCCGTGAATTATCTTACACTGACGAATAGTGCCACTGGCACTTGGGGAAAAAACGGGGTTTTACTCCAACCAGTGGGAACTGATGGCACAATCCCCATGCGGATTAAAGCGAAAGGTAGCGGATATAACGGGTCGGATAACGTCGCTTCTATCTTTTTGGGAGATTCGGATGGAGATCTTATTCAGTTTTATCGAAGCGGCAATGCACTAATCATTTGTAATCAGATCGGCAACGGGGCTAAACAAATTGTCTTTGCCGATGCGTGGTGGAGTGCTTCGTTTCTCCAATTACTCGGAGCTGCGGATGCGGTCAATTATCTCTGCACGATTAATAGTGCGACGGGGAATCCCGTTGTAATTGAAGCACGGGGGAGTGATACGGACATCTCTATTAATTTAACACCCAAAGGAGCGGGCAATTTGGCAACGAAATCGGTATTTCCGCTGACGGATGATACGTATTACCTTGGGAAAAATGATGATGATTCCCCGCTCGCCTATAAAGGGCTTATCCTTAAAGACACCACTAATGGCAAGTATTATAGAATAGAAATCATTAATGGAGTCGTTACAGCAACGGACTTAACGGATTAATTAATGTATGGAGTTAATAAAAAGTTTAATAAATAAAGGAATGTATTAATAAATAAAGTAATGGTGTGATTAAAAATATGATTATAACTATGAGTTTTGAAACATTTTTCAAAATAAGAACAAATATAAGGAATGCTAAGGGTGAATTAGATGCTGGATGGTACACTGAAACAGTTGATGGTTTTGAGTTAATGATGAGTGTTAATAATTATTTTATTAAAGCTGTGGTAAGTAATGATGAGTTGAAGAAGTTGGAAAGACCTGATTTTAACCAGCAAGTAGTGGCTAATAAGCCTGTTTTCTTTGAGAGTATGGAGTTAAGCCATGAGGATTTTAAGAAGAAATACTTAAATGACTTCATTGAGGTTAAGAGTTTTGAATAAGATTTTAATTACTAATTTAGTAGATATTAGCACTTATTAGTATTTATGTAATAAATAAACTTTATAACCTAGTTACCTTATTATTTTAATTTTTAATGACAGACGAAGTTATTAGGAAATTATTTGTACCTATTATTAAATCAGTAAAAGATTCTAAAACGGAAACTAAAGAATACGCTTACACAGGCATTCTAAGTGATGACTCCCTTGACAGGGATGATGAAATGATGAGTCCTGAACTATTAAAAGAGTGGGCTAAGAAAGGCAGCATTCCTGGAATTATGAATCATGAGAATAAGATTGAGAATTACATTGCTGATTTTAATAATTTGAGAACAGTAGAACAAGACGGAAGAACCTTACTCGTAGGAGACATTGAGTTTTTTGATGTTCCTGAAGCTAAAAGTGTAGAACTAAAAGTGATTAAGGGCAAACACACAGGACTAAGCATTAGTGCTATTCCTCAAGATTATAGCATGGTGAAGAAGGAAGTTAGAGGAAAGGATAAGGAGATTAAGATGTTCACTAAAGGGGAATTACTTGAAGGTAGTTTTATACCAATTCAAAGTAATCGTTATGCTCAAGCTTTAGCTTTTGCTAAAAGTTTTGATTTAAAAAAATTTGAAAAACCTGAGGTGGTTATGATGGAAGAAAAAATTGAAGAAGAAAAACCCTTGGTTGATAAAGAAGAAGTGAAAGAGGAAGTTAAAACTGAAGAAGTTGTGGAAGAGAAAAGTTTTGATTTTAAAAAAGCTTTCGCTGATTTAAATAATAGGTTAAGTGTTTTAGAAAAAAGTTTAATTAAAAAAGAAGAAGAAATTAAACTAGAAGTTAAACCTGAAGAAGTTATTGAAAAACCAGAGGAAGAAAATAATGATACTGATATTGAAAAAGGTGTCCAGAAGGAAGCCTTAACAACACCTGCTAGTGTTGTTGAAGTTAAAAAAGAAGTAACACTGAAAGACGTGTTAAATAAAGTTTACGGAGGAAAAGAATAATGAATGCGAACGCATACTTTGGAAGCGGGAAAGACTCAATAGATAGTGTTGATGAAGATTACAGTTTCACTAAATCATTCAGTGATTTAGGAATACATAATGGTCAGCAATACGCAGGAGCTATTAGGGGAGACGTTACCAAAGTTTTGAAAACAAGTGATTTAATTAAGAAAGCAGGTACTATGTTATCAACTGATAATGAGTACGCTTCAAGTACTAATTTTTCAACAACTAGTGGAAATTTACCAAATTTCCCTATTTATTACATACCAGAAATGATTGATTACACAGCTAAAGCTCACCCTTTTTGGGCAATGTTGCCTAAAGTGGCTATGAGGGGAAAGTTTGTTGTATTCGATTACAAGAGTGCTAAGGGTAGTGCTGCTTTCAAGTATGAAGACCCAGCTTTGGATGAGAGTAAGCCAACTGTTGCGAAGAAAATATTCCAAGTAAAAACAGCTTACGCAACAAGAGCTATGTCAAACCTTGATATTAGGGTTAATGAGGGTTACAGGAATAAACTTAATGAAGCTATGATGGATGCAACAGATGCATTACTTGATTTGTTAGAACAAGCTTTATTCACAGGAGATGCTAGTACTAACGCTTACGAGTTCAGTGGATTAGATATACTTATAACAACTAACACTGAAGACCAGTCAGCTGCTGAATTAACAATTCCAAAAATTAGAGAAGCTATAAGGTGGGCTAAACAAGGAGCTAAGACTAGCGTTGCTGGTACTGGAATGCCTAGTTTAATCATAACTAATAATGTAGACTTTGATAAAATAAAGGAGTTAATACAGCCATGGTTAAGATACAATGACACTAACATTTTAAGTTGGGGAATTGAATCTTACAAGTTTGATGGAATACCAGTTATAGCTAATCCATTCGCTAACATTACATCAGGTAGTAGGAGACTATACGTTTTAGATATGAGGCAGTGGGAAATGGCTACTTTACAAGATATAACTTATGCTGAATTACCACAAGATGGTGACAGGATGAAGTTCTTCTTGAAGTTCTACGGTGTATTGAACTGTAAGGCTGAATTGTTTAACTCAATGCTGTACGGAATAGGAGCGTAAGGTGGTTAATGTATGACTGCAATTACTGATGACTGCACTTATCACAAAAGAGTGAATGGTCCTTGGATTGAAGTTTTAGTATTAACACCAACAACTGCTGTTAGTGCTGACACTGTAGTGTTGAAATTGTCTGATTATGGAATCAAAACTTTTGAAGCCATTTTCGGAGCAGTTCAAACAACGGAGAATAGTGTCGTAGCAACAGAAGCTCCAACAACTGCTGTTAGTAGTGGAAGTTTAACAGTTACTGTTGGTGGAACTTTAGTTACAGCTAAAAGGGCTTTTACAATACTAGGATTATAAAATTTGTAATCCTTTTTTTTTATTATTTTTTTTTTTTAAAAAAAAGTTTAATGAATAGAATAAATGGAGATGATTTGAAAATATGGGTGAAGTAACAAGTGGATGTACATTTCATAAGAGAGTGAACGGACCATGGATTGAAGTAATGGTTAAGACTGCTGCCACTGTTGATGATGGAGATACTATCGTGATGATTTTACCAGATTGTGGTATTAAGACTTTAGAAAGTATTCAAGGATGGGCTCATTCAACAAGCAATAGTGTAGTTATTACTGAAGCTCCAACTACTAGTGTAACAACTGGTACTTTGACAATCACTGTCGGTGGAAGTACAGACAATATGATAAGAATATATAAAGTAGTGGGGTTAGCATAAAATGGCAACTTATTATGTTAAGGATTTTATACCTGGCTTCGCTACTAGTGATACAGTTTATTTTGACTGCGATGTAGTTTTTAATGATGCTGTAACTTTTGAAGATACTAGTTTTACTGGTAATACAACTATTGGTAATGCTTCAACGGATACTTTAGGTATTGGTTGCGGAACTACTACTTACAGTGTTAGTGGTGGAACACTAGTTAGTGCTGCTACGAGTATAACATTAAATGGTGGTAATACTACAGGAGATGCTTTAGTTTTAGCTGGTAGTAGTGCTGATGCTGGTCAGAAGTTAACAATAACTGGTGCTAGTGGAAGTGCTTTTACTGGAGATTTAAGCTGTACGGGTAATGTTACTTTGAGTAATAATACTTGCACTCTTACACATTCAGGAACTACTAGTTTAACAATAGCAAGTACTTCAGGTACTGTTATAGTTGAAGCAGTTACTTTTACTGGTGGAGCAATGACAGGTATTACTGCTGCAACAGTGGATAATATTAGTATTGATTTGAACACTATTAGTACAACTAGTGGGGCTTTGAATTTAGTTCCAGTTGCTGGTAGTGCTGCAGTGATTGATGCTCATTGGAGTTTTGATGGAACTACAATGACTGCTATTACTGATAATAATACTACTTTGACAGCTTATACAGGAAAGAATGTAACTATTGAGAGTGTTACTTTTGATGGTGGAGTTGTTGCTGGAGTTGGTAGCTTAACTGTTGATAATTTAGTTATTAATGGTAATGATATTGGTTCAAGCAGTGGACACATAACTTTAAGTCCTGTAGCAGGTAGTGCTATTCAGTTAGATGGTCATTGGCAATTTGATGGAGTAGCAATGACTTCTTTAACAGATGCTAATACTACAATGGCTGCTTATGCTGGTAAGAATATTACAATAGAAAGTGTAACATTTGATGGAGGCGTAGTTGCTGGAGTTACTAGTTTAGCTATTGCTGGAACAGGAGCTGCTGCTACAAGTAAAGCTTTAAGCACTGCTGGATTCACTTTGCTTAACGGAGCACTTGATGATGGTTACGGAGCAGTAGAAGTTGATTTAACACTTACTGGAACCGCAACAAAAGAATGTTCAGCTCTTAGTTCATGGATTAACTTTGATGCTAGTATGTCTACTGGAAGTCAGAGAATGTGCGCTATAACTACTGGAATGTATGCACCAACAGGAGCTACTTTAAGTAATTCAACAATTATTTTTGGAATGAGAATGGATTGCTTATGCCAGGATGCTACAGTGACTAGTTCGCAGTTTTTCCCATTCAGTTGTGTTAATAACACTAATATAACTACTGCTTTATTTAGTTGTAATGCTGGTAGTTCAGATATGGGAACCATAACTAATGCTGGAGCTGATGGTGGTAAACTTGTACCATTGTATAAGGAGACTAGTACAGGAACAACTTATTATGTTAAGTTGTGGACTGCATTATAAGGTTTAATTAAAATAAGGGATTAATTAGTCCCTTTTTTTTTATTTATTTAATTGTAAAAAAGAAAAGAAAAATAATGAATTGAGGATTGATGTTGAAATATGAAAGAAGTAAAAATTGGAAACCTTGGAAGGGTTTTAATGCTTAATCTTTTGTTAAAGATTGAGAAAACAGGAAGTAGCATTTTAGCTATTAAACAAATAAGGGAGTTAATCCCTAAAATAGCTTTCACTGAAGAAGAGAAAGAAAGTATGAGTATCACTGAAGAAGAAGGAAAAGGAATCAAATGGATGGGTGATAAAGAGCTTAGTTATGAATTGAATGATTCATTATACGGAGCTGTTAAAAAAGAGTTAATAATGATTAATGAGTCTAGTAAAGTGAATTTTCAAATGCTTGACTTTATTGAGAAAGTGTTAACTGTTGATGATTTTAATAAATTAATTGAGGAAAAAAAATAAGGTGGAGATGATTTAAGTTATGGTTGTTAAGATTAAAGGAGCCGTTTTCACGAATGGTAAACTTGATGAGAAGAGTATGAAAATACTTAAAGAGAATTTTGGAAAGAAAAAAAAAGATAAAAAGGTGACTGAGTAATGGATTACATTGATGTAAAAAGTGCACTAATAACTAGTGGAACTGGTGCTAGTGAAGGAATAGCTAGTGGTAGTTTTGGTAGTGCTATTGGAAGTATTTACAAGATAGAGGTTGAGAATGATGCTACGAGTACTCCAACTAATGATTGGGATTTAACAATTTATAGTGGAACAGTGGGTGGTCCTGATTATGAAGCTTTCTTTACTGAAGAAACCATTGCTAACACTAAAACTAGTAAGATAGTGTATTATCCTAGAAAAAAAGTTGACTTACAAGACGGTACTGCTAGTACTATTACTGAAGAGCCTTGCATGATTTTTAACAGGGAGTTAAAATACGTGTGTGCTAACATGGGTGATACTAAGATTGCTAAAGTTAAAGTTTTTATAGTGAGGTAAAAGGATGAGTAAAGTCACTGATGCTGAGTTAAGGGAATGTATTAAGAATATTAACCATAATAGTGATAATACTTTAAAGATGATGCAGGAAGGTTTTGTTAGGAATGATGAGCAGCATAATAATTTATTAATGGAGATGAAGGACCAGAAGCAGGAGATGATTATGTTAAGAACTCAGACTAATAGTTTAATTATGAATATTGGAAGCAACAATACTAAGATTTTAATTGCTATGATTGGTTTAGTGAGTGCGTCTATTGCTGTGGTTGCTTGGATTGTACGAGGTGGAGTATAAAATGGTTTACGTTACTAATGCGAAGTGTTACAGCTTAGCTGGTTTAACCACTACTGATGTGTCAGATGCTGATATGACCATTTTTGAAGCTTACGCTGAAGGTATTATTAATGCTAGAACTGGTTACAATTACAGTTCAGCGACTAATATTGATGAGTTTAAGGAAGTGGAGTTGAAACCAGCGAATAAGAGTTTCATTACGAATAGTGGAATACCTGAGTACGCTTACGATTACGACCAGTGTGTGTACAGGTTCACGTTGGATAAATTACCTGTGAATTATTTGAATAGTGTTTACGTGACTAATAATTATTCTAGTATTAATCAAGCTTGGAGTAGTGATGGTGCGACTTATACTGATGTGAGTAGTGAATTAAACACTGAATATAGTAGTCCTCATACAGTTTTCCCTACTGGAGTAATTAGTGATGAGTTTTATCTTGGTTGTGCTTACAAGTTCAGTAAGTTCAGAGTTTTTATGAGTACTGTTGGTACTGATGGTACTGTGACTGCTAGTTATTATAATGGAACTAGTTGGACTAGTCTTACATTAACAGATGGTACGACTGGTTTCAGAAGTAGTGGTGAGGTTAGTTTCACACTCCATGCTGATTTCAGCTTAGCAACTGTTAACAATGTTGAATCTTATTATGTTAAATTCACAGTAGGAACTGGTTACACAGTGAATCCAGTTGTGACTAGTATAGTTATTGATAATGATTACGTGGTTTATGACACTGTTAGTTTAAAAAATGTTAAATATAATTCGAATGGTGAAGTTGTAGTGGAGGATTGGACTCCTGAAGCTGGTTTCAGGAAGTTAAGATTTAACTATAATTATGGAAGTAGTACTGTGCCTAGTGTGGTGGAGCAATTATGTGGTGTTATAGCAGCTCAATGTGCACTTGCTAGTTTGATTGGTGCTACTTACAATGATATTACTAGTGGAACAATGGGTGATGAAACTTTCGGTACTGGTGAACAGTATATGAATTTGAAGAACGCGATAGAACAGTTAAAAATTCAGGAAGCAACTTTGTGGAAGCTAGTAAGTAAGAGAATAGTTTTGGAGGTAGTATGATATGGTAGCAACAGCAACAGCTTATTGTTATACTGGAACTGACGCAGCGACTGAGAGTGCAGCCACTACTTATTGGAATTTAATGAGTACTGACGCAGCAGATACGACAGATTCAGGATACATAGCAGCTAGGTTAACAGCACCAACTGGTGCGAACCACACTTACAGTTATGAAAGAGTGGGTAGGATAAAATTCACTGACACATATAACGCGATTGAGAATTGTTTATTCTGGTACACTAGTTTAATGACTGGTACTGGTGTGACTATAACGGCAGGAGTTAGTACGAGTGGTGTAACACCAGTTAATACTGATAGTGCTATAGCAACAGCTTCGGCTCCTATTAGTGAGGGTACAGCTTTGGATATTCAGAATGGTACAATGGAGAGTAGTCCAGATTACACTGATTATGTGTACTTACAAGCTGACCTTATTAGTACAGTTGGTCCAGGGGATTTAACAACTAGTTCGTGGAAAGTTCAGTATGATGAATCGTAAGGATTTAATTATGGGGGCAATACAATGCAATTTTTTACAAAAGTAAATGGGAAAGAGTTTAATGGATGTGAGCTTATTAGTTTTAATAAGGTTGCTATTTATAGTGGTTTCAAGCCTGAATTTATTAAAGTCATAGTTGGTGTTAATGTTTACGTTATGGATTATGTCTTAGGTGAGTTAAGAGTTAATGGTTCAATTATTCATAGGGTGGATAAAGAAACTTTAAGTATATTACGCCCTATTTGCTTTAATAGACACACTTATGATAGTAATGGTGTGAATGAGTTAATATTCACAGGATTAGGTTACCAGTACACTTTACAGGGTAGGAATGTTAAGTGTTTTATTGTTTTGAATAGTGATGATAAAACTTTTGAGGTGGTGACTGAGTAATGAGTGTTGAAGTTTTATGGTATAAGTTTGAAAACTCTACAGAGGATAGTGTTAATGGTAATGATTTGTATTTGCAGGGGGCTATTCCTGGCAGTACTAATTATTGGGCTTATTCAGTTGTGGGTTATGGTTTAATGTTAAATGGTACTGGTTTCTGTGCTTATGGAAATACTTATGATAGGTGTTTATTCGCTGGTGGTGATACTGGAAGTAAAAATAACACTATTGATTATATAACAATATCAACTACTGGTAACGCTGTTGATTTTGGTGACTTAATAGCTGCTAATGATAGTAAAGGTGGTGTTGCTAGTACGGTTAGAGCTTTATTCGCTGGGGGTTATACTACTTCACGTGTTAAAACTATTGATTACGTTGCTTTTGCTACTCTGGGTAATGCTGGTGATTTTGGTGATTTAACACAATCTAGGAATACTGTTAATGGTAATGCTAGTAATAGTATTAGGGGTTTATGGGCTGGAGGTTATCAGTAAATGGGTAATACTAATTATATTGATTATGTGACTTTAGCAACTACTGGTGATGCTGCTGATTTCGGTGACTTGTTGGGAACAAATGATGGTTTAGCAGTGTTGAT
>JBAZFG010000009.1:0-29425 GCA_041653515.1 Candidatus Nanoarchaeia archaeon
GGGGCGCCTGCACGATTAGTGCAGTGCGTATAAAAGGAAATAGCAGGACTAACAGCAATTCTTAACTTGACTCATTATAGTAGGAGTAGTAGTGCTAATCCAGCATTAAATAGTTCTAAAGATGTAGAGTCCAACGAATATGACTTACATTAAAGCCAAGAAGCACCAATGCAAAAACGGAGAAATAAGTACTTATTATTACCTAATGAAAACAATCAGAATAAACAATAAACCAACACCAAAAGTAATCAAGTACCTTGGTAAAAGAGTTTAAAGCGGGCAAGCATACGCGCTTATGAAGTAATTATAATATTTTTCCGCGATTCCTTTAAGTGTTTTTATACAATTCTCGTTATTATAATTATTAGGAATGCTTAAACAACTAATTAATGATTCTTCAGATAAGTCAAGTAAGTGACTGTTCATTTTATCACTTATAGTGCATTCACAACAACAATTTTTGTTTACATCATGAAGCTCCATATACAATGATCCTTCACTTTTAAGACCAGAAGCACATGATGCAGGGTCTGTAAAACTAAAATCATCTTTTTTAAGGTATTTCATAAACCAACAATCCTTAAGTTCTTCAAAATGAGCCTCACCTATTATATCAACTATTAATTGTTCAGTAAGAAGATTGAATAATTCTTTTCGTTCATTAAAATGCTTCTTTAATTCGCTAAACCAATTAGTATAATGATAATCACAACTCTTCCAATAATTTACATTCTTAGAAGGTCGTTTACTTTTTAGTTGTTCGGATAAGTTTTCAATTTCTTTAGTGTTACCGCTTAATGTAGCATTAATCCTTTCACCAACTGACTTAATGAATTGATTAGGGTGATCTAACAATTTAGGCACTATAACGGGTAATTTATTGTAATACCAATTCTCAGCAAGGGTATGATCAAGATTAATAATCATAGGTTGGTCAGCCATAAAGATTAATTTTAATTTAACAATTTATAAACTTTCTCTTAGACTGAAATTATAATTGCGCCGATTATTACCAAAATTGCAGTAATTATTTTTTTTAGTTTTTCTTTTTCTCCATAAAAAATGAATCCCCCAATTATTGATACTGCTATGGATAACTTGCTTAAAATAGCCACGTTAGATACTTCAGTGAGCGTGTAAGCATATAAGTTTAATATATAACTAGCAACACCAATAATACTAAGTAATAATATTATGTTCAAGTTTTGTCTAGTAATCTTTGCATTGACTTTTTTCTTTTTCATGAATGAATAAACCATAATAGTTGGTATTAAGTACATACCAAATGAATAAGTATACGTGTTAAAGAATTTGACTCCAACACTGTCAACAATCTTAATAAAACCACTAACAATTATTAATAAACCTAACAGTATAAAACCAGTCTTACTAGTTTTATAATTCTTCTTTTGATGATAACCACTAATAAGCGCTCCTAAGAACATGAAAGCGAAACCAATTAGTTCCTTAACAGTGATTGAGTTACCTAATAATAAGAAACTTAACACTAAGACTAGAGCTATCCTTAACTCAATTAATGATGACGTTAAACTGATATCCAAGTGTTTATAAACTAACAGGTATAGCACCCTAAAAATACCCCATAACAAAGCGCTAATTAATAAGAATAACCAACCAAGATTATTTGTTGGTAAAATAAAATTAGAACTAAAAAATAATAAGATTAATGCGCTAATCAAGCTAGTATAAAAAGTCGCTTTTAATGAGTTAATATTTGTTAATCGCTTATTTAACAAGTTAAAACAACCAGCCAATACAGATGACAAAATAACTATTAATTGCCACATAGAATACTTTTCTTGCTGTGGGCTTAAATAAATTTGTATTAATTAATAAATAACTATGATTCTTGAAGGCATCTTAAACATAAAATAATCAAGTACTTAGGCAAGAACCCTGACCTTAATCCTTATAATTAAAACACATTTTATTACTATTAATGGATTATTCAGAAAAGTATCTTAACAAAAAAGTCACTATTAAGATAGACCGGCCGTTGGGTTCTAAGCACCCTAAATTCGGTTTTATTTACCCGGTTAATTATGGTTTTATCCCTAAAACTAAGGCGCCGGACAATGAGGAGATTGATGCTTACTTACTAGGCGTGTTCGAACCAGTCAAAGAATTTAAGGGCTCATGCATCGCAATCATTGAACGAATGGATGATAATGACGATAAACTAATTATAGCCCCAGAAGGAAAGAATTATTCAGACGAGCAAATAATTGCCTTAACAGAATTCCAAGAACAATGGTTCAAACCAACAGTCAAGAGAAAGAATTTGAACAAGACTAAACCCTTATAATCATTGAATAATTAATTCTGTTTAATGGTTAAGTTGTCCTTTTATGGCGGAGTCAGGGAGATTGGCGGCAACAAGATACTCTTAGAGGATAAGGGCACTAAGATATTTCTTGATTTTGGCATGAATTTTGGTGATTATGCTGATTACTTCACTGAGTTCATGCCTATGCGCAAGTGCAATTCAATTAAGGATTTAACGACCTTAGGGTTATTGCCTGACCTTAAAGGTTTGTATCGCAGGGATTATTGCAAGCACATGGGCGTTGATTGTAAAGAGGATAATTCAGTGGATGGAGTATTAATTAGTCACTCGCACATTGACCATATAGGCTTTGTCCACTTCTTAAGAAAGGACATCCCTGTTTATGTTAGTCCTGAGAGCAAGGCTGTTATGGAATTATTTGATACTGCTGGGGCGGGCGGTTTTAATGATTACTGTAAGTTTAACCCGTCATTCGAGTTCTTGAAGAAGAAGAATGGTGATGGCTTGAAAAGACGAACTGCCCGAGACGGCGTTGAGGAGCGGGCAATTAAGACTTTCACGTTTGATAAGCCATTCAAGATAGGCTCAATGAATATAACCCCATGCAGGGTTGACCACTCACTGCCAGGAGCCACTGGCTACATCATAGAGACCAGCGAGGGCAACTTAATCTACACTGGCGACCTGCGATTCCACGGCCGGCACAAGTACTGGAGCGACGAGTTCGTTGACAAAGCAAGGCAAGCCGAGCCAAACATAATGCTAACCGAAGGCACAAGGATTTCAAGTGTCAGCGCTAGAACTGAAGAATACGTTGAGAACGAATCAACCAAACTAATCAAGGACAAGAAAGGAGTAGTCATCGCTAACTTCCCAATAAGGGACACCGACCGATTACTAACCTTCTACAAAACAGCAGTAAAAAATAATCGCACACTAGTAATTGAATCAAGACAAGCAATGCTACTTGACTTCCTGAAAGCTAAAGGCGAAACAGAACTACCCGACAGCAATGATAATAACATCAAGATTCTCACCCCAAAAAAAGGCTGGGGCTTAATAGGGCGTGAAGACGTGCCAGACGAACAAGTATTAAGTGATTACCAATCATGGGAAAAAGAATACATCAGCAGAAGTAACGTGATAACAGCCGACGAGATAAGCAAAAACCAACAAAAATACTTAGTATTCATGAACTACTTCCAACTAAACAACCTAATCGACATTAAACCAAACAAGGACAGCGTGCACATTAGAAGCATCTGCGAACCATTCAACGAAGACATGGAATTAGACGAGAAACGAATCAATAACTGGCTAAACAAATTCAACCTAACACCAAAACACCAAATACACGCCTCAGGCCACGCCTCAGGAGCACACCTATTCAAAATGATCGAAGCCATACAACCAAAGACACTAATACCAATACACACAGAACAACCAGAACTATACAAAGAAATACACAACAACGTGAAGATAATAGAGAAAAATAGGACATATGATTTATAAGATATCACTTTAATGTGTTATTTAAAAGAATTACAAAATTCTTGTTCATCACCTTTTAGGCAAATAGTTGATGTATCTGCTAACATCATCCCAATATCAAACCCCTGCATATATTCCAATTCACTTTTATTCTCAAATGAATTATAATCATAAAGGTCTTTTCCAGTATAATTAGAAATATCTGAAATACTCAATGATGCATTCAATGTACCTTCAAAATAAGGAAATTTAAATTCATAACTCCTAAAAAGATCATCAGATGAAATATTAACAAATATTGAGCAATACATACAAACAACACCCAAATCTCCATTCAGTTTAACATACTGCTGCCCATTTTTATCCTTATAAAACTGAAATGTTATCAATTTTGTATAAGGCGAACAATTAGGGTTTAGTTTATTTGTTATTATCTCAAAATAATCAAATTCATTTGGGTTCAGAAATGTTCTTTCATTTAAGAAAATTCTTTTAGTAGTATTCATAATACAGGGTATTTTGTAATAAATCTCAGGATTATTTATTTCTTTAGTACCATTGTTATAAATAGAGAATTTAATACCATAAGTATTATTCCCATCCAAAAAAGGTTCTTTAATTACTTCTAAACGTATATCATAAAATGGAGGATTGATTATTGAATCAAAAAAGCTGACAAAGGGTTGCCTTAAAAAAGGAACAAAACTTTCCCAAACAATTATAACAAATAATACATAAAATATTTTACTTATAATTTTGTGCTCTCTCTTAAATCTTTTAATTTTACTTATGATTTTGTGAATTTTCTTCAATTTTTTAGTATCCATTAGCTTATCTAAATATAGTTTTAATTATATAATTTTATTAAAGTCTATAAATTAACTTTATTATCTTTAAAATCAAATGAGAAGAATTTTTGATATATTCTTGAAGGGTTTATTAAAGCCTTCGCGATGCTTATTCATTCTAATTTTTGTCTTTTATCTTCATGATTCCGCCGTGATAACATAATTTGTAAACTTCTGTTTTATTGTTTAATATTCGTTCAGTTCCAATAAATTGATTGATATCCCCTTTTATTTCATTAATATACTCTAGTTCTCCTTGTTTGAATTGTTCAGGTCCCCTGAATGGTTTATCATTACTTACTTGTTTTAATGATTCTCTTAAAAATGAATAAATAATCTCTGGTTTACAAGAATCACTAGTAATCAAACCATAATAATTCATTGACCAAACAATAGTCTCACCAGCCCAAATCAATTCTTCGCCAATAAAAGGGTTAAAACCATAATACCTATCACGATACTTAAAACCATCAAGCTCAAAAGTCAACTCCCTGCCGCCATCATTAAGCGTGAGCTCTTTAGCGTTATTAGCATAAGTGTTAATCTTAGCTTTAACAATAAAACTTTCTAACAAGTTAATATTCATTAATTACATTAATCAAATTAAGAATTTAAATATCTATTTGATTCTTAAGGGTTTATAAAAGCAATCGCGACATTCGTCACGCTCAAGCTCTATTATAAACCCTTCCCCTTAATAGGGACAGAATCAACAGTCAAATTCAAGTCGCCTTTCCGCAATCGCCCTCAAAATAACTCCTGCTAACACTCGAGGAGTTATTTTCTTCAAGTAAAATGGAGGTGATGAATGAAATGACTAATCAATCAAACGCCTTTGTGGAGGGCTTAATCCACCGACAAGAAATGCTATGGAGGGTGCGGGCGAAGCTACAAGGCTTCATCGAGGATCAGGCAGAGCGGTTCCTGGCTAACAACCCAAGCGAGTCAAACGGTAGTTTTGACCTTGAGGAGCTGAGCAAGTGGCTGACCATCGAGTGGAAGCTGAACCGGAACTTAATGGCTATCAGCAAAGCCCTGAAGACAATGGAAGCCAGACTGGGGGTGAGAGCCTAATGGCTCTCATCTCACAAGGCAAGGTAGACGGCAAACCAATCATCAAAGCATGGGAATCATTCAGTGGCTGGTATTGGCTAGCCACCGAAAGAGCCTACAAACAAGACTCAGTAATTGACGGCAAGGTCTACAAGGATGACCAAATATGGTTCGGATTAGTGGTCGGACACGAAACAGAATGGGGTTACTTCTCACAGACAGAGATTGAATTACTATACCCTAAGACGTGGGAAATAAAGAACACTAAAACCATTTCAATCTGTAGAGACCAATAAAAAGGTCTCTCTTTTTGTCACGTACTAATACAACACCCCCGCAGCTACGCTGCTGCCCCCTCAAAGGGGGCTCTGTTAATTTGAACATACGGACTTACACTATTGAACTCCGTTTAATTAATTAAAATATTATCTGACTTTCTCTATTAATAAAAACTTTAAATCTAGAGAATCTAAAACTCTAAAGAATATAATTTCTCTATTCATTAAATAAGAAAAAAATAAAGCTCGTGTCAAATTTTTGATGACATTGAAACTATTTATTAAATCTTCATATGTTTTTTCAAAAAGCAACTTTCTTTCTCTTGAAATAGTATCATAAACCAAAACCTTTCCTTTTTTAGAATAATCTATGCTCCAATGTGTTGCTGAGTGTCTTAACTTTTCTGTAATTAATTTAACGATATTAGAAAAACCATTTTCAGCTAGTACAACTTTAATTCTGTAAAAAGAATTTATAGTTTCAAAACGATTTACTTTTTCATTAATGAATACTGCTAGATCCGTTAAAATCTTCTGAGAAATCTCAAAATAATCACTATAATCATCTAATATAAATTTTGCAGCTGATTCACCTTCAACTCCTTCTGTACCTCCTTTGGTTAATGCGCTCCACTTTTTGGAGATAGTGGCTTCTAATTCTATAAAATTGTTTATTAATAATTCCGCATCAATTTTAGAATTTTTGATATAAAATGTTAAACTTTCAATAGGGCTATAATTTAAAATATACTTATTTGTAATATCATCAACACTTTTGGTAAAAGATTCAAATTCATCAATATTCTTAATTTGATTATGTTTTGTTTGTTCAAATACATCTTTTAATCTTTTAATATTAATAATTTGTGAAGCAATAACCTCAAAATAATTCGTTAGAAGTAGTTTTACTTTAGCATCTCCAAATTCGTTATTTACTAATTTTTTAAATGTATCATAAAGATTGAATCCTTTAATCAGGGGACTTTTTCCTTCATTAATTTGATTAATTGCATCTTCAATGTCTTTTTTAACATCCTTATTTTTAGGAAGAAGCAAATCAATATTATCATAATACTTATTAGTGTCTTTAATTTCAATTAATTTTTTTTCACCATTTCTTATAGTATCTTTAATGGAAAATGCTAGACTGATAAAATCGTCTTCCTCAGAACGAATTTCTTTAATGATACCTTCTTTTTTGAAGCTAATCATTGCAAAACTTTTTTTAGATTTATCTTTATTTGCAGGTCCAATAATTTCTACGTTTACCGCAGTTACTTCAAATTTATCAAGATAAATTAATTTCTTTGCATCATTAAAATCTTTACTTCCCACAAATAATTTAATTATATATCAATTTATCTTCTTTTCTTTCTTCTTCTGAATAGGTAGAATATCATGTAAGCTGCTATTGCGAAGTAGTATCCTGTTTGGTATTCTCTTTGGCCGTAGAAGATGTATCTTAGTGCTAGGCATAGGAATCCTATGTTGACTAGTCCTTCTTTGCTTATTATGTTGTATTTGTTGTTATAGTTTTTTGTTTCTTCTATTATTTCTTTTGTTTTTAGTTCGTTGGTCTCTACTTTGCTTTTAATCTCGTTACACTTGTTCTTTATTTTTTCGGGGTTTGATTGAGTGCTAACTAAGTGATTTATTAGTTCAGTTGGTGTTTTAGTGTCAGCCAGTAATTGATTGACTAAGCTATTGACTTCTTCTTTACTTAGTGGTTTGAGTTCAATCTTAGTAGTGTTTAAGTCATGCTTTAGTCTTGTGCCGGATAGTATTACCGTTAGTCCATTACGCATTAATGTCTTAACTATTCTAGCTGAGTCCTTTGTTAATTCCTCACACTCATCAATAACTAGTATTGTATCCTCTTTTAGTGATTTAATTATATCATCTAGTAGTTCGTGCATTCGCTTCTTACGCCTAGCCCGGTTAGTAGTGATATTGTAGTGCTTTGCTAGTCCTTCCAGTATGTTCATTGGCGGCTTAGCCTTAACGAGAACAGCATCAGGTAAATGCTCATTAATCAAGTGCTTCAATAATGTTGTCTTTCCTGAGCCAGACTCACCAGTAAGAAAAGTGCTAATATGCATCTTCAAGTTACTAAGTAATTGTTGAATAACCTCTCCTCGTTCAATGTAAACTTCATCAGGGATAAACAAGGCATTGACTTTTAGTTCTGGATTTATTGGTTGGAATCGGCCCAGTGAAACAATGGCGATGAGCCGTCCCGCGTTAGTCAATGAACACTTACCACTAACGCGATTAACAAGTCCTTTCTTAACAAACTCATTAATGATTCGATTACTAGTCTTGTAGTTAACCTTCTTAAACTTCTTTAGGATTAAGTCCTTCTCATAAAGTGATTCAAGTAAGACTAAGTGATTCTTGCTTCTAGTAACACTAACTATTAAATCACTCCAAGCCATTAACTATCATTCACCTCCTTGCAATAAACATATTAACTACTACTTAAGGGAGCAATCTCAAAAAATGAGATTAATAATCAAAATCCTCAAGCAAAGAAAGCTGTAATTGACTCCTTCCACAATAACCAAACAATGAATAACACCACACAAGGGATGGTTACCTTAAGGTTATCACCTAGTGAGTTACTCTCTAAGTCACCATCAAGAATAGTGAAGTAGTAATCCCAAGGGTATAGTAGCTTGACTCCTTGATAAGTCATCATGTCAAGCAGTATGTGCAATGAGTAAGCTAGGCAGAACAAGTTCACATAGAAGCTATTACTAAGCAGTATGTCAACAATCAAGCCAAGAGGCAGTAGTAAACTATGTAATAATCCCCTGTGGCCAAACCGCTTAAACAAGAAATTACTCAACTCAGGCCATAATGAGCCCACAAGTGAGTAAGGATAATCAAGGTCAGGCAGTAAGGAACTAATAGCAACAATTAACATTAACTTAAAATCCCAAACACCAACAATAAATCCTGATATGGCAAACCCGACAGCTAAATGAGAGTACCAACGCATAACAAAAATGCATTGACTAAGAAGTATTTAAATCAAGATAAAGACGGAAATGTCTATAAATTAAATATTACTAACAATTATTATGGCTGAAACTTATATTGATAAAAAGGGTTATAGAAGATTTTCTGACTCTGGACAACTTGTGAGCCGATGGGTTAAAGAAAAACAATTTGGACATAAACTAAGTGAAGAACAAGTTGTGCATCACAAGAATAGAGACAAATCAGATAATAAGCCATCAAATTTATGGGTTTTTAATAGCTCAAAAGAGCATACAAAAACACACAATAAAGATAAAAAGAAAACTGGTTATTGGTAAGAATTAAGATTTTTGTTTATATAACCTGTTCCTGTTTTATATAATTCATTTGTTTTTAATACTGTTATGAACGCTTTGTGTGTATCATGCAGGATTAGGATGGTTTACTCATTACCTCAAAGGGAGTATTACTGTCCAAAATGTGGTTTGGTTGAGCAGGACTTCAATCTAGCACCTGCCTTTAACGAAGGAAGAGGGCCAGCACTACAACCATGGATGCAGAATTTACCTCAAACAATACCCGCAGAAAAATGGGTAGGTAGTCGCTGTTTCATAAAGGGGTTGATTACAAAATGACAAACATACAACTAATCAGGCAATACAAAGACGTGATTCCATGCCCAAAGTGCAAAGCAATAAGATTAAGCATACAACGAGGGCGAGTAATCTGCGAAGCATGCAGTACAGACGTGACAGATAGATTCTAAAAAATTAACGGGGTGTGTTATGGAAGAATTAGGCGTCATAGCTTTATTTGGTGAATTCCTACCATGCCCAGCGTGCGGAGCTAAATTCAACTTAGAGGTTAAAGAAGGCAAGACAATCTGCACTAACTGTTGCATGGAAGTAACTAATAAAGTGATATAAATGAAAGATGAAATAGAATCACGGACAAAATCAAAAAACAATTATTTTTTTATTCTTTATTTAAATATACCCTTTATATTTATCATATTATGTTTTATAAGTGCAATTATAATAAACATTTTATTAGAGGAAATGAATTAATATCTCATAAACAACATTTAAAAGCCAGATTCCTTTTAATTTTTTATATGGCTATAAAAAAGACCATTTTATGTCAGCCTCATTATAGAACTGATGGTCCATCAAATACTCAGATATTATTATCAAAATCAATTTCTCCAACAAAACTTTTAACGATTATAAGTAATGATGACTTTGAAGAGGTTACTCATGAGTGGGCACATGGTTATCTTGGTAATAGATATGAAAAAATTTGTCTTTTAGGTGGTAGTGGCGATAAAGGTAGAGATATAGCTGCGTATAAAAACTTCAAAGATGAAGTTTGGGATAATTATCAATGTAAACATTATAATCACCCTTTGAGCCCAAGTGATGTGTGGGTTGAGATGGGCAAATTATGTTACTATTGTTTTATTAAGGAATTAACAATTCCAAAAAAGTATTTTTTTGTTTCACCTTTAGGTGTAGGTAGTAAACTGCATGACTTATTAAAACACCCTCAAGAACTACTTGATGGCCTTAAATCTAATTGGGACAAGCATTGCAAAAAGCATATTACTTCTTCTAAAGACATATTAATGGAAGGAGATTTTGAGAAATATATAAATTCGTTTGATTTTACTATATTTGAATATATAGATCCACAAGAATTTGTAGAACAATTTAAGCAAACCCCTTATTTTTATTATCGTTTTGGATCGATGAACAAACCAAGACCAATTCCTAAATTAGCACCAGAGGATATACAATCGTTTGAATCAATTTATATTAAAAAATTACTAGAAGCTTATAGTGATCATTTAAAATTACATTTAGATGATGTTAAAAAATTGAACAAATATACTGAACTAAAAAAAGATTTTGATAGACAGAGAAATTATTATTTCTGCGCGGAATCATTAAAAGAATTTTCTAGAGATATATCTGATCCTGATATTAAATTATTTGACAATTTAAAGGAAGAAATTTATGATGGTATAATTAACACAATAGAATCTGATGCTACTAATGGTTTTGAAAGACTTAGAAATGTATTAAAAAGAGCAACTGAAATACAGATTACAAATAACCAATTAGTTAATGATCTTAAAATTATTGATAGATATGGTATTTGTCATCATTTAGCAAATGAAAAACCGGATGTGAAGTGGAAAAGATGAATCTTTCCGTTTTTTTTAATTCACCACTGGAAGCTGGATTGAGATTGTTGTTTTTATTTAATAATACTCAAAAGAGATTATTGGATACTCAAAGATTGATATTTTATAACTATCTTTTAATTCATTCATCAGATATACCTAATGCTCCAAAAAGTTTGCATCCTGATATGCCTAATCGTGCATGTGAAATGGTTATCAGTAGAAAAATAATAAAAAAAGGTTTGAATTTATTATTATCAAAAGATTTAATTTGTGTTAAATATAGCAAAACAGGAATAAAATTTAAGCCAAATAAAAATACTTCATTATTTATTAATTATTTATCAAATGATTATTCAAAGGAATTAAACGAAAGAGCTAAATGGGTATGTGACAAATTTGATGATTTATCTGATACCAACCTTAATAAATTTATTCAGGCAAATTTTGGTAAGTGGGGCAGTGAATTCTCTAAGGAGTATATTGGTGAATAAATATGCATAAAGGATTTTATTTAAAAAGTTTAGCTGCAATAGGAAAAAATGTAACACAAGCAAATGTAACTTTTAGTAAAGGATTGAATATAATTCAAGGTGCATCAAATACCGGAAAATCTTATGTCTTTCAATGTATTAATTATCTTCTTGGAAGTCATGCCACTCCAAAACCTATTAAGGAATCTGATGGTTATAGTGAAATTAGATTACAGATTAATACTTATGATGGAAAATATTTTACTTTAAGTCGAAAGTTTAATGATAATAACATCTATTTGGCTGAAGTCGAAATTGATCAATTTGATAACGTTGAAACAAAGAGACTTTCTGCACAGCATAGCTCAAAAAATGAAGATAATATATCATACTTTTTATTAAATTTAATCGGATTAAATGGTAGAAAATTAAAGATTAATGATAGAAATGAAACTAGAGAAATAAGTTTTAGAGATTTGATTAAACTTTGTTTAATTAATGAGGAGTTAATAATATCTGAGACATCTCCGATATATACTGGAAATTTTGCGCGTAAGACTACTGAGAATTCTGTCTTTAAATTAATTTTATCCGGTAAAGATGATGATGAATTAGAATCATTAGAGGATCCGAAGATATATAAAAATAAAATAAGAGGTAAACTGGAGTTTATAGAAGAGTCAATAAAAAATAAATCTGAAATATTAGATAAATTGACTACTACAATTGAAGATTTAGAACTTGAAAAAATTAACATTATGATAGATGAGTTTAGTAATGTTATTAATGAATCTCATAAAAATGTTATAGAAGAAGAAAAAAAGAGGGCCGATATTTGGGGTGAAATAGAGTCTATACATAGTCAAATAGGTCAAATAGATAAGTTAAAAGAGCGATTTCAACTTTTAGATAAACATTATGACAGTGATTTAGGTAGATTGGAATTTATCAATGAAGGTAAGCAATATATAGATCAATTAATTGATGTTAATTGTCCAATTTGTGGTTCTTTAATAAAACAAGGAGTTTTAGAACAATATGATGAACAAAGTCCAGATGATGTACTAAAATCTTTAGTGGCGGAAGCTAAAAGTATACAATTAAAGAAAAAAGAACTATTGGAAACAATAAGAGAACTAGATAAAAATAGATTATTACTTAATAATAATCTTAACCAAAAAAATGACGCTTTCGAAAAGATAAATTCATTTATTATTAATAAATTAAAACCTGCTGAGGAATTAAATCGTAAAAACTTAGATCGGTTTATTAAGCTTAAAGAGGACAAATCAAGAATTGAATTATTGAAAGAAGAAGTTGAATTATTAAAAAAAGAAAAAAAGTACTATTCTTTGAAAATTGAAGAAAAAGAAGAAAAACCTGCCGAAAGATTTATTGAAAATAAATATTATACACAATTTTCTGACAAAATTATGAATATCCTATTAAATTGGGGTTTATCATGTAAATCTATTTATTATGATAAGACTGAAAATGATATAGAAATTGATGGAACTCAAAGGAAAACATTCGGTAAAGGTTTTAGGGCAATTTATCAATCTGCTTTTATGATAGGTCTCTTAAAATTTTGTTTAGATAATAATAAAAATCATCCCTTCTTTTTAGTTCTTGATTCCCCATTAACTGCTTACAAAGAACAAGATCAAGAAGTTAATAATAGTGATCAATTACCTAAAGATACTCAAGATTTATTTTATAAAAATTTGGCAGAGTATAATAAGGATAGTGATGCGCAGATTTTAATATTAGAAAATAAGGAACCTCCAGAAAATGTTAAGAATCATATAAATTACATACACTTTTCAGGAAATGAACGAATCGGAAGGTATGGCTTTTATCCTAGAAAATAAATCTTTTATTACTTAGATAATTTGTAAATATCTTTAGAATTATTAAAATAAATAGCTGTGTATAAACATTCTTAGATTAATTAATTTATTAAATAATTAGGTATACTAATTAAAGGACAATTACTACTTAGTTATCCAAAGTTATTTAATTATTCACTGATTACTTAGTCTTTGGTAGCATTGCATAGGCTCTATAAAAGAATGGCTTTATTACCATATATACTGATGCCGGCCAGTGGCTGACCTTTAGCTTTTTATACTTCATGCACTGTATGGGTGTTTGATTAATAGTTCTTTAACTGGCTCATAGTGTTCATTTAACAAAGCGTATTAATAATTTATTAAATAATACTAATACTGCCCACGCCTGTGTCAGCAATGATTAATAATCGGTTAGAAGCGTTATCAAAACCACTTGACTTAATAGGGATTAACACGCTTGACCCGCCAAGACCAGTGCTTAACTCAAGCGAGTAATCAAGCGATTCAGGCAAATCAATAACAATACTGCCAACACCAGCATTAACTGATAATAATGAGTTACCAACAACACTATCAACTAATAAGTCAACACTACCAACGCCAACGCTAACAAAAGAACTGCCATTAACACTAATATTTAAATCAATTTTACCCACCCCCAATGAGATATTAGACTCAGTTAAAGCAAGCGAGCCAGCAAGACGACCGACCCCGGCGCTAAAAGTAATTGGCGAAACATTAGCGGGAATAGTTAAATTAATCAATGAACGGCTAAAAGAATCAAGTGATTTAGTGTTAACAAACAAAGAATCATTAACAACAGAACTAATAATTGAAGTATGAACCGCGTTATAACTGACATCAAAGTTTAACTCATCACCAATTAATAATTTAACATCACAAACACTACAATCAATAAACGTGTTAGACGCGTTAAAGGATTGACTTAAAGAATCACTAAGTTGGGCTTGACCTAAGAAAACTAAAGGCATATTCCAAGCATAAGCCCTGAATAATAATACAAAGAAAACAGCTAGGACAACACCGTTAACTTTACTTAATGATTTAACCCCAAAGTAACCAAACAATAAACTAAGCGCGCCAAAGAAGATTAAGCCAAGCGGAAGCGAGTAATGGTTAACCAAAAAAGAAGTATTAATTGGCATAATAAAAGCCATTGACACAGCGCCAAGCCACACTAAAAACCAACCAAAATCATTTGACAAGAGAATTAATCACCCCAATGCTTAATTAATATTGAGGCCCCGGCAATAATAAGGATAACAGGCCAGTAAGTAGCGAACAATGACCAAACACTAACTCCATAAACATTGCCGAGCAAGAATAACAAACCAATAATAACTAGGATTAAACCACCAAGCATCTCACCATGATCACGCGCCAAGATTAATCACGCCTCCGACCACTAATAATAATGACTAAACCAATAATAATCAAGGAAGCACTAAAAGTATAAGGCCAAGACCATGAGATAAGACCAAGATTATTCAAAAGGAAAACAGCGCCAAGAAACAATAAGAATAAACCAATAATCTTACGAGTATTACTGTTAGTTTCAGCTAAAACCCGCTTAGACTTAGGTTTATCCTCAGTCCACTCCTGCCACAAAGCTTTCTTAGCGCCAGCCTCAGGAATAACAACCCAAGCAATAATATACGCAAAGATACCAGAACCACCCAGTAATGAGAATAAAACCCACAAAATACGAATAACCACAGGGTCAATATTAAAGTAATCACCAAGACCACCGCACACGCCAGCAATAACCCGATTAGTCTTAGAGCGAGTAAGCACTTTCATTAAATTAATTAGATAAAGCTAGTATTAAAAAAGGTTTTTATACAATATTATTTAGGCGTAACAGAACCCCATTTATTTAAGGCTAAAGAAAGCATTTCATGATTAAGTGAATAACGCTTCAAAGAAACACCAGTCATTATAGCCTCAATCGCTTCATTCAATGCTTGAGCCCCAGCCCGAGTACCTTGAGGGTGACCATGAATACCACCACCTAATTGAATAATCATTTCAGGCCCTAACAAATCAATCAACCGCTTAATAATACCTGGATGCAAACCACCACTACAACAAGGCATTAATGGTTTAACACCAAACCAATCCTGAGCTAAAACATGATTAATAGGTTTATTTTGTTGAGTAGTGCACTTCAAAAAATTATCACTAACATACTTACGCCCACCCTCAAGCTTACCTAACGCGCCAATATGAATCGTGTCAGTCCCAATAATACGCGCCATCTCAACAATCACTTTCATTGACACCCCATGACGGGGGTCACGGTCAAAAGTAGAGTGAAACGCGCGGTGAGCGTGAATCGCGAGCTCTAAATCCTGCGTTGCCTCACGCAACGATTGAACAGCACCCCAACCAGCAGTTAATACATCAACCATCACAAAGTCATTGCCCGCTTTCTTAACCATCTTGGCGCGCTTAATCATCTCATTAGTCTCAGCAGTAATATTAATCAAATAACCCTTCTTCTCACCAGTCACCTTCTCAGCCTGCTTAAGCATTTTCATTGAAGCCTTCAACCGCTTAGCAAAAGGATTAAACACTTGATTAGATAAATTCTCATCATCCTTCAATAAGTCAACCCCGCCAACCCAAGCTTCATAACCAACAGTCGCGTGCTCGCCAGGGTAATAACCAACTTTTGGTTTAGGCACACAAGCAGTAATAGGTCGCACCTTAACCCCTAATAAACTACGAACCCCACGCAGACCATATTTTGGGCCCTTAAATGATTTAATGATTGATTCAGGCCAGCGAACATCCTCTAAACGAAGGCCGTCAACTGCTTTCATACCAAAAATATTACCCATGATACTGCTAACAATCTGAGGCATATTATTTAACTCAAATAATTCCTGTGGATAAGCAATCCAAGCCAAATCACCTTTTATCTGATAAACCTTAGCGCATAATTGACTAATATGAACAGGCACGTCAAGCCCAGTCCAAGTACCATTAGATGATTCACTAGCCACCCTAGCAGCAGCTTCACTCATAGTAAAACCTTTAGCCGGTGTTATGCGAAAAAGACAAATTAAATCCTTACCTGAAGGTTTATAACTAAGGTCAAGGAAATCAGAGTATTGAATAATCATGAGGGTATAGTAATGTTTTTTAGAATATAAACATTATTAAATTAATGTGAAAAAAATAATTACGTTAATCATATTATTATCCATCTCTATTGCGAGCGCGAAATCATACTACTATGACTCAATTAATGTTAACGTAACAGTATTGGATAACGGTGACTTAACTGTTGTTGAAGCAGAAACACTAGTATTTGACGGTCAGTACAGTTATGTTTACAGAGATTTTAATAGCTTAGTATACAACTTGCAAGTCAGTGGTGATTACACTAGCCTTGAGCAAAGCGGCACAAAATATACTATCAGAGGTGATTGGGTTGACACTGCTAAAACATTCATTTTCACATACACTATTAAGGACCCATTAACAATCACTCGTGACTACGACCAATTATATTACACAATAGTTTTTTGGGACCGAGACGTGCCAGTCAGTAGATCAGAAGCAATATTTAATTTCCCTAACAATATTAATGGTAGCGCTTACAGGACTAATAGAGGTACAGTAACAAAATTAGATGATAAAACACTAATGTTATTAGCAACTGACATACCTTCTAATAGCGCCTTTGATTTTGAGATAAACCTACCTAAAGGAGTGATAACACCGCAGGATAATTGGAAGAACTTCGCATCAATGAATCAGGAAATAATGAATACAATAATAATCACTCCATTAATACTGCTAAACTTACTAACAATCTATGGTCTCATTAAATACTACAAATTAAAGAAAGAGAAAGATAAGAGTCTTGTCGCTTACGAGCGAATCAACCCAGAGAGCTTACCACCAGCAATGGCAGGCTTATTAGTCAACTTCAACGCGAGTGTAAGAGGTATTACAGCAACCATCATTGACTTAGCGGTTAAGGGCTATATTTACATTCATAAAATAATCAAACCATTATGGCCAGACGAGACTATATTAGTTAAAGTTAAGGATGGATTATCAAGATTAAATGATTATGAGCAATTAATAATGAACACTATTTTTAACAAGAAAAAAGAAGTTAGTCTCAGCGAATTAAGATATAAGTTTAACCCGCAATTCAAGGCTTATGATGAAACACCACTCAAAAAAATTCTTGACTTAATGCAAGATGAAGCAGTTAAATTAGGGTTAGCTGATGATAAAATAAATAAATTAATTACTAACAATACATTAAGGTTAATAGTATGGCCATTAACAAGTATTATATTAACAATACTCTACACTATTATAACAAATGATTATACTAATGGAATAACAATAAGCATTACATTAACCACTATTTTCATAGGCATCATAGGTTTGATAATACTAAGCGCGTTAAGCACTAACTTAATTAAACTAACCAGTAAAGGCGAGAGCGGGCGACAAGAGTATAAAGACTTAAAGGAATTCATCAAGAAGAGTCCTTTAACAGAAGGTAGAATTTTTGACACTTACTTGCCTTACGCCATAGCTTTAGGCGTCCAGAAATACTGGGTTAAGAAAGCAAACGAACTTGAATACCAATCAAGCTGGCATGATAATAATATTAGTACAATGTCAATAATTGCTTTAACCAGCGTGATGAACACATCAGTCATGCCAGCCTCAAGTGGTGGTGGCGCTGGTGGTTTTGGTGGCGGAGGAGGAGCCGGCGGGGGCGGAGGCGGGGCTGGTTGAATAATCCCTTAAAAGAATAATAACAATAATCCTATTAAATTAAAAGTCATGTGAGCAGTGATAGCGCTCTCAAGACCCCACTTATCTCTAAACAAGCCAAGCAATAAACCACTAACAAAGAATATTGGAATAGAGAATAATGAGAATGAGTCAACAAAGCCGATGAATAATGAGAAAGCAAAACTAATAAAAGCGAATAATAATGATTGAATTATTAAAGCAGAAATAGTATTCATATGTGATTTAAGGCTACGCAAGATAATACCCCTAAATAATAATTCACAACCAAACGGCAATAATAAACCTATAACAGCTATGTTAATCAAAGGGTTAATGCTAATGAAATCATTAACGTGCAATAATAAAACGCTCTTATTAATTGAAGGGATGATCAGCCATAAAGCGTCAATCAAACCAGTGATTATTACAATTAATAATAATCCAAGACCAAGACCAACCAAGACCTCGCGCCACTCGCCATCAAAATTAAGGTTAAATAAGTCAAGCCCGCGCCAGCGAAGAATCAGCAAAGTAATCAAAGTAAATGAAGCGCCCTGAACTAGTGGGCTAATCCAGACAGGCAGGACAAAAAAAGAACGAATAACAGCTAGTAACCCAATAACTCCAACAACAAAGCCAAGAGTGATTAATGAATCAGTTAGTTTAGCGTCAGCAGCGCGTGATTGCCGCAACTCCTTCTTTGCTAATAAAGCCTTATGCTCAGCATCACGAGTCTTCTTAACGTTCAAGTAACTAACCGCTTCCTTAGACATTGGCACCAAACCCTTAATAAAATTAAACAACAAAATAAACACAGCCAGAATCAACAACGCAGCAGCAATAGTAACCCAACTAAGACCAGTGCTAGTATAAACTAATACTATCGCGACATAAGCAGTCATATTAGTAGGTATTGATGAATTAATGAAAAAAGCAATCTTTTTAGAGATTAAATGAAAATAATTAATGATTAATTGAGCAACACTAACCAACGCAAGACCAATAACCAAGTATAACTTATTAGTCACTGGTGCGAAAGGGTTAAGCGCGCTAAAACCATACTGATTAGAGATGAACTGCAATAAATTAATCGAGACAAATATTAAAGCGATACTATTACCAAAAGCAGTATTCCAACCTAACTCCTCCTGCCGATGACGACCAAAATATAATTGCATCAAAGTCATTGAGATTAACAACGGCGTGACAATCCAAAGCATGCCAGGGTTAGTAAACGGCGCAATAATAATACTAACCGCAGTAGGTATTACTTGAAAGAACAAGAAACCCATGATTAACTCAAACAACCAATTAGTCGAGCCATTAATCAATAAATTAAGAGCAATAAAAGACATTAAAAAAAATAAGACACTTAGTTATTATAAGATTTTAGACAAGTAAAGCTCATTCTTTAGAATCACAAGTTAATGCCAGAGGATTGCATCATCGCCTCGAACAATACTTTCAACAAGCTAGGAATCCTAAACACAACACCAAACGGTTGGATAACAATGTCACCACCCAACAACATGCCAACAATATTATTGAACATACCTGGCAAAGCAGTAATAACCTCAAAGAAGTTATCAGCATTCTTAAAACCCTGCTCCCAAGTATTCTTCAACGCCATCAACGACTCAAAATCAAGCTCAATTAACACAGTATTAGGGTCAACGCCGGCACCATCAATAATACCATAACTAACACTATCAATGTAACCATCATAAGTAGTGAAACTAATCTCAAACACACTCTCGTTCTGGTACTTCAAGCGAACCGAAGTAGTGACGTCTCCCCACTCGCGAATAGCCTCTTGCAATGAAGGGAAACTATCAATATCACTATTAATGTTATACACAATATCATAAATCATGCCTGAATCCATCAAATCATTCCACTGGGATTTAACACTATCAGCCAAGCGCCTGACTTCCTCAACAGTCAAGTCAACACTAAACCTAAGCTTAGGTTTAACACCAGTAATACTCAGGCGAGTAGACGTCAAACCAGTAGCAGTCTTACGGTTATCAAGAACATTATTAGAAGTCTCCTGAGAGCGCCTAATGGATTCTTGCTTAAGAGTGACTAACTCCTGCTTCTCACCTTCAATCTCAGTTAATAAATCACTATCCCACTGCTCAGCCTCAAATGAATTATCAAGCAACCGATCATCAGACGAGCCCTGATTATCCATGCCAAGCTGATTATTCATTCCAGGGTCTAAGACAAGCCGCCCAGTCACCTGAGTTGCGCCCTGATTACTATTAACCAACTCAGTACTCATGATATCAATCTCACGCACCTGGTAATCAGCACTAGGCCTGAACAAATCATTATCAAAACGAACCGCACCGCCAAAACGATAACTAAAAGACGCTTCATACAACTGAAGGTTAACATGCTCAGTATTGATTACAACATTAACTAACTCAAAACTAGGATAAGAATTATTACTCAAAGCAGCCAAGTAAGCAACTTCATTATCATAACCCATCAACCGATAATAATAATCATTAACAAAGACTTTCAGCGCAGTCATATTAATAAGGCCAGTTTCATAATCATCAACCAAAGCTTCAATCCTTAACGTGATATCACTAGGTGCGAACTCAGAACGACGCTCAACCAATTTACTGAAACGCTCATCTGATTGCTCCAACTCATAGCGCTCAAAAGCAGCAACCAAAGCATCATTAAAATCAGCCGACCAGTCCTTCCAGATAATATCAACACTTAATTCATACTCAACACTATTAACTGACTCACCTTCAAGGAAGAAAGGCGTGAATACCTCATCAACACGAACAGCAATCTCAATATCATCCCCAACAAACACTACAACACCCCTTAACATATTAGCCCAGTCATCAAACTCATGGAAACCACTAACCTCAGCAACAGCAGTCTCAATAACCCGCTGATCAACAGCAGTGTTAAGCAAGTCATTAAGCGCGTCCTGCTTCAATAATAAATCATACTGGAAGTTCTCAACATCACTGGCATCAAAAGACCCACCAACTAAATCAAGATCATTAATCAAGCCAACCAACTGGTCAGCAACTGACTGGTCCTCAGCTGAGAAAGCACTCTTAGTGCTAATAATTCCTGACAGAACATCAGTTAACTCAGCCTCACGCTTCTGACGCCAGAACAACTCATTAGCCCGGTCAATATCCTGACGAACAAGCGACCAGTTAACCCAATCAATATGTAACTCAGCACCACACAAGTCATCATTACGCCAGTCACACCAACCACTCAAGCCAGTAAAAGGCTGAGCCAAAGACTTATTGAACTTAACCAACTCACGCCAACCACCAACCATTATTGAATTAGTATCCCACTCAAGCCAGATATCAGGTGACGGCACGTTATCACCCAAATCAGCCACCAAGAAATAATCACGCAAGGATTCATTAACATCACGCATTAAATCATTAACTTGCAAGCGCTTCAACTCAACCTCAAAAGCAGTTGCAGTACCACCCAAATACTTATTGAACACAGTCAAATAATCAGTCAAGGCGTCAACAACATTATTAGCACTCACACCATCAGCTTCCAGTTCAGAACGCTTCTTAATAGTAAGTCCCCTGCGCCTAACATTATCAGCCTCAACCCAAGCGTCAAGCTCAGCCTGACGAATCTCATCACGATAATCAACTCTTAACTGACCAAAATTAAGCCAAGTATTAAAGCCGCCCCTGCCTTCATAATCATCAAACCAAGAATTAAACTCAAAACGAGAGTTATTACCCTCATAAATACTCAATCGGCCGCCAACACTTAACTCACCAAGATAATCACGCCATACATCAGGCACGCCAGGTCCATAAAGCATCACATAAGTGCCAATCATCTTAGCACTACTATCATAAGCTTGGGCAAGGCCTTCAACCTCAGCGCTCAAGAGAACAGACTCATACTCCAAATCATAAGCGCCCTGAGCAGAAGGCGCGACATCAAAGTTAATAATCTTCTCCTTAAAATCTGTTAAACGATTAATAATAGTCTGGCCAATCAATTCCTCCTCAAGTGAGAAAGTATACAATTTACGAGCCTCAATAACCATGCCTTTGCGCCTCAAGCGATCAGCCTCGCGCTGAGCTGACTGCTCAGCATCCCTAACAGCACTAGCATAAGTGCTGTCACGAGTAACCGACTGACCCCACTCAGCAAAAATATAAAGATTACCATCACCACTGAACTCATCACACCAACTGTTAAAACTAATACGAAGGAAATCATTCTCAAACAATAATTTCCAGTCAGGCAATAACACTTCACCAAACTCATCAGTCCTAACCTCAACATCACCAGCAGAATAAATAATCACATAAGGACCAATCTCACCAAGAGCATCACAACCAAGACTATTAGTCAAACCCTCAATCTCGGCACGCTTAACAACCGAATCATAATGAAATGAATAAATACTTTCAGCGTTCAACTCAACTGACGCAGCAACAGCTGCTAAATCATCAACCAAAGCAATAACTTCATCACCAATCACTCTATTATCATCAGAAATAGTGAACGTCTCAAGTAAGCCAGACAGTAAACCAGCCATCTCAAGCTCGCGCGCATCATCCTCAGCAGCGCGCCAAGCACTACGAATAGAATCCTTAAAACCATCGTTAGATGAGCGGTCAAAATTAACATTAATATTAGCCCAAATATTAATGCCATCACTACCACAATTAAGGTTTGCCTGCAAGCCACGATGAGCCTCACTTTCAAAAATACGCAAGCCACCAACATTAACTTCATCAAACTCATTAGACCAAATATCAACTACGCCAGGCCCGTTAAGAGCTGCGTAACGGCAAGCACCAAGCACTAAATTAGTATCAAGACCATCAATAATTGACCATAACACTCGCTCAGCAACACGCTGAGTATAAGCTAAGTCATAAGCAGAAGTTGAATCATATTGAGAGTCATGACTCGCTACTTTAGAATTAATATCATTAACATAATCAAGAATAGTCTGACCCAATGACTCTTCCTCAGCAGAAAAAGAAGTTGAAACCCGACTTAATAATTCCGCACGCCAAGAATCACCATCAAAAGCACACGCACCACAATCATCCTGACAAGACTCGCAGGACTCGCTTGAATCACAAACACCATCACCACAAACAGCAACAACATCAGTAGAACAATCACCAGGACAAGAAACAGTCTCATCACCTTCACACAAACTATCACCACAAACAGCAACAACATCACAAATACAATCAGACGAACAAGAATCACAAGACTCACCAGAATCACAAACACCATCACCACAAAAACTACTAGGTGGTAAACAATCAGCAGCGCAATCATCAACGCCTTCACCAACTTCACAGACGCCATTGCCGCAAACAGCAGAAACAATAGTGGGATCATCATCAACAATAGTGGAGTTATCAGCGAAGACAACTGGCAGTAGAAGTAATAAAATTAATAACGCTCCCCTCCCTCGCATGAGTAATAATTAAAGAATGCCACACTTATAAGAATTACTTTAAGTTAAGTGATTTTATTAATTCACGCTTAGTATTAGTCTGCTCATTCAACACTAATTTTAGTTGCTCAACCAAGGGCACTGGCAAAGGATCTTTATGTCGAAGTAAGCACAGATAATAACTAATTAAATCACCCTGATGAATAAGTGTTAACATTTTAGATAATAATGACTTACCATAAGACTCAACCTTGACAACAAGTCCTTTATCACGGCAAATTGATTCAGAAAAACTCATGCGTGACTTAATACTATTACTCGCATCAGCATCCAATAAAAAGATTGATGCTAAAGGCAAGTCCTGACACTCACCCCAAGCAGTAGTCTCATTATGATTAGTCTCAGGGATAACACTATACTTAGCTAACGTCTTAGCGTTCTCATTAAAATCCTGCGACACGTAACGACGGCCAATCGATTCAAGATGCTCAGGCACTATTACATAAACATACTTACCAACCAATTGGTTGGCCAATTGTTTAACATTACTAGCTTGCTCAATTGATAAATCAAGTTTTTTTAACTCACTAACAGCTTCATCATAATCAGGGTTAACCAAACCACTCTTACGTAATACTTCAAGCACATAAGTAAACAAGTAAGGCGTGGCAGCGCGAGGCTGAAATTGGTTTGGGGCTTTAATAAATGATAATGAATGTTTTACTGCTGCGCGCTCAAGCAAGCCACCACTACTAATTAATACTGGCTTACAACCACGGTCAAGTGATTGCTTCAAACAAGACAATGATTCCTCAGTATTACCCGAGTAACTAATAATGAACACTAAAGTATCACTATTAACCCAAGCAGGCAAGTCATAACCATTAGCCACGTCAACGGGCAATGAAAGTTTTAAACGACAATAATTCTTTAATAAATAACCAGGAATAGCTGAGCCGCCCATACCACAAACAATAATATTATTAGGCTTAAAATTAAAATTAAAATCCTTCATCTGCTCAAGAGCTTTAACCAAATGCTCAGGAAACTTAATCAAGTCATTATAATAATCCTGCTTATCATACTCAGCTCGAAGCAACTGCCAATCCATTAATAAGATGATAGGGTTATTAATTTAAATAATCTACCATGGAACGCGCTTAAGCCCAAAACGCTTAGCCAAACGATTACTTAACAAATGAGCAAAGAAAGTAATAATAATCAAAGCAGAAGCTAATAAATAATCAACCTCAACAAAAAAGGATAACACAAGGTAAGCAAAGATAATAAAACCTAATTGGTCTAACGGCATTAATTGCGCGCCACTCTTAACGCGCAACCGACGCTTAATAAAAGAGCCAACTAAATCACCAATCAACGCTCCAATACTAACTAAGACCCCAATAAAAGGGTCAATCCAAGGCATTAATAAGATTGATAATAATATGCCCGCGTTAAAACCTGCAAATAAGCCCTCAAAAGTCTTACCATCACCTAACAATCGCTCGCGCCCTAAGTTAACCTTAAAATCAATTGGGTGAGTCTTATGATTAGCTGCAAGCGTGCAAGAAGCATTAGTGAAGTAAGCTATGATAGTGTAAAAAATTAATTCAAACATTAAACTTAATTAATAGTTGATTATTAAAAAACTTGATGATAAAACCAAATCACTTAACAATCACTGGTTTAGTGCTGGGAATCACTGCTTTATTCACTCAGAAATGGATTAGTTTATTATTATTCAGCACAGCGTTCGCACTTGACTTAGCTGATGGCTGGCTCGCGCGCAAGAAAAAACTAAGCACAGCGTTTGGAGGCGTGCTTGACTCAGTTAGTGATAAAATAATCGAAGTATTATTCATTTATTATATTAGCAATCTTATGAACGCGCAAGGATTGGGCATAATAGTTGCAGGGTTATCAATAATGATATCATACGTTAAGCAAAGAGCTGGCTTAAAGAACAAGACAATCTTTGACCGAGCCCAACGAATGATTTACTTATTAATCACAACAATCTTTTTCAAAGAACAAGCAATAATTGCTTATGTTATATTCATTAGCTTATGTTTAATCGCAATAACACAATTAATGGTGAAGTCATATAAGAAAAATTGATTCAATCAACCAATTAAAGAATCTTGGTTTAAACGTGGCTGAAGCTAATGAATTTAGGGCCAACGAATTAAATGAAATGATTGCTTGGGCTGATTACTTAACCAGTAAGTACGGCACCTTCAACATCAGAACAGACCTACCTGAAGGCAATAAAGCTGGTATGAACTTGCCGTTCATCATGAACAGTGACAAGGATAAGTTAGTAAGATTAGTTAATGAATGGGGAGATAAGATTACTTACATAATACACCAGCACATTAACCTTAATGAACAATTATTCAACGCCACCCTTCGATTATGCGATGATAAGTTAATCGGTGAATTAAATGATATTGATAAAACAAGCCAACGAGCAGCCATGCTCAAAGCAACCAACTTAAAACGAATCTGCACAGAAGGCAACAATCAATTATTAATAAAGATAAAAAATGATTTGATTAAAGCAAACACTGACGCTTGGTTTGAGCTAACAGCACTCAAGAACAACCAAGTAATCTACTGGCAGATAATACCTGAAAAGATTAATAATCATATTAAGAAATTATTCTCAACCAATGTAACCACTTGACTTATTAGCTTTAACCTTGCGAGTTTTAATAACTTTAGGCAGTTTAATTTCACCATGTTGTTTCTCATAAGTAGCTAGTATATTATTAACAATCAAAACAAACTGTTTCATAATCATTGGAGTTAAAGCAATACTGCGACGATTAATAACAATTGAATCATTCTTCTGGTCACCAATGCGATCAACTTGCTGGTTAATCTGTTTAAAATCAATCTTAAAAGAATCAGGGTAGAAACGCATGTCAATTTGATTAGAGAAGAATAATTCTTCACCAACATTAGGCACAACATTAACCCGCTGTTTCTTACTTAACATAATAAAAATAATTAAGATAATACTGATTAATAAAGATAACACATTTAAACCAATAAAACTAATAAAATATTACTAATGAAATTAGGTCTTATTGGCGGTAGCGGTCTCGACGACCCGCAATTAATCAGTAATTGTAAAGAACTAACTGTTAAAACAATTCATGGCGAGCCATCATCAACCATTACTAACGGGTTGATTGGCAATGTTGAAGTATTCATCCTCGCGCGACACGGCAAACAACACCAATACTCACCAACACAAGTGAATAATAAAGCTAACATACAAGCATTAAAAGACCTTGGTTGCACGCACATCATTGCAACTACAGCAGTTGGTTCATTAAGAGAAGAGATAATGCGTGGGGACTTTGTTATAATATCAGATTTTATTGACTTAACTAGACGGCGAGACAACACTTTCTTTAACGACTTCAGTCAAGGCGCTAATCACACTCCAATGACAAACCCATTCAACAAGGAATTAAGACAAAAAGCAATACAATCCTGTAAAGAAACAGGCCTTAGGTGCCATGATAAAGGAGTAGTAATAACCATTGAAGGACCTCGTTTCTCAACCAGAGCAGAGAGTAATTTATTCAGACAATGGGGCGCTGACGTAATTAATATGAGCATCGCGCCTGAAGCAATCCTCGCGCAGGAAGCAGGGATTAATTACTGCGCTATTGCCATGAGCACTGACTATGATTGCTGGAAGAATGATGAAGAACCAGTTAACTGGGATTCAATTCTAAAAATTTTTAATGACAACGCGAGCAAAATGAAAAAATTATTATTAACAATAATAAAATCTTTAAATTAAAGAGCGTTAAAAGAATTTTTTTAGTCATTATAACAAAAGCTTTTTATTGATAAGAAGTTTAATTAATATTATGGCAAAAAAAGCTGCTAAAAAGACAACTAAGAAACCAGCTCCTAAGGGAAAGAAAGGGAAAAAATAATCACTTTTTCACAATCAAAACAATTAATTAAATTTTAATTTAATTTTTTTTATTATTATTTTACATTAAGTTTTTAATAACAAAGTGAATATATTTTATTCATGGTAGCAAAGAAGAAACCAGCAGTTAAGAAAAAAGCAGTTAAGAAAACAACCAAGAAAGCGCCTGCAAAGAAGAAAACTGTTAAGAAGAAAAAATAATCAAGATCAAAAAAAAGAAAAAATCAATGTTAATTTAGTTATTTTTTATTATTATTTTTTTTTTAATTAAGCTTTTAACCGACAATAGTCTCTAAAAACAATAATGGCATGCAGTTGTTGTGGTAGCACCAAAAAAGCCCCAACCAAGAAAAAACCTGCTCCGAAGAAAAAAACTAAGAAATAAGAAGCAGCCATTAAAATCATTTTTTTATTATTTTTCAATTAAGTTAAAAAAGCTTGAGCGCTTAAGAATAACAATGAGTTTAAAGAAAGAACTTAATGATTTCTTCAAAGACTTCAAGATAATCAGTTTAGCTGTCGCGTTCGTCATGGGCGGGGCGGTCAACTCAATCATTAACTCACTAGTCAATAACATTATCATGCCAATAATATTCCCATCAAACATTGATTTATGGGAGTCAACAACACTAAACATTGGCTTAATTCAATTAAGAATAGGCTCGTTCTTATCGTCATTAATTAACTTCGCAATAATAGTATTAGTGTTGTTCTTAATGGTTAAATTATCAACGCCAAAAGAATCATAAGACTTTTAACTAAACCACAACGTTTATTCTAATAATCTAGTGGGGGTTCCCGAGCGGTCAAAGGGGCTGGGTTCAGGGCCCAGTGACTTAGTGTCTTCATGGGTTCAAATCCCATCCCCCACACGTCGAACTTCGTTCTCCTCTGTCCTAAAGGACAGCCTGATCAATTAAACTCAAAGCGTCTAGTAGTGACTGCATGATAGTTCAGAGCGTCCCATCCCCCCACACGTCGAACTTCGTTCTCCTCTGTCCTAAAGGACAGCCTGATCAATTAAGTTCAAACCACGCTAGTGGTGCCTGAACGAAATGAAATGAAGTTCAGAGCATCCCATCCCCCCACACGTCATTCGCTTACGCTCATTCCTCTGTCCTAAAGGACAGCCTGATCAAGGGTTAGAGCCCAAGAAGCACTCTTAATTTCTTTGCTTGAGTTCTTACAGTTACTTCTGTAACATGCATGTAATCAGCCACTAAAGTCTGGGTTATGAACTTACTATTAGTCTTTTTATTTTTAGTTGTCTTAACCAATTTATTACCAGTGTTAGCTTTTATGTTATTGCTTATTCTTTTTAATTCAGGCCTAAACTTAATCTTATTTTTATCTGACACTAAATAAATAGCTGCAGCTATAATGCCTGCGCGGGCGTTGCCTGTTTCTTTATCAGTTAACTTAACTAAGTTCATAATCATATCATAAAGACGGCCAGTAATGTTTACTCTTGAAAGATAATAATTAGCGTAATCAGAGTTCTTTAATTCCTTAACACTAAAATCAAGGCAGTCTAGTATTTTATTATTAACAATAAGTGAGTAAGCTCTATGAATGTTACCAACACTTATTGATGAGTTAATCACTTCTTTAACATTAATAGTGAAATCATCAATTAACTGCGCCAGACCATCAACTTTTATTGCAGCCCAGTAAGAACCAGCGACTAGTTGCTCAATACTGCGACCCCTAGCCAGATTACGCTTAGTTGACTCATCATAAATTTTTCCAG
>JBAZFG010000009.1:29435-36655 GCA_041653515.1 Candidatus Nanoarchaeia archaeon
TGACTTACCATAAAAATTACTTAATGCTCTTAGTTTTGGCTCTGAATTCCATAAGTTACGCTCATAACTACTAATAAGACTGTTATTAATCTTACTTAATCGAACGTACTTAGATTTTATTGACGATGTTAACAACTGGCCTTTAGCATCAATTTTACCACGTATAATAGTTCTCGAGCCATAATCATGAACTTTTTTCGCATAATGCCAGCGCTGCTTAATCTCTTCAGCGCTAAAAGCTTGGCGCGTTTCCTCAACTATCTCGCGCTCCCTTAACACTAAGCCACATTTCTCGCAGATAACATCGCCGTCAACCTCAGCGAAGTAAGTGAAGTTATTACAACCATCATCATTACAGTAATTCCAGTTACGAACAATCGCGTAAGCCCTGTTTAATAATTCAACCACTGACTCACTTGATGATTTAATCACTTTAGGCTCAGTTGAGTTAATGAATAAATCAATGTTTTTTGATAACGCTTCATCAGTCAGCCATGAAGGGTGTGATTCATCAATAACTCCATTGCTTAACTCTTCAAACGAGAGCATGTAAGGATAACACACTTTTATATCATTAACCAATGATTTAATCTCAGTTAATTTTTCATTCTTTGAACTAGTAACGCCACCTAAGTAAACGTCTGATTGTTCTATTGAGCTAATGAATTCATTAATCACCTGAATGCTTAACTCCTGATTAATTAATTCATCATTGCTGTAACCATCAAAGCCAAGCAGTTTTGCGTCCTGCATTAATTTAAAGTAGTTAGTAGCAGTTAAGTTATTCAAGTTTGTTAATAGATTAATTGCCTTACTATAATCAAGGGTTATTGTTTCATCAACTAGTTTAATTAAGCCACCATCAGTTAACCTTGATTTAGTGTTATAAACTTCCTGGTTTAATAAAAAGAAAACTGAACGATTAACCTGACTGCACTCATCAATCAATTCTTTAAGATTTGATCGCATTAGAATACTCTCTCCTGAATAGTTCAGAATCAATTATTACTTCACCACAATTTTTAGTAATAATACCATCATTTTTTAGTTTATCAATAAAACTCTTAAACAATAATTGATCAGCTTTAGACAATGACCTGCCGTAATCATTAATCTTATTGTAACTGGGGTTATTGTTAAAGAATTCGAAAAAACTACCTGGGTAAACAACTCCATCAATCGACTTAATTTCTTCAGCAGGCTTAACTAAGCCACTGCCTGACTCAATTATCTTTTTTTCAAGAGTAAGACTGCTTGGCCTAAAAGAGTCAATACAATATTTGATTATAGCTTTATCAAATTCATTAAACGCGCGATTAACGTGAATAGTGGCAGTTTTATTATTGCGCATGAACTCATGAACCTCTTGCTCTAATTCAGCAAGAGTCTTGAATTCATAGTTATAATTCTCATTAACATAAGAGTAGATTGCTTCAGGGTCAGTTAATTGTTTCCCGCCTCTTGCGCAAGAAACAAAACCATTTTTAAATAAGTAATCAACTATGCCTTGCTTTAATTCATTATTAATGGACGAGCCGTTAATCTTTTTTTTAGCATCAAACAACAAACAAAAAGCTTGAACCTCATTAATTAATGACTTATCATAAGTCAATGACTCAACAACAAGCTTAGGTACTGGCTCAACAATTGGCTTAACTGATTGACCATCCTTCAAACTCAATAATTCACTTTCAGGTTTTTCATCATAAGGATTTTTTATGTTATCAACTTTTTTGATAAGCCATTCGACTTGCGAGCCTAATGCATCAAGATTAACCTTAATAATGCCCTCAAGATTGTTTAATCGTTTATTAATACTTTCTTGCTGGTTAACTAAATTATTAATCTCTTTTATAACATTATTACTGGAATCAACTGATTGTTGGTTCATCGCTGAAACAAATAATTCAAGACTAGGAGTTAATACCCTATCAGGTATTACTTTACTAATTGATTCAATAAATGATATTAAATTACTAACTGAATCGAAATTAACACCATTAAGGTCTGATAAATAATCTTTATTCAATAATTCATTAAAGTAATCAATAAATAATTCAGCAGCCTTAATCGGGCCTTGATACATATTAGCTAACTCAGGGTGGGTGATTATTTGTTCAATTAAACCACTTAACTGCTCTTTTTTACTTTTTAATTCGTCCATCATGGTCTATTTTTCAACAGTCTTTTCTTAAAAACTATTCGCTACTAATCAAAACCTTTTTAATTAGGTAAAAAGTTTTGATTAAAAATAAGTGGGGGTTCCCGAGCGGTCAAAGGGGCAGGACTTAAGATCCTGCGGCTTAGTGCCTTCATGGGTTCAAATCCCATCCCCCACACGTCATTCGCTTACGCTCATTCCTCTGTCCTAAAGGACAGCCTAATCAAGTTCAAACCACGCTAGTGGTGCCTGAACGAAATGAAATGAAGTTCAGAGCATCCCATCCCCCACACGTCGAACTTCGTTCTCCTCTGTCCTAAAGGACAGCCTGATCAATTAAACTCAAAGCGTCTAGTAGTGACTGCATGATAGTTCAGAGCATCCCAGCCCCCACACGTCATTCGCTTACGCTCATTCCTCTGTCTTGCATAGCTCGATTATTGGCACTTTCATTAAGGACCAAATTGAGCACTTATCATTATTGGCTTTCTTAATGCAATCAATAAAAGTCTTTGATTGAGGTTCCAAGCTCATTTTAACAATCTCCGCGCGATACAAATCATTATACTTGCGTATCCCCGCAATGTCATCAGCGTATTGTTGATGAAGGCAAGTCACCTCTTTTAACAACTCAATTGACTGGTCTTTCTTAACACAATTAGTAGATAAGGATAAGATGTCAATCAAATAAAAAGTATAACTCTCCTCTTTAAGCCTGATGAATGAATCCCTAACAATTGACTTAAAACTATCACTAAAACTAACAACGTTACTATCAAAATTAATACCACCATTAATAAAACTACTAAGCTCATCCTCGTAAGAATTTTCTAATTGCTTAACCAAATAATTATTAAGACCATCAAATTGCTTGTAAACATAATCATCAAGCTGGCTAACATTATTGAACGTTAATAAACCATAAATACTCCTCGGCTCCTCGTTTATGCCAAAATTATGCAGTCCTTTAGTTAATCTTAATTCAATCGCTCGGTCAAGATTACCTTTAAGAAAAGCCAGTTCAAAACCACCATTATTATCAAAACCAATATAGGAAGCCATTGTATTAATAGCCATAACCGCGCCGCAAACCAAGTCCTTGTCAAGACATAAGTCATTACTTTCCTTAACAGGGTTATAATAACAAATGCAACGACCAAAAGGTTCTATTGCGTAAAAACTAATATCACCATTAAGAGAAGGGTTTAAGTCCATATTAAAGGACTGCACAACATTATCTTAAATAAGTTATGGTTTAATAATTGGAAATTTATAAAAAAAAGTTATTAAAAAGCTAAAAAATTGTTTTTTGAGTCATTCCTTATTTACTCCTCAGCTTCAGCAAACGCTTTGATGGCTTCGAAGTTCTCGATGATAAGCTTAGCTTTTGATTTACCAAAACTAAACGGGTACTTATCATCAGTTGTTCGCTTAAGGATTATTAATTTATGGCCCTTAAATTCCGAGTAATCAACTGGCATTAAAAACGCACCTCCATTAAAGAAAAACAACTAATTATTGATTTAAAACATTAACTATAAGGCTGGTCCGTTAATAGTAATGTAATCAAAGTAATTATTACCAAGATAATGAATAAATAATTGCTTGTTCTTAGCAATAACAGTAACTGATCGCTCTTCATTAGTTAATTGAAGTGATAAAATACTATTATTATAAGAACCTTTGTTAACAGCGTTAAAAAGGTCTATAATCGCGTCAGCATTAAGTTCATTAACTCTTAATTCAGCCTGATAAATCATCAAATCATCACTATTTTTTATTGGCTTAATCAAGTAACTCTTTGACGTGACAGTTAAAGGCAAACCACTCATCACAATATTATGACCACAATTAAGTTTAGGGTTAAATAACTGCACTGCAATATCATAAGCTTTTTGCAACTCTTGATTAATTGGTTTCCTAATAGTTACTTCAAGACCTGACACTGGCTTGCCAAGAATTAAACTACTAATACTCATTATAATTAAATTGGTTAGCAATTAGTATTAAAAAAGTTTTTTATTTATTAATACCATCTTCAAACTCTTTTGTTCGCAATAATAACTCATTAACTGCTAATTTCAATAATTCTTTTGGCTCATACTGGCCCCAGGACTCAATTGTGAACAAGAATTTATCATCTCTACCCTCAACTTTCAAGCCTTTATCAGTGCAAGCGTCAACGCAAGCATTACATAAATCACAAGCCTCTAAATCTTTAACAACCACTTTCTTAGCAGTATAATCAAGCACACCTTTAGGACAAGCGTCAACCGCTGCCTTACAAGAACAATTAGCAGTAATCTTAGGGTAATACTGGTAAGTAGCCATGCAAGCGTTGAAAGTAGCGTGCTTAACACCATAACCAAGCACTGCTTCAGCTTCTAATCGGACACTTTGACCTTCAAATAACTTAACAATTGGCATATCAGGTTCAACTGGCTTAATCTTAGGGTCAACTGGTTTTAAGTCACGAGCGTAAACTATACCAGGGCCTTTAACATCAAGAGTTAACCTAGCAGTGCACTTAGCGCAACCCTTGCCTTTACAAGAGCACTTATCAATAGTCACATAACTCTTAGCATCACTAACTAATGGGATTAAACCAAACCTTAATGCTAATACTTCATTATAGATTGCGCTATTATTAATCTGATAATTAATCTTATTAATAGCCATCACTGGAACCTCGCTAATTAACGCGCGCCTTAACGCGTTAGCAAACTCAACATAAGAGTCAGATAAAATAAATTTAAGCGTGTTAGGGTCAGCTGACTTAAGGAATTTAATAGTACTCATACGCGCCTACCCCTCCTACCACCCTTCTTCTTAGTGCCATCCTCTGGAACAGGGGTCGCGTCCTCAATCAAACCAATCTTTAAGCCTGCACGAGTAAGAGCTCTAATAGCTGCTTGAGCACCAGGTCCTTGATACTTATTCTTATTACCACCAGGAGCCCTGACTTTAATATGAACAGCGTTAATCCCAGCGTTAATTGCTTCACTAGCCGCTTTCTTAGCAGCCATCATTGCAGCGTTAGGGCTTGACTCAAGCCTTGATGACTTAACTACTTGACCACCGCTAGTTAAACTAAATGTTTCAGCGCCACTAAGGTCAGTAATATGAATAATAGTATTGTTATAACTAGAGTAAATATGCGCTAAGCCCCATTTAGTCTTATCCTTACTCATTTAGTATCACCAGTTGGTAGGCTCTTCACCCTTAATAATGCTTCCTCACTGCGTGAGACAATCGTTGATGGAGCAGTGACTTTTCGGTCACCAATGAATACACGACCATGAGTGATTAATTGCCTAGCTTGACTAGTAGTCCGAGCCAAACTCTTCCTAAAAATAAGTGTTTGTAATCGTCGCTCACTAATATCCCTAACAGTTAATGATAAAACATCATCAATCACTGCGTTCTCCTTGATTAAACCTTTATTATACATGCTCTTTAAGAACTCATCACGTTCCTTAACATCCTGACTAGTACTGACTGATACTAATTTCTTGGCAAAAGCCCTAAAACTACTAATCTCGCTTTTCATGCGCCAAATCTCTCGTTTATTCTTATAAGCGTACTCTTTCATCAATATTTTTTCATCAATTATTCGCTGCTTCTCCCAAGGCTTCATTGGCTTACTAAACTTCTTTTTTAGCTTCCTCATTTCTTCTTAGCACCCCCTTTCTTCTCTTCTTTCTTTGGTGAATCAGTTTTCTTCTGCATCTTAGCTGCTTTCTTCTTTGTAACTACACCAACAGTCTTACCGCGACGAGGATGAGCTTTGGTTCGCTGACCCCTAACCTTAAGTCCTGCAGCAAGCCTGAAACCACGGCGTGACTTTAATTCCTGCTCTTGTTTAACATCTTCCCTAACCTTCAAAGCAATGTCAATGCCAGTTAAATGTACATCACTGCCAGTCTCAACATCTTTACGCCTGTTAAGCAACCAAGCTGGTAATTGAATAGTTTTTGGGGACTCAATAGCAATTCTCAATCGCTCAATATCCTCATCACTTAACTCACCGAGTTTTGTGTCACCATTAATATTAAGAACATGAATTAATGCGTTGCTCATCGTAAAATTAATGCCTTTAATACGACAAATAGCACTACTAACCTTCTTCTCGCCAGGCAAATCAACTTTTCTAATCCTGACTACACGTTTCATAAGGTGAAAAGAAAAAGGAGTGCTTTTTTAAGCTTTTCTACTTCCTAACGTTCACTACTATGTCATAATCTCTTAGTTTGTACTTAGTTGACACATCATACTTGCCAGATGGCTTAAAATCAATTGATTTAGACCCTGTAACTGTTTTAATATCCTTTAATTGAGGTTCAAGTAATTGTTCTAATGCTTTAGGCGCCTTAATACTAGTCTCAACCCAAGTATTCTTCTTTAAACTCATTGATTTGCGAGCTTCCTGAACTCGCCTAATTAACTCACGGCAATAACCCTCAGCTAATAATGATTCATCCAATTTAGTGGTTAAGTAAACGTTAGCGTGACTAACTAACCCTTCAGGCAATGTCTCATTCCGTAGGAAGTTATTATCAGTAACTATTAATTCCCCACCATCAAGGTTTAACTTAATAAAACCAGACTCAGCTAAGTGCTTGTTAATTGATTCCTTACTCATAGTTAATAATTTAGGAATTATTCTCCCAGCAGTATTATCACCAAAGCTTTCTTTAATGTTCGCGAAATTAGGTTTAAACTCAATTTTAACTCCCTCAGGGACTGAGCCAGCGTTAACCACTACTTTTGCGTTAACATAATTTAAGAATAATTCCTCAAAACCAACAGGTAAGCTCTTACGAGTAATAATCACTTTACTAACAGGCCAGCGAATGCTTAACCCAGCTTTCTCACGACAAGCAAGCGTTGCAGTGATTAACTCCTGTGTTAACGCCATGTCAGCTTCTAATCTTTGATTAATCAATTTATTATCCGCAAGCGGCAATGAATCAAGGAATAAACTATTACTTGACGCGCTTAAGTTCTGATAAATCTTCTCGCTAATATGAGGCGCCACTGGCCCAAGCAATTTAATTGC
>JBAZFG010000010.1:0-35680 GCA_041653515.1 Candidatus Nanoarchaeia archaeon
ATGGTGTTGAGACTTATTCAACTTGTCCTCAGGATTGTTGTGATAGTGATTGTACTGCTACGTCTGATTCGACTTGTCATAGTGCTTGTAGTGGTTATAATGGTTGTGGTTTCTTTAATTCAACTGCTAGTGCTGCTTGTAATAGTCAATCTTCTGGCTCAACTGTTTGTCTTGGTGCTGAATCAACATTGACTTGTTGTGAGGATAGTCCTGTTGTTTGTTCTGGTTGTAGTGATTGTTCAGCTGGCGCGTGCAGTGTTAGTGATAATACTGAGTGTCTTGGCTCTGAAGGCTCTTGTTATTGTAATAGCGGTGTTTGCGCTTCTTGCAGTACTAGTTATTATTGTTCTGCTTGGGTTTGTGGTGCTTGTTCAACAACTTGTGATAATTCTTGTCAAGATAGTGCTTGTTTTGGTGTTGACCCTGATTGTGATGCTTTTGGTGGCTTGGGTGGTGTTTGTTGCGGTGACTCAACTTGTGATAGCAGTGAAATTTGCGGAGCTGATTGTTTAACTGAGACTTATTGCGCTGACGGAATTGATAATGATGCTGATAGTTTTACTGATTCAATTGATAGTGATTGTGGTGGTACTGAGACTAGTTGCGCTGACGGAATTGATAATGATGGCGACGGCTTGGTTGATTGTGCTGACGTGGTTGACTGTCCAGTTAATTCAGTTTGTGCTACTGGCATTTGCTGTTCAGAAACATGTGTTGCCCCGACTTGCTCATTAGATGGTGATTGTGATGACACTAATGATTGTACTGCTGATTCATGCGTTAACCCTGGGACTTGCTCTGCTTCCTGTTCTAATACTCAAATAACTACTTGTTCTGGCAGTGATGGTTGTTGTCCTGCTGGTTGCGATGCTGTCAGTGATAGTGATTGCAGTGCTTCCTGTAATAATGGTGTTTGCGAGCCAGGCGAAACTTATGCTAATTGCCCACAGGATTGCTGTGATGCTGATGGCACAAGCGTTGATGATTCCGTTTGTCATGCTAGCTGTACTGGTGTTAGTTCTGAATGTAATAATATTGACCTTACTGGTGATACCTGCGCAGTTGATGGCTTCTGTGATGTTAATTGTAATTACCGCATCTGCACTGGCTGTAATAGTTGTATTAATGGCTCTTGTGATTTATTGGATAACACTAAGTGCTTGGCATCTCAGTATTGTTCGGCTGGTGCTTGCGCTGATTGCCCGCCTAACGCTTGCGCTGATGCTAGCGGGGTTGTGACTAACGGCACTACTTGCGCTGGCTTGAATGGATTCACTACTTATTCATTGACCTCCCACTGCACTGCTTCGTGCACTACCTGCACTGGTTGTTATGGCTGCTCGGGCGCTTCTTGCAGCGCGCTTGACAATGCTTTATGCCTTGGCACTAAATCATCCTGTTATTGTAGTGGTGGCACTTGCGCTTCCTGCCCTGATAGTAATTATTGTTCTGCAAATACTTGCCTTGCTTGCTCAACAATTTGTGATGGTGTTTGCCAGAGCATTGATTGTTATGGCGCTGACCCTGATTGTGATGCTACCGGTGGTCTGGGCGGTGTTTGTTGCGGTGACACTCTTTGCGAGGGCCTTGGCGGTGAGTCATGCAGTACTTGCGCAGCTGACTGTGGTTTATGCCCTGCTAATTGCGGTGATGATACTTGTGACATAGATGAGAATTCATGCACTTGCCCTGCTGATTGTGGTGTTTGTTCAGGCTCAGCCGGCACTTGTCTTATTTACGCTTGCGTTAGTGCTAATTGCGCAGCCACAACCCAAGCTAATTGTTGTGGTAATAATAATTGTGATTACGGTGAGACTTATGCTAACTGCGCAGTTGACTGCCCAATTGGGGATACTAGTGTAGGTGATCTTAACATAACAATTATCAACCCAGTTAGTAGTGCAAGCTTTGCAATTGGTGACTTAATTAGTGTTCAAGCCAACGTTGCGGTTGGCAGTTTATTCGCGCCTAACCTATCAGTCAGGGCTAATGGGGTTCAATTAATTGATGTAGGCAATGGTTCTTATTATGGCTCAATTAATACAAATCAATTAGTTAGTGGTGATTACAAAGTTAACGTTACAGCTGCCAGGGGCTCTTATGTTGTGTCAAAATCAGTTACTGTTAGTATTAGTAATCTATTAAGTGTCTCGTTATTAACTGATAAGAATAGTTATAACAAAGGTGATTTAATTATTCTTTCAGGCGTGGCAACTGATGTTAAAGGCAGTCTTATATCCTCTGCCCGCGCGTTAATTAATTTTGTTTCAGCTGGTTTTGTTCAATCAGCGATTATTAACGTGACTAATGGGTTATTTAATTATAATTACCCAATCTCTTTTGCAGTGCCTGATGGTAATTTTAATATCTCTGTTATTGTGACTGACACTTATAATAACACTGGCCGATTAAATAAAAGCCTGATTATTACCACTCCATCAGCGGTTCAATTACAATATAATGTTCAGATTCTAAGCCCTGCTGAAGGGGTTATTTATAAACGAGGAGAGCGCATTCCAGTGTCAGTTAAAATTCTTGAATCAGGCCAGAGTGTTAGTGGAGCTAATGTTTCATTCATAGCCCCTGACGGCTCGCGCATTAATTTATCGCCAAGCACGCCAGGCATTTATGCTAGTAATTATTTCTTAAAATACAGTGACCCTAGTGGTCCTTGGAGTTTATCCGTTAATGCGATTAAAATTGATGGTAATGTAACCAAGGCTGGCGGAGCATACATACCTGTATTAATCGAGCCTGCTAATTTATCAATAAGCATTCTAACCCCAACAACAACTGCTTACACTAATAATGAATTATTAATGCAGTTTAGGGTTATGTACCCTGACGGCTCGCTTGTTAGTGGCGCTAAACTTAAAGCAGTATCACCAAGCAACCAAACAATTGGTTTAACAGAAGTGAGTGTTGGTGTTTACGAATTATCCTATACTGCGTCAACAGCTGATGAAGGTGTCTGGTCTTTTAACTTAGCTGGCACTGATGATGACTTGAATGTTGGTCTTAGTGAGCGCGTTGAATTAACAATAATTCAGGAAACAATCATTCAGCAGTTTGTTAAAGTATTGTTTGGCTTATGGTGGGTTTTTGCTGGAGGCATAACAATCATTATCTTCGCTGCCAGACCTTATGTTAAGAAAAGTTTAGTTAAATCCAAAGCAGCCTTGCTTAATAAGGAATTTAAGAAGATTAAGAAAGTAATGGCTGCAGCTGAAAATGATTATTATCATAGTGGTGGGATGCCTCGTGAGACTTTTAATGACTTAAAGAAAAAGAATGAATCGCGATTAGTTGAGATTAAATCAGAGCTTAATGACTTGAAACAAAAAAAGGTTAAGCGCAAGCGAAGATAATTTAATAGCCAGACAACTTTAACTTTAATTAATGCAGACAAAAATAATAGCAACTATTGGCCCATCAAGTTTTAATCCAATTATTATTAAAAGAATGATTAATGCTGGCATGAATATCGCTCGAATCAACTTAAAATATGCTTCAATTAGTGATGTTATTAAACTTAAGTCAATGACTAATCAGTTTGGTTGTGAATTGCTCGTTGACGTTCTTAATAAGAAAAACGCTTCTTTAGTTAAACAAATTGATTTTGATTATCTTGCTTTATCATTTGCTAAGTCTGCTGAACAAATTAATGAAGTTAGGTCTTTGTTTAATCATAAGATTAATTTAATATCAAAGATTGAGACCCGCGCCGGGGTTAAGAATATTAATCAAATCATTAAGGCCAGTAATGGCGTGATGGTTGCCCGCGGTGACTTAGGCTCTCACGTGCCAATTGAGTCATTGCCTTTTTTTCAGAAATCAATAATTAATGAGTGCAACAAAAAGTATCGTTTTGTTATCACTGCGACCGAGATGTTGTTATCAATGACTAAGTCCCGCATACCAACCAAAGCAGAGGTTAGTGATGTGGCTAACGCTGTGATTGATGGTTCTGATGCGTTAATGCTCTCTGAAGAGACTGCTATTGGCAAGCACCCTGTTCTTGCTGTTAAGACAATGGCTAAGATTATTAATGAAGCCGAATTATTCATTAAATCACCTAGTTATTGCAGGAAAAATTAATTAATTAAGCATTCATTAATCAACCATGATGATTATTGGGATTAAGACTCGCTGGCTTGAACTAAATAGTGATGAGATTAATAAGTTAAGCAACCACGTTGAATTACACCTTGAGTTAAATGATATTTATGAATTATTTGACAAGCAGGTTGTTTTCCTTAAGCGCTTTAATAAGACTTTTCACTTGCACGCGCCATTCAAGGATGATGGCGGCGACTTTCTTGACTTCATTGATGACTTCAAAGTGTTCGAGCAATGCGTCAGGCTCGGCGATAAAATCAACAAAGGCTTTTACCATTTAGTTTGTCATGCTCCTAAGAGCACTGATTTAGTTTTGTTAAAAAAACTTGTTAGTAAATTACTTCATCAATCAAGTAAAGTCATTATTTGTTTTGAGAATCTTTGCGGGCCTGAAGCCATTACTTTTAATTCAGTTAAATCGTTTACTAACCTCTTTAGGTCAGTGACTAATAAGCGCGTTGGCATGTGCCTTGACTTATGCCACGCATACATTGTTGGCCCAATATTCTTTGACCTTATCATGACTAAGATTCCTGAGCGAGTATTACACGTTCACTTCGCTGACACTGGCGCTAACGGCGAGCACGGGTTTCAGATGGGCAAAGGCATTATTGATTTCAAGCATGTCATGTCAAGATTGCCTGATAAAGCAGTCTTAATCCCTGAGATTACTAATGGGCACTTGAATCACAATAAAGGTTTAATCATTGCTTACAATAAGATTAAGCGATTACTCCAATCCAAGACCAGCGAATTGAGGACCAGTATATAATTGTATTCCAGCAGCCACTACTTCATCATTGCCTAACTGGATTACTATTAACTTGCCGTGCTGGTAGAAATGAGGTCTGCTAATCCAATTAACTGCTATACCATTAACATAACTGCCATCACCAACAATGCTTGAAGCAAACATTGTCGCGCTTGACTCATTGCTAAAAACATAAGCTTGGACTACTTCATTATTAACCAATAATAATTGACCTGACATATTAATGAATTCAGGCACTATTAAACCATTTAATTCAACTGCAATACTATTAGCCCTTAATGTGATGATTAATTCAGTTAATTCATCGGTCGTGCTTGTGCAACCAATTATTAATATTATTAACAAACCAGCAAGCAACTGCTTCATCAGTCTTATTAATCAATTTTCTAATTTAAGGGTTTTTATTCAGTAACCTTTCAATTCCTTGAAGCAATCTTTGCAGAGTATTTCCATTTCTGGTTTTGGTTTGAATGGCACGTCGCATCCTTCACCGCATTCACTGCATATTGCTGCATAACTCATTTTCATGTAACTAGATATTTTCACTTGCCTTATAAAGCAAAAGACAAATTGACCGCTTGTCCCGTACTAAAGTTTTAAATATGCATTTCTTTAATCATTTAACCGGATGATAAACCTTGACTCACTGCCAAGTAAACCCGGCTGTTACTTATATAGAGATGAACAGGGGAAAATAATTTATGTTGGCAAAGCAGGTAATATTAAGAAAAGGGTTAGTTCTTACTTTAATAGAAAGGATTTGGAGCCAAAGACTCAGGCATTGGTCAGTAACATTGACTCAATTGATTTCATCGTGACCAATAACGAGGTTGAAGCGTTAATACTTGAGAACAACTTGATTAAGACTCATCAACCAAAGTATAACATTGACTTAAAGGATGGCAAGACTTATGCTTATATTGAATTAGTCAATGATGAATTCCCACTATTAATGATTTCACGCAAGCGAGGCAAACAAGTCTTTGGCCCGTTCGTTGACGCTAAGGAGCGCAATTACATCCTTAAATTAATCAACAAGACCTTCAGGTTAAGAACTTGCCGCAAACTACCAAAGAAAGCTTGCCTGCGTTACCACATGGGTTTTTGCAGTGGCCCTTGCATTGATAACATCAGTAAAGATGATTATTGCATAAATATCAATAAAGCTTTAATGGTGCTTGAAGGCAAGACTAATGAGTTAGTTAAGTCACTTGAGCAGGAATTAAAAACACTTGTTACTCGCAAGGACTTTGAGATGGCAATCATTGTGCGCGATGAGATATCAGCTATTAAATCATTAAGTAATAAGCAGTCAGTTGAACGCGCAGTAAAGTACGACGAAGACATTATTAATTACATTGTCAAGGATAATCGTGTTTACTTAATGGTCTTTAATGTTTTTCACGGGTTGTTGACAAGCAAGGATGAGTTCACGTTTGATTACTCAAATGATTTCCTTGAACAATTTGTTAACCAGTATTATTATACTCAACCACCGCCAAAGGAGTTAATACTGCCTAAACCCGTTGATGAGTCAATAGCTCATTTGTATGATTTTAAGATTGTTATCCCAAAGCGTGGCAAGAAACTTAATTTATTAAACTTGGTTCTAAAAAACATTGATGCAAGATTCTTCTCTAATGAAAAGCGATTGCTTGACTTAAAAGAAAAACTTGGTCTTGAGAGAATCCCCCGAGTCATTGAATGCTTTGATGTGTCACATCTTAGCGGTACACTGACAGTTGGCTCAATGGTGCGATTCACTGACGGCCGACCTGATAAGAATGAGTACCGGCGTTTCAGAATTAAAGGTGATTATGGTATTGATGACTTTAAGGGCATTGCGGAGATAGTTTCGCGTCGTTATAAAAAACTTGAGAATATGCCTGACTTAATAGTGGTTGATGGTGGTAAAGGTCAGTTAAGCAGTGCTGTAAATAGCATTGGCATTAAGACTCCGATCATTGGTCTTGCCAAGAAATTTGAAGAGGTATATACGCCAACATTAAGTTTCCCCATAAGACTTCCTGATAAGAGTGATGCCTTAAACTTGTTAAAAGCAGTCAGGGACGAGGCTCATCGCTTTGCCATAAACTATAATAAGCTGTTAAGGAAAAAGGAGTTGTTGAGAAATGAATAAGTTTGAATTAGTAAGCAAGTATAAACCAGCAGGCAGTCAACCAAACGCAATTAAGAGTATTGTTGATGGTTTTAACAATGGTAAGTCCAAGCAAACACTTGTAGGCGTGACTGGTAGTGGCAAGACTTTTACAATGGCAAACGTAATCCAAGCAATTAATAAGCCTACAATAGTGATAGCGCATAATAAGACGCTTGCTGCTCAATTATATAATGAGTTTAAGGAGTTCTTCCCTAATAATCGGGTTGAGTACTTTGTTTCATATTATGATTACTACCAACCAGAATCCTACATTCCTGCGCGTGACTTATACATTGAGAAGGATTCAAAAATCAACCCAAAAATAGAGCAATTAAGACACGCGGCCACTGCTTCATTAATGTCACGAAATGATGTGATAATAGTTGCGTCAGTTTCATGTATTTATGGTTTAGGTAACCCTAAGAATTATCAAGAGATTGGTTTTGAAATAAAAGAACAGGATAAAATAAATCGCACCACAATTATTAAGCAATTAATTGAGTGCCAGTTCGAGCGAAATGACATGGAGTTAATGCCAGGCCGGTTTAGGGTTAAGGGTGATGTGATAGATTTTGTGCCAGCTTACAGTGAGGATATAATCAGGGTTGAGTTATGGGGTGAGTTAGTTGAGTCAATTAAATTGTTAGACAAGACTAGCGGTGAGTTAATAGAGAAATTAAAATACTTCTTTGTTTACCCTGCCAAACATTTTGTCACGAGCAGTGATGCACTTGAGAGTGTTACTAATAAAATAATTGATGAATTGGCCGAGGAGTTACCCCTGCTTGATGACTTAACTGCTAATCGCTTGAAGCAACGAACACTCTATGATGTTGAGATGATACGCGAGACTGGTAGCTGCAAGGGTATTGAGAATTACTCAAGGCATTTTGATGGCAGGTTGCCTGGGGAAAAACCTTACTGCTTGCTTGATTATTTTCCTAAAGATTTTTTGATAATAATTGATGAGAGCCACCAGACGTTGCCGCAAGTCAAGGGTATGTATTATGGTGATTTCTCGCGCAAGAAATCATTGGTTGATTATGGTTTTAGGCTTAAGTGTTCTTTTGATAACCGACCGCTTAAGTTTAGTGAGTTTGAGTCAGTCTTAAATAGAGTTATGTTCGTGTCAGCAACGCCTGGCGATTACGAGTTAAATGGGTCAAGCAATATTGTCGAGCAGTTAATCAGGCCAACTGGATTAGTTGACCCTGTAGTGATTGTCAGACCAATCACTGGTCAAGTGACTGACCTTATTAATGAAGTTAAAGCAACTATTAAGCGCGGCGACCGAGTATTAGTGACCACTCTTACTAAGAAATTAGCTGAGGAGTTAAGTGAGTACTTGAGTCGTGAGGGCATTAAGACTCGTTACCTTCACTCTGAGATTGAGACATTAGAGCGAAGCGAGTTAATCAGGCAGTTGCGGCTTGGTAAGTTTGATGTGTTAGTCGGCATTAACTTGTTGCGTGAAGGCCTTGATATACCTGAAGTTGGTTTTATTGGTATCCTTGACGCTGACAAGGAAGGTTTCTTGCGTGATAAGCGAAGCCTTATCCAGATTATTGGTCGGGCAGCAAGGAATCCTGACTCAAAAGTAGTCTTATACGCTGACCGCATGACTGATTCAATTAAGGCTGCACTTGATGAGACTAACAGGCGGCGCTCAATGCAGATAGCTCATAATAAGCAATATGGTATTAAACCTAAAAAGATTATCAAGCCAATTAAGAATAAGGAAGTTGAGTTAACTGACTTTAAAAGCGTGCCAAAAGCAGAGTTGCCTAACTTGATTATTGAGCTTGAGGCTGAGATGAATGAGTCAGCTGTACAAATGGAATTTGAGCGAGCCATCAAATTAAGGGACAGGATTAATCAACTTAAAAAAAGCTTAAATACTCTTTCCAGCTATCCAAAGTGACTTTATGATGAATGACTCAATTATCATTAAAGGTGCCCGCGAGAATAATCTTAAGGACATTGACGTGACAATCCCACGAAATAAACTGACTGTTATTACAGGTCTATCTGGTAGCGGTAAGTCTACACTAGCGTTTGATACTATTTATGCTGAGGGCCAGCGCCGATACGTTGAGTCATTATCCTCTTACGCTAGGCAATTTTTAGGTCAGATGAATAAGCCTGATGTTGATAGTATTGAGGGCTTATCACCAGCAATATCAATTGACCAAAAGACTACTAGCAAGAACCCTCGCAGTACTGTTGGCACTATTACTGAGATTTATGATTACCTTCGTTTATTGTTTGCCCGCGTTGGCGAGGCTAATTGCCCTGTTCATAACATTAGGATTGCAAGCCAGACGCCTGAGCGGATAGTAGAGCAAGTGTTAGTTGACTTTAAGGATGAAGTCATAGTCTTGTCACCGATTGTCAGGCAAAAGAAAGGCACTTATGATAAATTAATTACTGACCTTAACAAGGATGGTTATGTTCGAGCCAGAGTTAACGGTGAGATAGTAAGGACTGATGAGAAAGTTAGTCTCGGTCGTTATGATAAGCATGATATTGAAGCTGTGATTGACCGCGTGAACATAAATGATTCATCTAGGCTTATTGAAGCTATTAGCAACGCGGTAAGAATATCAGAGGATGGTCTTGTGATTATTACTAATGAGGCTAAGCAGGATAAGATTTATTCATCAAAAATGGCTTGCCCTGTTTGTGGTTTATCGTTTGAGGAATTACAACCAAGGATGTTCTCGTTTAACAGTCCGTTTGGCGCTTGTGATGATTGCAGTGGCCTTGGTTTTAAGATGGAGTTTGACCCTGACTTGATTATTCCTAATAAATCTAAGAGCATTGCTGAGGGCGCGATTGAATTATACCGCAACGCGGTTGATGGTTGGCGTGGTCATGTTATTGCTGCTGTTGCTAAACGATTGAAATTCTCATTAATGGACCCTGTTAGTAAGCTTAATCAAAAACAGTTTGATGGCTTAATGTATGGTGTTGATAGCGTTAATTATTGGGGCGGTGATAATAATTGGGAGGGATTGGTTAACCAGTCAGAGCGATTGTTTAAACAGACTGAGAGTGATTATCGTAGGAGAGAGCTTGGCAAGTTCATGCGTACGCTAACTTGTCCTAAGTGTAATGGTAAAAGATTGAAGGATAAAGTGTTAGCTGTAACAATTAATGGTAAGTCAATTATTGATGTGTCTAACCTGCCAATTAATGATTGTATAAAATTCTTTAACGAACTTAAATTATCTGATAAGAACGCTGTTATTGCTAAGCAAATATTAAAAGAGATTAACTCGCGACTTAATTTTCTTAATAGTGTTGGCTTAACTTATTTGACTTTATCAAGGCCAGCAGCTACTTTATCTGGCGGTGAGTCACAGCGAATCAGGCTTGCAACGCAGATAGGCTCTAATCTTACTGGTGTGTTATACATTCTTGACGAGCCGTCAATTGGTTTGCACCAGCGTGATAACCAGAAATTAATCGGCACATTAAAGCAATTGCGTGACCTTGGTAATACATTGATAGTAGTTGAGCATGATGAGGAAACAATCAGGAGCGCTGACCACATCATTGACATTGGGCCCAGAGCTGGTGTTTATGGTGGTCAAATAGTTGCTCAGGGCTTGGTGCGTGACTTAGTGATGAGTGATAAATCAATCACAGGCAAGTACTTGTCAGGTGCTTATACGATTGACGTGCCTGAAAATAGACGCCCGAGTAATTCTTTCATCAGGATTAATGGGGCTCGCGCTAATAATCTTAAGAATATTAATGTTAACATACCTCTTGGTGTGATGACTGTTATTACTGGCGTATCAGGCAGTGGTAAGTCAACGCTTATTCATGAGACGTTGTATAAAACGTTAATGAAACAGGTTTATAAATCAAGGGTTGAGCCAGGTATCCATGATAGTCTTACTTGTGATAAATTAATTGATAAAGTAATTGTTATTGACCAGAGCCCTATTGGTAAGACACCAAGGAGTAACCCTGCGACTTACACTAAGGTTTTTGATGAAATCAGGCGCGTGTTTGCTTTGACTAAGGATGCTAAGTTGCTTGGTTTTAAGGAAGGCAGGTTCTCGTTTAATGTTAAGGGTGGTCGATGTGAGGCTTGTCATGGTGATGGTTTGATTAAGATTGAAATGAACTTCTTGCCTGATGTTTTCGTTGAGTGCGAGGAGTGTAAGGGCAAGCGCTATAATAATGAGACATTGCGCGTTAAATATAAGGATAAGAGTATTGCTGACGTGCTTAATATGAGCGTGCTCGAGTCATTGGAGTTCTTTGATAACATTCCTTTTATTAAGCGTAAATTAAGCACTTTAAAGAAAGTTGGTCTTGGTTACTTAAAGCTTGGTCAGAGCTCGACTAACTTGTCTGGCGGTGAGGCGCAGCGAATTAAGTTAACAAGAGAGTTATCAAAGCGACCGACTGGCCAGACAATTTACTTACTTGATGAGCCTACTACTGGGTTGCACTTTCATGATGTTAAGAAATTAATTCACGTGCTTGACTCACTGGTTAGTAAAGGTAATACTGTGATTGTCATTGAGCATAACCTTGATGTTATTAAGTCTGCTGACCACTTAATTGACCTTGGGCCTGATGGTGGTGATAAGGGTGGTTACGTTGTTGCGTCAGGCACGCCAGAGCAAGTCGCTTTAAATGAACATAGTTATACTGGTCAATTCTTAAAAAAAATGTTAAAGAATTAATCAGCCGGCTGGCCACTAAAAGAGAATCTTTAAATTAGGCGAGTCTGTTACGATAGGATTAATGAAGAAAGTATTAATTGGTGTGTCATTATTCTCATTATTATTAATTGCTGGTTGCACTTTTACTTGTGTTGACGAGTCATTTAATGAGATTTATAGTAATTGGACTCAATGCATTAACAATAATCAAATAAGGAACGCGACTAATAGTTGCGGTGAATCAATAATTGAGACCAGGGCTTGTGATGATATTACTATTGAATCCTTCATGGTGTCATTGGGTGATTTAGGTTCTGATTATAATAGGCTTGAACTTGACCGCGCAATTGTTAACGAGTCATTGATTGTTGGTGTGTTAGGGGGTGTTAATTATACCCGCGCCGCGTTAGGGTATGAGGATGGTTACTCCCTTACTGTTTACTCTAATTACACTGATTATGATGATTATTATTATTACCAGTATGGCATTGGTTCTTCCTTATCAGTTTACTCAGCTGATGGGGTTAAGACTCGGTTTGATTTGGAGAAAGCTAAATTAAATGAATCTTATGAGGAGATAACAGGGTATGAAGTTGGTACTGAATCATTCTTGTATTATAATACTTATAATTACACTAGCGTTGTCACTAACGAGACGGTTAACGGCGAGGAATACTATCAGGTATTCTATAATGATCAGTTCTGGGTTTACTCAAACTTATACGGTGACTTAGGAGATGTTGTCTTGCAGGACTTAATTGATTTTAACGAATTAATTAACAGTAAGATTAATGACTTATTAATCAAGGAGCAAGCTGAAGTCGTGGTTGCTGATGAATTAACCCTTGAGGGCCTTTTACCTTCATTAAATGATTTGGGCGCTGATTACAACAGAGTTAAGGTTGATAAAGCTTTTACTAACGCGTCATTGATTGTTGGTGCGTTCGAGGGTGTTAATTATACTCGCGCTGACCTTGGCTTCACAGCAGGCTATGATACAGTCACTTATTTTAATTACACTAACCCACCATTGTACTTTAAGTACGCTTTGAGCACTTCCTTCTCAACTTATGATAATAACATTAGTATCCGGTTTAACATTCAAAAGAGTGTTCTTGAAGCTGACAACAATTATGAGTTAATCAGTAATAATACTATTGGCACTGAATCAGTGACTTATTATTATCCTTACAATTACACTAACTCTGTTACTAACGAGACTGTTAGCGCTGAATCATACGTTCAATTATTCTACATTGAACCATATTGGGTTTACTCAATTATTTACGGCGACATGGGCGACGTTGTCTTACAGGACTTAATTGATTATAACACAATGATTGAAGATAAAATAAACATAATAATCTAAAACAAAATAATTACATAATAATCTTTACAGTGCTTAATATTTTTATTAAAATAAGTGGTTTAGTTAATTCAATACTTATTAAATAACTAAAAGCATTATTTTATTTTATGCCTAAAAAGATTTCAGTTAAAAGCAGAAGGCAAAAGAAACCTACTGGTTGGTTAAGAGCGTTTGATGGAATAGTTGGCTTGGTAAGCATTGTTTTAGCATTAATTGTTATTACTAATCCAAGTTTGGCTCTTGGAACCATTATCTTCTTGATAGCATTATCCTTTTTGTTATCAAGTATTGCTAGACTAATAAACGCGTTCCTAGCAGATAAACTAAGTAACGGCTTAAGAGTGTTTAATATAATACTGGGTATTGTGTTAGCAATACTTTCAGGATTAAGTTTAGCTTATAGTGGGTTAACAACATTAGTAATAGTATACCTATTATCAATTAGTTTGTTACTAAATGGTATTGGTCGATTAATATTTGGTTTAGTGCTAGACATGCCAGTCTGGGCTAGAGTATTAAAAATCCTAATAGGTATTGCTTCAATAATGCTTAGTGTGATAATATTTATTTCACCACTACTAGGTGCAGTAACATTATTATTAATGTTAGCTATTGGCTTATTATTAAATGGTTTAGCCCGAATAATAAGAGTGATAATTGCCTAAAAAATTAAATTTCTTTTTTATTTTATTTATTAATCTTAACTTTTACTTATTTTTGTAATATCATAACCTTTTTAAGTAGTTGTTAGTAAAATATTACTAATGAGTTCAATAGTTGATTCGAATATGGATTTAATATTTGATCCTGACTTGCCAGATGAGTATTCTTTAATTAATAACGTTGAATGTTACCAAATCCTTCTTAAGTTAAAGCAAAAACCTACCACTATTTTAGGAGAATTGTTTGGTTTAGGTAATCCTGAATTAATTAGCCTATTGAAGGATGATGGCTTAATAAGTAATGTTAGGGGTGTTTGGTCTTTGACTAGTGATGCAAAGGAGAGGATTAATTCCTTTAGGGATTACTTAGTTAAGGAAGCGGATGACTTTTATGTTTCGCTAAAAAGTATTGAAGATGTTTTTCATATTCTTGCCTATGATGAAAATATAACCTTTTGTGGGCTTGAACTTGAGGACTATGTTACTTTAGCTGATGAGATTACAAAGGATTTTGGCCTGAAAGTCAATAACTCTTTGGTGTTTGATGACAAGCAATTGCTTGTTGGAGCATTAAAGAATCCTTACATAAGACCCCAATCAGGTGCCTTATATGAAAGCCAGTGAATTAGTCAAGGATGACCCTATCACTAAACTTAATAAACAATACTTTTTGATTACGTCTCTGTAACCCACGTTCATAATTTCCGGATAATTATCAACTATCAATTTTATCTCCTCAAACAAACCCGGTTTAGAAGTTAATTTATCTAAGAGTTTACTCTGCAATTTTTTCATATCAGCATCATGAGTGAACCCATCACCTTTTTCTATTACATGACAGTACTCATGAGTAAAAGTCCCCAGCATTGATTCAAAGAACTTCAGATAATATCCTGAGAAGCCCGTTGAACAAAGTTTAAGGGCACTAAGAACTTTAGGTTCTTACGTGTATAAAAAGAAAAAGGGGTAGAAACAAAAAATACCATTATAGAGTCCACATAAAAAATCGTTATTTAGTATTACGAAATAGTTTTAAACTCACCTTTGTTAAATATTGTTTAATATGGCAAAAGCTATTAAAAAAACAGTTAAGAAAAGAACAACTAAGAAACAAACAGTAAAAAAAATAATTGAAGAAGAGTTTAATCCTAAACTACATGTTAAAGAATTTAAAAGAAAGTGTAATGAATGCGGTAAAATTTGGCACTCTTTAGCATCAAGAGAAAAAGAGATTAAAGACGATGTTGGTTGTAATTCTTGTATTCAAGCTTCTACTGCATGCAACGGTCAAACAGGAGCTGCAATGCAATCAAAAAGGAATGTTGAATCACAAAAGGATTTGCTTGATAAATTAAAAAAATGTCCTGAGTGTGGTTCAAGAAATTATACTGAAGAAGTAGTTATTTATGAAAAGAAATAATCTGTTAACAAGACTTTCTGTATTTTTAATTAGAAAAATTTGGCATGGAAATTTTGGCAGAAACTATAATAAACAACGCAAAATAATCTGTCGTTTTTATCCATCTTGTTCTAATTATGCAATCAAATCATTAGAGAAATATGGATTTTTTAAAGGATGGCTGTTAGCATATAAACGAATTAAAAGATGTACTAATGATAATATGGGCCCTTGTATTGATTATCCTTAAACTAGAGTTTTTTATAAATTAAAATTATTATTAATTAAATTCCTGGCAAGCATCTATAGCTTTTTGATAATCTATTTCTAATTGTTCTAAACTATCCTCTTTTATTGTATCAGCATCAACAAGTGCTTGTTGATATTCTTCTTCACCTAAATATAACCTGTTTGAACGGGCAATTGACCTTGCATTATAGTAATCAGAATCAATTCTATCTTCTGTTAATTCATAACTATACTCTGCTGTATCAAGACATTCTTGTAAGTCATTTGATACATTTAATATTGTTTCTGAAGAAGCCATTTCTTCATATAATTCTTTTGTTTCATTTACTGACAATATATTATCATTAGCAATTTGCTTTGTTGTTTCTTCTTTAGTTAAGTTATAACAATCTTCAAGTCTTTCATTATAATCATTTAGATAATCTTGCTTAGCTTCTTCTTCAAATTGATCTGCTTCCCCCATCATTGATTGATAAGATTCTTCATATTCTTCACCGTATGATCTGGCTGATCTAGCAAAAGCCCTCATTTCATTAGCTTCTTGTTCAGTTAACCTAATTGCAGTATCATAAATCCATTCAGCTTCTGCAAGACAATAGTCTAATTTAGAATTTTCTTCATTTTCTAATAACTTATTATCTATCTCTACTTGAGTCTTTCCAACAGTATTCTTAGATACTAAACTTTGACCTGTTATACCAGTACAACCAGCTAGTAAAAATAAACTCAATAAACATAAAGAGGCTACAAATTTGTTATTCATAATTAAAATACTAATTTATTAGATTTATTAAGCCTTTGTAAAAACACAAAGTTACTTCTTAATTATTGTAGTGACCAATAAACTTTAATTAAACCAATAGTTTAGTTTATCCATGCCAAAAGACTTACTTGCAGGGCTTAGTAAAGATAAGTTACCTGTTGTTCAGAAGGTTAAGGGTCCTTGTTTTGTTAAAGCAGGCGCGGGAACAGGTAAAACTAAGACTATTGTGGCTAAGATTGCTTATTTAATTCAGAAAGAGGGCTTAAGTGAGGATCGAGTTCTCGCGTTGACTTTCAGTAATAACGCTGCCAGTCATTTGAAAGAAGAGGTTGATAAATTACTTGGTTATGCCTCTGATGTTGAAGTAGGGACTTTTCATGGTTATTGTAAGTCAATTCTTGAAAAAGATGGTTCAAAGGTTGGTGTTGGTGATGGTTTTGAATTAATCACTGAGGTTGACGCGGCAATAATATTACATAAACTTGGTTTAAGCACTTACAACAGTAAGCGTTATGCTAATACTATCATGAAATCCAAAGACTTGAATATTAAGATAAGTGATTTTGAACAACACTTAAACAACTTAAAAGAACGAGTTAAGGCTTTAGATAAAAATGAGAAGAAATGGCAAGACCATTATGATTCTAAGATTATTGAGTTAAGAACACTGCATAAAGAGGATTTAAAACCAAAAGAGAAGAGCGCGCTTAAAAAAGAGTTAGTGGCTTTCACAGACGCTTACGAGGAGTACATGAAGTATGAGTCTTTTATTCAGCACTGGAAGGATTATGAATTAAAGAAGTCTGAGCGTAATGCTTTGGATTTTGGTGACTTGAATCAGAAAGTCCTTGAGTTAATGAAACAGGTGAGTGATGACTTCCTTAGTAAGCAGTATGATTATGTTATTGTTGATGAGTTTCAAGATACTAATTATGTTCAATTTGAGTTAATCAAGCATTTAGTAAGTGATGATCAAAACATTACTGTGGTGGGTGATCCTAATCAGACTATTTACGCTTTCAGGGGCGCTTACACTGACAATGTTAGTGAGTTCATTGAACACTTTAAACTAAAAGCTAATGATGTTTTCAGCTTAGACACTAGTTTCCGTAGCACTCAACACATACTTGATGCTAGTTATGAATTAATCAATCAGAATTACACTGATACTAGTGAGTCTCCAATCAAGTTAACCTCACACAAAGGTAAAACAGGTGATAAAGTAATGATTTACTCATGCCTTAACGAGTTAGAGGAAGCGCGCAAAGTTAAAGAAATAATAGATGAACAAGTGGCCTCCGGTGTTGCATTAAATGATATCGCGGTCTTGTATCGTAGTCATAGTCAAGGGCGAACTGTTAAGCAATTACTCGAGAAGCGTGGTTACCCATTAAAGATTGTTGGCGGCACTGATTTACTAAGTCAAGCTGAGATTAAAGCAGTAATCAGTCTTCTCGAGTTAGTTGATAATCTTGAGAACCCTAATTACATGGGTGATCAGTCTTGGTGGCGCGTATTGCATTATGAGAATCAGTTAAGTCCAGAGGATAGTATACTATTAGCTAATTATCTTAAAAGTAAGCGTAAGACAATGCAAGAAATAATATTTAATGATTTAAGTAAAGTTGAGTTAAGCGTTGATGGTTTAAGAATTATTAAACAATTAATCAAAACACTAAGCGAGTTAAGAACTAGTAAAAATGAATCACTAACTAAAATAGTAATGAAAGCATATGAGTTAATTGGTTTAAACAAATTCTATGATGATAAAGAGTTAAGACATAAGCGATTAGTGTTAATGAGGGATTTCTATCAATTAACCAGTGAATTCCAACGATTACATGGACGCGAATTAAAGAACTTCATCAACTACCTTGAATTATACAATGAATTAGGTCAAGAACATAAAAGCGAAAGTAGTGAGGAAAACGCCATTAACTTAATGACCATTCACGCTTCTAAAGGACTTGAGTTTGACACAGTGATAATGGTTAACCTGGCTAAAAGCCACTTCCCATTATACCAAGGGGGTAGTCCGCCATTAATTCCTGATGAACTGGACCCACAATTAATTGACTTCTTTAAAAAAGAATTAAGTGAAGAAGAATCAGTTAAAGCCTTAAAAGAATTAAAACAAGAATTAAAACTAAGGGAAGAAAGAAAACTATGCTACGTGGCCATGACGCGCGCCAAGAAAAAATTATTCATGACCAGAGCTAAAGCTTATGGTGGTCGTGAGTTAAATCAGAGTGAGTTCATTAATAATATTGGTTTGGATGAGCTGGGTGATTATGATCATGTTACTTACACTAGTGATGAGGAGACGATCGCCGACTTAGGACTTGATACTGACTTGGATCGTGAGAAGAAATTAATCATTAATCAATTACTCAAGGGCTTGGATGAGAGTGATGTATTGACTTGTATTAATCACTTATTAACTTACAAGGGATTAAGTGGTGATGAATTTAGTAAAAAAGAGTTAAGTAATAATTGGATTAAATTAGACCCTAGTGATCGATTGAAACGAATTAAAGATAAAATTAAAACAGGCGTGATTAACTCGTTACCGTTTAACGCGACTAATTTTAAACTAAGCGCTAGTAGCCTTAAAGAGTATAATAAGTGTCCTAAGCGTTTTGAGTTAAGTAAGATTTATGGCATGCCTTCTTACTGGGATGAAGACACTTCTGGCGCGTTGAATCGCGGTTCATTTGTTCATAAGGTTTGTGAGTTAGCAGTTCAACAAAAAATCAAGTCAGAGGATGAGTTATTCAAGATTAAAGATTCATTAATTAAACAACCAAAGTGGTTTGGTGTTAAAACTGATGGTGTTGATTTAGCTTTAAGGACTTTCTGGGAACGAAGTAAAGGTACGATTAGTGATAACTTGTTCACTGAAGTTTACTTTGACTTCATGTATAAGGATTTCAGGTTTAATGGCGTGATTGACCGCGTTGATAAAATCAAAGATAAACAGGTTGAAGTGATTGATTACAAAACAGGTAAGAGCAGTGTGTCACCTGAGGAAGCATTCATTCAATTAGGATTATATGCTCTGGCGTTGGTTAATTCTAAGAAGTTTAAGGATCTTGAACCAGTTAAGTTAACGCTTGACATGCTTGAACAAGAATCACCAAAATCCTATGAAATCAAAGATGAGGTATTACAATTAACTAGTGGTAGGGGCACTAAGATCTCAATGAAAGAAGTAGAAGAATTAATCCTCAACCTAGCCCAATCAATAATGCATGATTATACACATGGCTTTGAAAAGAACAAGAAGAAATGCGATGACTGCCCATACAAATTCTACTGTGAGTAAATTATGTTAAGTATGAGTGTTCAAACATTAATTATTTTAGCAGTATTCTTAGTTATTAAATTATTAAAAAATAAAAATAACTTCTTTAAAACATTGAATAAATTTCTAAAATTTAAACTAGATTTCAAACAAATTCTAATTGCCATAATCATTGTGGTTGTAGTTGATGTTTTGCTAATACTAATCCAATATCTAGTATTAAATAGTAAGATAATGCCAGCAACCTTTAGTTGGGGCACCCCTATTCAACCAATTTTTGAAGAAATATTCTGTCGTGGATTGATTACTTATTTCTTTTTTATTATCTTAAAAATATATAATAAAAAATTAGAACCTAAGGATATATCTCTTAAATCTAAAATTGTTTACTTGTTTATTAATGCCTTATGGTTCATGATTATGCATTTAGAGGAACCATTTAATTATTTGCGATTTATTCATGGTTTAATCTTCTGTGGTTTGTACTTGTATTATGATTATAATCTAGTTCCTTCAATTACAGCCCATATTTTTAGTAATATGTTAATGATTTGGTGGTTTTAATTTTTCTTAATAAAATATATTCCTTGATTGCTTGTTAGTAAATCTACGCTTGGTATTGTGTCTTTTACTTCTTTGTAGGCTTCGTATATTCCGCTGCGACTTAAACCAGTTAATCTAGCTAAGTCCCTAATGCTCACTTTATTTCTCATAACCAAGTAGATACTGACTGCTGAGATAATCGGGATTTTTCGATTAATTAATCGTTGACTTATTATTTTTGATATCCTGATTGATTGAGTTACTTCTTCTTGCTCTAAACTTAACTGGTAAGAATACTTGTTTATGTAGCTTTCAATCGTTATTCCTTGTTCATTGGTCACTACAAACTTTTTGATAAACTTCTTCTGTCGGATTAATTCTTTTTTCTCAATTTCTAGTGATTTACATAGTTTATCAATATTTATTGGATAATTTACCCCTAAACAACTAATGTAAACGCAGGCCCCAATTAATGATTCGCGCTTTCGACCAACAGTTAGTTTCTTAGCTAAGAGCATCTCGTAAAGTCTTATTGAATAGTTATTAACATGGTCAGGCAGGTTTAATTCACCACTAGCTTTATTGAGTATGACTATTGCAGGGTTTAAACCTCTTCTTAATGGATCATATGATAACCATTCAGGCATATTGAATAATATTTAAGTGTTTATTGGTTAAATATTACTATCATAGTGTTTTGTTAAAATACTAGGATTGTTTAGGAGATGAAAAAGGTGAGTAAAGAGGAAATTATAGAAAAGTATATTGGTGAAAGTGATGTAAACCAATTCTTTGACGAAAGAAAACAGGAATTTGAACAATATCTTATCATTAACACTGATGAAAAGAGCATTAAATTAAATAAAAGAAAATTAATAAAACAGATTAAAGATCACAACATGCGTAATTTGTATAATCATAATAATTTATACTTTTTTGTAAAAAAAAAGGATGAAACAATAGATAGAACTTTAACTCGTGTAAAATGTATTGATAAACCTTATTTTGTATTTAAGATAGATGGTGATAATAATTTATTTCTTTATGGAAAATCAAGATTATTCTTCACAAGTATTAAACAATTTAAAAAAGATTACAACTTAAAGTTTGAAAAACAAGAAAAGAATATTAAAGAAGATTTTGATACAAATAAATTTATTAAATCATTACTAAAATTGAATCAAAATAAGAAAATTGCTGTTTATGAGATATTATTTAATTCTTTAAATGTTTTAAATAAAAGAATAAGATGTCAATTTTCATCTGAACTGAAAAAAGATGATGTCTTAGAACTACTTTCTAAAGAAGAATTAAAATCAATCTTTTTAGAAAGTTTAACTTTAAATTTAATAAACTCAATAAGTTTTAAAGACCAAGAAGGTAATCAAGAAACTTTAAAGATAAGGGAAATTGAATTTGGAAAAACTGAGTTTATTTGGAAAAGAAGTAAATTTTCAGAACTAAGAAAAACACTCAGTAAACTGTTTAATATTTATGAAAACAAAACCATCATTTTTACTTCAAATGGCAGTTTAGACAATCTTTTTAAAGAAATTGAAGTAACTTCATACAAGAAATATAAAGTTTATAATAAAACACTTGAAGAGTACTCTGATTATATTACAATTGAAAAAGGAAAACCAAAGATAGATATTAAGAATTTAATTAAGTTATTTAAGAAATTATTAGAGGAAGATTATTCTATTGAAGAGGTTAATTATGTTAGATCTAACAAACTGATATTCCCCTCTTTCAAATCAAAGAAAAAGAAAAAGGAGTTATTAAGGATTAAAGATAAAGGAACAAAGACTATTGTTGCTTATATCTACTTAAATGAAAAGATTTTATATCAAAATAAAAATAAATTTTTAAGAGATTTTTTTATTTTTATGCCTTGTTTAATTATTGATTTTAGAATGAAGGATAACAATGATTATTATGTTTCCTGTAGTGAGTTTATTAAACAATTAAAAGATAAAAACAAAGATTATTTTAAAAAGATCATATCAGAAGATAATAAAAATTTAATTGAAGATGTTGAATCTGATTCGTTTAAAGATTTAATGTTTGTGGTTCTTAATGATATTTTATCTAATTTTGATCAGTATAATAAAAAATTAACATCACAAAAGAAAGGGGAACTTTATGAAAAAATGATATTTATCCTGTTCTCAACAATATTTAAACTTGAACGTCTTGGAGGCCCTAGTAAACATGATGGAAATATCTTTATTGATAATAATACTTTTATTGGATATGATGCAAAAAACTTATCCAAAAATAGACTAAAAAGTTTTATTGATAAAAAGACAAAAAAATTTAAAGATAGGAAATATTTTAAAAAATTTAACATAAAACATTATTTTTTCATCTTTGAAAACATTAAAGAAGAATTTTTTATGTCATTAGTTAATAAAATAAAAGAAGATTATGATGGAGAGGTTTATATCAAAGCGTTTGATATTAACTTTATCAAAGATTTGTTTAATGAAATAAAACAAAAAGGATTAATTAACTATAGTCGAACAGAAAAACAGAATTTAATAAATAAATTATTAATAGAGAAAGATAAAATAATAAAATAAGATTATCTATTTTAAGTTTATATGATTCTCACCGGATAAACAAGATTAATTATTGTTCTTTCTTTATATACTTCCGGTTATCTAATATTGTTTTGAGATGTTATCTCAGAGTCAGCGTGAGGGATTAAGGCAAGCTAGACTGTTATTAGATTACTTGCAGGGAGAGTGTAATTTTAGTAATTACATTAAGAACGAAGTGGTTAGGCTTTACTGGTCACTACTACAATCAGGTAATACTGGTGGTTTTCAGCGTAAACGAATTATTGGCGCGTTAACTTATTATGTTTGTAATCGTGAAAGCCACGGGACCAGTATGAAAGAGTTATCCCTTCTCTTTGATATTGACAAGTATAAACTATTCAAGACTCTTAAGAACATTAAGGGTAAATTATTATTACCACCGATTGTGCCTGGCATTGAAGGATTAATCATTAAACACGCTAACGAACTAGGATTAAAACCAGAAACCACTAGTAAAGCCATAAGGTTAGGTAATCAATTGAAAGAACAATTCATGAACAACCCACTAGTGATTGCAGGCACTAGCCTTTACTTAGCTTGCAGGGAAAACAAAGAAGAAGTTAGTGTAAAAAAGATCTGCAAACAAGTAAAAATCAGTGAAAGCACTATTTATTCACTCAAAAGAAAGTTAATGAAATAGTTTAACAAAAAGAAGATAAGTAAGAGGACTATTAACATACTTAATGGGAATAAACGGCTTCGAAGCATTATCTATTGAAGAGTTATTTGAAAGAGTAAAAATGATACAAGTTCCAATTTTTCAAAGACCATATTCATGGAATAAAAATGAATTTGATCAATTTTTAGAAGATTTAGATAATCTGAAAAGAAATGAAGAAAAGACATATTTTATTGGACCTATTTTTTTAAAAACAGATGGTAAAAGATCTCTTATTATTGATGGTCAACAAAGACTGTCAACTGCAACCATATTAATCTGCTTAATTAGAGATATCATTTTCTCATTAGAAATGGATGATGAAATATGTAGTAAGATTGATATAAAATATATAAAAGATGAAGATTTAATGTCTAGTAAACCTTATTATAAACTAGAGCTAAATGAAATAAATAGAGATTTTTTTAAGAAAATTCAAGCAAAAGGTAAACCAGAAGAAAAGATTGCTAAATTTGAGGAAGAAAAAGAAAATGATTCTAACAAATTAATAAATGCTTGTTATAAAAGTTATTTTAATGAATTATCTAAAAAAGTCAAAGGATTAAATAAGGATGAAACAAAAAAATTTCTTATAAGATTATTGCAAAATTTTTTAAAAAGTTTTTATGTACTATCAATAAGAATAGATGATTTGAGCGAAGCCTATACCATATTTGAGACATTAAATGATAGAGGATTAGATCTTACTGTAGCAGATCTATTAAAAAATTACCTTTTTTCGTTACTTCATAACAAAATAGATGATAAAGAAATAAAAGTATATCTAAAACAATGGGATCAAATGATTGCCAATATAGGCAACCAGATAACCTCATTTTTTAAACATTATATGGCTTCATCAAAAAAGTTAATCCATGAAAAACATATATATAAAGAACTTAAAAAAGAAATAACAGATGAACATGATGCTGAAGATTTTTTAAAAAAAATCTTTATACAAGCAGAAGTCTATAATCAATTAATCAATCCAGAAGAAACATATTGGGGTAACAAAGAAATAGTCTCATTAATTAATGATATTAAAACATTAGGCATCAGTCTTTGCTTTCCATTAATCCTATCTTCAAAAGATAAATTATCATCTCAAATTAAGGATATATTATCTTATTGTATTAACCTCTCATTTAAATATAGTACTATATGCAGTTTACACACAGGAAAAATTGAAAGAAATTATAGTGATATTGCTATTAAGGTTAGAAAAGGCATATTAACTAATAAAAAAGATATTAAAAATCAATTAAAAAGGCTGGAACCGGATGATGAAATATATAACAATTCATTTAGAAATCTAAAATTTAAATCAACAAACACTCCAAAGTATATACTCATTAAAATTAACAATTATTTAGATAGTGCAAATGAGATTATTGCTCATGAAAAAGTTACTCTTGAACACATAATACCAAAGAAACCAAAAAAATGGGAAGAATGGCTTAAAAAAAATAAATTAATTCATGAAGATGAAGTTTATAGACTTGCCAATATGACAATTCTAGGCGAAGAGTATAATAGAAAAGCCTCAGGAGAACTTTTTAATGAAAAACTCAAAATATATAAAAAATCTAAACTACCAATCAATAAAGAATTAAAAAACTTTAATGAATGGAATAAGAAAGTTATTAATGAATGGATTGAGTTTTTATTATCAAAATCTAAAGAAATTTGGAAAATATGAACTCTTTAAAGAGATTAATCAAATATTTAAAATGTAAAGTAATTATTATATTTAAAATGAACAACATACTTTCAGGAATCATAAACATCGCAGAATTCCATAATAATAATTTAAAAGATTATTCAACAAAATATCTCATTAGAATAAATGCGGCAGGAGATCAATTGGAGTATTTCATTAAAGATGCTATTGCGGGTTCTTTTAAAGAAGATCAGAATGTAAAAGAAAAGATATTTTATCCTAAAGTCTTTTCTTATACAGGAAACCAAAATAATCCTCCAGATCTAATGATTAGGGGTGGAGATGCATTTGAAGTGAAAAAAATTAGTGGATTTGGAACAATTGCACTAAACAGTTCTCCACCAAAAGACAAACTTTACAGTTCAGATTCTAGATTAACAAGTGTTTGCAGAAGATGTGAAGATTGGTTAGAAAAAGACTTTTTCTACACTATAGGTACTGTAATAAAAAATAAACTTAAGCTTTTATTTTTAGTTCATGGATCATGCTATGCTGCAAATAAAGAGACTTATGATAGAATAAATGATCCTCTAAAAAAAGAAATTGATACATTAATTGATTCAAAGGGTCTTGAAAAAGGAATTACAAACGAGCTTGGAAGAATTAATAAAGTTGATCCTTTAGGTATTACAGAATTAAGAATAAGAGGCATGTGGCAGATACAACATCCTTTAAAGGTATTTAGTGACATTTATGATTATAACAAAAACTCTGAATTCTCTCTTGTATCAATTATGACTCAAGAAAAATATGATTCATTCTCTGAAACAATTAGGAAGAAGATAGAATCACACAAAATGATAAGATTATCGGACATAAAAATAAAGGACCCTAACAATCCCGCTAGGTTATTAAATGCTAAACTAATAACTCTTGAATGGTGATTCAATGAAGATTGCTTCTTTATTTTCAGGCTGCGGAGGTTTAGATTTAGGCTTCAAAGAAGCTGGTTTTGATATTATCTATGCTAATGATAATGCTAAATGGGTTTGGGAAACTTATGAAAAGAATCATAAAATGAAGATTGACAAAAGATCAATCACTGAAGTGGCTTCTGAGGATATTCCTAAAGTAATTGGTATAATTGGAGGTCCTCCTTGTCAAAGTTGGAGTCTTGCAGGAGCCATGAGAGGGATTAAAGATCCGCGAGGAAAATTGTTTTATGAATATATTAGAATATTAAAAGATAAAAGACCATTATTTTTTCTTGCAGAAAACGTTCCAGGAATAATATCTAAAAAACATAAAAGTGAGTTCTTAAAGATTATAAAAGAACTTGAGAAACTTGATTATTTAGTTTCATACAAGCTTGTTAATTCAAAGGATTATTCTGTTCCAGAAGAAAGAAAAAGAGTCATAATAGTAGGTTATCATAAAAGTTTAGGTAAAAGATTTGTTTTTCCTGAAAAAAATAATAAAAAGGTTTCATTAAAAGAAGCTATTGGTGATCTTCCTGAAGCCAAACCAGCTGCGGATAAAAACAAACATCGAGAAGATCTTTCAATCCCTAATCATGAATATTTGACAGGCTCTTTTTCAACAATTTATATGTCTAGGAATAGAAAAAGAAATTGGGATGAACAATCATTTACTATTCAAGCAGGAGCCAGACACGCCCCATTACACCCTTCTTCATGTGATATGATAAAAATAGGTGTTGACAAAATGAAGTTTGTAGGGGAAAAATATAGAAGACTGTCAGTTAGAGAATGTGCAAAAATCCAAACATTTCCTGATGATTTCATATTTTATTATAAAAATGTTCCAGATGGATACAAAATGATTGGTAATGCTGTGCCTGTATTACTAAGTAAAGAGATTGCTAAAAAAATTAAAGCTGACTTGAAAGAAATAAAAAAGTAAATTTACAGTACTTGTTGTTTAAATACCTCTTAAAGATAATACCAATCATGAATGATCACTTACCAGAATGGTACATTGAAATTACCAAAGGATTAAAACAAAAGAATAAAAAACTTAGTCCTGAGAAGAAAGTGATTATTAATTTCTTGAAAGAGCAAATAAGATTGCTTGAAGAAGAATAATTTTTAAGTATAGTATTTTTAAATAAAAATATGCAAATCACAAATGATTACGAGATCCTAAAAGCCTTTTTAAAATTAGGATTTTCTACAAGAATGCTTGACAAATTATTAGGTTTTAACCAAAGAACAAGTAAAGGATGGGTTAGTTGGAACATCCTTAAAAAATATAAATTAATTAATGAAGATAAAGGAAAACTCTTTTTATATACTGATGGTCAATGTAGATCAATTATTAAAAGAATTATGAAATCTAATGCAAATATAAATTCTTTAATAAAAGATATTGAACCTAAAACTTTAGATAAATATAAGGATACATTTGTATTAGCAAAATCTGGAAAAGACTTTTATAATATACTTTCAGGTGAAACAAGGAATATAATAAAAAACTTCTTTTCAAGCTTCAAGAAAATTGTTGGAACTTGTCAGATAGACCTGTGCAAAAAGAGTAAATTAGATACAGTTCATCTGAAGGAAGAAAGACCTATTATTTTTATTAAATGTTCAGAAAACAATAAAGAAAAAATACAAGATAATTTTTATAAATTTAATGTATTTGAAACAATGAAATGTTTCCTAAAAGCACATAAAAGAAAGGGTTATGTCTGTTTTCTTTGTAAAGAACATCATCAACAATTACACAATCTTGAAAAATCTTCTAAAGAAGAATTAAGAGATTTTAAGAAAAGGATAATATTCTAATTTTTATTTTAAAAAGAACTTATTAATATCATCAATAACCATATAGATCATGTTTGCAGCCCCCATTACTCCAAAAACATAAACTACATTTTCTGTGTAGTAATAAGCTACTAGACCACTAAACCAAATGAAATTATTGATTAACCAAACAAAAGTATTATCCATTTTGTCTCACCTTTAATCGCTCAATTGCTAGTTTCTTTATTTCTGGATCACTGAGTATTAACTTCATTACTTCATCTTTCTCTCTATTAACTCGCTCTAAGTCCATTGCTTCTTTAATGTCAAGCAACATTCCACACTTATTACAATAAGTACTGGTCGGAGCGTTTGAGTGATTACACCTAGTACAATTAATCAAAGACATTGAGTCTTCAGTTTTTGTTTCTTCAACTTCAATGCCATTAATCCTCAATAAAGCGTTATCTACATCTCTTCCTGATAAGTGAATGTAAACACTAGCCATATCACTACCCTGAACCCAACCAAAATACTCCTTCATCTGAGCCTCAGTTAACTTATTAGCCAAGTGAGTAGCCCGAGCATGACGGAAAGAATGAGGGTTAACGCGCTTAGTAATTCCAGCACGCTTAGCAAGAACCCTAATTATTCGGCAAATACTAGCATAATCAAGTTGCCTACCATCATTTGGCGGAAGAGAAGCCCAAAGTGGAGCATCAGGCCTTCTAACTGGATGATTATCAAGCCATTGAGCAAGGTAAGGCACACTACTAATAATTCTAACACGACGCTGACCAGTCTTACCATCAACCATTAAGATACCACCATACTTATCAAAAGACACATGCTTAATCAACAAATTACCTAACTCACCTATTCGGCAACCAGTCTCATACAACATACTAACAAGCGCGCGGTTACGATAATTCTTACAAACAATAATCAATTGCTTAACTTCATCTTGAGTAAGTAATTCACTTGGCATTCGCTTAATATTCTTACAACTAACCTTAATCCACTTAACAAGGTCATTAGGCTCTTCAAGATCATGAAGCCACATAAAGAATTTCTTCAACATTGACTTGTAAGTCATCTTAGTCCAATTAGTATAATCACGAGATTCAATAACGCCAACAAGCGCGATCAAGTCTTTCTTCTCCATCCTTTTAAAGTTCTTACGACTTAACTCACCAAACAACTTCAACGTTTGAAGATAACGATTAATACGAGCCTTGCTCATACCACGAGCACACAAGTAATTGTAATAATCAATAATGAAACCATAGTTCGCTTTAGCTATTTTAGCACGCTTCAAGCGATCAAGTGCTGCTTCAATATTCCGATCATAATTATGAATGCCCATCATTATACCTCAGATAATATCCTGAGAAGCCCGTTGAACAAAGTTCAAGGGCACTAAGAACTTTAGGTTCTTACGTGTATAAAAAGAAAAAGGGGTAGGCGACTAGCGCATACCACCACCCGCCAACGCCAGGCGAATAAGTTTTTACATTATACACTATGTGCAGGGTGCTCTGAACTGCGCTTTTGCTCATAGGCGCCACTAGCGTGGTTTGAACTCTAGCGCCTCTGGCGCAATTGAATGGGGGAGAATAATGTCATAAGGAGGGGGTACCCCCTCCTTGACCGCCAGGTGCAGGATTTGAACCTGCGCGTTCGTGAGAACAGCGGATAACTCGGCCCCGCCTTATGAAAGAGGGGGTGGTTATGTCTAAGGAGGGAGATTCCTCCCCCGCCTGACTTTCGAGTCCGCCGCCATACCGGGCTAGGCGAACCTGGCATTTTTTGCTGGTTTGCCAGAGAAGCGCTTTTGGGCGCGACGCTAGGCGAACCTGGCATTTTTTGCTGGTTCGCCGTTGCTGTCCGTTAGGACAGAGGCGCCGTTAGGCGACGTAGGCGAACCAGGTATTTGTTATTGTTATTCATAAACTCTTTTTCAATCTTATTCTTTTTGGGCTGAAGCATCTTTTTCTTGCGGAGAAGAAAAAGGGCTCGGCGAACCTGGCATTTTTTGTTGTTTTTTTTTGTGAATGCTAAGTTACTTATTTAAACTTTCGTTAATTAAGAGATTATTACTAATGGTTTATAAGATTGTTCTTGGTCGCGGGGAGAGTGATAAAATTAAGTATGGTGACCGCGGGGCTTTATTGATAGGTAAGCAATACATTACTATGGGCAAGGATATTAGTCTTGCTAATCAAATATTATTGGATGTGGCTAAACCGCACGTTGTCTTAATCTGTGGTAAGCGTGGTAGTGGTAAGAGTTATACTATGGGCGTAATTATTGAGGCAATGGCTGATATGCCTTCAGATGTGTCGCGCAACCTGGCTGCCATAATCTTTGATACAATGGGTATTTTTTGGACCATGAAGTACCCTAATTATCGTGATGAAGAATTAATGAGCAGTTGGGAAGGCGTGGAGCCTAAGGGTTTTGAGGATACAGTGAATGTTTACGTGCCTGCTGGTTTATTTGATGGTTTTAAGGCTAAGGGTTTCCCGGTTGATTACCCGTTTAGTATCTCATGCAATGAGTTAAGCAGTATTGAGTGGTGCTCGTTGTTTGGTGTTAAAGTAACTGGTTTATTTGGAATACTAATTACTCGTGTGATAAATCAATTAATCACTAAGGGTGGCAAGTATGGTATTGATGATATCATTAAATTAATTAATGCTGATAAGAAAGCTGAGGCTCGCGAGAAGGATGCAGCGATTAATATGTTTGAGAGCGTTAATAATTGGGGTTTATTCACTAAGGATGGTAGCACTACTAAGGACTTAGTTAAGCGTGGTAAGACTAGTGTGATTGACTTAAGTGGTTACGCGCACCAAATGGGTGGTTTTAGTATTAGGGCATTAGTTATTGGTTTGATTAGTAAGAAGATATTAGAGGAGCGAATCATCTCGCGCAAGTTAGAAGAGTTAAACCAGATACAGAAGGGTTATCGCTCGTTTGATGAAGAAGACCCTGATAAAGAGGTTATCCCGCAAGTATGGTTATTCATTGATGAAGCTCACGAGTTCCTGCCACAAACAGGGGGGACATTATCAAGCAACTCATTAATTCAGGTTATTAGGGAGGGTCGTCAACCAGGTGTTAGTTTAGTGTTAGCTACCCAACAACCAGGTAAGATTCATACTGATGTTATTACTCAAGCAGATATAGTCTTGAGTCACCGGTTAACTGCTCGTATAGATATTAAGGCTTTAAACCAAGTGATGCAGACTTACTTGGCTGAGGACGTGCAGAAGTACTTGGATTCATTACCTAAGAAGCGGGGCACAGCAATAGTATTGGATGATAAATTGGAGCGGATGTACCCATTACAAATACGACCGCGCATGAGTTGGCACGGCGGCGCTGAGCCTGAGACAATCCCTCCAGCGAGGAAGTAAATATGCCTCGATTCTTAACAAAGAAAGAAATAATGAATAGTGATTATATGCCTACAAGTATTGAGCGTGCTAAGAAACTTAAGGTTCGCAAGGATTATGAGACTAAGCGCCACGTGGCTTATGAGGTGATTGACCCAGTGACTGGCAGTAATCATTTTGTTTTTTATAAGAGCGAGAAGCAACCACCGTTGGATTGGGTTTGTGATTGCGAGTGGTACTCAACTCAGACGATTCATAACGCTAAGTATTGTGCTCACATCATAGCTGTTCAATTCACTTTTTCTTAAAATAAATTGTTTTAGAGTACTTGTAAAAACCAATCGCTGTGTAAAGCGCCATAAAGTCACCAATAATATTAATGAACGTGTACATGTGGCGCATCATTGACAGGAATTCGAGGCTGATGAACGTTGAGATAATCCTGACTGCTTGCGCTGAGAATATGATAGCGAATGAGATTATTAATAATTGAATTAATCGCTTTAATCTGCCACTAGTCATATTATTAGTAAATTTGATGGCTGGAATAAATAGTAATCCGCCAACTACTAATATTATCCATTTAAGGATTATTGATACATTAATCATTTCTTGCCTCCTAAACCAAATGATTCGTTAAAGATTTTGATTTCATAAATAACTAAAGTGCTAATAATTAAAGCTGATAAGTATAGTAAGTGGTCAATCATCATCCATAACTGATACTCATCAGAGGTGTAATTATCCGCCCCAGTAAATATTTGATTAAAGACCCTAATGTAACTACTGCAACCAATCAATAAGTAAACAATCATTATTAGAGTAATCAATTTCTTAATATCACTATTGAATAATTTGAGGGACGCAAATACCATAGCAATAACTGAAGCGGGCACTGTTATGAATAACACTATGTTGAAAGCAATCATTACTTCCGTGAAGCACCACACCCTTTAACCACTTTATCTGACATACTCTTTATGTTATTAATAAGTTTTTTATTAGACTCGCCCCCATCTGAAATGATAATGCAATTAATATTATTGATTCGTGTTTTATTAATTAAGTTATGAATAAACCTCATGAGAACATTACTATCATTATACATTAGGAACGTTGATAAGTTATCAACCATGATGAAATTAAAATCCTTTGAATTAATTGCTTGGTTAAGCGCGATACCTAGTGAAGTTAGGGCTGTTGGCGCATTAATGAAAATACAATCATTACTTCGCTCAGGATTGCTTGACGCAGTGGAGGTGATTAAGTCAACGAAGAATAATTTCTTAACATTAACTTTGCTTTCAATTAATCGCTTTTTTAATACAGTGTAAGGTTCGCTGATGGTGATGATTAAGCCATGATGGCTGTTTATTAACTTGTTAATTAACATAATTTTTTTATTAATTAAGTTCTTTGGGTCGCAAAGCAAGAGCATAACATCATTAGGTTTTAGTTTAAGCTTAACCATTAATTAATTATAATTAACTCTCTTTTTTTAAACTCTTTTGAAAAGACTAATTTGATGATTAAAGCTTTCCACTCCTCTTACGCAGTAATTAGAAATTAAGTAATCATTTAAATTAAGTTTAATAATTGAATTATTATTTAATTGATTAGCGTAAGAAAAAATTAATCCTAATAACTTGATTTTATCATTACTCCAATCTGTATTATTATAATTGATTATTATTTCATTAGCGGCTGATTTAATACAATCAATTAATAATTCATCATATAAAGCTCCATCAACCTTTGTTTCATTAAACAAATTAGTTCTTGACTTACCATTAGGCATTACTGAGTCAATGATTCCTTTTGAGATAACTAAGAATAAAATATCAGTAATTGCTGGCTCATTAGGATTGCTTGAAGCATTATGCGCGGCCTGACTGGCGTTAATTAAATTATTAATAGTCTTGTAAGGGCATATTACTTCAGATTTCATGTTATCAATAATTTGATTAAATCTTTTTATATACTTTTCAGTAAATTATTTAATAAAATCTTTTTTTTAACTTATTCTCATACGATTTAGTTAAGAAAAATACTCGCAGGGCATTAGAGTTAGGTGTGTCACTGATTGATGCAGGGCCAAGGGAAACTGAGTTGCCCGGCATGAAAGCATTAATTAATAAGTTAATTGAGGCTGGTTTTAACGCAGTCTTTTATGATAGTGGTGATTATTATGGTTATGTTTAAAAAAAGCAGTGGATTAGTGATGAAATAATGATTTATGACCCGCAGAAAGTGGAGAAGGAAGTAATCAAGTATTGGGCTAAGAATAACGTTCACCAATTATTGAAGAAAAAACGAGCCAAAGCAGAGCGATTCTTCTTGTTGGATGGTCCGCCTTACGCTACTGGTGACCCTCATCCTGGCACAGCAATTAATCGCGGATTAAAAGATTTAGTGAGGCGTTACAAATGGATGGCTGGTTATAATGTTTGGGACCAACCTGGTTTTGATATGCATGGCTTACCAATTGAGAATATGGTTGAACAAAAATTAGGCTTGAAGAATAAGGAAGAAATAATTAATTATGGGGTGCGCAAATTCGTTAATGAGTGCCGTAAGTACGCGTTCCAATACTTAGGTGTGATGGGTAAAATGTTTTCTCGTTTAGGTGAGTGGGCTGACTGGGAGCACCCTTATGAGACAACTAATAATAATTATATTGAAGGCGTTTGGTGGGCTTTAAAGAAAGCTTGGGACCGTAAAGCATTATACGAGGGTGAGCGCGTCTTATCTTGGTGCCCTCATTGTGGGACTGCGTTAGCAGCTAATTATGAGATTGATTATAAGAAATTGAAAGAATCATCCATTTACGTTAAGTTCAAGTTAAGGGAAGAGCCTGACGCGTACTTAGTTATTTGGACTACCACGCCTTGGACGCTATCAAGCAATATGGCTGTCATGGCTAATCCTGATATTATTTACGCTCGCGTTAAAGTTGGTGCTGAGACTTGGTTGATGGCTAAAGAATTAGTTGATAAAGTAATGAAGTTAGCTGATAAGGATTATAAGATTATTAAGGAATTTAAGGGTAGTGAATTAAAAGGGCTTTCTTATACTCAACCATTCATTGATGAAATGCCTTTCCATCAAGAACCGCATGGGGTTAATGCTTATACAGTTGTCTTATCAAAGGATTATGTTAACTTACAGGAAGGTTCTGGCTTGGTTCACTGCGCGCCTGGTTGTGGACCAGAAGACCAATTAGTTGGTAATGAGAATAAGATTCCATCTTTTAACCCAATTGATGAGAACGGTGTGTTCGGGGCTGATGGCGGTAAGTTTAAGGGTTTGCGCGCTAAAATAGATGATAATACTTTTACTGAAACATTAGCTAGTAAAAGCTCTTTAGTGGCTGTTGAGCGAATAGAGCATGATTACCCTCATTGTGAGCGTTGCAAGTCACCGGTCGTATTCAAGAACACTAAACAATGGTTCATTAAAGTCACTAAGTTTAAGGATAAGATGATTAGTGAGAATAAGAAAGTTAATTGGGTGCCTAAGTGGGCTGGTGAGAATCAATTCAATAAGTGGTTGGAAAGTATTAGGGATTGGTGTATTACTCGCCAGCGCTTCTGGGGTGTGCCCTTGCCAATCTGGCAGTGTGATAAGTGCCATAAGTTTGAGGTTATTGGCTCGTTAAGTGAGTTAAAGAAATTAGCTGGTGTAGTGCCTGCTGACTTGCATAAACCAGGGATTGACGCTGTTAAGTGGCGTTGCACTTGTGGCGGTGAGTTTAACCGCAACCCTGACATCATTGACGTCTGGATTGATAGTGCTTGCGCTCCTTTTGCTTCACTGCCATTGCCAAGAGAGCAGTGGATGAGTAAGTTAGGTAAGATGAATTTTACTATTGAAGCCAAGGACCAGATAAGGGGTTGGTTTTATTCATTGATGGGTATTGGCGTGGTATCATTTGACCGTTGTCCTTACACTAATATTTTCATGCACGCGTTCCTAACTGATGAGAGTGGTCAGAAATTAAGCAAGCGCAAAGGTAATTATCTGAGTCTGCCGGAAATATTTAACCAAGTTGGGGCTGATGTGTTTAGGACTTCACTTATGAGTTCATTAACTCCTGGCGTTGACTCTAAGTTCATTATGGATGAAGTGAAGAACTCTCATAAAACCCTTAATGTTATCTGGAACACTCATGAGTACTTATTGAGGAATATTAAGTACTACAAAGTAACTCCATCCAAACCAATCCCTGTTAAGAAAGAGGATGAATGGTTATTATCAAAGCTTAACTCACTTATTGTTAATTGTGATAAGATAATGACTTCTTATCACTTGGAGGATTACGCTCCCAGTGTCATTAACTTCTTAGTGGAGGATTTAAGCCGTTATTATATTAAGTTAATTAGGAATCGGCTTGATGCTGGTGTGGTTAACTTAATTTATTATGCTTTCACTAATGCAATTAAATTGCTTGGGCCAGTGGCGCCTCATATTAGCGAGAAGATTTATCAGAACTTAAGCGCGTCAAGTAATAGTTTATTCCTTGATTCATTGCCGCTTGCGGATAATAAATTGATTAATCAAGATT
>JBAZFG010000011.1:0-33394 GCA_041653515.1 Candidatus Nanoarchaeia archaeon
TCAATTGTTTGCTGAGGCGTGATGCCCTTCTTGTAATAATCAAGTACATGCTGGTTAGCGCTCTCAGCCCCAAAATAACAAACCTTAGCCCCAGCCCGAGCCATTTGTTTTAATACATCCTCTTTAACATTATCAACCCTACCCTCAAAGAACCAGTTAAGCTTGAGACCCCGTTGCTTGATGCCATCACACATCTTGAGCAAGCGATTATTATTAATGGTTAAGCCATCATCAAAGAATAAGACGTTGTTATAACCCTCTGATTGGATTAATTCAAGCTCATCCAGAACACTATTAATACTCCTGGCGCGCCAGCGACGCTTCACTAAAGCATTACAACAACAATATTTACAAGCGTGCGGGCAACCGCGCGAGGATAAGATGCTTGTGAAACCATCAACTTTTAAACCAGAAATAGCGCCATATTTAACGTTTTTAACTAAGTCACGGTCAGGAAAAGGCAATGAGTCAAGGTCTTCAATTAATTTGCGAGGCAAACCTTCTTTTAATCGCTTGCCCGCGCGGTAAACTAAACCATGAACTTTACTAAACGCTTTGTTCTTCAAAGCCTTGATTAATTCAATCGTTGAGTACTCACCTTCACCTTTAATACAATAATCAACGTTTGAGTATTTTTTCATTATTGGTTCAGCACTGAAAGTCGGGGCAATGCCGCCAAAAACAACTCTTGAGTTAGGTAACACTGTCTTGAGTTTATCAGTAACCCTGCCAGCACTAATTGTTTGAATACCCATTGTGGAAAAACCAATTAAGTCAGGGTCATAATGCTTGACTTGGTTGATTAATTCATCATCATTAATTGATGAACCTAACTGGTCAATCACTTTAACGTCATAACCATTCTTAACTAAATTACTAGCAATGTATAATAAACCTAGTGGTGGCGCAGCTGCCCGCGCATCAAGATTGCCTTCATGCTCTTTGCCAGGGTTAATTAGAACTGTCTTCAAGAAGGTTAGTAATGAAATTATTACTAATAAGCTTTATGCGAATTATTCTAAAAAACTCTAAATAATAGTTTTTTGCACATAAAATAAGAATTTTTTATGGTGCATTGCATTTCATGCAGGCACTCTCTCATTTCATTCGAGAGTTCTTGTCACTTCGTGCCAGACCCCAATTCGTTATCACTCCTTGGGTTTGAACCATTGCTGTCGAGCTGAAAGCGAGACAGAACGAAGCGTGATAGCGCTGAGTGTGAGGCTTCCCGGATGCATTGCATTTCATGCAGGCACCATCTCGCAGGGCTCGATGGTTTGAACCGGGTATTGATAGCTGTCCGAAGGACAGAGGAATGAGGGGGCTTGTCCCCTGAATGACGTGAGGCTTCCCGGATGCACTGCATTTCATGCAGGCACCATCTCGCAGGGCTCGATGGTTTGAACCGGGTATTGATAGCTGTCCGAAGGACAGAGGAATGAGGGGGCTTGTCCCCTGAATGACGTGAGGCTTCCCGGATTTGAACCGGGGTCACAAGGTCCCTAACCTTGAGTCCTAACCAGGCTAGACTAAAGCCCCAATTTAATTGATTAAAGAATTAGTGAGTTGTTTTTAAAGCTTTACGTAGCTTCGCTTGTGCAATGATTTGCTGACTGCGTTAATTAAATTCTTCTCGGTTACTAACTTGTTCTTGTCTGATTCGTTTAATAAATCATTAAGGCTGGCGTATAATGATGCTTCAGCTAACCCTTCAGCTTCTTTGATTAAGCCAAATGGTTTTTTGTAAGAGATTCTACTAAACTCATCAAAGAATGAATGGTTATTAATAATTAAATCAAAATCAGCCGGCGCCATATAACGGCCGTTAACGCTGTCAAGGAATTTCTCACTTTTAGGACCAATACCATTACTAGTTAAGTAAACGTAGAATTCAGGGTTTAAGTGCTGGTTCATCGCAGTTAATGGTTCTTTAATTTCTTTATACGTTTCGTTATTTATGCAATCAGCATAAATTAAGTTAGCTAGTTTCAAACCCTTCCAGAAGGAATGACCATCATCAAGTATTGATAATTTACCTAACTCAACTTTTTTAGGCACCCACTTATTATTTAATTCATCATAAGGATTCCAAGCTAATGAGTTAATCCCAACTATCCTAGCCGCTTCATACTTACTAAAAATATTTGAATTAACTATTTTAACGTTAAACTCGGAGCGTAATCTTGATTCAAGAATAGGGTCATTTTTATCTTGGCACACAATCATTGTGTTAGCTTTAAGGTTGAAGCCTAAGCGCCGAGTCATTAATAAATGAACAATATCCTTAGTTACTTTTTCAGTCGGCACCTTGCCGTTATAATCCTTGCTCTGGATAGCCACGTTCTCAGTGTCAGTGACCATGAATAAATCATTAAAAGTGTTAACCACCCAAGAGCTTCGTTTTAACGAGAAGTTAACATCATTTTCAGTTAATACTTGATTATTAATATATAATTTTAGGCCAGTGCAAACACTCTCGGGAGCAATTTCATAACTCCTAAAACCATGTTTTTGTTTAATACCAGCAAGTAATTTGATATTTGTGGCTATTTCCTTTTCAGTTTCATAACCCCTAGCGCTCGGGCTTAAATCACTAGTCATTAATCATTTCTTGCAAGTTATTGATTAATAAACGTTTTGGGTGATAAGATAAACTTTTAAAACAACCATCTTTTCATTAAAAACTAATTGTCGGTGTAGCTCAGCGGTAGAGCGCATGGCTCATGCAGGAAGTCCGCTAACGCGTCCTCCCTTCTGTCCTATCGGATAGACCACGTTAAATATCATCGTGGTTGGAGAAACCATGAGGTCCCGAGTCCAAATCTCGGCACCGACACATCACCTCTTAATGATAGAGGTTCCTCTTCGCGGCTCGTAGAGCTCGCTCGTTCAGTCACTTATCATTATCTGTTTGCTTAACAGCCGATTCAATAAGTCCAACCCATGTTAGTGGGTGCCTGCACGAAAGTGCAGAGCATCTCGGCACCGACAAAGCCCTTTTCTCTTTTTTTTTGATAAACTTCATAGAAAAAGAGAAAAACACCTGCGTTCAAGCCTGATTAATTATTATTTAATTAGCCTGCAGCCAAGATTTTCTTTTAGTAATTCAATGCTGTAATCCTCATTTGACAGGAATATCTTGTCAGCGTAAATAAAATTAATATTAATTTTTTCATCGCCTTTAAAAGCAGTGATATCGCTTGAATAAATTTTATTGTCAGGAATAATTTCATGCGACTCAACAATTATATTACCATTATTGAATCCATACTCACTGATTGCTGTAATAATCTTGTTAAAACAATCACCTAGACCTTTCTCTTCTGAAGCGCTATTCTTTGCTATTCTAACAAAATACTTTAAGTTACTCATCCAAAGAGTAGTGTTAAAGCCTTTTTATAAGCCTTACGCTAATAAGTCAATTAAGTCTTTGATTTTATCAAGCGCTGACTCATAATCCTGCTTGTAAGCCCCAGTATTAGAGCAATTAACGTTGACCACAAAACCATTCTTTGACTCAGTATTAATTAATCTTACTTGAGCGTAATAAAATGGGTTCTCGCCAATCTGATTTTCCTGTTCAATAGATGCTTTAATCTTAGGGAAATCCTGAACGTATAATAATAATTCAGCAATGCCGCGGTGAAGTTCGTTAAATACTCCTTTATGAGTTAATTCATTGCTCTTAAAATGATAAGGGACTGATTGAATCATTTACTATTCACCTGACAAGCCCGGCAAATTGGTTTGCCCTTAACATAAGTCCCAACTAATTTATCCAGGAAAGTGGTCGCGACCTTCTTGCCGCACTTACTGCACTTAATACTCATTTCATTCCCTCCATCGAACCCCTTTCTTCAAAGAAAGGTGTTTCATCCCCAAAGAATTGATACACTGGCTGCGCCAGAAGCATAATCATTTCATTCCCTCCATCATGCCTTCAAGTTGGTCCATATCCTTGATGCCGAATTGCTTCATTAGTTTCTTGAGGTTACCACCCTTCATCTTTTTCATCATGCCGCGCATCATATTGAATTGCTTAAGCAATAACCGAACGTCACCCTCAGTGCAACCACTGCCCTTACTAATGCGCTCGATGCGTTTGCGGCTTAATAACTTAGGGTCCTCTAATTCAGCCAGAGTCATTGAATCCATTAAGAACTGAAATTTCTTAACATTATCCTCCTGTAAGTCAAGCTTATCCATTGGCACTGCTGAGCCAAGACCGGGCATGAAACCAACGAGTTTCTTAAGACTGCCTAATTTACCCATCGCTTTAAGTTGCTCGCGTAAGTCAAGGAAATTAAACTCACCCTTAATGAACTTCTGGCCTAAGTCCTTCATCTTATCTTCATCTAATTCTTCTTTAGCTTTCTCAAGTAAAGTATCTAAATCACCCATACCCAATAACCGCGAGACGAACCGTTGAGCATTAAAAGTCTCAAAATCATCTTTGCCTTCACCAACCCCAATAAACCTGACTGGCGCGCCTGATACAGCGCAAGCAGTTAATGCGCCGCCTGCCTTAGCAGTGCTATCAAGTTTAGTGATGATAACACCCGAAATATTAAGCGCGTCCTTGAACGCTTCAGCTTGCTTGCGCGCTGACTGACCAATATCAGCAGGCATGACTAATAATATTTCATCTGCTTTGAATTCTTTATTAATATCCTTTACTTCTTTGACTAATGACTTATCCAAGGCGTCCCTGCCAGCTGAGTCACCAATAATAACATCAAACTTAGCGCAGTCATCAGAAAACTTCTTAACAACCTTACTAGCTTTCTTTTCCTTCTCATCACCAAATACCGTGATGCCCGCCCCAGCCCCTACTTGTTTTAATTGCTGGACTGCTGCTGCTCGATAAGTATCCAAGGCTAATAAACAAGGCTTGTAACCTTTCTTTTTATAGCGAAGAGCGAGTTTGCCTGCGGTCGTGGTCTTGCCTGCACCAAACAAACCAATTAATAGCACTTTATGTGGTTTCTTAACTACTTTAATTGGCTCAGCCCCTGAGCCAAGGAATGACACTAATTCTTCATAAACAATCCGAATGACTTGTTCTTTGCTGCCAAAATTCTTATTCTCAAGCACTCGATTTTTAATTTGTTTAGTTAGCGCGAAAACTAATTCAACATCAACGTCAGCGACAATCAAGGATTTCTGAACATCCTTAATGAATTCATCAACTGCTTTCTGGTCAATTAATACTTTATTAACCAATCGCTTAACGCTATCACGAAGCGACTTACCCAAACCATCTAATACCATATTAAGAATGAATTAGCAAGACCTTTTTTAAGTCTTTGGTGAATGAATTTATAAAAGAACAAGTTATTTCTCCCATTTAAAATGATGGTTTTTGCTGGTCACGTTGGCGTGGCATTAATAATTGCTTACTTGTTTAGGCTAAACCCTTTGTTAGCTGTGATTGGTGGAGTATTACCTGACCTTGACTCAATATTATTTTTCTTTGGCGTTAAGTGGACTACTGCTCATAGGAAAATAACTCATTCATTATTATTCTTAACACCGTTTGTAATACTGTCATTATTCGTGCCAATTGCGTGGGCTTTAGTTGCTGGTTTAGTTACTCACTTAGCAATGGACTTAGACCATTGGGGTGTGCCATTCCTTTATCCGTTTATTAAGCGCGAGTACTCAGTGATGAAAATAGACCATCACTTAGGTAATGAGTTTGATTCGCCAATTGATGCAATAAAAGAATTCTTCAAGACAAGAAAAGCAGTAATAGAATTTATAATACTAATAGTCGGAGTAGCATTAACATGGGATTATTGGATTAATTTGTTGAACTTATTTTTTTGAAGACATAGAAGTCATCATCAGGGCCTTTCTTGTAAGGCAATCCGCCTAACTGCATTTCATCTGCCCTAGCAAATAATTCCTCAGGGGAAGATATTTTTAATCCCATGTTGTCAACTAGGACGCACTTGAACATGTTATAAAAGTAATCGTATTTTTCTGGTTTAGTTTCCCTTAATTCATCAACTGATTCATACTGCTCGAATAAGCCGTTGAAGTCAGCGTCCAGTGAAGCATCCGATAATTTGATGATGCCTTGTAGACTAAAATTATCATCATCAAATAATTCTTTGGCATTACTGTGATAATTATTAGCAATAACATAACCGTTGTCAGCTAAGTGCTTGGTTGCCTTGTAACTTGAGATTGCAGGATTAAGCAAAATCAATAAATCAAATTTTTGATTAGGAACAAATTTATCTATGTTGATGCAGTAAGCCTCTAAGTTATCCTTAATTAAAGTGTTAATACAAGCTTGGTCAACGTCAACGTAAGTAATGTTACTAAACACTTTTGATGGACTAATGTCTGTCCCACAAGAAGGGTATAACACTCTTTTTGGGTTAGTAAAATTGTTTTTGAAAGTTTCATACATATTAACCCATTTATTGTTAAAACTAGACTCATAGACTGCTTCACTTATTGGTTGATTAATTCTTGGCATGAAGTTTTGAATTAGAAATTCTCTTTAAAAGAGTTGCGATAATAATTCCTCTTTCCTGAAAGGCTTTAAGTCATCGTATGTTTGGCCTGTGCCAAGGAATAATATTGGCACCCCAGTCTCGTGGCTTACACTGATTATCGCGCCGCCCTTCTCATCAACATCAGTCTTAGTGAGGATTGCGTAATCAAAGCCATTCGCTTGACCAAAGTCACGGCATTGAGCCACTACTTCATTCCCAGTTAAGGCGTCGCCCACAAAAACAGTGTAATCAGGGTTAACCACGCGCCCAACTTTCTCTAATTCTTTCATTAAATTAGTGTTTGAATGACTCCTGCCAGCAGTGTCAATTAGGACTACTTTAATGCTCTTAGCTCGCGCGTGCTCTAACGCGTCAAAAGCCACTGCCGCAGAGTCAGCGCCATAAGAGTGCTTCACGACTTTAAAGCCGAGCGCGTTACCATGAACTTCAAGTTGTTCAATGCTCGCTGCCCTGAAAGTATCACAAGCAGCTAGGACAACACTAATACCTTTTTTCTTGAGGTAATTAGCAAATTTAGCAATAGTTGTTGTTTTGCCAGCCCCATTAGTGCCTACAAACATGAAACTAACCGGCTTGTCCGAAGCCTTGATAGATTTAATTAAAGCAGTCGCGTCGCCTTCAATTAACACGTCACTGATTGCTTTGCGCAGAGCAGAGGATAATTCGTTAGCTGCCTTGCCGCGCTTAAAAGACTTGCCAACTAAATCCTTGGCAAGTGATTCTTTGATGACTGCAATAGTATCCACTGCCACGTTGGATTGCAGTAATGTTAATTCAAGCTCGTCAAATAATTCATTAAAATCACTTTTAGTAATAGTCTTCTCAGTGATTTTCTTGACCAAGCGCGCCTTTAAGCCCTTCTTCTCAGGCTTGACTGGCTTAGGGGGTTTTTCTTTTTCAAAATTATCCTTAATACCCTTCAACTTATTCTTAAGAAAATCAAACATGACTAGTAATGAGTTAATAAGGTTTTAAAATAGTTACTTAACAATTATTTACTTTTTAGTTTGATGAATTATTAACACAGTATAAGATTAAGCCTGAAGAATTTAAGCTTGCTGGCCTGCCTGAATAATGCCTTCAATCTGCTGGAGTGATAAGACCATTTGCTCAGCCTCACTATTAAGTTTAACAATCATGCTTAACGCTTGCTCCATTCGGTCCTTAATTGTTTTCTCAGCCTTAACTAAATCCATCTCAATGATAACCCCAGCACCAACACTAACCAAGCAAGACTCATCATTAACTAATGATGCATTAAAGTAAACTCCTGCCCCGCCTGGCACGAATAACTCCTTAGCCCCGCCAAGACCATTAATGCCTTCAAGCGCAATATTTAATTCAGAGTGATGTTGTTGTAATTGCTTAATCTGCTCGTCAATACCATTAATCTCTTGACGGATTAACTCGTACTGCATCATTAAGTCCTGAGAACCAAACACTTCATTGTTTGGCAACGTTAACCGCCTCCACTTTAACGAAACGGCGCTTGCACTTATGATTACTGCCAATACTGGCCATTACTTTCTCAACAGCTGACCGCTCATTATCAGCATTAATCATTAACTTGAATGACTGGCGTTTATCATTTAACCTAAAACTACCCTTAACCTCAAACATCATATTACTTTAAGCCTCCAAAGACACTCTAACTGTGCCTGCTCCATCCTTAATTGCTTTAACCTTAACCTTTGATGGGGGGTACTTAGAACCTCTTGCCCAAATTAATTCATTAATCTTAGTATCAATAATAATTTTATCACCCTTCATGTGTTTCTTAATGAACGCGCGAATAACCCTAACAGCCCTATTACTCCGCTGATAAATTGGTTTCTTAACAACATCACGCTTAAGCGGGATTGTGTAAATCCTATCAAGACTAACTTTTGAATCCTCTTTCTTACTCTCTTTTAATTTTTTATCATCAACCATTTTTATTTATTTAAGCTACTGCTCCTCCAATGTCGTCGTTTATGCGGATTAAGCCTCCACCTATGTGTCTTTCGCTTGCCAAACTTTTTCAAAAGAGCCCAAACCGGACCAGCGATGCGGGATTTATTGGCTTTATTAAGCCTTCTTTTCTTGGCAAACGGTTTATTCCTAGTCATAGCAAAATCACTTATTAATAATATTATACTCCTTATTCTCTTTAACTGAAGATAAGATATTTTTCAATAACTCATCATTAACTTCATTAACCCTGCCTGCTTGAACCCATTGTAAAGCCATCATTAAAGCTTTCTGAGCAACGTTTGGGTGAACCATCTCAACCCGCTTGAATCGTTCCCGCGCGTCCTTAGACATGAAATTAAATAAGGCTGCTTGTTTCATCATCTCAGCTTGACGTTGTTGTTCAACTGCTTTAGCGTAATCATCATTATTATTCATGCTTTTCTCACCAACTGAGCTGCAGTTTTATCAAGCAATGATTTACCTTTATTAGTTATCATCCGACCCTTCTTAGGCACAGTAACTACTAAGCCTTGCTTCTCAAGTAATTGAAGTGCGGTCCTAATGATTTTACCCCCAGTTCGCATATGTTTTTTAGGTCGATAACCCCTTTTGCGTCGGCTACCAAACTTAGTTCTTAATCGCTGGACCCCAACAACATTATTAACATAAAGGTTGCGAAGAATAGCTGCCATCCTAACATACCACCAATCCTTACTCTCTGGTGGCCGCTCTTTATCAGCCCCTGTCTTAACAAAGACAGTCCATTCAGGTGCTGTTAATTCTTTATCAGCCATTAAAATCTTGCTAATCGCGTTAACTAACTCACCTTGATTAACATCAAATACTCCGGTCATGAATAGGAAAATAACGGACAAGCCTTTAAAAACCTTATCCTTAGCTTTTACTATTTTCTCGCTAACCCTTGTTCTCGCGCAGTTCGCCGTACTGCTTCAGCCACTACTGGCATCACTCTTTTATCAAGTGCTTCAGGAACAATGTAATCAGGGCTTAATTTGTCACCAACAATCCCTGCAATAGCCTCAGCTGCAGCGAGCTTAATCTCATCAGTTACTTTACGCGCCCTAACATCTAATAACCCCCTAAAAATACCTGGGAAACCCAGCACGTTATTAATTTGATTAGGCCTATCTGACCTGCCAGTCGCTACAATAAAAGCCCCTGCTTGTTTAGCTAAGTCAGGGTCAATCTCAGGCACAGGGTTACAAAGAGCAAAGATGACTGGTTTATCATTCATTAACTTAATCAATTCAGGTGGCAAGCTGTTTGGCTTGCTTGCCCCAATAAAAACATCAGCCCCAGTAATCGCTTCCTTAAGCCCGCCAGTTAAGTTAAGCGGGTTAGTAATCTTTGCTAACTCTAACTTATGCGCTGGTAATTCATTATTTATATTAATAATGCCCTTAGAGTCAAGCACTAACACATTCTTAGCTCCAGCCTTAACTAATAATTTAGTAATGGCATAACCAGCGCTCCCAGCCCCACTCATCACTATCCGCGCGTCACAAAGATTAAGTGATTTAAGCTTTAAGGCATTTTTAAGCCCTGCAAGGACGATTACTGCAGTCCCATGCTGGTCATCATGGAACACTGGAATATCAAGCGCTTCAATCAATCGTCGCTCAACATTAAAACAACGCGGCGAAGCAATATCCTCAAGATTAATCCCACCAAATGACGGGGCGAGCGCTTTAGCCACGCTAACAATTTCATCCTCATTAGTTGTCCCAAGACAAATAGGCACTGCGTTAACCCCACCTAACTCTTTGAATAATTGTGCTTTACCTTCCATCACAGGCAATCCTGCTTCAGGCCCAATATTACCTAAACCCAGAACCCTTGAACCATCTGACAATACAATAATAGTATTACTCCGCCAAGTTAAATCCCAAACGCGTTCAGGGTGGTCTTTAATTTCTAAGCAAGCAATAGCTACGCCAGGGGTATAAGCAAGGCTTAATTCCTCTTTATTACAAATTGGTTTGGCGTTAATACTTAATTTACCGTTCTTATGATAATCAAAAACTTTACTAGCATCAACCATTAAACCATGGTTATTGACTAATTAATTAAATAGATTTCTTTACTTAAAGTATTATGAAGTAAACGAATGAGCAACTTCATTATTGCCTAAATAAGCAATAACATTAACTGTTATCCCAGACTGATTTAATCCTTCACCAGTAATTTTATAAACAAGGCTCTGCAACCCAACGCATTGCTCACAAGTTGACTCTGAGTCAGGTGAGAAAGTAAAGAAAACAGTGACATTATCTTCCCGACGATTAATTTCAGCTTTATTAAGAATATAACAAGGGTTATCACTGATAATATTAGATATAATATTAAGCCCACCACTATCGACAGTGACAATTGAATTAGTAGTATCCATACCTGAACAACCTCTATTATGATAAGGCACTTCAAGCCCAATATCAGGCTCGTAACCAGTACAACCCGCTAAGAGTATTATTGATGTGATTAACAATAATTTTTTCATTTATTTTTCTCCTTAAGATAACCATACTTTTTAATGTTACCACAATTAAGACAAGTATAAATCATGAAACCATCATCGCTTTTAACACTTAAAGTGCTGCCAGGCACTAATAATTGGTTGCACTGACTGCAAATAAAATGCCTAATACTCTTATTAGGTCTAACCCTAGTTTTTTTAATAATCTCATTAATCATCCGTGCGTAACGATTAGCTCGCTCAGGACTCTTTGAGAACTCTTGTCTGGCTAAATCAAACAATACTCGTATCCTCTCAAGAGCGTTGCTTTGCTCATCCTCGCGTTTCTTAAAATACTTACGCATTTGATAATCACTTTAATTTAGGGACTTTAATCTTTTTACCGCAGGAATCACAGTTAAAAATTAATGGCTTAACCCACGGTAATTGGATTAACCCGTTTTTACCGCAGTAAGGGCATGAATAATCAACATTAGCTTTGTCCGGTTCATCCTTAAAAACCCATACCTTAATTTTATGTTCAGTTTCGCCCCAGTTGCTTTTACGGTTATCGCCTCGCACGTAAACAAATCTTTGGGTAAAATAAACCAATTTATCATCGTCTTTAGGTGTCCTAATATTGTTCATAAAACAAAGAAAGGATTGTGTTGTTTAAAAAGCTTTAGTGAAGTAATCAATTATTTTTAACAAACTAAAAAAACCCTTAATCATTAATATTTAATCATGCGATTTAACCCTGTTGACGCTAAACTTAAAGGAATCTTATCTAATGAAGAATTAAGCACAGTAAACGAGTTGGTTGACCGCGGCAATGCGTTAGTTGATGAATTAAAAAAAGAATGCACTTTTGAACGATTAAAAAAATTAATTAATGGTTTCATTAGAGCAGTTAATGAACGAATTAAGGCGCTTGAAATTATTATTGAACGAGTATTCAAAGTTAATCCTTCAATGGCAGTAAGGATTAATGAGATTGTTGATAACACGCACGAATTAATCAATACCCTTAAACAAGCAGCGATTGTTGAGCAAAACCACCCTAAATTAATGCGTAGTTTATCTAAAACACTTAATGCTTATGGTATTAAGTTAAGAGATTTATCAGTTAAGTACTGGGATCATAGGACAACTATTACTAAAAGCAAGTTATTGCTTGGTTTTACTGACTTATCACTTGATAAAATAGCTTCATTGTTATTTAGTTTATACAAGCGTGAAATAGAAGAAGGATTCCTTATTGATGAATCAACTCGCATTAAAGCCAGTATTGTTAAAGACTTAATTGAAAGTCTTAATAATGAAGAGTTAAGGCTTGCTGTTAGTGAGGACCAAAAACACGCTGATTTCTTAATGCAATTATACATTCTTTTAATTGAGCCAGTTAAACTAATTAAGTCATTAAAAAAATTAGTTGATGAACACTCATTATCTGCAAGTGAATCAGTGCTTGATGCGAGCGTTGCATTAATCAATAAAGAGTTAACAATTACAGCTGACCATCTTAGTAAATCATTAAGCGTTGTTAAACAAGCCCGCGAGCACGGCGTTAAGACTCAGCGGTTAATCAGTATTTACAATGAGACGGAATTATTTGCCAACCCATCAGGATTAATCAAAGCATACCTTAGGGTTAATTATGAACTGCCAGATTTGATTAACCAATTAACATATGACTTCTTTGCTAATTATGGTGACGTGCCTGAGCGGTTAATTAAGTATACTGAGTTTAGTAATCGAAGCAAGTATTATTTCCTTAAGCAATTCTTGATTGATTAATTAATTCTAATTCTTTATCAATTATGTAACCAGAAAAATCATTTTCATTAATATCCTCAAACTCTTGTGCGATTTTATCAAGCTCAGTAATAATATTGTTTAAGTAACCAACACTTATTTTTTTACAGGCTTTTACGTTATCATCAAGATTACTGATTGATTGATTGAGTCTATAATCATTTTCAAACCCAAAGATATAAGAAAATATATTTTTGAAAACTATTCTGAATGACTTTTTTGTTTGAGTAATATATTCATTAAGCTCTTCGTTAGAGCAATTGCGCGTAAAATACTTAACTTTGCAGGAAGCTTTAAGCAATAAATCAATAGTATTGTCTAAGTTATCTAAATAATTAAGTGTTAATAATTGATTATCATCAAAGTCTATTCTCATAAACAACAGTTTTAATGGCTTAGCTTAAATAATTTTTGTTAATGATTCTTTTTTAAAATAAAATAACTGCTAGCTTCATAAGTGATTACCCAAGTGATTATTAGCGCAATAAAATTATAAATATTATTGAGTGCGCCTGAATTAATCATGAATAAACCAATCAGGACTGCGGCTAGTATAAATCCAGTATTAATCAAACTTAACCACTGATTAGTGCGATTATTAATCATGCTTTTATAATTAATTCTTGCTTCAACTGCTGTATCAACATGCTCTAAGTGATTAATTAATAATGTCCATAAACTTAAGATGTAATCTCTGTCAGCGCTTAATTTAATGAAATTATTAGTCACGCCAATAGTTGACGCAAACAGTTTTAGTTGAGCACTCATCCTCATTGAATCAAAAGAATTCTTCTTCCTTATTAAACAATCAATTGCTTGCTCAACTTTAGCCCAACTCTCAGTCGCGTCTTTCTTAACTAAATCAAGATTAAGGTAAGCGCTATTAATCAGCTTGCTATTAGGCTCATATTCAAGTAATCGAATTACTTCTTTAGTGCCATTATGGTACTGCTCCATTTTATTCATCATCTCGTAAAAGAAATGGCTGATGATATTAGTAAAAGCATAGAAATCAGCTGTTTGTTCAACACTGTTATTTACTGAACCGCTAATGAAAGTAAAAGTATCCTTCATGTAATTATCATCACTATCAGAGTAAATAATTAATCCCCCACCACGTTTCTTGTTATAATCTTTTAATTGATGCTCTTTACTCATCATGGTAATAGTTGAGTAATTAATTGGCAACACGCCTTCAATAATCTGAGTGTATGTGACTTTATGGAAATTCTTGATTATTTCATTCATTATAAAATTCCTCGCTTTCATGTAAAAATCCTTGGCTGTTTTCTCAGGATTAACTTCAGGCAGTTTAATGCTTACTGAATACAAGCCATCGCCATCTAGGACAAATGATAAATCCTTGTAACCCTCATATTCTTTTACTTTAAAACTAACTAAGCCATTATCCTCAAAACTAGTTATTTTATCATTGAGCACTCCTCGTTTAATCTTTTCAGTAATCTCTGCAATATGGACGTAACTTCTCGGAATCCAAGCGTAGACTTTAATAATCATTAAGCAATGGTTAATGCAACAGTTTTTTATAAGATTAACTAAACAAGTAAGTTAGCCCTATTACAAGACCTGAGATTAATGGGTTTAGTATGTTATCATCAATTCTCATGTTAACAAAGTCAGTGATGAAAAAAGCAGCAGTACCTACCAAGCCGATTAGAATTATTTTGTTAATTAGTAAAGTGCTTAATAGTGAAAAACTAATTATTACTAATATAAACGAGGTTATCGCGCCAGCAAAATAACCGACAATTGTTTTATTACTATTAGCCGGGAATTTCTTTTTGCCAAAATAATGACCTGTCACTGAAGCCATACCATCACTAATAGTTGCTATTAGCATCATTGAGAAGAATACTGGGAATGGGAAAAATAATATTGGTATCATTGCCAAGATTAGTGGTGCTACTTTAAGTGGTTCGTATAATTCTTGTTCTTTAATCACTCTTGCTAATAACTTATTAATGCTGTCTGGTAGTAAGTGATTAACTTTTTTATTATTAATGAATGATAGCCTAATAAAGTCAAGAAAAGCAAAAGCAGTTAGTCCTGCATAACCAGTAGTTAATATTAAAGGCATTCTTAGTTCTGGTTGACCAATAATACTGCAGGTTACCCAGATTATCATAATCATTAATGAAGGGATGGCATGGAATAATTTTCGCATTAAATCATGATATGGTTTGTTCAACACATTCTCTTTTTGCTTAAATAAACTAACAAAAGATTTTATACCCCTTTTATCCATTAGTAATGGGTTTTTCTTAATAGCATTTCTCTGAATTGATAATACTATTATAAATATTAATGGTACGACTAACATTATGATAATGCTAGACAATGATTGCATCAGTAAATTATTAGGGTATAACAATGGATAAAGTAGTCCAGCAGTTAGCCATAAGATGAATGTTGCGTAACTTGTTAAAATATTATGTTTCTTATGGAATGCTTTTCTTAGCTTAAAAGTATAATATAAATACTGCCCACCAATTATGAAAAAAAGTATTGTTACTGGTATTGTTAGTATGTTCATTTAATACTTTATTAAATTAGTTCAATTAAAAACTTTCACTTTTTAAGAGGAGATGCTTTTCTACAAGCCTCGCAGACCCTCCAAGAGCCTTCAAAATCAGTTTTTGGTTTCCCTTCGCCGCAAATTCTGCACCTGACAAAGTAAGTCTTGAATTGTTTGTACATTTTTATCCTCATTATACACTTTATCCGATATCGATGTATATAAGCCTTTTGGTATTTTAATCACTATTTAGTAATAAAATAGACACTTTTGTCTATGCACAATATTTAAAAAACAAACAAATCATTTTTTAATTAATGAAAACAATTTATGTCCCTGTTAATGATTTAAGACCAATAGACAATTTTCTCTCTGAATTAAAGCTTAGAGTTAAATCATTCAATAGAATTGCAATTACTTCAACAACCCAGTTTAAGCAACAAGTTAATGCTATTGCTAAAGAATTAACTGGTCATGAAATAATTAAGTGTGCGCCAGTGCTTGGCTGTTCTGAACTAATGGTTAACGCTGATTGTATTGTCTTAATAACAACTGGTTTATTCCACGCTATTAATTTAGCTGTTAAGAATAAAATCCCTGTTTTTATTATTGGTCCTGAAGGAATTAATGAAGTCACTCAACAAGTCATTAATGATTTCTTAAAGAAACAATCTATTCGAGTGAGCAAAGTGCTTGATGCTAAAGTGATTGGTGTTCTTGCCAGCACTAAGTCTGGACAAAATCATGAGCCACTTGCTAAGCAAATTATTGCAAAGCTTGAGTCATTAGGCAAGGAAGCTTACTTATTCATAGCTAACGAATTAAGCCCCTCTCAACTAAATGATTTCCCGGTTGACGCATGGATAAATACTGCTTGCCCAAGAATAGTTGAGGATACTTTTGATAAGCCAATCGCTAACTGGAATGAAGTTGAGAAACACTTATAAACAGAACTTTTAATTCTGCATTTTATGGATTTAGTTGATTTAATGCTTAATAAAAAGTATGAGGTTAGTGATGAGTTTAATAATACTTTAATGTTTCTTGAAGATATTAATTCAGGATTAAATAAGATTCAAAAAAAATATTACAGTAAAGTGGAAGCGCTTAATCTTAATAAGAGTCTTAGTATTAAGATAGCTAGCGCTTACATAAAGACGCTTGGCAGAAAAGTGGCTAACCAGTTTAAAATAAAGGCTTTAGGGCTTGATGAGATTAGTGATGAAGTGTTCCTAAAAACACTTGACTTGGATATTAAGAATGATTTACATAATCTAAAGCAATTTTTCTTAAGCGACTGCTCAAGTAGTTTGCAAAATGAAGCTAAAAAAGAGTATTTTAATAAAGTGCCTGACTTAAACAAAGCCAAGGATTTACTGCATTTAAGTTATCAGTTCATAAATAAGTTTTATAGTGAGGATAAATCTTTTCAGGAGTCTAATGGAATGATACTAGACTCATTAATCAAATCATCTGGGTTAGCTGTTAATAATGCAGGTGCCTTTGGTGATAAACCTGAAATGGTTGCTTTCTATAAATTTGAAAGGTTGATTACTTGTTTGGGTGATATAATTGTTAGTGATGACTTTGATAAGATTAAGAATCAATTAATTAAAGAGTATGATATGCCAAAGTTCACTAGTGAACTGATTGATAAGTTCAAAAATGATTACATTAAAGTTATTAATTACTTTAAGGATTCAATTGGTATTGGCTTCGATGATTTAAGAAATAATTATCTGGAACAAAAGTCAAGGGCTAACTCTCTTGTTATATAAAAACGATATTTTAAGTTGCAAAGCTTTTTAAAATGAATTCACCCGTCATTACTGCATGAATGAACGTGAATCACTTAATAATTACTTGGACTGTGAGCAATTGCTTAACAATCTTTTTGCTAAACTAGGCACTTGTAGTGAGCGGGCTGGTGATGGCATTTGTAGTTGTTGCAATAAGGATATTCCTGCAAATTATCACAGTAAACACGTTAATCCCCTGTTGAATAGTGAGCGTGAAACGATTTTTGGTTTTGGCAATAAGTCTAATGATAGCTGCCCTTATCTTGGCAGTGATGGTTGTGCTCTTGATTCGCACAAGCCACCTATCTGCGTGGCTTATGCTTGTAATAATCTTTTGGCTGCGCTGGCTGACCAGGGCATTAATTATAATTATCTAGCAGTTGAGTCAAAGTTGCTTAACGTTTTATCAGGCATTTCTGACGGCTCAGACCTGAAGAAAATGATTAATGAGTGGTTTAGGAATATTATTTAAATAATCATTTCCTAAGCAATAATCATGTGGGGCAAGCCGTTCGTATCACACGTTGAGAATGAGTTTAAGACTGATAAGATGCGTAATAATCATGTGTTTCACGATGTTAACTTGCGCGTTAATAACCCTGAGGAGTTCAGACTGACTTGTATTGATTACTTGCGAAGCCTTGATTTTATTGTTGATGTTAATGAGATGACTGAGTTTGAGGAAGGAACTGATTTTGAGCACTTCTTTCGCGCAGGCAGACTTAAACCATTAAAGAATGTTATTAAAGCCCGCCGATTAAATAATGTTGGTTCAAGATTCCCGTTTGCGTGGAAATTATTATTCCTTACAGGCATGATTAGTATTATTAGTTACTTAATGCCGTTTGAGCAATTAAATAAAGAATTATTATTCTACACCACCACTATCTCTTTTATTATGGCTGGATTGTTGTACTTAGTTAAACGAGTCATTACTAGTAGTGTTTGGGTTAAAATCATAGGCGTCTATGATGTTAATGATAATAAAGCTGATTTGAGGCTTATTATTAGCGCTGACACCAGTGACTCTAACATGAGAGTTTTTGATGACTTGCGCGATGACATTGCTGAGTTCTATGATTTAATCACCCGCAAATACACACGCGAGGACAAGGATAAAGAGTTAATAATCAAGCCAGCAGCTAAAGGCAAGACTGAAGAATTATTAGAAAAAATAATCAAGGTTAATAATGATATGAAAACCCTTAATGATAAATTCATTAACGGTCGTATTAGCGAGGATGTGTTCAAGAAATTATCTAGTTCGCTTGATAAAGAGAAAGATAAATTAGAGACTGTTCTTGACTTAGTTTCATTGTAAGAAAAGATTATTTATAATCTCCCAGCTTCTTATTAACCTCAATGGATAATCGTCGTGGGCAAGTAGTTGTGTTAAGAGAATTATTTGCTTTTGTGATGGGCACGTTAATAATGATTACTGTTGTCATAATGTTTAATTCAATAATGCTACCTGAACTAGAAGATTATAGTGTTAATGAACAAACTTACTCTGTTTTGTTTCACGTCCACTCATTATTAGAGAAAGTTAATACTCTTACTCATGAATCTAGCAATACTATTGTTAGTTTACAACAAGAGATGCCTGATAGTATTAATGATAATACTTATCGGATTTACACCGAAGCCAACCAATTATGTATTAGGACTAAGGGTGGTCAAGTGTTTTCTCATTGTGTTAACATGAGCGTTGCCGCTAGTATTAATGGTAACTTCCTTAGCGGCACTGATATAATCATTAACTCAAGCCTTGTTGACTCAAGCGTGCTCATTGATTTTGATAACGTGCTAGAATACGTTATTGTTTGCACGACTGATAATTGTGATGACAGTAATCCCTGCACTACTGACTCATGCGCTGGCATTAATTGTTATCACTCTGTGCTTGACGGCGACCAAACTGGTTGTTCAGGCAGCACTGGCTGTGACGGTGAAGCATGCACTTGTGTCATTGGTGAGTGCGTTAATAATCCTTAAAGTAAGAACATTTGGATTAATTATCCAAGCCTCAGGAGGGGAGCGCCCACTCCTTTGAGATAACTACTCCCTTATTATAACTCTTAAAGCAGGAACATCTGAATTATAATCCATGCTATTAGTATTACAATAACCCATTTAACTATGACGCTTAAGAATTTTAATAACAAGAACGCTAGTATTAACACTGCAATAATAATCACTATTTGTGTTTGTTGTTCAGTTAAATTAAGGTTGTTCTGAAAGAATTCTTGAACACTACTAAAACCATTTTTTAGTTGGTTAATAAAATCAAGCCCTTGTTGAACTGTGTTAAGCCCACCCATTAAACTATTTGTCTCATTCTCAGCTGACGCAACGCCCATTAAGGGTAATGATAATATCATTATCCCAAGCCCTAAGAATTTTAATTTTTTAAGATATTTTTTTTTAAAACCCATGACTAATTCATGCCAGAAGAAGGTTGGCATCATGATTAATAATAATGATATTGTTAGTGAGATGAATTTATTCTCAGTTGTTGGGTTAGGCGTTATCATTGAGTAAATGAGTGTTATGAAAGTCATTATTATCAATAAGCCAAACACGCCAGTGCTAGTGACGCTAAGTGTTCGCTTAATATTATTGCCCTTAATTTGTTTTTTGATATAACCCTTAGTGTAACTATCTAATAAGAAAAATAAGATGAACTCATAAGCAATTGTGCCTAATAATAATACTTTTGATAAGAGGAATAAATTAAATATTATCATCAGTGATGATAAGATAAAGAAGATTAAACAAGTCAGGAATAATAATATTATGCTTGTCTTTAATTCTTTTTCATTACGGTACTCGGTAGGGAATGAAATGCGGTCAAAGAATTCCTGCTTATCCATTAATAAATCATTAATGAGTCTTATTAATTTATACTTTACTTATAATTCTTGTTCCTGTGTCTTGGTCTTGCTTAAATCAAGTCTTGGCAGAACTATCTGGTATTTATCTATGCCTTCTAATTCATCCATCGCTCTCTTAATTACTGACTTGAGCGGGCTGGGGATTAATGGGACTCGTTCTTTTAAATCCTCAATACTAACGAATGGTTTTTTCTCCCGCTCCTCAATAATAGCCCACATATGCTTCTTGCCAATACCAGGGATTAATTCTAATTGGTGCTGTCTAGTGCTTACTGGGCCTGCTGTGTTAAATAAAGTCATTATTCGGTCTAATTGGTTCATTATTGCTTCCTTAATAATACTCTCTAAAGTCATCTTAGCTGTTTCAGTTAAATCATTATACTCAATCTTACGAGTGATATGATGAATCTGGTCACGTTTATCAATGCCAATATAAACCCTATCTAATGGTTTTAGGAATATTCCTCGCCTAGGCGCTACTTCAAGTAAACTTAAGTGCTCAATCCCAATTACTTGCGCTACTGGTCGCCTGCTTAAATCACTCATGTGACCATGCTGAAGGAAATCAAGGACTATCCCGTTATCCTCATGGACTCGAGGGGCCATTCGTTGGTTATAAAAGTTTTTTTCATTAAATCTTTGTATCATATTTTTTTCCTCACATTAAGCTTAATTGCTTGTTCTTACTTAGCGTTTTCCTTGACAATGTCAAGTATTTGCTGTAATTCTTCATCTTTGAATGATAATTTAGATGCACTTAGAATTAATTTAAGTTCCTCTTTTGTTTTTGGCGTTATATCAACTATTTTTGTGATAAATTCAGGCTTTAATTTCCTCATCTCAGTATTATCCAACCCTTTTATTAACTTGTTAGCGCTAGCTTCACTTACTCTGGTGAACTCTTCAGCGTTCTCTAAAGCCATTTTCTGCTCATAAGTCATTTCACTTTTATTCCTTTTGCGTAGAACTTTTCTAACTGTGGTTAGTGGAATGTAATTACTTTCTATTATTTCATAATTTGCCATTTTATTTACTCACCCTTAAGTGTACTGGTAAACTGATGGCTTGCTTAATTGAATTGCCATCCTTTACTTGAACAATGTACGCTTTTCCTTTCTTATCAAGGATGAATCCTTGTTTGCCAAAGAATCGCTTATACGGTAATCCTTTTTGGATACTAGGCTCTGGTTTAATTATTACCCGCTCGCCTTTTTTAAATTCTTGTACGAGCCTTCTGATAGTTACTTTACCCTTATCACGAACACTCTTCTTTAGTTTTCGTCTAGTACCCCTTCTAGGTCCATGTGAGTTTGCCATAATTAATTAACAAAAAGATAGTGTTTAAAAAGCTTTTTATCTGTACAACTAATAAAATTTCGCTATGAAGCGCGTGGTCATGATAATTGGTAACTCACCAAACACGTATTCTAGCAAGAATTCAATAATTAATATTATTAAACTAATAATTGGAGACAAGCTATGAACATCATTATTTCCGGCTCAGCCGGCACTGGTAAATCAACTGTTTCCCGCGAAGTTGCTAAGGTGTTTGGTCTACATCATGTGTCTGCTGGCGAGCAATTCCGCGCAGTGGCTCAGTCAATGGGTTATGCGACTACTGGTAAGGATTATTTAAGATTCCATGAATACCAGCGGGGTCATCCTGAAATTGATGAGCAAATTGATTGTTCTATCAAGGCAGAGCTTGATAAGGGTGATTGTGTTCTTGACACGCGCATTGCCGCTTATTTATATAAAGGCAAGGCTTACCGCGTCCTACTTAAAGTGCCTGATAGTGAGGCTGCTAAGCGCAACGCGTTGCGCGAGAATATTGTTGTTAGTGAAGCGCTTAAAGCTGTAATTGAGCGTAACAAGGCTGACTCAGCGCGCTATAAGAAGATTTATGGCATTGACCTTAATGACCACTCAGTCTACGATTTAGTGATTGACACTTCTTATTTCTCAATTAAAGAGATGAATGACATCGTGCTCTGCGTCTTGAAGAAATTAATCTAAAGCGTATAATGGAAACTAAGTATGTCCTCAAATAGTCCTAATCGCCCTACTTCTGTTTCATTATCTTTAATTAGGATTTGACCAGAATTAATTATTGCTAATGGCGTTGCCTTAAACTCACTGCCAGTTGTTAACTTGAACCCGTATTTATCTAATATTGATGTTATGTCTTCTGATGCTTTAGTTATTAATTCTTTGTCCTTAATGACAAACGCATCACCTTCTAATGGGTTCTTGCCCCAAAAGACAATATCCTTAACTGACTTATAGTAATTTGTTAGTTTTTCTCTTAACTCATCATTTATTTTATTTATTTCATCAGCTGGTTCTGGATTGATGAGTAAAACTTTTGTATACCAATCGCCAGGGATTTCATCATTTTTAAGATAATCAGCCACAAGTGTTTCAGTTTTCCAAAACCCTTCTGGCTGCTCTTCGCTATTAAAAATCTGGTTTAAGTTATAATCCTTAAACATTAATTCGCTTTTCATTAGGCAGTTGATTTAATTAATCCCTTTATAAATCTTTGCTTAGTGATTCCTGGTTGCATAAACTATTAAAAGCGCGGACTTAGTATTATGTTATTATGTTTGAAATTGGAATGATTTGCGTTAAACTCGCTGGCCGTGAGGCTGGTCGTAAATGCGTTGTAGTCAAGCACATTGATAATAACTTCGTGATGATTGACGGTGACGTTAAGCGCAGGAAATGCAATGTTGACCACTTAATGCCTCTTGATAAGACTATTGCCATTAAGGCAAGCACTGCTTCAGAAGCAATTAAGGATGAATTAATCAAGATAGGCTTGATGGTTAAGAAGGATAAGAAGTCAAAGCCAAAGAAAGAAGCATCAGAGCGACCAACTAAGGTTCGGCCAATTAAGGAAAAACCATTAATTGAGAAGAAAGCACCAGTTAAGAAAACTGCTCCTAAGGAACCAGTTGTTAAAGCAAAACCAGCAGTTAAGAAAACTGTTCCTAAGAAAGCGCCTGCCAAGAAAGTGGTTGTCAAGAAAGCAGTTCCTAAAAAAAGCTGAGAAATAATTTCTAAGATTATTTTTTTATTTAATTTTAATTAATTAGTTAAATCACTTATGAAACCATTTTTGGTAAACCTTTATTTTAACATTGTTATCCTCTAATCGTTTGATCGCTTCTTGATTAGCTTTTATTAAACTTTTAGTTATGTAAAGTGTTTTAAGATTGGTTAACTCGTTTAATCCATTGATTCTGTTTTCAAAGAATTTATTATTACACCTAAATCTTGCTTCTTTTTCATTATGCCCTATCATATAAAAATTCCACCAGAGCGAATTAATGCCATATCATTCTTAATATCCTCCTCTGTTGGTATGTCCCACATATCAACTTTTTTAGGCCCATTATTAATTATTTCATCATCAGCTTCAGGTGTTATAATACTCCTTAAATAAAGTGTTTTTAGATTAGATCCTTTTAAGCAACTAACATCCCTGACTAATGTGTAATCAAGACATAATTCCTCAAGGCTTTGCATATCACTTAATACTTTGATATTATTAATATTAGTATAGAATAAATCAAGGTTTTTTAATTCATTAAATAATGTTATCTCTTTTGGTATACTATTGATTGGGTATTGTTTAATTTGTAACTCAGTTAAATCACCATCATCATTAATTCTTATACCCATTCGCTTATAATCTATTTCATCTTTTTGCGTTTTAATTCCTTGCCATAAGTATTTAGGACTAATACCTAATTGTTTGCAAATAACTTTTAAGGCACTTAATTGTGCTGGTTTTAATTTTTCATAATCCCTATTAATAATATTAATCTTATTACTAAAACTAATCCTCTTACCATTTGTGATGCTATAATATTTAGGTATGGTTCTTTCTCTTTCTTTTATTTTCTCAAACTCATCCTCGAATTGTGAGGGCAATAATAATGGGTCAACTACACTTATGTCATTACCACTAAAACCTAAGTATTCCAGATTAGTTAATCCTTTTAGGTTAGTAATCTCTTTTATTCTATTATTGCCTAACTCAAGTCTTTTTAGGTGCTTTAATCTAGTTAAGAATGGTGGTATCTCTTTAAGTGGGTTATTAACTATCCTTAAATCTTCTAATTTATTTAATAAGGTGATGCTTTCTGGAATCTCTTTAAGCCAGCAAGCATTAATGTTTAATTCATTAATATGATCTTTTTCTGCTTCAAAATAAATGTAACGACCCATTTTCTTTTTATCTAATATCTCATGGTAACCAATCTTTTTTATAAGATTATTAGCCATTTTATAACAACTATTATTATTGTTTAGTATGACCTCAATTTCTTCTTGTTTTAAATTATTAATATTTATTTTAGACGCATTATCAATTATTTTAGTTTCATTAATTATTTTCTTATTTATCACAAATCCTTTGTTAATGTCCTCTTTAATTGCTAAACTCAATTTTATCATTGTCTCATTTATTGAGTTATTTAATTCAATTGTTGTATATGATTCACTTGTTGGTAAAGATAGTTTAGTTAGTAATTGATTCCATTTATCAAAATTAATTAAGTCATTTAAGGAAATTAAATCAAGTTCTTTTTCTACTCTAAACCGATTCCTAGTATAATCATATTCTTTATTCCAGTTATTTGCTACTCTATCAATTGTTTTCTCAAGTAAATTAGTTAAAACATCAGCTTCTTGTTTTGGGATTGTATAACCATGAAACTTAATGAGCTCACCTGTCATTACTTATTTAATTAAACTAGTTATTTTAAGAATATAGCTATAAGATTACATATTTTATTTAAAACAAGCAATTATTATGATTAATGATGATTAAGCGCAAGCCTTACGAAGAGCGTTCTTACCCTGAGCGAACAATGGAAGAATTAATGCAATGCTCAATGGTTATTATTGATAAGCCTAAAGGCCCTTTTAGTTATGAGATAACTGATGCTGTTAAACAGGCGCTTAATGCTCGTAAGACAGGTCATGCTGGCACGCTTGACCCTAACGCGACTGGCGTCCTCGCTATTGGGGTTAATAAGGGTTGTCATGTCTTGCAGGCGATTGGTCACGCGCCCAAAGAGTATGTTGGCTTGATGAGAGTTCACACTGATGTATCAATGAGTAAGATAATTAATACTGCCAAAAAGTTTGTTGGCACAATAACTCAATTACCCCCTGTTCGGAGTGCTGTTAAGCGTGAGGAGCGCGAGCGCGATATTTACTCACTAAAAGTATTAGACGTGACTGGTCGCGAAGTCAAGTTCAGAGTCTCGTGTCAAGCTGGCACTTATATCCGCAAATTATGCACTGAGTGGGGCGATGCTATGGATTCAAAAGCTCACTTGCAGGAATTAATTCGAACTAAAGCAGGCCCTTACACGCTTGATGATACAGTTCAATTGGATGTTTTCTTAAAAAACCCTAATAAGTATTTAATCCCTGTTGAGACAGCAGTAACTCAATTGCCTCACTTATGGGTTGATGATAATACTATTAAAACCATGAAGAACGGTGCTCAACCATTCCTGCCAGGCGTCTACAAGTATGATTCAGGCATTAAAGTTGGTGACTTAATAGCTATTATGACACCGTCACAGGAATTAGCAGCAATAGGTAAGTCATTAATGAGCGAGCAGGAATTGAAAGGCAGTAAAGGACAAATAGTTAAGCTCGAGCGAGTATTCCTCTAAACTTGCTCAACTTTCTTAACACCCTTGACTCGTTCTTTGAGTGTTGCTTCAACGAATAACTTGAGTGTCTGGGCCGCCATGGGGCAACCATGACAAGCGCCTTGTAGTTTGACTTTGACGACGCCTTCCTCAACACTGACTAGTTTGATGTCGCCACCATCCATCTGCAAGGCAGGTCTTATTTCTTTAATGATTGCTTCAACATCTTTTTTCATTAGTAAGATTAATAAGTAATTCATTAATAATTGTTTTGCATGAACACAAGAGTTAAGATAGCTTTATTGGCATCATTATTCTTATTTAGTATTTACTCAATTACTAATAATACTCCAATAATAATTTCAGGCAATACTGTCTTGATTGATTACTATGTTTGGGTTGGCCCAGTATTAATTGATAATGGCACGATTAGTTTCGTGGTTGGTCAGTCAGAAGTTATTACAGGGTTAGATAACGCTATTGTTGGTATGCGCGTAGGTGAGTCAAAAAATATTACTATCCCGCCATTAATGGCTTATGGTTTGCGTGACCCTGACTTAGTGTTTGTTGTGCCAGTTGGCTTATTCTCAGAGAATAACATGTCAACCCCGTTAGTTGGTGACTTATTTGAGATTTACGGCACTCTGGGTGAAGTTATTGAAGTAACTAATGATACTGTGATTGTTGACGCTAATGACCCGCTCGCGGGCTTAACACTTGATATGAGCATAAAAGTTATTAATAAAGCATAATCTAATAATCTGTAATGAAACCATTGATTGATAAAGAATTAATGAACATTTTAGCTTGTCCTGTTTGTAAAGGTGACCTTAAATTAATTGATTTTAGGGGCAAACCGCGCAAGAAAGATGAGCGCGGATTAGATGGTAAGTTATTCTGCAAGAAATGCAAGCTTGATTACCCTATTAAGGAGGGTATCCCTATTTTATTGCCGCCTGAGTTAGTTTGATTAATCGGCGAACATGATTATTGCTTAAACCACTTATTCTGGCTAAATCATTAGCAGTTATTTTATAAGCTGAGTAAACGCTTATTACTGCTATTGCTTGCGGGGTTCTTGAGCCGTCATCAATTCTTTTAATATTAATTAATGCTTTACTAATCTCTTTCTCGTTTAATCCAAGCTCGTGGCAATAACGAGTAACATAAGCGCTTGGGTCATTCATTGACTTAATATTATTCAATCTTTTGATAAACTGTTTGTTCCTGATTAATTCTTTCATTGATGTGTCAAGTGACTCGCAGAGTGATTGATTATTAATTGGATAATTATTCAGTTCAGCGCCAATTAAAAGGCAAGCGCCCACTAAATTATTTGTTTTCCTGCCTTGAGTTAATCTTAATTCACTGCAATTAGAGTAAATATTTAATGCCTCGCGCCTAACCCTGGTTGGCAGCCCTAATTCATTTACAGTTGTATTAATTAAAACTAATGCTTTGTTAATGGTTGATTGGTGGCTCATAATAACATCATAAGACTAATGCCTGCTAGGAAGGTTATTATTGTGGCCATTGACTTACCTAAACTAACTTCTTTTTTAAGCTCAGGTATTAAGTCACTTGCGCTAATGTAAATGAAACCACCAGCAGCTAAAGGTAGTAATGCTTTGGTGAAACCATCAATACTATTAGATATATAAAAACCAATCACGCCGCCTAAAACACAGGTTAGGGCTATTAGTAAGTTAAGTGTTATTGCTTTCTTCTTAGAGTAACCGCCATAAACTAGGACCCCGAAATCACCTATCTCTTGTGGTATTTCATGCATTATCACCGCTATTGTGGTAGCAACTCCTAACTCAAAGTTTATAGTATAACTACTAGCTATTATTATGCCGTCAATGAAATTATGAATTGCTTCGCCAAATAAGTTCATGTAAGCAAAAGTGTGAACCTTGCATTCCTTGTCATGGCAGTGACGCCAGCCAAGTGTTTTTTCAACAATAAAGAATAATACAAAACCAATTATTACGAATTCATTAATTCCTTCAAACCCAAATTCATTCATTGCTTCAGGCAATAAGTGCAGGAACGCGCCACCAAGCAAGGCGCCAGCGCTTAACGCGACTAAGCCCATTAATATTTTTTTGAATAATCTATCTTTGAATAATAGTGTTATAATACCTACTAGTGATATTAAACTGACAATAATAGTGCTAATGATTACCCACTCAATCATTCCTAATGAGTATTGTTTTATTACTTATATAACTTAATGAAAAGTTTTTAAATGAATTAGTTTAGTAATCTTACTATGAACTTTGCTGATACACTTAGAAAGAGAATACCATTAGATGTTACATCAATGATTGATGATTTATTCATTAATGAAGACTTAAGTAAGCCTGATGTGAAAGAGTTATACATTAATTCACTTAGGAATAGTTATAATCATTTTAGTGAATTATTTAATGAAGTTGAGCTCCTTGAATTATCAATGCCTGCGTCAATAGTTTATGAAGTTAGAATAGAGATGCCTTTGCAGGATAGTGAAATAAAGGATTTAGATTTATTTGGTGATAAAAACATTATCCTTACTTCTGATGCACCACTTAATTCATTCACATCTAATGAACTACTTTTTTACTTGAATGAATTAGTTAAAGTCAAAGGATTTTATGATGAAGTAATAAATTACTTTGATGAGAATGAAATGCTTTTTTACATACTGAGTGATTTTAAGGAAGAAAACCCAGGTTACCCTAATTGGAGTTTAAAGACTTATGAATTATTTTATGACGCGCTCATTAATGAGAATGAAGGTCTTTGCCTTGATGATTATGTTGAGAAAGAAAAAAAATAATAATTATTTTCGCTTCAAGCGGTAAACACTGATTAATACATAAGCTATTCCAGCGACTGCGTAACCTGTTTGGTAATCACGCAATATGTAACATAAGTACTTAATACTCAATAATATTGACGCGATGCTAAATAACGAGTTAATTGTTAATGTTTTCTTCTTTTTTGTTTCATGCCTAATGAACTCGTTTGCTTGATTTCTCGTTCGCAGATTACTAATTATTGCTTTTCGCGCTAGAGTTACTGCTTGACCTGGTGTCTGACAAGCGTTAGCTAACATTAATGCTAAGTCGCGATTAACTCCTTGGTCAAAGATTATTCTTGCTAACTCAATAGTTGATAAGTTATTCAGTCTTGTTTCAGTTAGGTTAAACACGTTTTCCTTGCCAGCACAAATAATAACTAACCCATGGTCCAATAATTTGTTCACTAAGCCTTTAACTGACTTAGTAGCTTCGTGAACATCGTCTAACAATAACACGCAATTAATTGTTTGGATACTGCTAATTAGTTCTTGTTTTAACTCGTAAGCGCGTTTTTTCTTCAAGTTAAGCGTTATTGACAAGTTATTAATTATAGCGCTCGCTGGCTTTGGGCCTGAGTAAGCGCTAAATGGTATTAACTCATTTAACTTTCTTAGCAGAACAGTTTTGCCATTATTATCCACTGACCTGATGAATAATGACTGACGCTGGTTAGCAAAACTAATTGCTTGATTGATAATTGCTTCACGACCAATAATCATTTTTAATAACACCCCCTTCTAAGAATAAATATGGGTAGAAGTATTATTTAAAGTGTTAATCAAAACAATTTTAAACCCCTAATAGAGTTTTATACTATAATGAAATTCATCAAGGACTTCAAGTGGGTTAAAGAACAATCAGTTAATGATTTTGTTGAACAACTTGGTAGCATCGGCTTCCAGAGTGCTGAACTAATGAAAGCAGCTAATACTGTATTAAGGATGAAGAAGAACAGTGCTAAGATTTACTTAACCTTCACGTCTAACATGGTCACCTCAGGGCTTAGAGGATTATTTGCCCAACAAATTAAACTTGGCTTGGCTGACGCAGTAGTAACCACTGTTGGCTCAATTGAGGAAGATGTAATGAGAGCTAAAGGCGAGCAATTCATTTTAGGTAGTTTCTACGCTGATGATGTTGAACTTCATGAACAAGGCGTTAACCGCGTTGGTAACTTATTAATCAGGAATGAGAGTTACGAGCGCTTTGAATCATTAATTAACCCTATGCTTTTAGAGATTTACCAAAAGAAGCCGCGCATCAGCTCAGTTGAGTTATTGCATGAGATTGGCTCACGACTCAACGATGAGAACTCAATTTTATACCAAGCTTACAAGAAAGACATTCCAGTGTTCTGCCCAGCCATTACTGACGGCGCCTTCGGGTTTCATTTATTCATGTTCCAGCAGGACCATAAGGATTTCGTGGTTGACGTTGTCAAAGACTTTCATGAATTAATCACTTCATGCAGTATTGATGATAAGAAAGGTGTTATAGCATTGGGCGGCGGCGTGTCAAAACACTATGCTATTTTTGGTTCATTAATTAATGGTGGTATGGACTACGCTGTTTACGTCACCACTGCCAGACCATTCTCAGGTAGTTTAAGCGGTGCCACAACTCAAGAAGCTAAGAGTTGGGGTAAGATTAAGGATGACGCTGACGCAAGCACTGTGGTTGGCGAGGCAAGTATTATTTATCCGTTATTAATCAGCTATGTTTTTGAACAACTTAGTAAAGAGGGTTTATTGGATGAAAGCTAAGTTTATTTTAAGCAAAAGCGTTGTCCTTGAGAAGTATAACGAACTAAAGAACATGGGCCTTAGAGTATCATTTAGTTACAAGACTAACCCTTTAGTTGCTGAAGTATTAACAATAACTAACGCTGAATTCTCAGTTCACTCAATAACTCATATTAAACAAATCAAGGATAAATCACGCGTCTGGTTCTTACCCCAAGGGTGGGCTATTAATGAAATAAAATTATTGCTTGACATGGGTGTTAATAAGTTTATTGTTGACAACGAGCATGACTTATTATTGCTTGATGAAATAATGCGCCAGTCAGATAAAAAAATATCCTTACTAATAAGAATTAAGATGAAAGAGAATACAGTCTACACTGGTCGTTATTTCGTTTATGGATTTAGGACTGCCCGCGCTAATGAATTAATTAATGAGTTTAGCACTAAATCTTATATTAATGATTTAGGTATCCACTTCCACCGCAAGACTGAGAACGTTGGTGAATGGGCTTTTCTTGACGAATTAAAAGACTCAATTAATTGTTGGGATAAAATTAAGATTGTTAACATTGGTGGTGGCTTGCCAGTTAAATACGCTAATGTTAAGGATTTTAATATCAAAATAATTCTTAATCAAGTGCTTGAATTAAAATCATTTCTTGACTCAAAGAATATTCAATTAATGATTGAGCCAGGCCGTTATATTAGTGCGCCAGCAATTAAGTTAGTAACTGAGATTATTAACATAGCTGATAATAATTTGTTTATTAACTGCTCTGTTTATAATTCCTTCCCTGACACACTTTTTTATTCATTAAGATTGCCAGTTGCTGATGAAACCATTACTGGTAAACAATATTTAATTAAGGGCAATACTGCTTGTTCACTGGATATTTTTAGGTATAAATTCTTTTACCAGCATGAACCAAAGATTGGTGACCAATTAGTATTCCTTAACGCAGGCGCTTATAATTTTTATACAGATTTCATGGGGTTGGAACCGCTTGAAACTGAAATAATAGAATGATAAAAAAATAATAATTTAATACTTTGAAACCTTTTAGTTTAATTACTCGTCTGATTCTTCTGATTCGCTTTCAACAGATTCTTCTTTTTGGAATCTAGGTTTTGCTTCATCGCCGAATTTGCGTTTCTGGTAACAATCCCTGCAATAAACTGGTTTGTCATTGCTTGGTTTGAAAGGAACTTCACATTCCTTGCCGCAGTCACTACAAACAGCCTTAAACATTTGTCTTGGGCCTCTGTTGAAACTACTGCCACCGCCACTGCCGCCGAATCTACTGCCGCTTCGTTGGGTGCCGCTTCTTGGCTTAAAATTGCCATATGCCATTTTACTTATCACTCTCCATTATTTTAATACACAAATTGATTTTTAGAATCACTGTATATCTATTAATAAGAAATAAATAAGGGGTATATAAAACTAACTATTGAGGGTTAACTTTATTTAGGAGCAGTTCTTTTAATAAATATAATGGCTTTTTGGAATAAGAATAAGAAAAAGATTATTAAAAGAAAAAAAGCAGTTAAGAAAAAAGATAAAGCGATTAGGAAGACTATTAAAAAGATTAGTAAGCCTGCGCGTAAAACATTAAATAAGCGTTCTGTAAAAAAAGCTTTCAAGCGCAAGGATAAATTAAAACCTGTTAATACTCAATGGCTTAAGACTGGTGTTAGTGGGTTTGATGAACTGCTTGATAAAGGGATTCCACGTTCATCTACCATATTATTGTGCGGTGGTCCTGGCACAGGCAAAACAATTTTTGGTTTACAATTATGCTATTTTGGAGCTCTTGCTGGTGAGAAATGCCTTTACATTAGTTTTGAGGAGTCAGAAGAGGATTTGCGCAAGCACATGAATGATTTTGGCTGGGACCCTGAGCCATTGGAGAAAAAGGGTTTGTTAATGATTAAGAAGGACGCGCCGTTTAGGGTTAGCCGAACAGTTGAGGGGCTTGTTGCTAAAGCTAAGGGTGAATTATCATCTAATTTTAAACCATTAATCTTACCTAAAGGTTTTAAGCCTGACCGATTAGTGATTGATTCATTATCAGCTGTGTCTGCAGCTTTTACTGGGCATGAGGATAGTTATCGAGTTTATGTTGATGAGTTAATGGATTTCCTTGAAGCAGGCGGCACTACTTCATTCCTTATTACTGAGATCGAGCAATTACCAACTCATTTCTTGACTAGGACTGGGGTTGATGAATTCTTGGCTGATGGTGTGTTCGTGTTTTATTATATCAGAAAAGGTGATGTTCGTGAGCGCGCGTGCGAGGTTATGAAATTGCGCGGCGCGAGTCATGTTGAAAAAGTAGTGCCGATGAGGATTGAAAGCGGTAAGGGTATGATTGTTTACCCTGAGGAAAGTGTGTTTGGAGGGTTTGAGGATGAGGGGAGTAATAAATCTTAGTATATTATTAATGCTTTTTAGCGCTTCTTTTGCGCTAACAGCTGAAGTTGATGTTAGCACTGCTACTGGTTCCGGCACTGGCACGTTACCATCTGCTATTCAATCTGATAATAATGTTTATTATACTGTTAGCAAGAATAATTACATTCAACCCACTGCTTTTAATATTGGCAGTTTAACCGGCACTATTAATTCAGTGACTCTTTACGTTCGCTATCAGATTCAGAGCGGTTACTCTGGCTCTAATTCAATTCAATACTCTTTTAATAACGGCGTTGGCTGGAATGCGACTACTATCACGCCTAACCAAGGGGTTGATGGCACTGGCGAGGTTCAGCGGACTTATGTTATTAGTAACCTTAAGAGCTGGTCATTGATTAGTACTTTGGATTTTTATTTTTATAACAATGATGGTGGAGGGCCTGATTACGTTCGTTTTGACCGCGTCTGGCTAGTGGTTGATTACACTACTATTTCCTGCGGTGATGCTTCGTGCAATGGTGTTGAGACTTATTCAACTTGTCCTCAGGATTGTTGTGATAGTGATTGTACTGCTACGTCTGATTCGACTTGTCATAGTGCTTGTAGTGGTTATAATGGTTGTGGTTTCTTTAATTCAACTGTTAGTTCCTCTTGTGATGGTCTGTCTTCTGGTTCGTCGGTTTGTCTTGGCGCTGAGTCGTTAGTG
>JBAZFG010000012.1:0-15281 GCA_041653515.1 Candidatus Nanoarchaeia archaeon
AACCGAGACTAACAACACCCTCTAGTTACTTTTCTTCTCTTGTTTGTTGTCTGTGGTATTTGATGTTGTGTTCTTTGAGGTAGTTTAGTAGTTCGTAGATTTCGTCTAGTGTTTTGTGTGTTAGGTTTAGTATTAGTTCTTCTTTTATAGTAGTGGTTGTGTTAGTCGCCATGTCCATTCTTGGTAGAAGTTGTTGTTGTTGATTAGGCCTGTGTACTCATCTATGTGTTTTTGGATGTAGGCTGTTTTTAGTTCGTTTAGTTTTTTGTAGGTGTTTTGTTGTCCTACTAGTCCGTTTTCTTGCCAGGCGTTGTTTAGTATTTTTTCTTCTAGTGTTTCACTGATTTTGATTAATTCATTCATATTATCGATTCACCTTTTTGCTGCTTATAAATATATTGTGTCACTTAGTAGTAGTAACAGATTAGTTACTACTCGTCGGTGACAGCAATAATTACCTTTCATTTAACTTGTTATTTTTTCCGCGCAAGGAATAGTAGTGGTACCTAACTAAATACGCAAAGTAAGTGCCATACTTTTATTATTTTGTATGGTTACTAAGCATATTTAGATAGCACATCACTAACTACTGCTTGTTTCGGCTTAGAGGCCACCACATTCGTTTCTATGTTGCCTTAACTTGTTATGTAATCGAGTATGTTCAGATTTAGTCATTAATCTAAGATTTTTTAATCTATTGTCTGTCTTTTTTAGATTAATATGATGAATTAGTTTATCATCATTAAGAAAACGACCAAGGTATGATTCCATAACAAGTATATGTTCAAAGACATAGCCATTAATAGCTCTGGGGTGGTTATACGATTTTAATAAAATATACCCATTACTGTTCTTTGTTCGACCACCTTTCCACATAGCATTTTTTTTACCTTTACTTAATGCATGCCCTTTTTTAAATTGGGTTTTTGTAGAAGCACCACTAACATTTTTGAGTACGCGTTCATCAGTTTCTTTTGTTAAACCTTTGTTCCAAGTAGTTATTTTACCTTCTTGTATCAATAGATGTCTAGTTTCACTTATTTTTTTGCGTGTGTCAGTAGTAATAACTCTACCTTTTAATGCTGAACTTAGTTTTCTTTTGTGTTCTTCAGAACAAGGACCTATTTTTTTACCTTTACTCCAATGTGGTTTTGTTCTTATGTATACACCTGTAGGCATATGTCTAATTAGATATACAGTGTATTTATAAACTAATCGGTGTAAGAAACTCGTGGTGCTAGTATGTATATGAAGTCCTCAGTTTCTACTTTTAATGGACTATCTTTGCGCGTACTAATCAACACATCATCGTAGGCTTTGCAAGTGTCTAGGACTACTTTCAAGTATTCTGTTCCGTACTTGCTTGTGCAATCCTCACCAGCGTTGGCTTTCCACATGCGCTCTAGTGGTGGTGGACTAGTTGGTTCCTGGACATCAAATAAATTAGTTAAGGCTTTAATCACCCATGGCTTCTTAGGTATTAGGCCACAGACATTAGTCGCGTCTAAGTAGATTTTCCGCTCTGCTTCAGGTATGTCTTCTTCCTTACTAGTGTCTTTCTCACCGAATAATTTGGTGAAGTGAGTTACTAGTTCTAGTTTAGTGTTCTTATCTTTACTCATACAGTATCAACTCCTTTGATTACTTCTACAAACCTAGCTTGTAGTTTTTCCAATCTTTGTAATAACATATTAGTTATTGTTACATCGGTGGTGTTTAACGCAATGTAATTACTTTGCTCGTTCATCATGCGCTTGCTTAAGCAACGCAGTATCTTAGTTTGTTTATTCATATCTCATAATCTCCTTTATCAAAACCGTATTTCTTTATTAACTCAGGTGTTGCTTTAGTGCTGTCTACTAATTGGCAACCGTAGTAGGAATTAATAAATCCGTCTTCTAGTAATATTTTTGTTACATAACTACTCATAACTCATCAACTCCTTTTTTAGGCATTAAGCCTTGCTCGATTGTACAATTCTAATTCATCTAGTTCTGCTTTGGTTATTAGGCTTCCGCGCATACCGAATAACCATTGTTCCTCAAGTAATTTAATTTCGTGTTTTAGGAATTCTTCTGCTTCGGCGCGCGTCATTAGTGTTGATCCCGGCCAGAAGCACTCTATTTTGAAGTGGAATATGTGTGTGTCGTCTTCATCGTAGCAACCGCAATTGTTTTTCTCATCAGCGATTGTTTTGCCTAGGAATAATTCACCGCAATAATCGCAGGTGAGTGTTTTGAGGTCGCTCATAAGTCTTCACCCCCATTTAGGTAGTCATTGTCGAACCACTCGCTGAAGCACGCTGGGTAATTATCGTCTTCGTGATCCATTGGGTATTGTTCTGCATAATCAATGTAATCAATTAATAATAGCTTTAATTCGCCATCATTTAACCAGCACGCTTCGCCTTCCTCGCGGTACTCGTTGCCACTTGGATCGGTTACGTGGCCGTACTTGTCTAAGTGTAATCCTCGTTCGATTACTTCGCTTAGTGTTATTTTCATTTTTATCACACCTCTTTAATCTCAATAGTGCAATTTGGGTAATAAGTGGTCATGCAGTTAGTGCATACATACACCCCTGAGCAATGGCCTTCATTAATACCCCATACTTTGCCTTTGTACCCACAGCATTCGCATACATCTTCAAATTCTATCTCAATTATTGATTCAGTATCGAATTGTTCTTTTATTTCTTTTCCTGTTATTGTCATTTTTTTCATATTAAAATCAACTCACTCCCGGTATTCAAACTCGCAATTCTTAACACGGTCTAATAGTAGTGCTATTGCGTCATCAATGTCAATGGCTACTTCTTCGCAGGTTTGGTAACTACTGCCGTTCTCGTTTATTTCGAACCAATTGTTACTCTCGTAAGTGCCATGGTTTAATAGTTTCTTGGTTAATTCACCGCTGGCTTTACCGTCGTACTTTTTCTTGAAGTACTTAGTATCGTCTTTTGGGTCTACTATGTAGATGTCACCTGTGACTAATAGACTCATGTGGTATGGTTTATTCTTGTGGGTTGTTTTCACGGTGAGTATTGTTTCGCCACCGTATTCAAAGTACTCAATACTAGTTTCTAGTTTTGGGTGTACTCGCCACGCGGTTACTTCCCAACCAGTTGGTAATTGTTTGGTGAATTCTTCTTTGGTCATTATTTTGATTTTAGTCATGTATTAATCACTCATCGCGTCTTCTTGTAGTTCGATTTCGTATTCGCAGTCTTTGATTAATTGTTTTAATTCAGTTATGTTTAGTTCTTTGATGTCTAGCATGTTGTAGTCACTCTCCTTTTAATCCACACTTACTTAACCACTCGGTTATCTCGTCTTCTAGTGCGTAGTACTCGCTTCCGTAGATGCGCGCTTCTTCTTCGTTACCTTCTCGGTCCGCACTTGGTATTGTTATGTTGTGTTCCTCTAGGAACGCTTCGAAGGTAGCCATTACTCCAATAGCTGCTTTTCGTGCAGCGTCCATGCGTATTAAGTCTTCACTCATAATAACACGCTCCTCGCAGGTTATCTTGCCTTGCTCTTCGCTCTTGATTTCAAAGTCTTCTTCAACGAAGTCGTAAGCGTGTCCGTTGTTGAATAATTCTCTAGCTTCTTCTTCATCTTTAGCTTCTATTGTCCAGTATCCGCGCTGTGTTACTTCGCGCGTTACAGGTAAAAAATACTTATTCATATTACTAATCACTACTCCTTTTGCTTTTATAAGCCTTTCCACACCGCTCAAAATTTCTGCGTGTAAGATGCAGTTAATACTTAAATAGTTTTTGTCACCACTATTTAGTGACGACTATTCTGTTGTATGATGTCAACAAATAATTGCGACATATAACCAACTAGTTGGTCCCATAGTACTGATTGTTCGGGCAGTATATCACCATCTAGTACTACTGGTCCGCTTCTCATTATCGCGCCTAGTAATAATTCTAGTTGCGCGTCAATTAGGTATGATAGTTCTGTTTTGAATTTACTCATTTAGTTCGTTCAACTCCTTAATTGTTACTTGGTCAAGTCTGGCTAATTCTTCAGTTGGTAATTGATTGCCTTGTTTTAGTAAGAACTTGATAAAACCTAGCGCGTCTTCTTCTGTTAGTGTTGTATCAATTAACCACCAGAAGTCATTACACATTGAGTCAATGTTGTAGTTACTCATATGTCTTTGCTCAATAATGGCTCGTCTTTATTCAAGCGAAGTATTTCAGTTCTCATCCGCTCAAGTTCTTCTTCAACAAATTGTCGGTAGATTTCCCACACAGTATCGCACTTCCAAAACCTGTGGTGTACTCGATCGCTTACCTCGTGTATTTTATTATTACTAATTACTTTGATGAAAGCGATTAGTTCGGCGTCATCACCGGCTTGTTCTATTAAGTCGTCGCGGTTAGTCTTTGGTTGTTGGGACATTAGTTATTCACCTCATTAAACAATTGTTTCATTTCATTAAATTCTTCATCAGTTAGTTCTCTTGTTAAACTAGTGTTGCTTAGCGCTTTTAGTTTGGCGCGCTTAGTCATTAGTTCAAAATCTATTATAGGGTTCATTACTTAATCACTTTCTTTTGTTACTTCGCTAGACCACTCATAGTCAGAGTTATTGTCAAACGTATCGAAGTCACCATCATCGAACATTTCTTCAGCTTCTTTTAAACTGTTAGCTTCAACACTAGCGTAGCCGTAAACAGTTTTAGTAAAATTCTTCCTAAACTCCATAATCAGTCCTCCTTCTTCTTCCACGCGTTGCAATCGTATTCGTCGCGTGGCTCATCAACTTGTACTTCACTGTAACCACCCTCATCGCACTTGCCTTCGTGACAGTGAGTGCAATTACCACAAGTGCGTTTAGTTAATTCGTCAATGTATTCATCAACGAATTCTTCATCAAGTTCACTGACAGTTATTACCGTGCCTGTCTTATCTTCTAGGTCTATTATCTTGTATACTTCCTCGCTGTTAGCATAGCTAGTCACTACTTTGAAACCGAGTTCTCGCAGTGTATCTATCATCTTATTAACAGCATCTTCCAAACAATTAATCTCACTCATTGCACTACCTCCTTGCTTAGTTTTTTTATTAAGTCTAAATGCTCAATGAATTTATCGAGCAATTCTTGGTAGTCTAACTCAAGACTAACCACATAAGCAATCTCTTCATTCACCCTTATTTTCAAGAAGTCTAATGACTCCCTTAACGCTTCGTTCAAGAAGTGTTGTATCTTAAGTGTTTTAATCTCATTTAATTTCATAAGTTTACCTCCAATTTAATGTTCTCACCTAACATAAACAAGTTGTCACTGTTAAGTAGTGACAAACGCACATCATCTTCACACTTATTTGTACGCTTAATAACTACTTTGTTATGTTCAAAGTCCAGCATAACTAAAATGTTCTTAGACATATCACTCCTCCTTTACGAATAACTCGGCGTCCTTAGTGATATCACCATCTATCCTGATGATGTACTTAGCGCCTTCAAACACGCCTTCCTCAGACCCATCAGGGTTAAGGATGTACTTATCGGTTAAGTACTCAGCGCCACCGTCAGTTTTATGATAGTACAGTTTCATATCAACACCTCACCGTTTTCTTCTTCTTGCCACGTAAGAATTTATACGCTTTATCTTCTGAAGTAAAAATAACTTCATTACATAAAGGACACTCAAAGTCATTAGTTTTGTCGTCATTAATAAAGTCTATAAGTTCATACTCACCATCAGCGTCAAGCCGATAATGGTTCTCACCACTTTGATAATTGTTCAAGTAGTTTATCTCTTGTTTACATTTAGGACACTTACTCATAAATCACTCCACCTCTCTTATCTCGATACAGAAATTCTTGCGACCTTTCTTAATGTACAATTGTTCCTCACCATCAAACGAGGTATCACCCTCAATGAAAGTGTAACCAAGTGAGTTAATCGCAATCACAACACCCTCAACTAATTGCCTAATACTTTTCTTCATCAGACTCAACTCCTTCAGCTATTACATCATCAAGCACGTCTTGCTCGATGTCTTCAAGTATTTCTTTATTCATTACCAATCACCATCCGTTAATTCTTCATCGTGTTCCCTGACTTCAACATTAAAAAAGTTCAATTCACTCTTCATATAATCTATTGAATTAAATACTTTTCCTGCTTCATCATCAGTTACATCAATACCCTCGTACAAGAATTGTAATATTTCAACAGCAGATTCCTGCCATGTTGGTTTATTACTTCCTGTAGCAAACCACTTATTTAACTCTAAGTCATAAGCACTGAACATAAGGTTATACATACTCCTTCTGTTTTAAACACATAATAAAATTAGTGCTATCTAACCGTTCATTGTTAAGCGAGAAATTACACTTTTTACAGTGGAATAATCTCCAACCACCCCAATTAAATTCCTTAATGTATACCTCACCACCACACTTAGGGCATTTACCAATTCGCATACTCAAAAATACACCTCACTATCAAAATGTATAACCCTAACAAAATAATCCTTAGTTGATAATAACTCTAAGAACTCATCAATGTTATATATACCTGCCTGTTCACATTTATAATCACCCAAGTCAATCTTAAACTGATTAAGATAACCCCCTTTAACCTCAATAAGAGGGTAAGAGTAATTGTCCTCATCATACAAACGAATAATCACATTACTCATTTCTTATCACTAAGCCTCTTCTTTAACTTCTTTAATGGTTTCAAACCCCAATCAGTTCGTAAACTATTAACCTCTTCAAGCGTTAACTCATCATCAATCGTGTAATAAGTGTAACCACAATCAAGGCATTCACCATTAACGCAATCATGAGGTTTCCAATCAGTATACACATTAAAGTGCTTACCACCACAAGCTGGACAAATTACTACATCACTACTGCCACTCATATCTCAATACCCTCCTTGTTACAAACAGTACAATTCATTTCAGGTTTATCAGGGTTAGTACTCCAATCGTCTCGTTGGCTATAAAAAATCATAGCACCACACTTACCACAATAAACACTCATAGGTTATCAAACCCCTCTAGTTTATCAAACTCTTCTCTAGTGAGGTTACCTTCATGAAAGTTAGCGAAGTTTCTAAAATGTTCTGTAAGACTATCCACTTCATCACCATCAAGAGGTTCATCACCACACCTAGATTCAACCACAATACTACTAACTTTATCCATAAACCAATTAGTAAGGTCTATACTACTAATCTTGTTTGTACTCACTTACATCAACCTCGTGGAAATCACTCAAGCCATAAGTTTGCTTAATACCATAGTTATTACTATCTAATTCAACACGCACAGGGTAATACTTACTGCCTGTGTTAGTCCAATCATTAATACTAACCACAACACTCTTAGTTAAGTTCATCTCAAGCACACTACCCGCGCCAACCCAATAATTAAACAAGCCTAAACCCATTTCAGGCGTAAGCTCTATCTTACCTGCCATTAACCACTCACGAAGTCTTAATATATCTTTCCCACTAATTCGGAAGTAGAAAGCAAAGTGATTGTAATCTGTGCCCATGTTATTGTCTTGTTCATGTTCTAATTCTTCTTCTTTGTAAGCACCTGCGAACACTTTCTTGAAATGACTAACTGTCTCACTGTTATCAAAGTCAGGCATGTAAATAAAGTCCTCATTAGTTAGTAATGTCACCCGGATATTAGCATAGGAATTCCTAAGCAACCCATCTATGTTAATATCCCAATTACACTCTAACTCACATTTTAACTCATCGTAGTCTTCTTCAGTTATTGCCTTACTCACTTCAACATCACTAGGGATGTTATCGTAGCTATCAACAATAACTAATTCTGCGTCTTGTAGTATCTGCTTAACTGCTTCGTAAGTACAATCATTGTTTAAGTCAGCCACTTCCATCTCAATATCGCACAAGCCATCTTCAGTCTCTAGTACTTTCATTATTTGTTCCTCACTGAGACTATCACGATAATCCCAATAAGTTATTAATTCCTTTTTGTGTTCGTCTACAAATTTATTTATATCAAAACCCATAATTAATTCACCTCAACAAACTTAGTATCTAATTTCCAGACAGGTGTTCCATCATCTAAGTATTTCTTGATGAAACGCTTACCATCATGATATTTAACCTTACTACTAAGGTGTTCAACCTCATTCATAAGTCAATCTCATCTCCTCTAATCACTCGGTACTTACCGTAATACTTCTTACGGCACACTTCACAAACAGTCCTATATAAGTACTCACCATCAGTCAACACATACTCAGGGTTATCATCATCACAACCATCACAGAGAATAATTTCTTTCTCAATCTCTGTTGATGAACCAACACCCTCATCATTGAAACCTGTAATCACCATAGGCCTCATTATCTGATTGTAAATAGTCGGACTGAGAACAATTAACTCAGGTTCCTCAGGGTTATCCATATTAGGAGTAAACTCCTGAAATTTAACAAGCACATCTTCACTCATTTACTAACACCTCATTTTGTCTTCTTAAAGTATCAATCTCTATCGCACAATCACGACAATAGATTAAACCACTGCGTTCATATTGGATGTTAAAATCCAATAGTACTCTACAATTAGCACACTTCATGATTACACCTTCCTCTTTAACCTAAAAAACCAACCATTATCATCTAAATACTTAGTTAACTCTTTTAAATCTGATGATAACACACCGTTAATACTAATTTCTAACACTTCTTCGTAATACTTCATGCCTTAACCCCCACAGGGTACACACAACTAAAGATATTCTTAACAATCTTCTCAATATCACTAACAAGTTTCATTACTTTCTTACCAATCACTAATGGGTCTTCACTCTTAACAATCATCTTGATATAACTAAGCGTGGCACCAGGATTAACTTCCTCAATTGGTTCACCTAATAACTCAGCTATAACCATAGCACTTATTTCGGCTGTAAGTTCTAACCATTCCTTTGTCTTACCCTTCAATTGATTAAGCCTATCTTGACTAGCGTGAGCAAGTTCATGTAAGAAAGTCTTAAGCGTAGGACTAGCAATAGTAATGCTCTTCTTATTTGGGTCATAAACACCCATTATCCCACCAATGTAAGGACTAGCATTAACTTTCAAACCCCAACCCTCAGCTACTTCAATTAATTTAAAGCTAGGCAATTTAAGGTCTTCATACTCAAGTGGACAACCATAAGTGTTATCCTTAGCATACAATTGAATAGTCATGAAACCACCAATAAAAGTTTGCTCATACTCCTCGCCTGATGAATTAGTTTCCGTATAATGCTTAACAATTGGTGCCAGGATACTAACAGTCTCATGCTTATTTGCTACTGCTCTACCAACAGCGTTCCACTGATTCTTACCACGCGCATCCAAACAACCCTGCAGCGCTAACAACAAACGATTATTGAAACTGTACTTTACTGCCGGACAATTAAGTGGTGGAAAAGTTATCTCAGCTATCTTGCTAGGCAACGAACCACTACCAACCAGGTCAACGAATTTAGTTAATAAATCCTTAACTTTTATATCAACCATGCGTTTCAACCTCCTTAGATTCTAACCCTTTAATAGTTACTTCCGCAAAAGCGATTAAGTTATCAGTGTTAATCTTGATTTCGTCAACACTTGAACCATATGCTTTAACACTATAAGTAAAACCTTTAGTGTTACGAGTGATTTCAACACTGCTTTGATTAAATACCTTTGTTATTGATTCTTCCATATCAACTCCTCCTATTAGTAATCCTTACTTCAGTAACACCAAAACTAGGCACTAACTCAACGAATACCTTAGTCATGTTACTTAACTTTGATGGATTAACCGGTGTTTTAATCATCGTGCCATCATCATAAACACTTAGGAAAACATCTTCCTTAACAATAACTGCTAAAGGACTACCCCAACCACGATTAACATCCATCCAACCAACATACTTAGTCATAGAGTTTTAACGCCTAACTCTTCAAACAAAGACTGCTTCTTAACAGGTTTGGCATCACTGCCAACCCAATTAATCTTCTTAGCTTTACAAATAGCTTTTAAACTAGTGTTCATAACTCAACTCCACTGGACTAACTCAAGTCCCTGCTTTAATGCCACTTCTTTAAGGTAGTTAAATACCTCATCCTCTGTGTAAGTGTCAGGTAATTCAACCTTAAACACAGCTTCAATAAATTGACTCATTATTTATCAACTCCTTATAAGTTTCACAAATGCTATCAAACAACCATAAGTCAGGCTGATTAAGAGCTTTCTTCAATGCTAAATCCTTACTTGATTTAAGCAAAGTCTTATGATAATCATCAACTAATGGTGATGATAACAAAGAATCCATTACTTTAACTCCAAGAGGAGTAAGTCCTCTATGATTACAACCTGATTTCTTACGCATGTTTTAACACCCAAACCTCTTCCACATAAGGACATCCTGAGCCACTAACTTAAAACTATCGCTTAAACTACCCCAATAAACATAGTTATTTGGGATGTAAACATTCAAGCCACCAGTTAGGTTGAATAATTCTTCCTTAACACGCTTGAATTCGTAAGAACGAAGTTTTATAGAACTAGCCTCAACACGACTAAAACGCATATGAGGATTAAGCCTAGAAGCCCTAACAGGACTAACTATTCGTTCATCATCACAGTCTAAAGCTTTTTCGCAACGATTAACAAACGACTCAACCACTTTCTTAGTAGCACTAACTACCCTAGTAGTAGTCGCACTAATGGAATCCATAACGGACTTAGCTTCAGACTCAACTAATGCTTGAGTAGAAGCACTAACGCCACCCTTAAAACGGATAGCCATATTACCTAATTCAATAACAGTATTCATAAAAAAATCCTCCTGCACCAATACCTTTGGTATTCAATGCGAATTTTTCCTTGAATAGGATGCCGTTAAATATTGATAAGTAATCTCATTAACGGCTTAGTAAGAGCATTAATGATTAAGGTATAAAACCTTAGTGATTAACGATATTTTGCTAATGATAATATTTCTTTCTAAAGTTAAATTAAAGGTTTGCTCACCAGCTTGATTAAGCGAATAGATAAGGAAATCTAATTCGTGATATTGACTCCATAAACGCCTAATTGCTAACGCCAATTTAATCTTATTACCTGATTTCATAAAAATTTCCTCCTGCACTAATACCTAAGGTATTCAATGCTAAACTCTTTATGAAGGTTATTGCTAACCAAATGCGTATTAAGGCGATGAAACACTTAATACGTTTTATTAAAAAATAAAATAATAATTAAAAAAAGTTTGACCCATTTTTTTATTAAGGTTTTTATGCGCTAACTAACTACTTAGTAATTAATTAACGCACTTATTACCTTAATTTATTTTTTCTATCTAAGGATTAAAAACCAATTTCTTTAAATGATATGTTTAAAACCATTATCCAAATAATACCTTAATTCCTGCCTTAAACTAAAACCATAAACACTTAAAACCTTTTCAAAGTAGGTAAAATTATAAAACTTTTAAGTGAATTACTACTATTTTTAATCCTCTTCTTTCATAATGTGAGTTATTAATCAATGCTTAGCTACATAGGTTATTATAGCCGTGTTTGACTGTGATACTCACAATTAACCATTTAAAAGAGTTAAAACCTTATTAAACCCTTTAAAGCCTTCTTGGTTATGCTTTTCACAGAAGATTACTTTTAATATCGCCATGAGGCTTAATATTAATTTTATCTTTTTCCTGATTTTTTTGTTGTGAATATGATTTAAATAAATCCTCAAATGTTTTATTAAACTTTTCGAAATTCTTAACTAAACTAATAAACCTAAAATCACTAATTACATTAAACTCATTATCAATAAAAGAAACCTTAGAAGCACGATTATTAATAATAACACTTTTATAAGCATTAAAAATAAGAGTAACACTTTTATAATCATTAATAACATCTAAAAAACAATAATGGTTTAATTCACTTAAAGAATACTTAGAGCCATTTTTATTAATTAATTCTCTAAGTGATATTAACTCACCACGCATAAACCTTAAAGAAGCCATTTTTAAAAAACGTTTTTGTTCGGCTTTAATACCTGATAAATAGGTTTTAGATAAATTGAAATTATTTTTAATAAAATCCTGATTAATCTTAAAGGATTTATACTCTTTCTTTTCAATGGGATTAATTTTAAAAGAAGTTTCCCGATTAATCATAAAAGAATTATAACACTTATTAACATTATCAAAAGAGAAGATAAAAGGATAATGGGATTTCTTACTTTTAAGAGCATCATATAGACCAGTTACTTTAAACCTACTGAACGAAATATTTTTTAATAAACCATTAGTTTTAAGATTATTAAAATAATTAATTCTTTCCTGAGAATGAATAAAAGAAAGTTTTCTCTCTTTCATTAATTCCTTAGTTGTTAATAAACTTTTTATCATAAATATAATAATATGAATGAGGTTTTATAAACCTTTTTGTTATGCTACAAGACAATAAAGTATATAAAGAGAAAAATTCAATTTCACGAAAGAAAAGTGAAAAAGAAGGGTAGTGGGGGAAACTTTTTTTTTGTATGTATGGAAAGGTTTATATATTACTTCTGTGTTTTATTTGTGCATATGGATGATTCTTCTCGTGTTCGTGAGTCTTTGCGTGGTAATTTGCGTGCTAGTGTTAGTCTTAGCGAGCTTCTTGCGAGCACTCTTGGTCCTCTCGGTATGGATAAGCTTCTTGTTGATGCTCGTGGTGAGGTTGTGATTACTAATGATGGTGCTACGATTTTGCGTGTTATGTCTGTTGAGCACCCGGCTGCTCGTATGTTGGTGGAGGCTAGTCTTGCTCAGGAGTCGGTTGTTGGTGACGGCACGACTAGTGTGGTGGTTTTGGCGGGGGGCCTTCTTCGTGAGGCTGAGCACTTGTTGTCGTTGAATATTCACCCTGGTCAAGTGTCTCGTGGTTTCTCGCTTGCGCGTGATAAGTGTGTTGGGTTGGTTAAGTCGCTTGTAATCACTGCTGATACCGCTGATACTTCTCTTTTATCTTCTCTTGTTGCAACGACCATTGGTACTAAGGCGCAAGCAGGTAGTCGTGAGGTGATTGATATGGTGGTGGGTGGTGTTTCACAGTTGTACGCTCTCACGAGCAAAGTTTCTCTTGGTGATATTGGTCTTATTAAAAGGGTTGGTGGTTCGATTAGTGATTCGTGTCTTTTTGAGGGTGTGGTTTTTGAGGGTTCTCGTGTTGATCTTAGAATGCCTTGTAATGCAGTTGCATGTGAGGAAGGTGGTTTGCCTGTGTTATGTCTCAATGCACCTATTGAAGTGGTTAAGACTGAGGTTGATGCTAAGATTAGTATTACTGATCCTTCTATGATGCAGAAGTTTGTGGATCAAGAATATGTTTATATTGAGAAACTAGCTCAATCTATTGTTGATAGTGGTGCTAAGGTCTTATTCTGTCTTCGCAGTGTTGACGAGTTAGCGCAGAGTATTTTTACTAAGAAGGGTTTATTAGTATTTAAGAATCTCCCTTCTCATGTTGTTAATAGTATTGCTAAGGTTAGTGGTGGTAATGTGTTATCAGATTTGTCTAGTGTCTCATCCGCCGATCTTGGTTATGTTGAATCAGTCAAGGAAGAACAGATTAATGACGAGCCACTTATCTTTGTAAAGTCACTTAGTAATCTTCAACGTCCTTTCGTCACTTTCATTATCCGAGGAGGTTCTGAGCACATTGTCGATGAAGTTGAGCGTAGTGTGATGGATTCAATTGGCGTTCTGCGTAGTATTCTTGAAGATAAAACTTACTTACCGGGTGGTGGCGCGGTTGAGATGGAATTGAGTAAGCACTTGACTAATTACGCTAAGACTTTGCCGGGCAAACTGCAATTAGTGGTTGAGGGTTATGCAAGGGGTCTTGAATCAATCCCTAAAGCGCTTGCTGATAACGGTGGTCTTGACTCTGTTGATGTGTTGGCTGAATTGCGAAGCAAGCACGCCGAGGGCCTTGTTTCATATGGAGTGAATGTTTTTGGTGGCCCCTCAATTGACATGCTTAAGGAAGGGGTACTTGAACCTTCACGAGTAGCTACTCAAGCGATTCTATCAGCTAGTGATGTCGCAATAATGTTACTACGCATTGATGATAACATTGCTGCTAAGGAATTAGATGAATTGAAAAAACAGTAATGTTTATATACTAACAACTATTAAATGTACTCTCATGGTGTTGATTATTGGATGAACTCAGATTCGTGGATTTATTCGCGGGAATTGGTGGCTTCAGACTCGGTATCGAACGAGTACTCGGAAGTAAAGCCAAGTGCGTTTTCACCAATGAATGGGACAAGTACTCCTGCCAAGTCTATAATCACAACTTCAATGACTCAATCAGACCAGTCGATATCCGACACGTGTCAGAATGTGACTTACCAGAGTTTGATTTACTCTGTGGTGGATTTCCTTGCCAAGCATTCAGTATTGCTGGACGAAGACAAGGGTTTGAGGATACCAGGGGCACAATGTTTTTTGAGGTTGCAAGAATTCTTAAAGCTAAAAAACCTAGTTTTGTACTCCTTGAAAACGTCAAAGGCTTACTCAGTCACGACTAAGGGAGAACTTTCAAGGTCATCTTGGAAACGTTGGATGAGTTGGGGTATGAAACTCAATGGGTGGTACTTAACAGCAAATTTCACGGAGTACCCCAGAACCGCGAACGAGTCTTCATTATCGGTAATCTTAGAGGCGAGTCCCGACCAGAAGTATTACCTTTCAGCGAAAATGCAAGAGCGATTCAAGGAGTACCTGAGAAACAAGAAGGAATAATAACAGTTGATGGTTCTAATACTGCTAAGTGTTTGGATGCTAATTATTATAAGAGCCAATCATTTAATAGAATTGTTGGTGGTGGTGAGCGCACTTTTATTATTGACAGTAAGTGTTATCATCAGCATTCAGCTAATGAGATAAGAGTGTTTGATGATTCACCAACTCTTTGTTCAAGAATGGGTACTGGTGATAATAATGTGCCCATGGTTTATGATGATTATAATCATAAATTCACCAAGGATGTTGGAACAGTTAGGCAGACAATGGGTAATAATTCTTTAAATAATGGTGTTAAGATATTTGATGGTTTACTTAGGCGTTTAACACCTATTGAGTGTGAACGACTTCAAGGTTTCCCTGATAATTGGACCCAATATGGGGTTAATGATCAAGGCGAGAAAGTATTAATCAGTGATACTCAAAGGTATAAACAACTTGGTAATGCAGTAACAGTTAATGTGATTGAAGCAATAATCT
>JBAZFG010000013.1:0-12334 GCA_041653515.1 Candidatus Nanoarchaeia archaeon
ACTCCTTTGATGAGAATGTTTACACTAAGTTAAGGGGTTTGGATTACCAATTAGTTGTTAATAATCTTAACTCGCTGATTAAGGAAGCACGTGGCACTGACCTTAAGATTGAAGTGCAATTATTAAGAACGGCGCTAAACTCGTGTGAGACAAATAATGATTATCCTATAAAGTACAAGAATATCATTAAGTACCCTGATGCTGAGGACTTAACTATTAACAAACCATTTACGTGCGTACCCAATAATCACTTAGAACTTTGCGTGTTATGGGATGGGCGTTTAAGCGGTTGCTGTTATGACTATAATGGCGAGATGATATTCGGGGATATTACTACCGACAGTCTACTAACACAGTGGGCTAAATGGTCTCGCAATACTAATAAAGACAAAAACACTCTATGTAAACGGTGCGCTTACTATGAAAGTCAATAAAGAACTGCAAGATAAAGTTAAGGCTAATGGTGGTTACTGCCTATGCCACATTAAACAAAAGTGCCCTTGTCCTGATTTCATCCAAAAAAAAGTGTGCAAGTGTGGTGTCTACCTTGACGAGTGATGTGCTAGTAGTCTACAATGAGTATTATGATAACGTGCCATTAGGGTACTATAGGTACTTATTCGAGGCTCTGAGTAAAGAGTATGATTATATTAAGCTTAAAGGTTTTTATGATGTGGGTCCGTTTAACCATAAAGTAGTGCTTAACTTGACTCCTTTCGCTAACACAGTTATTCAAGGGTATGGCAAAGTTATTCAATGCCTTGATGATATGCACTCGCATAACGGGGACTACTCTGGTTTTGAGAAGATACTTGATAATTCTAGCTTTGTTTTTGGCACCGAAGTTAAGAGCAAGTCAGTACTTGACAATCCTTTCTGGCAAAAGCATGCTGGCCAACTAAAGTGGCTACCCCACTTCGCTTACCCTTATGACATTAATACTGACTTTAGCGCGAAACAAGGCTTCTTTAACAGCGGCCACTCAACCGAAAGTGTTTACCCATTCAGGTATGCTTACACTAAAATATTCAATCCAATTCAAGGCGGGCACCCAGGTTACGACCCAAAAATAGTTGACCCTCAAAAAATCAATCAAGGCTTCTATGAACAAATTAGTAAATACCAATTCTGCAGCGCTTGCGGGGGCAATTATGGTTATGTGGTGTCAAAGTACTTTGAGATACCTTATTGCGGGTCAATACTCATTGGCGAAAAGAACAACGGCCTTGACGAGCTAGGCTTCGTTGACGGCGAGAACTGCTTGCTATTCACCAAAGAAGAGCTAATCAATAACTCTTACGAACGCATTTGTGGGCTAACCCAAAAAGACTTAGCTGAGATTAGTGAGGCGGGCGCTAAACTAATTCGCGACAAGCACATGCTAAGCAACCGACTAAATTATATTCAAAAAATCATTAAAGAACTATTGGAGGTGAAAGAGAAATGAGTGACATTGAAAAATACCTATTAAAACCAGAAGATATTGCTGACGGCAACGTGCCAATGAATGAGATTGAAATGACTTACGAAAGTGATGAATTCCTTAACCCGATCGTTGAGCGAGCGCCTGATAAAGGCTATGAAGTTGGTAGTGGCGACGCAATAACCCCTTCAGAGGATCATGGTGTAGTCGCAGAAGCAACGCCAATGGAAGCCCTTAACATATCTAAAGACTTAATTAATGACGCGCCAGCAGCTGAAGAAGTATCCAAAGAGTAAGCATTAACATCTCGCTTGACGCTGCAAATAACCCCATAATTAGTGTACTTGAATTCTTTTTTAATTAGTGTTTGTCTCAAATAACCCCAGTGAATTAATCTTAAAGCGCTAGAACGAGCATTAGTATGCAAGAAACCTAAAGCGTTACCCAAGTCCCTAGCAGTGAATAAGTTTAGTTGACCCGTCTTCAAGTAATCTTGTTTATAGTAGTTCAACACGTTATCTTGACTCATTGAGTATGTTAGTTGCGCACATGTTTATATACTTATCGAATATTTATAAGTTGTGAACAACTACCAACTACACATATGACGGTCTTTATTAACAAAAAAGAAGAGTACTCTTGCGCCCAAGTCACAGACATTGAAGGCGAACGATCCAGGCGCGGACTAACAGTTGACCAATTTTATGCAGTGCCCAGGGACCCGCCAAGTAGTAGTGCGTTACCAATATTTGACGAGTCACACGTAAAGAATGCTATGGCGCGATTTAACCAAACCCACATGACGCCTGAAGAGAAACGAGTGGCCTATAATAAGATAGTCCGGGCAGCCAGCAAACACGGCATCAACCAGCAAGCGTTCAAGACGACTAACGAACTGAGCAGTGACTCAGATGAGGAATCAGGCATCTACGATCACCGCGAGAAAGTCGAGATGTTCGATTTTTAAGGAGGAAATAATAATATGCCTTTTAGCAATTACGAATCATTCCAAGACTGCGTGAACAAGAATCGCGATAAAGAAAATCCTGAAGCGTATTGTGGTTACATAGAACACTTAATTAAACAGCGACGCACAGAAAAAGAACTAAACGATGATTCAGTCGAGATGTTTGATATCTAATCGCGCGAACCCTTAAAGTAGTACTTAGACTCATAATAAGTGCTCTTAAAAGCGTAATCATCACTACACTGGTAGTGCTTATAGTACTCATCCTCAATGAAAATGGTGTCCTTAGACTCATCCAGTACTTTGCCGCACGTGGCGCACACTTTACTCATGGGTGTTTTTTAAGACTAATCGCTTTAAATAGTTTTTTAACGCCAAAATGACCATTTTATGGTCAAAAGGAACTCTTTTAAGATACCAATAAGTCAATAGAACATACTAAAACCCCATTTTGAAAGGGTTTTAATAACAATTAACAGGGGGTCAAAAAAATTATATGGAAGCAAAAGACATTCTAACCTTAATCGGCCTTGTCGCGCTAATAGCCATTAGTTCTTACTCGGCATTCATGCCTAGGGAACCAGCTATTATCACAACAACTGATAAAGAGATAGTCTACGTTAACCAGACAGAAATAGTCGAAGTACCAGTGACTGAACTAGTCTACATCCAGGAAGCTTGTGTTGATTCATTTAACATGAGTTACTGCCGAGTAACTAATACAGTTTTTAACGGCACTACTACTACACTAGTCAAAGGCACTTGTACGCCTGACGAGATTGCTGGGCTAATCAGTCTAATGACTAATAGCACACCACTCAACATGTCTGACATGACAGTAACAATAGCTAAATAATTAGTTTTGTTGGGTCAAAATATTAGTAAATTAATTTAGTTTTTTTTATTTTATATTATACTACGCATCTATATTTGGTTTTGATTGCTTCGCCTCTTTAAGGCGCTGCACTAATTTAAGCAACTCCTTATAACAATCATCACATAGTTCATCCAAGTAGATTCCTTTACCATCTGATTCTATCTTGCTTAACCTTAAAATACCCTGATTGCCATGATTACATAAACCAGTAATGTCCTTACCGCATAAATAACAATAATACGTATCCACATGCACCATATGACATACTGTTAGTTGTGCTACATTTATAAACTTAACTATCAGCTAATAAGTCTATTTCATATTTATTAAATAGAGGGGTTTCCACCCTCCTGCTAACAGCGCGACTACAACAACCATCGCCAGTACGCGTGTTATCTGGTTGTTTCTTTCGGCGAGTATGAACTGATGCAATGACATACCTGGAGTTAACAAAGAACGAGCCAATATATTCACGCCCACGCTTTACCTCAACTTCAGTGTACTTAATCTTTGATTTAATATAACCTTTGTGATACTTCTTAGTACCCTTAGGATGGGCACTACTAAAAACTAAACCCTTAACTCTATAAAAGCGAGGAATTAGATGATTATCCGCTACAAACACCTTAACCACTAGTACTCTATACAAGACACACGTTTATAAATCTACTGACTTAACACTACCTAGGCACGCCCTCATCACATCAGGCTTAAACTTCACGCCCTGATACTTTGTTAACACGTCCAACGCCATGAACGCCGTCTCAACAGGCTCGTAAACAGCTATTGGCAAGTCCTTGCTAAAATAAAGCGCCATGCACACGAACGCGACCTCATCACCAGGCGCTTCCAAGGAGTATTTTGATGACATAACACCAAAAACGTACTTAGTCATTTGTGGGGCACCTTACGTTTATTATACTTAGTAATATCTAACGCCCTATCAACGGATACATTAAACATACTAGTTAACAAATACACACAAGTACGTAAATCTCTCTGCATCAAGTCAGTCAACGAGTACTCCTTAATTGGTTGGGGGTCATGATAAATTTGATTATGCTGGGCAATTAATTCATTAAGTCGCCCTTCAATAAAATTATCCAAATCAACCACTTTCATCCACATATAACACCCATCATTAGTGGTGGGCACCGAACTAATATTATTCATTTAGATAACGCCCTTATTATATTTTGAACTGGAATACTTAACAAGTGCTCAGCGGCTAACCTATCCTCAAGTTCACTAAGCACCTCACGCTTACCGCGCTCGTAATCATCATTTATGAACTCGTCAGCATCAATAATAATCTTCATTTTGTGGGCTTCACCTCGAACTTATGCTCAGCATCGTCAAGCATCTTGCCAAGAATACTCAACACCACGCTAGGTGACACACTAACATTATCCATATGGTACAAGTTCTTAGCGTTTCTCTTACGCTCTTTTAGATAATCTATCAATTCACTCACGCCCCGATGGTACTCACCATTGTTACAACACGTACCAATGAGGTATTTCTCACCACAAGGGCACCTAACTAATTCGTGGTCCTTCTCATCAAACATCTCAGCATAACCATTTTGGCACTGAGTCAAAGAATAACCACACTTCTCGCAGTAAGCGTAAAGCTCTCCGTTATTATGGTCTTGATTAACGCGCTTACTATGGCATCTAAGACAAGTCATTTTGATAGCCTCTTAAGTATTTGTTTATACCTTTTTATACACTCTCTACCTTCACGCGCCATGTCTTCCCAATAATCTAATTCATCTTGAATAATCTTCTTGTGTTCTTTCGCGCACCCCGCACAGCAATAATCAAAACCATCTAATACAATTCTATCCTCGTAGCATTCATTACCACAAGCAGTACAATAACTCATTTTGCACACCAAGCCCATAATAGTAGTAATACAACCACGCCCATCATAACCCAATACCAGGGGTTCTCAAGGTCAGCACAAGTGCAAAGCCCCTCCACACAACGATAAGAATAACAACTCATTGTTGCCCCCCTAATTCTTCTTTTGTAGGTTCAATAAACTCATTAAGGAAATCAATCTTGCCTTTAAGTTCACCATAATCATAATCAGATAAACAACCACCAGTACCTAATGCCTCTAATCGTTCGTTTAATTGCTTCAACTCAGCTAACAACTCATCACGCAATGATAAAATATATGTCCAGTTCTCACCAGTAGTTATATTATTACCATCATTGTACTCAAAATCTTTTAATCGCACCATATCGCTCAACCACCGCGCCCCAAAATAATACCCGTATCTTCATAAATATTGCCAATAACTTCAAACTTACCCACTGCATGTGAAATTATACCCCAAGCTTCATTTGAGAACTCATAACAAAAACAATAATCTCTGAAAGTGATTTTAGCAATATTAAACGTTTTATCAGAATAAATTAATTTAACAATATCCCCCTCGTAAATCTCTTTTTTATGTTTATCGTGCAAACCCGTAAATTGCATTAATTCTAAAGGTAAATCATAACAAAATGTGCCTCCGCAACTACCTTTATTTTGTCCAGGTTCATAAAATTGTAAATCCGATTCTATTTTATTATCATATACTAATAACGAAAGTTTATTATACTCTGAAGGGTACCACATTATTTTATGCTTCTTATCCCAAGCCCTAAATTTTAACGGACTCATAATTCACGCTCCTTCACATCCATTTGTTGGTGGCACTCTTTACACCAGTATTTTGGTTCACCTGTTGGGTTAACATAATATTTCTCTAATTCTGGGTGACTGCAGGGCGTGCTCTCAAATTTAACATTAATATCAAAAGAGTTAGTTCTAGCACTAACACTCGCGTCAACTTTAAACCCCTTAATGCCTAATACTTCTGTGAGCATATCAATAACTCTTTGCTCAACTTGTTTAGCGACATTCATCTTACCTGTTAAACTAAATGCTTCGTATTTCATTTCTCCCTCACCAACTTAGTTATTCCACACTCGCACACCCAAACACGATAAGTGCCCAAGCTTTCCATCACCACGTTATTACCATTTTCGTCAACCAGTATTACTTTCTTAACGCGCCGGGACAAATCCAGCACAGTGTCATTAACTGGGTGAAACTTGTGTTTGTGTGGTTTTCGTTCACTTGGTGGCAACGAATTAGGTCTTTTTAAACTAACTACCCTCTTATTCATTTAGTTCGCCCCTTACACTTATCACATAATTGACACGGATCATAATTTTTATCCTTCTTTAGTTGAATGATTTTATCACATTCAAAACAATGATGATGGATTATAGATTTCATCTATCTCGCCTCGTTAGTTCATTTATTACTTCACTAATACTCATTAACCTACCACTATCCACCCACCCTTCATCAATGACCCCCCAATTAAGTGTTGTACTTGTATCAAATAAGGGTTTATTCATAATTCTCGCCTCTTGCCACAATTAGCACAAAAAATAGTTGATTTTAGTGGTGTTTCTTTGTGATATTCATTATCAATAAAAGGTAATTGTGCTTTAATCCACTTATGCAATCCCCACCAACACAATAACCCCCTCATTGTTTAACCACCCGGCTAAAAACAAAATTACCATTAGACACGCACTCACAGGAGTAACCAAGTGAACAAATACCATCAATAACTAACTTAAGATCCTCAAAAGGGAATACCTCAAAAACACTTAACTTAAAAGTGTCCCTCATAACATCACTCATATTCCTAACAACTCCAGTACAACGCCCAACACTAACACAATGATAACATTAATAGCTAAGTGTTTTTTAACGCCGTGAATACATAATTCTACAAAAGCATAACTAAGGTACAACAGCCATAGCATGACACCACTAACGTGTAGTATCATAGCACCAATCATATTGTTTGTGCCCCCATCAGTATTTATCTCCATAAAATTCTTTCATGATTTTGACTTCTTTGTCCCAAGCGCCTAACACGAACCAAAAATTACCAAAAGGACTCCTAGCTAGTAGTACAGGGTCTTTAATTTTTTCTTCATCTTCCATAACTAATCTAAATTCAGGCTCGTTCTTTAACTCAATCTTCTTAAAAAGTTTAGTGTATTTAGCAATCACATCTAACGCCTCAGTCGGTATTACCCGGTGATAACTCTGCACTGAACCAGTAGTTAATTTATATTTATCACACAACTTATCAATGATATCATCATTTGTAGCATGCCAAATGAACTCTTTATAATACTTTCTCAGTTTCTTACGATTCTCAAGCCACTTAATGGCTTGCAAAACTTCAGTCTTACCGCTAGTGACTTTTAACTCAACCATACAAGCCAAACGCTTATTTAACAATTTAATCTTTTCATCAATATTAGCCAAACTAATCCTTAATTTAGTGTCGTGCAATTCATTAACCACGTCAACAGGCTTAACCGACTTTCTTAAAGGCCTCTCAGGAATTGTTTGTGTAACACCTTCAATGGTCCCGGAAATATAAAGATTATGAATATCATTATTCGTAGCAGCGTGATCTAGTTCTATCCATGTTGGTATAGGTGCGCCTTCAGAAACAGTATGAGCTCTAATACCACTATCTCTTTGATTTAATGCTTGTGTTAATCCAGCGTTAACACCTTCAAAGAATTCGAGACTCTTCTGCTTTCGCTTCTTATTATTAACCCACTTTAGGATTTCCATACATTCAACTCCCAAGTGACTATTGACGTATATTTAACAGGTACGCCACCAACATCCTGCATCACGAACGAACTAATATTAAGGACTCTTATACGAACCCGATTATCATTTAACCACTTATTAACGTCTTGCTCCAGATCACACAACTCTAATCGCTGAAAAGTCTTTATTTGAACACTAGTCATCAGAGCACACCTTCAAAACGAACTTTGATAACACAAACTCAACGGGCTTAGACGCTTTAAGCCTCACCCAACCACTCTTCGCCTGCGGAACTAATGGACCAAACAACCAGTACTTCTTGACGAACTCAATGTAGTCCACATCAACTAGTTTGTAATCAATATCAAAATGATTAAACGCGTATTGAACTTCACAGCCAACAATGTGCAACACGCCGCCATTAGTCAAGTAACAATCACTAACTGAGATTAATGTCTCATAAAGGGGCGCATGCCCAGAACTATTAGTAAGCGTGACTCTATTATCATGGATCACCGCGTAATCATACCCCACAAACGAACGCATATGTGTACTAAAAGATGATTAAGTTTATATATGTTTTGGTAGAGCATGTAACTAAACGACTGCCCGGCCTTCGTGTTGTGTACCAAAGTGGTCGAACAGGTTATGCTACCAACATAATGTATGACTCTTTCAGGGTCAGTATAAACATAATAATAACAAGTATATAAACCTAATCACGCGTGATATGACTACTCTGATGGTTGTGCGCCACGCTAACATGAATGTGCTTACCACAATAATACTTAGGTCTATGACAACAATCACAAACAACACTAACTAAAGTGCTATCACCACACACCATACAAAGACCCATCACACATCCTCGGTGAACGCTGCATACCAGAAAAAGACACAAGAAAAAAGCCCGGCAACACACAGACAACCCCTTAAAAATGGGCCCGCCCCAGCACCATCAAAGAAAAAAAGCAATCCTGCAAACGCCAAACTCAAGACACCCAGTATAAAACAACCAATACTGAACTTCTTAATATGATAGTGAGCCCGCTCATGTTTTTGCAGCGCGTCTAACACGCGATCAGATTCATCCTCCAACACCTCAACGCGTTCACGCAAATCATTAGTGGTGAACTTCAAAAAATTAGTGCCCGACTTAATTAGTTCTTCAACTTTATCAAGATTAATTACACGAGCCTGCTTAACCATTAGTATCTACCTCTCTCAAAGGCGTTACTTATAAAAATCGCGCCTGACATAAAACCACCAACAACTCCCAAACACCTAAGCACGCCATCAATAAAGGGGGTTAATGAAATAGTAGTAAATAAACAAATCAGCATAGTCATCCAAAAAATCAAACCTATTACCAAACTTTCCCAGCGAACTGTTATGTGACCTGAGCGTTCAACATGCCGATCCAAACGATGCGTTAAACCATCAATACTATTATTGGTAAGATACTCTATGGTATTAACCCTTTCTCGCAACTCGCTAGTCCCGTTACGAACCAAATCCATAATGTGATTATCACTAATACCAACACATCTTTTAGGCATATACAATAATATAATTACTACACGTTTAAATACTTAACTAATTATTTTTCGTTCGCTACTATTGCATCACAATCACAACGCTTGTGAACGCCTGGCAGCTTACCACAACTACAGAGAACACTAATGACTTTATGCACTGCACAATAACAAGTAATACCTATAAAATTTGGTGTGTACTCAATCATTCTAGACCACTCAACAAAAGAGGCTTATTCTTAATCAATGAACCAATAAAAGCGTCAGCCCCCCCACCGCGCAACAACTCCAGAACTCTATCCCTTAACTCATCGAACTTTTTGCTCAAATCCTTCAACGCTAAGTACTTCGCCTCAGTATAGTCAATCAACCTGCGGCCTTCATAATCACCAGTCCAATCCCAAGAGTTGCCCATCTTACGCCAATTAGCCACGGTAAACTCATCATCATCAAATGAGTCACAACGCGCCAAAACCAGTCGCTGTTTAGTAGACCCATTAGGGTAGTTAATTGTTTCCAGAAAACCATAATCTAAACTAAAACCACTCAAGTGATAACTACACACCCTATCAAAATCAATTATGATAACCGGTTTATCCACCACATTCTTACGAGACTCAACCACAACCCTAATCCTATTCTTCACTTCATTTAAGTTAGTGGAAGTATAGTGCTCACCTAAGAATTCAGCGCTAAAAGTAGCATCACTCTTATTGAAACGAATCTCAACATCATCATAACCAATTATGTGCATCACTTCAAACTTAACCGTTCCATCACGACGCATTAAACGATCGCCCCCTTAACAACCTTAACAACACCACCAGTCTCCTCCTGCATGATGAATTGGTCAAAAGCGACTCGCACGTCACCAACAGTACTGTTGGCAAACAATTTCAGCCGGACCATTAATTGATCGTAACCATCACGGAACATAGCGTCTTCCCTGAGTAGTTGACACTCAAAACAAGTAGGCATTCGCTCATCAGTGAGGTTGCACTGGCAAGAAAAACACCTTAAAATAGTATCCATCATTCAACCACCTTCTTAATATTAAAAAGGTTTATTGTCTTATTAGCAATACATACCTTTGAACAAAAACCAAACTTATGGCCCGGGTACCCACCATAGCTAATCACAAACTTACACTCTTTCTTCCTACAAACACAACACAACATTTTATCACTAGTCAATGAGCTCGCCCCCACTTATATGGCGGATTCATAACCGTTGTTATTTGATTAACACAATTAGGACACGTGGGGTAAATGGGGTTAACGCTAGCGCCGCACCTAGGGCAAACCCAACCCTCAGTCATTTGTCCAACACACCCATATACTCACCCTCTTGAATTATCACAATACTATGACGGGCATTATTCCTAACAAAACCAATAAACTGTTTCTCAACAACCCCCGTAATAAGATCAGCCCTATCACCCTCATTAAGAGTTGCTAACAGACCTAACTGCACGCCAGTAATCCAGTATCTACTGCTAATATTGTAACACCTCTACAATCTTTTGCGTATTCTTCAAATCTTCTTCCCAAATAACGATACAATCCCAACCATATTTTTTGTAGTGTTCTTCCTGTCTTTTTTTGTAAACATCTGGAGAACATTTACTCCAAATATGACACATTTTTTTAGGTCTAACTTCAATACATTTCTTTTGACTATTCATGTTAATAAAATCAGGATTTTTAAAACCAATAATAAATGAACCATTACCAGTGTATTTATATGGGAGATTATTTTCTTGAATAATATCAATTAGTCTTTTTTCAAGAGAGGTTGGTCTTTTAATTAAACCTTTTAATCTTCGTTTAAGCATTTCATCATTTAATATCTTTTGTCTATTTTCTGTTAATTTCCACCATTCTTTTGCCTTAGTGTGTAATATATCTTTTGTTTTTTTGCTATGTCTTTTACCAAAGAAGGGATTTTTATTACCTTTCAATCCTTTTTTCTTATTTATTTCATCAGTATATTTACGTCCTGTATTAGCAATACTTATTTTTTGTTTAGTTTCTTCTGAGAGATGTTTACCAATATGTTTAATAGCCAGTTTCTTTCTATGCTTTTCAGAAAACCTTTTCCCTTTATTACCATATTTAGGATTATGTTTTGCGTTTAAACTTATTCGTTTACCAACCCCTTTTAATTTTTCATCAGTTTCTGTTGTTAATCCTTTATTCCAAGGTATGTGTTCTTTTTTCCAACTACCACTACTTCTTTTTTGAGAATATTTTCTTTCGCCAGTAATCCAGTAACGCTCACCCATCAATATCACCCTTGTTTGCTTCTTTTTCAGAAACATATTTTTCAGGATAAACATATGTTGCTTCTTTGATTAATTTTAATTCAAACTCGTCTGCCATACTACATCCACTCCTGTTGTTGATTGATTTCACCACATAATTTACCCATTAAGTTAGCATTAGTCATTGGCCCAACTCCTTTAACTTCTTATTCATCTTATTTTTGAACCAATTAAACGAATGTTTATTTATTTCGCAAATCTCATTTACTTCCTCTTGAAGAGGAGCTATTGCATCATTAAAAAAACTTTCAATTTCTTTTATTGCCTCACACCTAGCCATTACAACTAAATCATAAATATCAGTACAGTCATTTAAACAATAATCATCTAATTCATCATAAAAGTTTACTTTATTCTCCTCAGTCCATTTTTTGATTAATTCCCAATTCTTAATTCGCTGGTCATCAGGTTTAGCGTCACTCACGATTCATCACCCAACTCCTTTTCTTCAAATTTCCGTAATAACATTTTAATCAACGTATTTAAATGAATTTCGTTTAAAACCTTAAAGTTCTTAGCTTCATTTTCTAAATAATTATTATTCATAATCATA
>JBAZFG010000014.1:0-9613 GCA_041653515.1 Candidatus Nanoarchaeia archaeon
TGTGATGCTTATGAGAGGTATAGTGGTATTCCTTTGTGGCAAATTTCTGTTAAATTGAATCAGAATCCTACGAATGGTAATCTGAAAAATTTTGTTGATAAATATACTGATGAGGGTGATGTGAAAAATGTTTAGTGTTAAAAAGTTGAATGATGATTTGTTTGAGGTGGATTATTCTGTTGTTAGGGATAATGGAACTACTTTTAAGCAAGTTGATACTGAGAATTTAAGTGATTTAAAGCAAGCTCTTGATTCAAGGTTGAGTAATCTTGAGCGTTTGGAAAAGAATGTAAGGGATATTAACACGGTGATGGAGTTAGTTGTTCCTGCCAGGAGTTTGCAGGATTTGCAGAATAAGGTTATTAATTTTTTGCAGAAGAATAGTGGTTTGAAGAATGCTGCTGAGTTGAAGGATAATTTGGTCAGTATTGAGAAGCAGGTTTTGGAGTTGAAGGAAGAGATTAAGGTTATTAAGGATGTTTTTCCTGCTGAAGTTGAACAAGAAGAAGTTTCTGAAATAGTTAATTCTGAGGATTTAATTAATAATGAGGAGGTGAAGAGTGAATGAGTGAAGTTGATTTTGGTGCTGAGTTGAAGGATTTGAAAGGAAATTCTATTAATGTTACTGAAGGAGATGAGGTTAGGTGTATGCTTCTTAGTGATGTTTGTATTAATAGTTTAATGACTGTCAGTAAGGATGAGAAGCCTGATGGTCGTAAGAGTATTCAGAAGTATAATTTAGCTAGTAAGATTAGTAAAGCTAATGGTAAGATTGTTGTTAAGTTGGATGAATTAGTTTTGTTAAAGGAGTGTATTGGTAAGTTTTATGCTCCGTTGGTTATTGGCAGGGCTTTTGAGTTATTGTGTCCTGAAGAGTTAAGTAAGGAGGTATGAAGTCATGGCTTTTGATTGGAAGATTACTTTAGTGAAAGGTTTGAAGAGTGCTGCAATAGTAGTGTGTGCTGGTTTAATTTCTGTTTGGCAAGCTGATGTTAAATATATGGCTCTTGTTCCTTTTGTTGAAATGGCTTTGAATTATTTGAAGCATAGGAATGATTAGTTTTTATTCCTTTTTTTTATTTTTTTATTACTTTGTTAAAAATCAGAGGTTAATTTAAATGAGTGAGTTAAAGGTTGTTTATAGGAAGATTAATGAATTAAAGTGTTTGGATGATGAATTGTGAAGAACTATGGAATATTAACAACGGAATAACATTATGTAAAGAATGTCACAATAAAACAAAAAAAGGATATAAGAAAGAGGATAAAATATGATGAATGAAAAAAGCTTATCAAATCTTAAACCAGTAACTACTCATGAAGAAGCTGTTGAAAGAGGTAGAAAAGGAGGAAATACTCCAAGTAAAAAAAGAGACATAGCAAGGGTATTAGCAAGAATTAAATTATGTAATCCTAAATGTCCAATTTTTCCCTGTCTTTTTCAGCCATTAAGTAAGCAATTAGAAGATAAGTGCGCGTTAAAGCAACAAACTCCTCAGTTACAGAAAAAGTTTTATAAAATATGCTTAGGAAATGAAGATGATTTTTTGCTAATGATAAGTGAAGCTTTAGTTAGAATTAGTGATAATAAAGATTTAATACATTATGGGGAGAAAGTTTTTCGTATGAAATGGGGAGAAAAAGTAAAAAATGAAACAACAATTAAGTCAGATTCAGATATTAATATTGTTGAAGTTTTAAAGAGGTTAAAAAATGAGGGCAGAAACTGCATCACATCTGACGATATTGCTAAACAGTGAGAAAAGTTTTGCTTGGTTTGTCAGGTATATTTTTCCTTTAAGTTATTCTTCCAAAGAGTTCAAAGAAGCTCATCACACTTGGATTTGGGCTGATTTAATTCAGAACAATAAATTATTATTGTTAGAAAGTGCTCGTAAGCATTTGAAAAGCACAATTCTATATGCTTTCATCATGTGGAGATTATTACATTTAGATGCTGATTTAGAAATTCTTTATTTAAGCTATAAGCAAGAGTTAGCGCAGTATCATTTAAAGAATGTTAAAGAATTAATTAAAAGAAATCCTTATTTTGAAAATATTAAAGATTTAACTCAAGCTGAAGGCATTCTTAAATATGAAGTTAATGGATTTAAGTTAGTTGTTGAACCTGAAGGAATTTTAAGCTTTAAAAGAGGAAGGCATCCTCATGGAATAATAAATGATGATATACTTGCAGACCCAAGCAATCAGTTAGATTTAACAGTTATTCAGAAAATTACTAGAATTTTTAAAGAAGATGTAATGAGTTTGCCTAAAGAGGGTGGTTTTAATTTAGTTTTTGGAACTCCACAGCATGAAGAGGATTTGTTCAGTGAATTGAAGAAAATGCCAGGATGGAATTACAGTGAGAATAAGGCTATACTTGATGAAGCTAATAAGGTTGTATTATGGCCTGAATTGTTTAATTATGAAAGGTTATGTCAGATAAGGGATGATGAGATTGGCGAGAAAGCTTTCAGTAAAGAGTATATGTGCAGTCCTATTTATAGTGAGGAGGCTTTTTTTACTAGAAAAGTTATTCAGGAATTAGTTAATCCTGATTTGAGTAATTCTTTAATTTTGTCTAATATTAGTTATTTAACAGTTGTTGCTGGTATTGATATTGGTAAGCATGCTCATCCGAGTCATTTTTGTGTTTTTGTTAAAAATTTGAGTGGAAAGTTTATTCAGTTATTTAGCAAGTTCATGGATGGTGTGGAGTATATTGAGCAGGTTAAGTTTTGTAATGAAGTTATTAATGCTTTAGGTGTTAATCAGTGTTTTTTTGATAATAGTAGGGGAGAGTTTGAGGGTTTTATGGAGCAGGGTATTATTGATAAAAGTATTTGGATTCCTGTTAAGTTTAGCACAACTGTTAAGGGTCAGATGGCTTCTAATTTTGAAAAAATTGTGAAAGATAAAAGAATTGAATTTATTAATGATGAAAGGATGATTAAAAGTATTTTAAGTGTTAATAATGATTTGAATGCTTTAGAAACTGATATTGGTCATGGTGATGCTTTTTGGAGTGTTGCTATGTCTTTAATGTGTGAGCTTAAGAAAGCAAGTGCTTTTAGTTTTTTATAATTAAATAGTTAGTTTTTTAATGTTGAAAAATACTAATTATTAATTTAATGGGAATCTTTGATATTTTTAAACCAAAAGTAGTTGAAAAAAAAAATAATTCAAGCAAGTATGAATTTGCTGGAAATACGAAGTATGACACGAATGGTAAAATTATTGAGTATAATTATCCAAGCATGAAGCCTTGGTTGTTCAGTGCAAGTTATGGTGTGCCAAGACGAGTTAATGTTGAAAGTTTAAGGGATTTAGCTAATACTCATTGGGTTAGCAGTATAGTGCAGGCAATTATTAAGGAAGTTAGGGCTAGTAAGTCTGATATTGTCAGTATTAATGGTTCTGAAGTTAATGTTAATGATGAGGATTATTTGAAGTGTTTAAGTTTTAAAACTAATCCAAGCAGTAATGGTTTAACTTTTAATGATATTAATGAGTTAATGTTGAAAGATTATTATGATATTGGTGATATTTTTACTGTTAAGATTTTTGGAAAGAAAAGTTATGAAGAAGTGAGTGTTAAGTTGCCTAAGAAGAATTATAAGTTTGATGAGTTAAAAACTGAAGTTGAGCCTATTCTTTTAAGGAAGAGTTATTCTTATTTTGATATTGTTAAGCCTAAAACTGTTAATGAATCTGAATTATTAGAGTTAAGACCTGTGGATGCTGCTGAAATGGTTGCTAATCCTGATGAGTTTGGTAATTTTAATCCTGATGTTCCTGCTTTTTTTCAGTATAATTGGAATCATGCTGGTGATGGTCCTAAACCTTTTTTTAATAGGGAGGTTATTTGGAAGAAGAATATTAAGAGTAATTCTGAGTTGTATGGTTGGAGTCCTGTTATGAGTTTGTTGATGGTTTTGCAAACTCTTGTGAATGGAACGAGGGATAATAAGTTAAGGTTTGAGAATAATAGTTTGCCTGATGTTATTATTGAGTTATTAGGTGCAAGTAAGCCTGAGACTGATGAGTTTATGAATTATTTTAGGAATAATTTGAAAGGTAATCCTCATAAAGCTGTTGCTACAAGTGTTGAGAGTAAGGTTCATACTCTTACTATGAGTAATCGTGATTTGGAGTGGTTGGAGGGTCAGAAGTTCTATTATTGGTTAGTTATGGCTTGTTTTGGAATTACTAAGGAAGAGTTAGGTATGACTGAGACGAGTAATAGGAGTGTTGGTAATGTTATGAGTAATGTTGTTTTTGTTAGGCGAGTTATTAAGCCTGCTTTTGAGGTTTTGGAGAGTATTTGGAATGAAGTTTTTTTAGAAATTACTAAGATGCCTAAGTATATTTTAAGGTTCACTTATGAGGATGAGAATCAGAAGTTGTTGAAGAGGCAGAATGATAAGATGGATTTAGAGGATGGTGTTTTAACGGTTAATGAAGTTAGAGCTGAGAGGGGTAAGGAGCCTGTTGTTTGGGGTGATAAGCCTTTAAAGTTGCAGTCAAGTCCGAGTTTTCTTCCAACTTTTAATAATCAGGATTTTAAGGATAATAGTAAGCAAGGTAGTATTGGTAAAAACTTAGTGCCTTATTTTATTAAAAGTTTTAACCCTAACAGTAAGAAGGTTAATCGTGATTATTTGAAGAGTTTAGACAATGAGCAGTTGAATTACGTGTTTGAGAATAGTAGTGGGGAATTAAAAGAGTTAAGTAAGAAGTTAATTGATGAAAGGGCAGTTTCTTTAGAAAGTAAAGATTTTGAGAAGTATAAAGTTAATGATAGTTTTAGTTTGGAGAAAGATATTAATAATATTTTTGATAGTTTTAATTCTAAAGCTGAAGATGTGATTAAAGGAGATAGTGTTAGTAGTGATGCGGTGATGGCTTTGGCTGGTTTCATTCTTAGTATGGGTTTGTATCAGGAGAATAAAATTAAGAGCAGTGTTGATAGTATTGTTAGTCAGGGTGTTGAGAATGCAGAGGATTTAACTCAGAGTAATATTTATTTAAAAAACTTTAATGGTTTAGTTGATAATTTCAGTAAAGAAATAGTCACTGGTTATACTTTGTCAGATGGCACTTATTGGGCGGGCATTAAGGGTGTGTGTGAGGGTTTAAGTTTAGAGGTGGAGAAAATTGTTAATGAGGGTATTAAGAAAGGCACTGGCAATGCAAGGATTAAAGAGTTAGTTCAGGAGAAATTAAACACTACTAAAGCTCATGCTCAGGCGATTGCAAGAACTGAAAGTAACAGGATTTTAAACAAGGCTCAGTTAGAGAGTGTTAAATTGATTGATAAGGGAAATTATAAGAAGCAATGGTTAAGCAAGTTGGATTCAAGAACTAGTGATATCTGTAAAAGAATGAATGGTCAGACTGTTGGTTTGAATGAGGTTTTTAAGGATAGTGTGACTGGTGAAACTTTTGATAGTCCTCCTGCTCATTGTTTATGTAGAAGCTGCACTATTACTATTGTGAGTGGTGAGTGATTTAATTTATGAATGTTCAATTATCAGATGTTTATGGTAAAAATTTCACTAAGGTTAATAGTAATGGTAGTGCTGATGTTAATATTGTTAATAGTTTAGTTCCTGATTCTTATGATTATATGAGTTTTGGTTATACTGGTGATAACATTACTGATATTGTTTATAAAATTGGAGGAGCATCTGGAACTATTGTAGCGACTTTAACTTTAACTTGGTCTGGCAGTAATATTACTTCAGTTGCAAGAACATAATGGTATTATTTTCAAAAAATAATATTCCTTGGAATAAAGGATTAAAAAAATCAGGTATGAGTGGTAAAAAACAATCAGAATATCAAAAAAAAATTATGAGAGAAAATAATCCAGCTAAAAGATTAGAAAGTAGAATAAAAATTAGTAAATCTAAAAAAGGTAAACCAAGCACAATGTTAGGTAAACATCATAGTAAAGAAACAAAGTTAAAAATAAAAAAAAGTAATCAAGGAAAAATAAAATTAAGAGGAAAAAATCATCCTAATTGGAAAGGAGGAATATCAAAAATAAATAAAACAATTAGAAACTTATTTAAATATAAACAATGGCATTCTAAAATTTTTCAAAGAGATAATTGGACTTGTCAAACATGTGGAAAAAGAGGATGTTATTTAGAAGTTCATCATATAAAAAATTTTTATTTAATATTAAAAGAAAATAATATAAAATCATTAGAAGATGCAGAAAATTGTAAAGAATTATGGGATATTAATAATGGTGTAACTTTATGTAAATTTTGTCATAATTTAACTAAAAAACAGGTGAAAAAATAAAATGTGGACTTTTAATCCTTTTACTGGAACTTTAGATTATTATAAGATTGACCCTCATAATCTTGGATATTATGCTACTGAAGCAGCTTTAACTACTGTTCATCCCACTGCTTCTGATGGAGATTGGGCAATTGTTGGAAGTACTGATACTGTGTGGGTTTGGGATACTGATACTAACGCTTGGGTTGATACTGATACTAAAGGACAAGTTAGTAGTGTTTTTGGTAGGAGTGGAATTGTTACTGCTCAATCGGGAGATTATAGTTTAAGTCAAATTAGTGGAACTACTGCTATTACTCTTGATTATGCTTTTGATAATGGTAAAATTATTAATGGAGCAGATAGTTTAATTAATGCTTTTAAGGTAGGTAATGGAATTAATTATACAGCATTAAGTATTTGTGATGATATTGTTGGTTCAATTCCTCAATTTTATTTTAATACTAATGGAATTATAAGATGTGGAGAAGTTGATGGAACTATAATTTTTTGTGCGGGAGATATTAATCAAGCATCAACTATGCAAATTGTTATTCCTGCTTGGAATGCAGGAAATACTGACAATAAATCATTATTATTTAAAAGTGATTATTCTAATAATGAGGGTAATATTATTTTTAATGGAACTACTTTAAAAATTTATTCTTATGGAAGTATTATTTTAGATGATGGAACTAATAGTGTTAGTGTTGCAAATTGTAAAACTGCTTATACTCATAGTGGTTTAACTACTGGTAATCCTCATAGTGTTACTCTTAGTGATGTTGGTGGTGAAAGTCCTTTAACTTTTAGTTATCCGTTAAATAGAAGCACTAATACTATTAGTTTATTATATGATAATTCCACGATTAAAGTTAATGGAAGTAATCAAATATATGTTTATGGTTATAATAATACTAATTGGGATACTGCTTATGGATGGGGTAATCACGCAAGTGCTGGTTATTTTGTAGGCATAGATTCAACTATAAGAGCTTTATTTTCAAGTACTGCAACAGGATTAACTTACACTAATACAACTGGAATTTTTAGTTTAACAAGTGGTTATGTTATTCCAACAACAACTGAAGAAACAAATTGGGGAACAGCTTATTCTAACAGGGTTGATACTTGGACTAGTCCTTTAAGTTTTAGCAGTAATACTGCAAGTATTAGTCAGGCAACTACAAGCACTAATGGTTATGTAAGTTCAACAGATTGGAATACTTTTAATGGAAAACAAACTGCTTATACTAATCTTTCAACTCTTGGAACACTTGCAAATAGCACTGGATGGTTGTATAATAATGGTAGTGGAACTCTTAGTTATTCAACACCATCTTATAATGTGTTAAGTGATAAACCAACTTTATTATATAATCTTAGTGTAGGAAGTGGTGCTAAATGGTATAAGTTAGGAACTCTTACTGGTTACGGTAAGAGAGTGACTGTTAGGGCTTATGGAAGTAGTGGATATGGTAATGAATATGCTTATGGAACAACTATTGCTGAATATGATATTGGCAATGCTGATGATGAATTCGGAGGAGGATATTATTGTATTGGTGGAATTGCATCTGGTGTTTCATATGAATGGGTAAAAAATACAGTGGCTACTATTGATTGTTATGTTGCTTTACCCTCTTATTTTATGGGTGGAATTGAAATTGTCCCATTAGATGGATTCACTGTTAATTCAACACTTACAACGCCAGTATCTGACCCGTCAGGAACTAATCTTACTAATGTATTTTATCTTCAGTCTCCTCTTACTAATACTTCGTATATAGCTCAAAGTAACAATAATTCATTTTATCAAAGAAATACTGCTGGAACTTCAAGAAATTCAATGATAAGAAAAGTAACTACTGATATTCTTGAAATTGGAGATGCTACTCAGAATACTGGAATTAAAATGAATGAACCTTTAGAGGTTGGAAGTTTTACTAAAATTGGAAGCAGTGGAAATATTGTTTTAGAAGATACAGGTAATTATCTTAGTTTTTTATATGCGGGAGTTAATGGAATTAAATCAGCTGGAGGATTTAATTTATTAGTTAGTGGTAGTGCTGCAGCTATTAGTATTTCAAGCACTTTAAATGCTTGTAATTTTTATGCGAGTTCTTATACTTTTAACAATGGTAATTTTAGTAATATTGGAACTATTGGTTCTAAAGCTATAACTTCATCTGCAAGTATTACTGGAACTTATCTTGTAAGTAATATTGCAACTGGAACTGCTCCTGTGCAAGTTACAAGCACAACTGTTTGCACTAATCTTAATGCGGATTTATGGGACGGGTATCAGTTTAGTGATTATTTAAACCAAGCGGTTAAAACTACAAGCAGTCCAACATTTTATGGATTTACAAGCAATTATTATTCTTATTTTAATGATTCTTGTTTTATTAACAATAATACAAGAATATATCATAGAAACGGAGCTGATACTTTATGGTTTTCAAGTTTAAACAGAACAAGCAGTAATATTCTTGAAATTGGATATGCTAGTGGTTCAGGAGCTAAATTTTTAGAAAATGTTGATTTTGACAGCAAAGAAATTAGTAATGTTAAAAAAGTTAGTCATAGTGCTGAATATGATATTGGCAATAGTGGTTCAACTAAAACAATAAGTGCTAATAATGGTATGTTTCAAAAAATGACTTTAAATGATAATTGTGCAATAACTTTCAGTGATTTTGGAGTGGGATGTTTTTTAATTAAATTAATTCAAGATGGAACTGGAAGCAGAACAATAAGTTTCGTTGACACTGTTAATTATGAGGATGGGGTTACTCCAATATTATCTATTGATGGTGGAGCTTATGATTTATTATTTTTCTACTATGATGGTAGTGTTTACAATTGTGTTCCAATATATAGTTTCAGTTGATAATGTATGGTAAGTAAAAAAGAAGTATTATGGATTAAGGATAGTCCCACAGATGGAAGTAATTTTACTAATTATGGAACTGTTAATACTGGATTTCCTGCAAGCATGCATTTTCTTGGATTAAGTTTTAACAATGCAAGTAGTGGAGCTAATTTATATTTATATTCTGATATGAGTTCAGTAACAGATTATACTATTCAAAGTGGGGATTATTTAGAATACGATGTTCGTTTTAGCAGTTATAAATGTGGATTCGATTACACTTGCACTGATGGAACTAATTTAAGGGACAGTGGTGCTGTGGACCAAAATGGTTATAGTGTTCATCCTAATTCTTCAATAAGTATTGCAGGTTGGTATCATAGAATAATTGCATTGCCTGCGGGACACACGGGTAAAACAATTAGTTATTATGATGTTGCT
>JBAZFG010000015.1:0-7940 GCA_041653515.1 Candidatus Nanoarchaeia archaeon
TAATAGGGGTATAATACGGAGTATCCCACTTAGTTAGATCAGCAAATAATTGTCTAGTAGACACTACCTTAGAAATACCCTCACAATTCTTCACACACCACAAATGATCCTCACAACACTCAACCACCGAACCATCAGAAAAACACACTTTATAAACACGCTTCACACCCTTAGGGAAAACACCCAAAACACGCTGAGAAGATAAACCAGTACCACACACCACGTCACCCACTTTTAAAGAACCCATCAACACAAAACCATCAGGTGTAAGCACCTTACTATACAACGGTTGCGGGCCATCACCAACAGCGACCTCCTGAGCCCGCGCCACCTCAACCATCATGCGAGCAGCCGGGTGCTCTAACGACATCTCACGAAGAATAGTAGCACCATCATTAGTAATTACAACCCTACCCTGAGCGTCAACCAATAATTTATCCATACCCATAGGACCCAAAGTCGACCGCACAATATCAGACACAACACGCGCAGCCAACACATTCGACTCAAGAGCAGACATATTATTAGACCTAGTAGACCCCTTAGACAAAACATCACCCATATAAGTCACACATAAAACAACACAACTATATAAACATAACGAAAACACAACCACACCCCATAAAAACATTACACATACACGGGAAAAGTGACTACCCCTATTTCTTGGTTTTGTGTCGTGAATCGACTTATGTTTCCCCTGGACTGTCTTTATATACTTTGTTGTTGTGTAATATATGTTTTGTGGGACAGTTGTATTTATAAGGATAGTTGGAGTAGTTTATTTTATGAACATAAAAACAGTTAAGCAAGACAGTAAGATGACAAGCAACGAATTAAGACAAGTGATTGTCTTACCTCTTATATAAGTAAGGGCTCTTTATAAGTGGATTGGCACTACTGACGGGTGGCGTCAGTGGATAGAAGCTGTGCTGTGATACTAAGGTTTGTTAATGACTTAGTTGAGCGTCCCGTAATCAACTTAATAGGTTGGTTAATTAAAGAAATAATGTAATAATGAGTCAATTATTGACTCAAAAAAGCATTAAAGGATTTTTTAAGTAAACATTTTTTTTCTTTTTTATTATTATTGTGTTATGGCGATTACTCATCAAAGTAACACTATTATGACTAAAACTTTAGGTCAGAAATCACGCCGAGCTCGTAAGAGATTGGCACTTAAAAATAAGGGTTTTTCCACTAATTGCGTTCTCCTTAGTGGCGATTGGTTATTTGGGGCACCTAAGCCGTGCCAGCAGGCGTTTAGTCCTCGTAATCAAAGGGGTTTTGCGTCTTACAACAAACAGGCTAAGGCTTTTGTTAGACGTGTTAAAGTGCCTGTTAGGCAAGTTGATGGCTCGTTTAGTTTTGTTACCACGTGGTAGTGGTGGCTAAATGTCTCAATGTCTCAAGGGTTTTTTGTGCGTACGATTTTGTTACCACGTAATAGTGGTGGCATTTATTAATTCATGTTTTTTTGTAGTGTGAGCTACAAGAATAAACAGGTCTTTCTAATCCACTAATGAGATTACTTATCAATAGTTAGTGGACTCCGTTTCATTGGAATTTCAAGCGTTGAATGCCAAAGGTATTGACGCAGGAGGAAATTTTTATGAACACTTTTATGGAATATGGTGCTATCACCATTAAGTTAAAGGGCGAGGTTAGCGATTTAACCCGCTACGAAGTTACCTCACTAATTGAGGAACAACAAGCTACTAGCGTTATTGATGTTAGTAATGCGCAACGGGTTATAATAACTCGTGCGGTTAGCGCTAAAAGATTCGCTAATAGCGTTAGTTGTGTACGACACGCTAAGCGTGTTAGCGCAAAACAATCACGCCTATTGAGCGTGCCTGAGGAAGCATTCCCTTTCAGGTTATCACACTGGGAACTAATGCGTGTTAAAGAAATATTGTTCAACAAGACTGGTTTGAACGTGTACGTCCCTGATGGATTCATCTATTGGGGTAAGCTTAGCGATAGTTATACTGATATCGCTAAAGAAGTTCTCTACTGGAAGAGGTTAGGACTATGAGGTGTGCTATGAACTTAAAGAGTATTTGTAAGGCTAAAAAAATAAAACACTTAGGCAGTGAATCAAAACCATTTAAGAAACAATCACTGTTTGAGGAGTTAGGCTTGAGAGAAGTGGGCGATGACCTGTGACTGGTGTTAGGGCTGAGTTCTTCTTCGAAGTGCCTGACTCTTTAGGCGAGGCTGAAGTATTCGCTTGGCTTAAAGAGTTAGCCATTAAGAACAAAGGCGAGTTAATTGGTTGGCGTTAAAACATATGACAACTGATAAAGCCCGTGAGATACTTGGTCGCTTTTGCGACTTAGTTAAGAGTGGCGAGTTACCTCAAAAGATTGCCGAAGTAACATTCCCCCCTTTTGAAGCGCCGTGCAGTAAGTGGTCTATTAACAATAGGCTTATGATGGCGTTTCAAGGAACTATGGACGCCCGTGGTCGCAAGCAGTGGGACGCCGTTGGCAGGGCAGTAGCTGATAAGCGACAAGGCGTTTACATATTAGCGCCTTTAGTGTTTAAGAAAGTTGAGACCAATGATAACGGCGACTTAGTTGAGTCAGACGCTTGCTGTGGTTTCAGGACTATTGAATTATACGCCGTTGAGAACACCTATGGTTGTCCGTTGGACTATCAATCACTTAGCGTGCCACAAATGCCCTTACTCGAAGTGGCTAAAGCGTGGGGCGTTGAGGTTAAAGCAAGCCCATTCATGGGCGCCATTATGGGGTGCTACACGCACGGCAGTAGTAGGTACATAACACTTGCTAGCCCTGAAGCTAAGACGTTCTTTCACGAGCTTAGTCACGCCTCGCAAGACGCCCTTGGTATGCTTAAAGACAAGCCTAACAAGGAGTGGTGCGAGCTCACCGCTGAACTTAGTGCCATGGTATTAGCTGAGTTGTGCGATATGACTATCAGTGAGGTTAACCCTGGCGCCACCTACGAGTACGTTTGCCGTTACGCTAAGAGTAGCGTGCCTGAAGTGATTGCCCGTAAGGTGATGAGCTTGGTTAAGGATGTGGGCGCCATAGTTGATAAGATTTTTAGCGTGGTTAAACCAATGGAGGTGTGCTTAAATGCCTGAAGATATTATAGTTGATGAAGTGGTTGAAGGTAAATTTAAAGAAAACTTAGTTGAAGAACTTGAAGGTTATAATGGGTATTATGACTTGTGAGGTGAAACAAACATGAGTGAAGAGATTAAAACTCTTAATCAGAGTAGTATTGAACTAAACAAGAATAGTAAAGGTTACACTTGGTCTATCAAGTGTTACGCTTTTAGTGATGAGGAGAACTTGTCACGGGTTAAGGCGTTGTGGACTTCGTTAGAAACTGAAGTAAAAATCAGAGAGGAGTTGATTAAACATGAGTGAACAGATGCCTGACTTATCAGGTTTTACTGGTAGTATGGAATTAAGTCAGTGGTGTCTTTTATTCCCTCACGTGATGACTGAGGGCATTAAGTACTTAGCTGATACTGTGAGGTGTTATTGGCTGTTGGACTTAGTGGGCAGTTACCAGCATAAGTTACGGGGGGTTGACTTCCAGTTGTGGCGTGTGGAAGTTGTTGGCAGTAGTGCTGTTGTTACCATGCGTGAGGATACTCATGAGCCTGTACGGGTTAAGCAAGTGATTGGTTATACAGACTTCCCCGCTGGTGTGTTCGAGTTCTACGCTGAGCGTAACGAAACAGGCAACATGACACTACTGTTAAAGAGTGAGCATTAGGGGGTAATGTACATGAGTAGAAACTATGAATTAAACGTTAAGGTTAAAGGGTTGTCCCTTGAACAGATTAGGTCAGTAGTGGTTGACAAGTTTAGGTGGGAAGAAATAGACAATGATGACATGGGTGGTTATTGGCTATTAATGGTTAGTGGTTGTTTGTGTGGTGGCATGGGTGAAGAGCAAGCTTATAACCAAATAGCTGATGAACTAAAGAAGTTGAACCCTGACGCTAAAATTGGGATTGATTTCATCTACTTGGACGAGCCCCCTTGCGAGAGTTTCGGGGACGACTTTGAGGATGAGGGGGATTCAGATGATGAGTAACATGGGCAAGCAATTACATGATATTGCCACATCTGGTTTCGTGGCAATGATTGATAAACTAGAACGAGTTAGTGAGTCCTACAAGCGTGAGACGGGCAACGATTACGACCCACTTGATGGCGATGATGTGGAGTTCATCGCCAAGGTCATTGAGTTAGAGTTGAACTTATATCAAGGTAATCTAACCCGAGCAGAGTACTTTGATTTAGTGGCTCAGTTGAACAAAGAGGTGGATAACACATGAGAATAGGTAAGTGCCCTAAATGTAACCATTCACTTGAACACAAACCAATAAATACTTGGTGTTATGTAGCAGAATATTATTGTAAAAGATGTGACGAATGGTTTTTCAGTCACAACTTAAAAGGAGAGGGAGGTAACACATGAGTGTTTATTGTGGCAAGTGTGGCGCTATGATTTTTTATAGTCGCCATGACGATTGGAAGACTAGTGTTGATAAACCTGAAATGAATTGTCAGGCTTGTAACAAGGAGGGTATTGAGATATGAGTGGTAGTAGTGATGTAGTAACTTGTCCTAATTGTGGTGGTAAACACTTCAGCGTGTACACTGATTGGAAACCCCATGATTGTGTTAATGGTGAATGCCTTGATTGTGGTTACACTTATTACACAATTGATGATGAGTTAACACTTGAAGAGGTTAATGAATTACGAGTTGATTGGGGTTTAAAACCATTAAAGCAGTTACGCAAGAAGCGAATAACAAAAGAGGTGGACAACACATGAGTAACACAAAAAGCGATTTAATTGATATAATAGAAAAACAATTAAATATAGAGTTAGATGACTTGGAACAGGAAGCGTTCACCGAATGGATTGATAATCTGATTATCAGCCGTGGTGGTCACGTATGAGTCATCGAAAGTACAAACTCGACCTACAAGACGAGCCCAGTTGCTTACTACTTGAGCACTACTTGAACGAGGCTGTTCGGGGTGTGGTTGAGCAATTCAAGTTACCCATCAAGAGTGATGTGGCTTATGACTTGTCGGTTGAGCAGGACTACGAAGAGTTATTGGAGAAGTTTGTCAGCCACTTGAAGTTAGTGGTTAAAGTTAGTAAGGAGGTATGAAAGGAATATGGTTGAACCAATTGATGAAGATAGAATTAATGGTTTTGTTATGGATATAAATTGGCTTGAGGGTTATGGACTAGACACTGAGGAAGCCAGAGATTTTATCGTTAGTACGCTACGAAAGGGAAAAGAGATTTCAAAAGAGACTTTCGACGCGATTAATGAAATGACTCTGAAAGAGATAAACGACTACGAAGTCAATTAAGAGGTGTATTTTTGAGTATGTTGACTACTAATTTTACAGTTAGAGTGGTTACTACGCAAGAGGATTTTTGCGCTAGTGATTTAACAGAAGCAATTAAGACCGGTATTGAAGATGTTGGTAATTACAACTTAATTGAGTTGAGTGTAAACGAGGTGTTAGACTAACTATGTTCAGTGCTTTTGATTTAGAACTAAACAAGTGGTTTGCTACAGGCAGTAATAAAACTACTTGGGAAGAGTCAGCTGTTGAAGTGTTACAATTCTTGTATGAGGGTATTGATGTGACTGATGAGGAAGCAATAAAAGTATTTAATTCAATAGACTATATGAAGAGTGAATTGAGCTTTTTTAATGTTGAAGTCAGGGAACACGATGAAGAAATAACGGATGGTGATGTAGAATGATAACATTATTTAAAATTGAAAAAAAATCACTTATAGGTATTGGTGGTGAATCTGAAGGTGACAACTATAACTATGATATACAGTTTTCAGTTGTTAAGGATGAAGAACTAGCTACTTTTCAAGAAGCAATGGCAGAAGAATATGGTAATCAAGATTACTCATATGGTTTTAATTGTAAGAAAGTAGCTGAATTTACTGAGCAAGAATTTATTGAACTCAAAAATGTTTTACTAAAAAGGGGGACTAAAAATGATATCAACAACTAAAGTTATGACTGAGTCAGACTTTCAAAGAGAGTGTTCTGATTTTGTTAACAGAGAAGTATATTGTTGTGTTTCAAGTATGGCGGAGTACATCTTAACAAAAAGCCTCGAAGATGATAACGTTCCGTTTAATAGAGATGATATTGAAAACGAATTTGAAACAAGAGAAGAAGTTGCGGATAAGATAGGGGTTAGTATAAAAAAACTAACTGATGAAGAGTTTGAAGTGCTAAAGGAGTATTTAAGTGGTGATTAAAATATGAATAAAGAGATACTTGAGGACATTAAGCAAGACGTGCTTGATGACATTAAAGCAGAAACGCAAAATGAGATGGAGTCAAGGATTGAGGAATTAGAAGCGAAAGCAGAAAGAATGTATATTGAATATTCAGATTGGAATGCCGTCTTAGATATGCTAGAATCTGATGAACGAAAAGAGTATGAAAAAATATATAAAGAGGTGTATGGTGAATGATTGAAGAACAAATGGTTAAGATAGAAGTCCTTAAAAAGCCCGAAATCATCTACGAAGACGTGGTGAGCGAAGCCATTATATCAGTTAATGGCAAAAGAGTAACTGTTCAACGAGGCAACGCCTTTAAGGATGGTTGCGACCTAGAAGTGGATGATAACTTAATAGGCGCTGAGTCCTTAACTGATGAAGAGCATGACGCACTAATGGACGAAGTGTACGGTATGAAATGGAAGTGATATACATATGAAACTATACTATCATAAGACTGATGGTGGGGCCGAGTACTTAACCGATAAGTACACCTTAAACCCTAACGGCAGTAAAGAAGGCGTGTTTGAAGGCGCTAAGTATGTTGTTAGAATTGATGGCGACATCACCGAGGATGCCGAACTAACTGTTAGAGAGGACAAAATATGAGTGCCACAACAATAGTTGACGCAATACTAGACTACTTAAACATCGAAGTCATCAACACTGATGAGATGGACTTGAGTGGTATAGGCGAGGTAGATGAAGCTAATTACCAAGCGATGATTGAATTAGTCGATAAGGAGTTGAAAAAATTATGAACCCAAATATTGAGAAACTAAGCTGTTCGTGGTTTAAAGCCGAACAAGAACTCATAACTGCTTTAGACAAACTGCCCCAAGCAGGCCTTGAATGTAACTGTGGTGATATGGAAGTAATCTGTTTGATACATGATGGTGATTGGCCTGAGATAATCCAGCGATGCCTTAATTGCGGGGGCGATGTCTAATGTCCCAGCAACCCACAACTAGGCGCGACGACCTAATTGACAAGGCGTGCGGCGAGCCCGAACTAACCGCCTTCATCCAAGCGATGAGCCAGAACAAAGTCAACGAGTTGAGCGACCGAGTGCACAAAAGATTCTGGAATAACGACGTCACTTGGGAAATCTACTGGGACTTAATCAACGATGAACTACAACGCATGCGTGACGAATTAATAAAACTCAACAAAGAACCAGCCGAGTTAGGGTCTAACATATGACTGCCCTATCAATAACCTCTTGGGAATTAATCGGTTACACTGATAAGTGTAAGAAGATTAATTTGACCAACTTAATTGACGACCAAACGGCCTCGGACATTGACGCCGGAATAAATGCTTTAGAGGAGAGTGATGAATAATGACTAAGTATTTTTTACCTGTAACACGCGAAGTAACACAGCGCGGATACTGGATAGTAGAAGCTAAAGATGAAGAAGAAGCTAGAGAATTATTCAACAATGGACCCGCTTACGACTTCGTTGAAGAGGACTTTGAAATCAATAGTGAAGAGCAAGGAATAATAACTTGCGAGGAGAGTGACTAAACAACATGAGTAATTATTTAGTCTGCCCTAAGTGTGGCAACGCCGAGATGGTTCGACAGACACGAGATTTAGTTAGGT
>JBAZFG010000016.1:0-7156 GCA_041653515.1 Candidatus Nanoarchaeia archaeon
AACCCCTTACTACTGCTTGTGGAAGCATATGCGAGGCGTTATGCAAGCAATGGCTAAAGGTAGGCCTGTCAAGTTAAGCCAATTAAGCACGCCGGAAGAGAATAAGGTGTTCGCTTTTATGAGGGATTTAGGTCGTGATGAATTGTCAAAAATGACCAGTATTATCCAAATTAGGAACAAATATGAAGGTGCGATTAATGGTTAAAGATTATGTCACCAAAGATTCGGGGAAAAGACAAACATATAAATCGGGCATGACTAGAGATTTACAAGGCAGTAATAAACCTAGATTTGACTTAATTCTACCTGCGTACCAACCATATAACGAAACACTATTATATCGTTTAGCAATGTTAATGACACGTGGTGCTGAAAAATATTCAGCGCGTAATTGGGAAAAAGCAGACAGTATTGAAGAACTTGATCGTTTTAAAGCTAGCGCATGGCGCCATTTTATGCAGTTTATGTGTGGTGAAGAAGATGAAGACCATGTTTGTGGAGCAATTTTTAACTTAAACGCTATAATATCCTTAATGTATAAATTAAATATTGACATCAAAGGACATAAAAGAAAAGAAACACAACATTAATAAATACCTAAAACCTACATAGTTGATATGTCTTTTGACGAAGATTGTTGTTCTGCACCTTCGACCTTGTCAATTATTCTGTCTCAATTAGAGCCAATTAAACGCACAGGCACTCCTGTGAAGGTTTATGAAGCCACTAAGTGGTTTGATAAGTACTTTTTAAAGAAGCACCAGATTGAATACTTACAAGCGCTCACATTCCAGTATTATACTTATGGTGATATGGATGCGCTGATTAACTCTATCCAAATAGCCAACGCGATGGGTTTACCTGATGATGATTTCATTGGCAGTATGAAGTTTAAACCTAACACACTAAAGCTTAGGCATGCACCAATGTATGAGTCAGAAGTTAATGTTATAACTGAATTACTCGGTGACGCAAAACCATCACTTGAGACATTACTAAATAATTTAGCTGAAACTAAAAGGGTTATAGACACATTATCAGAATGTATAGACTTATCTTACAAATTTCATAACTTCCCTGAAGACTATGTTGCATGGAAGGGGTGCGTAACTGTTAAAAAAGAAGATGAGACAACTGGCGAACTAATAGATGATGTACTAGAAGGCTATTACATTGACACTAAACCAAAAACTGATAAACTGCCCACTGATGATATAAAAGGAGTGTATATATGACTCTAAATATCTTATTAACTAAAATAGTATTACTTAGTGGTTGTGACCAATGTAACGCCGTACCTGATTTTCAAATAAACCGTTTCGCTAAGTGGAGCAAAGAATGGTATAAGTACTACGCATGCAATAAACACGTTAATGAAGTGCTTGATGATCACTTAGTCAAAGATGAGTTCGCTGAAGTATTAGAATATGATAACACTCATTTAGTTCAATGTTATACTTGTAATAATCATATCTTAGACTTGCCAACACTCTATGCTGGTGAGAATCGTTATGCTGGCAATTGTAAATTCATGAAGGAATCATTACAAAATGGTGAAAACCTCGCTTGCCGACTGTGCAATCAATATGTTGTTAAGCAAGGTAATAACACTAAGTTGGTGCAAAAATGACTAATTACCCCCCAATCATTGAAACCCCCGAACATAAACGAATGTTCAAAACATTATCCAAACAGCCAATGACCTATGATTCTTTTTTAGATACTTATGAATTACAAACTAATGAAGTTAAAGTTTTAATGGATTCTTGGCGTAAAGCGGGCATCCCAATTGAAAAAAATGTTCTTGGTAGCAAAGTCTATTATCGTATTGCCACTGAATCTTCATTAGAATACAAACTATTATACCCTGAAGATAATTTTAAATTAATGTTCGTTTCTGATACTCATTTAGGTTGTAAACAATGTGATTTAACCGGTTTAGAACTAGCTTATGATTATGGTAAGGAGTCAGGCGTTAAAGATGTGTTCCATGAAGGTGATCTATGCGATGGCATAAATGTGTATCCAGGACAAATAAATAATCTATTAGTATGGGGCGTTGATGATATGGTTGATTATGTTGTTGATAATTACCCTAAAAGGAAAGATATGACTACTCATTTTATTACAGGTAATCATGAAGAAAAAGTATATAAGCAAGTCAAAGTTGATTTAGGTATGTTAATTAATGACCAACGAGATGATTTACATTATGTTGGTAGAAATTTAGCAAAAGCTAAAATAAATGATTTATCATTATGGCAAGTCCACTACCAGGGGAGTGTTGCTTATAGTATTGGTTATAGAGCCCAAAAGTATATTCGTCAAAAGAAAATAACACCTGATTTTTTGTTACTAGGACATGCTCATTGTGTTATGTATGCTCAAATACAGAATACACATGCTTTTGAATGTGGTACTTTTCAAGGTGAAAATGATTATAGTATTTCTAAAGGTTTAGATAATCAACTGGCTTTCTGGCTTGTTGAGATAAACAAAGTTGAAGACCAATTGAATATAAAACAAGAATTAATTTCGTTAAAATAGAATTACGCTTCACAAAAGCATATATACTTAAACATCTTTACTAGAGAATATAATGCCTCAAAGTGATTTCTTAAGAGAAGAGATTAGAAAATTATCTCAAGTAAACGACTTCCACGTTCAAGAACCAATCAATAAGAAGAATATTCGCGCTATAGTCACGGGTGATTACCATACACCTTTTGTGGACTATGAAGCATTGACTAAAATGTTATCTTTCACAGCACAGTACAAACCGGACATCTTCTTTATTAATGGTGACTTCATGGATATGTATACTATTAGTGATTTTGAGAAAAACCCTGATCGTGTGAACTCACTTAGTAAGGATTTAGTTTTAGGTAAAAAGATATTAACTAAGATTCGTGATATAGTAGGTCCTAAATGCAAAATTATTTATTTAGAGGGTAATCATTCAAATCGTCTCCAGAAGTTTCTCTGGCGCAATAAAGAATTCAAAGATTTAGGCATTCTAACGGTACCAAAACTATTAGACCTGGATAGTCTTAACATTGAATTCGTGCCCTGTTCCAGAGATTACTGGCGTTCACAAAGCGGCCACTACAACCTGCCTAACTTGATCATTACTCATGGTGATAGCCGGCTTAATGGAGCAGCAACTAGTAAGTATAGTGGTTACAGCGCTAAGAACACGATGTACTCGCTTAACTCTAATGTCATTATAGGCCACTGTCACCGGTTAGCGCAAGTGTATGTTACCACGCCCAGGGGCACTATGGTCGGATTAGAATCAGGCTGCATGTGCTCAATAACGGGCACGGCTAACTGGCAGCAGGGATTCATATCATTCGAGTTAACTAACAACATATTCACACCCCACCTGCACTTTATTAAATAACTAAACTATTTAAAGAACTAATGCTTATGCCAACTATTATGCCTATCACAGTGCCTAAACAGTTACAACAGAGGGGTATTTATTTCTGCTTAGTTGAGAAACAAGGCAAAAAACCCTTTCAGAATGCTTGGCAGAAGCAAGAAATAGAGTTTGACAACCCTAATCTACTGGAACATATTAAAACCGGTGGTAACTATGGTGTTATGGGGGGTGGCCCTAAGCACTTGGTTATTGTTGATTTTGACAATGCTGAACTACAAGATAAAGTTGTTAGTAAATTACCAAAGACTTTCACAGTTAAGACCGGCAAAGGACTATTGCATAAGTACTTCTTTAGTGATGATAGTGGTAGTTTTAAGTTGTTTGACAAAGAAATGAATACTTTGGCTGATGTGCAAGGTGATGGTAAACAAGTAATAGGCGGTTCATCGATTCATCCTAATGGGTCTATTTATACTGTTGTTGACGAGTCAGAAATAGCGTTCATCCCCTACGTAGAGTTAAGGGCTATACTTGTTCCTTATGATCAGAACCCTAAAAAATTAATTGAAGTAACTGAAGCCACCAGCGAGACTAATGACTTCGTTGAACTTGTTAAGTCCAAGGTTAGCATGGTGGACATATTAAATCGTTTAGGGGTTAACACATCTAAGAACCCCACTGATTGCCTATTTCATGATAGTGTTGGGGGTCATTGCTTTGGTTTCAATGATGACGTGGCTCACTGCTTTCATTGTGTTTCATCATTTAATAGATTTTCCATAGTTAAACAAGCCAAGAATCTATCATTTAAGGATGCACTACTTTGGATTGCTGAAGAATTTCACCTCAAAAAAGAATACGATGAGTGCAAACAAAAATACTTTGATAAACTAAAGAATGCTGAGACCGAACCATTACAAAGAGTCCGACAACAGTACTTAGACATGTTAACAGATGATAAAAAGAACTGGGGTGCAATGTCAGAATTGCTTACTAATGCTATTAAAGACACTTTTAAAGTGTACACAACTAAGGATGACACTAAAAGTGAGGTATGGGTGTATGAAGATGGTATTTACACACCTAACGGGCGTAGTCATGTTAAGTGTTTTTTGAGAAACTTATTAGGTGAATACTATAATCAATTTATTTACACTAAAGTTATTGAGAAGTTAGAACCCGACACGTACATTGATACTGATGAGTTCTTTAACCATAACTATGTTTATGAAGTGCCGGTTACTAATGGGGTGCTGAACGTGTTGACAGGTCAATTAAGTGATTTCACACCTGATAAAGTATTCTTTCAAAAACTGCCACTGACCTATGACCCTTCAGCTGCTTGCCCCCAAATTGACGCGTTCTTGAATAGCGTTTTTGGTAATGAAGATGATGTTAAAATGTTTTATGAATTAACCGGTTATTGTTTAGTTAAGGATAATTCTTTTGAAAAAGCGTTCATGTTAGTTGGTAATGGCCGTAATGGCAAGAGTAAGTTATTAGAGTTGTTGAAAAGATTTGTTGGCAATTTTAACGTGTGTGGAGTCCCCCTTAGTTCAATGGTAGCTGACAGTTTTAGTCTTTGTGAAATGTTTGGTAAATTAATTAACTTGGCGGGTGATATCAGTCGTGATGACCTTAAAGAAACTGTTGTGTTTAAAGCATTAACTGGTAGAGATACTATTAGTGTTAAGCGTAAATTTTTAAGGGATCTTCATTTTGTTAACTACGCTAAGGTTATTTTCGCGTGTAATGAACTGCCAATGGTGTACGATTTTAGTAGGGGTTTCTGGGATCGTTGGATATTAATAAATTTTCCTTATACTTTTGTGGAACAAAAAGAGTATGATCAATCACCGGATAAGACATTTTTAAGGCTACGTGATACTGATATTATTAACAAAATAACTTCTGATACTGAAATGAGCGGTCTTTTAAACACAGCTTTGACCGCTCTTAAAAGGTTACGTTCTAATAATGGTTTCAGTTACGCATTAAATTGTGAGTCAGTTAAATCACAGTGGATTAGGCGCAGTAATAGTTTTACAGCGTTCTGTTATGATCGCTTAGAGGGTGATCCTGATGGTGTGCTCACTAAGAAAGAAGTTCGTCGGGCATACAGTCAGTATTGTCATGACTTTAATGTCTCCAGCAAGAGTGATTACGTAATTAAGCGGGTACTACAGGATACGTTTGGTGTTATGGAAGAGCGCCAAGGATTAGGTGCTGATTATGAGCACGTTTGGGCGGGTGTTAAGTGGAAGAACGTGTTCACTGATGGTAAACTAGTTTAATATTCTGACAGTATTATTAGTTAAAGAATACTATTACTTTATTAGTGACGTCCACATCAAGAACTTTTCTAGGGTTAACATGACAACTAGTTAAGAACGCTGTTAATTCTGATAGTATATTAGTTGCACCTGTTAAGCTAGACACTATTGTGTGGTACCTACCTTGCACTGTTTCAGTGATGGCCATAATATATTTATTAAACTTTGACAACTTATAAATGTTATGTAGTAGTGTTTGGTGGTGTTATTTCAGTAAAGAGTGAATCGATATCAAAGTTGAAGCCTTTCTTGTTATCACGCCAGGCACCCAGCATCTTTTTTAATTCCTTCTTAGGTAATTTTGAGTCAATGATCTTCTTGGCAAACTTCTCGATGAACTGATGACAATTACCACAAAGTTGCATCTTATCACCATTAAGGTAGTCTAGTATCTCACAACTAGCGAATAACCCGCAACCCTCGCAAGGCATAGCTCTTTTGTCGCCTGTAGGGTTTAAGTCAAATGATGAGAACATAATTTACTTTAGATGCGTCTTTTTTTTATATGCGTTTCCATTTTGTTACTACTTTAAGCGCAGTAAAGTCCTAAGTTTAGAGTCTTCTCTAAAGATCGACTTAATAAATGGCTCAATCAGGTTAGCTAAGAACACGCCAATAGCTGAAGTCGCGAACTCGTTATCAGAGACACCTAACACGCATGCGCCGATAGTGCATAAAGCGCTTAGTATCACTGTCTTGGCGAACTTAACTTTATCAAACGACTCGTAATTAGTGTTCTTCAGGTAGAAGCCTGCAGCGGTTATTGCTGAACCAATCATTGCGTAAATAGTTGTTAGTAATAATTCCATAATAAAATAAAATAATAAATTAACTTATTAAAGTTCACTTTTTCTCAAGCATGCTGTAAGCGCGCCCAACGACTAGTGGTCCGAATGAGTTGCCAATTATTGGTTTAAGCATTGCTATTTCCTCAATTGTTAAGTCTACTTTAGTGCCTAGGTAAATCTTCATCGCCAGGTCATACCTCTTAACTTTGTCTTCTGGTTTTAGTTTCTCGTCAGGAGCCATGTTAAGTAGTGCAGTTCTACTAATTGATTTTAGTGTGACTGCCTCGTGTAGTTCATTAGGTATTGGCTTACCATCTAGGTCGTTAATTGTTTGGTTAAAATCTATTTCCATTTTTTTTCACCCCCTTAATATTATTTGTTACTTATTAGTAGTAACTTAATATGAATTGCGTATTTATAAACTTAATGTTTTTTTAATAATTCAATCTCATCACTTAACTCTTTAACAGCTTGATATAAAACACCAATCTCATCTTGTGTGTTAACACCGGACAAATTGCCTACACCAAATGTGTTATAGAACTCATCTAGGTAAACACCACAATGGTCATCTTGGTCAGCAGTACCCTTTATTTCTTCTTTGAACTTCCAAACATCACTTCTAAGAGTTTTAATCTTATCAACTACTC
>JBAZFG010000017.1:0-419 GCA_041653515.1 Candidatus Nanoarchaeia archaeon
ATAATTGGGCGAGCAGGTTATTATACGATAACTCTGAATTTATTAAGGATTTAAATTCACCACAAGCGAGGGTTATACATGAAGATTAGACTAGGTTTCGTAAGTAATAGCAGTTCTAGTAGTTTTGTGATTAGTAAGAATAGTTTAACAAATTACCAATTAAACGCTATTCGTGAGCATAGCGCGATTGGTCGAATAGTTGGTATACCTTACTCGGATGAAGAGTGGGATATACATGAAGATGAGGATAATATTAGTGGTAATACTATGATGGATAATTTTGATATGAGGGAATTTTTTGATTTAATAAACATATCTAACCATTTTGTTGGGTGGGGGCATTCATGAAATTGCGACTAGGTTTTGTTAGCAATAGTAGTTCTTCATCATTTATTTGTGATGTGACAGGAGATCATTGT
>JBAZFG010000017.1:429-6988 GCA_041653515.1 Candidatus Nanoarchaeia archaeon
GAGTTTTTAGTTGGCGAATTAGATGAAGTCAATAATGATACTGATGATGATGAGACAGAGGAAGACCCTCGTGTTGTAGACGCCAATCATTGTCCAATATGTCAACTAGAAGAGTTCAGAATACAAGACTTATTTGGTTATGCGTGCAAGCGATTAAATATGACTTTTGATGAGTTAAAAGAGGAAATAAAGAGTAAGTATACCAGTTATGATCGCTTCAAAAAAGATATACCCAAATATGACTTATTCACTCAAAGGAGTAATGATTAGAGTATGAAAGTTAGAACTAGTTTCGTGAGCAACAGTAGCAGCACATCATTCATAATCACTAATCTAACTAGCGAGCCATTAACGTTACTAGACTTTGTTAAAGAGAACCCGCAAGTATTAGAAGAATTTATGATTAAGTGCGCTGAGCAAAGAGCCCAAACACTAATGCCTGGTGATAACACTGTCGAATATGGTGATGAGGATGGCGATAAGTTAGGTGTTGTTTATGATTATGGTTTGCGTGATGGTGGCTCGTCAGCGCGCTTCAAATGGGAATTCTTAGAGTATAACCGATAAACAACACCATAAACTATTTAAACAACCTTTGCTTAGTAAAACTACTATTAACCTCCCTGTTAATTAACCCGCGAGTGATGGGTGAAATCAATAATCACTTAAATATGTGGGCTTGCCAGATGCAGTATCAATCACCGCGGTATTGATATGGTTGGGGCAGCACCAACAACCCACATTACGGAAACAACATGTCACAAAGAATACCGATCAACAAATATTTGAAAGAGAAGTATGGTGATAAGCCATTAGAGCGGACTGATCCGTTTCACATTAATAACTTACTTAAGGGTATGGTCTGTTATGGTTGCGTTCACAAGAACAAAAAACTATTGAACTGTGATAATAATTGCGTGCCGTGGCTTGACTTAAAGAATAACACGTGCGCTAAGTTTAATCAAAAGAATAAGGAGCAACAATGAAACTAGTTAACCAAGTGATTAATGAACAAACACTAAGGACTTTATTCCCCCACGCTCATGAAGAGATCTACATACTATTAGGCATTGCCCGTAATAAGTACAACCGAGATATTAAAGGCCACTTAAGTGATAACGCTAAAGGAGATGGTGTTGTCAGAGTAACTGTTAGGACTAAAGAAGATTGGGGGCGCAAACTAGCCAAACTAAAAGCAGTAGTCAACAACTACTCTTATGATAATATCAGGCCTGAAGACTTCAACATGTACGTGACTATTAACCCTAGGGACACTAGGAAAGCTTACAAAATACTCAAGCAGCGTTTCGCTGAGTGGGACTACAACGAGGAAGCAGCGCACTTTGACCGAATACACGCTGAGTGGCTAAGCGCTTTACAATGCGATGAGGGTCGGGCTAGAAAACAATACTTCATGCTGGATGTTGATAAAAAGGATGATAAAGTGCTTAGGAAGATTATTGACTCACTGCCCGGTGTGGCTGACGGGGCCCCTGATAATGTTTTCGTAACTTATATTGAGACTAGGAATGGTTATCATGTTTTATTGAAGCCTTTTGACATTCACACTTGGGGACTAAAACACCAAGCGTTGTTGAAAGAAGGTGAAGTTAGTATTTGCCGTGACCGACTAATGTTTATTGGTAAAGGCGGTGATGCGTAATGGCTAAACAAGTTAAGACTGAGCACCACATTAGTAGTTGTTTAAAAATAAGTCTTGATGACTACCAAACTAAAATAGAGCGCACCAAAGCACTTATCTACAAACAATTAAGTGATGTATACTACAAACTATCCAAGGGGTTCATCATATCAAACCCAATACTAATTCAGAAGTCACTGGCTGATGGTGTTGTTAGTGTTGATTTTATTGTTAGCACCAGGTTCGTTGGCGAGCGCAAGGCACGTCAATTAAAGTTCAAGTTGCCAAGAATAACCAAACCTTACTTCTTAACTGGCTGGTCTAAGGATGACTTTATTAACTTGCCCGAGGAAGTCCTATTCAATTGCGAGATAGCGCTAACCAGTGAAGAGCGAGATAGTCTAACTACTAAAACAGAGGCGGCCCCATGAGTGAATTCATTAAGTACCCTAGTATCTACCGATTAGGCAAGGATGAAGTTAGGGATTTACTAGCTTACAATGAGGACACCATCATCATTGAAGAGAAAGTGGATGGGGGCAACTTTTCATTTTTTATGGAGAATGAAACATTACATGAGTGTTCAAGGAATAGAGACCTAACACAAGAGGGTGATGAGAAGACTTTTATTGGCAAACGAGTATGGCTAAGAGAGCACTTAGCCCAATTATCAAATCAAGGAGTATTACTTAACCCTGATTACTTGTACTACGCTGAGTGTATGGACAAACACACGCTACATTATAGCAAGGCACCTCACTTTATTGGTTTAGATATCCGCGTCAAACACAGCATGAAAGAAGAAGGCCCTGGCTTATTTTTAGGTGTTGAAGCAAAAACTAATGAGTTTAAGAGGATTGGTATTGAAACAACACCTATCATTTGGCAAGGCAATTCGGGCGAGTTAAAAAAACTTGATTTAGAGAAGCTAGTGCCAATGTCACATTTTGGTGAAATACAGAGTGAAGGTATTTGTATTAAGAACTATAACAGGATGGCGCCCGGCACGCACCACCAATTATTTGCTAAAATAGTTAGGGAGGAGTTTAAGGAATGCAATAAAGCCGTTTTCGGAGGCGTGCATGACAAGGACACTGATACTAATAAAATAGTCGCTGAGTTCATAACTCCGGCACGCATTAGAAAAGAATCCCTGAAACTAATCAATGAAGGGGGCTTAAAACTTGACTTAACACTAATGAGTAAGTTGCCTAGTAATGTTATTAAGGATGTGCTTAAAGAGGAGTTTAATGGCATTTTTGAGCGCTACAAATTCATTGATTTCTCACTGATGAAGAAATTGGTTAGTAAAGTATGCTTACATGAACTAAACTTAATGTTAAATGAGGCGAGCAAACAATGATTGGGTTATGTGCTGATTGTAAGGAAAAATATTTTGCAGCAGGACAGGCATTTACTTATTATAAGTGTGATAATTGCGGTAAAAAAGATTTATGGCATAATACTAACGTACCTAAAATATGTGCTAATTGCGCTGAAAAATATAAAAGATGTATTAAGTGTGGTGAAAAAATGTGTTAATCGGTGATGTTCGGTATATACTTAATAGTTATCAAGCTAGAGGTAATAAAAGCAAGATAATATTTGCGGATAAAGATATTATAACTAGTGTATTATCATTAGATTCGTGTATACCTGCATACAGTTTTAAAACGCTATTAAATAAAAGAACGGTTAAAAGAGCACCTAGTAATGCATTATGTTTGTGTTTTAGCTACTTTTGGATTGAATTGCCGTTTAGTCTTGATGGCGTTATGTTTTCACCAAGAGAGTATAAGAAGTATTTATTAACTGAATTAAAACGGTTGCCCGAGAGAATTGCTACTGGAGCATACTTATGAGTGATTTAGCACAAATGTGTGGATTATGCTATTGTGATAATTGTAAACGAATATTCCCTGAGGTGGTTAAACAATATGAGCAATAAGAAGGCAACTTTGGAACAGATTAAGGAGTTCGTAGATACTTGTTCAGAACTAAAGGATTTTAAAAGAAAGTGGACTGATTATCAGTATATTGTTATTACAAGGTTATTCCCTTTTAGTTGGCACAAGTACTGTCATTTTAACAACTTAAATGTTATGTTGAAAAAAGGTTTTTTAAAGAGGTTAGATCTATGATTAAAAATAAAACATATAAACTAAACGCGTTTAATGTTAATAAGACTACTTGGTGTTATTCGTCTCGTAGTAATAAGACTATTGGCATATATCAACAAAGACCAAAGAAATCAAGCATTTTTAGAGATAGCGTACACAGAATCTATATTAAAGTAAGTGAAATAAAAAAGATATTAAAGGAGTTAAGCAAATGAAAAAACTCATTAAGATGTACCAGTTATGGTATGGGCCTGATGGTTATTCTTTAAGAGAGTACGACACCCTTGAAGAATTGTTTGATGATTTGCCCAACGTATACACTAACGATTTTTACATAACTAAGAAGTGTAATGTAACCATAGAGGAATCACATGACTGATTTAGCGCAAATGTGCGGTTTATGTTATTGTGATGTGTGTAAGAGGATACTACCTGTCATGTGTATGTATAATGAACGCTTATGTGTTTCTTGTGAGTGTGAACAACATGAGTGAGATCGTGCTCTGTACGCATAGTCCTTGGCGCGCGTCAGGTCTAGGCACGTTTGCTGATAACTTCCTTAAAGGTATTAAGAAACACTACTCAGTTAGTTGTATTGCTTCAACTCACTTTAGGCCACCAATAGAGTACGCTGGTTGCACTGTGTATGGTCGCCGAAAGCACGAGGAAGGCTATGACGCCTTGGATAATGTTCTGCGTAAAGAGAACCCTAAATACTTGGTTACTGCTTGGGATGTAGGTATTCAAAAAGAGTTCATTAACATAATCAAAGATTACCCCAAACTAAAGTGGGTTCCCTATACAGCTATTGACTCACTTAACGTGCCTCATTGGATGCCACCTTGTCTACTTGGCGCTCATAAAGTGGTCTCAATGAGTGAGTACGGCGCTAACATGTTAAATCAATCGGGCGTCGACACCGTGCCAATACCGTTAGGTGTGGATACTAACTTGTTCAAACCAATTGACATGTCAGAGAAACTAGCTACTAGTGGTTTTGCTGACAAGTTCGTGGTGCTAAGTGTAGGCATTAATCAGAGGCGCAAAATGTGGGATAGGCTGATTAAGGGTTATTCAATATTCGCCCGTACCAGACCTGACTCTCGTTTCTTAATGCACACTGATATGGCTTACACAGAAGATAATGGTTATCATATACCCACATATCTTAAGGAGTACGGCGTTGAGAATAAGTGCGCTTTCACTGACTCACAGGTTAGCAAATTCTGGCGCGACGACATACCACAAACAGTTATGAACGAGTTGTACAACTCTGCCAAAGTCACTATTTTCAATGGCGCTGAGGGTTGGGGCCAACCAATGTTAGAATCTTTAGCTGCTGGTGTCCCCGTAATAGTTGGCAATCAATGTAGCGCTCAAGAATTAGTCGGCACTAACCGGGGTAAAATAGTCCCATTAAATGATTACTTCTCGGGTCGTTATGCTCTAGCGCACGGAGTGGTATCAGCTGATGGTATTGCTAATGCACTAACTGAGTACCTTGATGATAGCGCGTTGCTAAAAAAACATTCAATTAATGCGCGTAGATTTGCCAAAGGTTATGCTTGGTCTAACATCATTAATAAGTGGATAACCCTGCTGGATGAGTAAACTTTATAAACTGTGTTTTACTAATAGTTAGTATGACTTTCACGCCTTTTCCTAAAATACCAAAATCACAACTATTTCTTTGCGGGGGCGCTGTTAGGGATAGTTTATTGGGTATCCCTATTAAGGATAGAGACTTCGTTATAATAACTGAATACACTTTTAAGGAATTGTTAAGAGAACTAAACCACATTGGCGAAGTACTAACATTTAAGGAGGAATTTCTATCAATACGCTGCCGATTAAACGGTGAAGTGTGTGATATTACATACCCCCGAAGTGAGTCAGGCTATTTTGACGGGCGTCACCCAACTAAGGTCACGGCTTTGGATAGAGCGCTTGATTTAGTCAAAGTGCTAACTGAAGATGCTAAGCGAAGAGACTTCACTATCAACGCGATGTACATGGATGATGGGGGAAGTATTATTGATTTATTTGATGGCGAACGTGACTTAAAGAACCATGCACTTTACACTGTTGGCGAACCAAGTGATCGTTTTAGCGAGGACTTCTTAAGAATACTTAGGGGTGTACGTTTCTCAATTAAGTACAAACTAGATATTCCTGCTAGCGTTCTTAAAGCAATGATCTATCACGCGCCAAGACTAATAAATATTAGTTCAGAACGAGTGAGGGAAGAACTAAACAAGTGCTTAGTCTTAGATGGTAAGGCTACTATGGATATGTTATCAAAACTTAATTTATTCGCTGTGCTAGACTATCATGGTTTATGGTTTAAGTTGACTAATGAGAAGAAACCTAAAAGAGGTGATTTTAATGAAAGTAATATCTAATGAAGTGTATACATCACTAAAACATAAAGCGAGTTTTTTTGATGAAATAGCTTTTCCATTCGTGGTAACTAAAGATGATTTAACACGCATTCCTTTAAGGTGCCCTGTTTGTCGTAAAAAAGTTCGTGATTACTCTTTTAAGTTCAACGAAACAGGCATTGGTGTAGTGACTCTATTAATTAATCATTGTTTGCACGCTATTGACATAACTGACTATGAGTGTTGGTAGGGCGTTGTCAAAAAACAAAAAACTATTTAAATAAATAAGTCTTTCAATAAACTGATAGCCAATTACTGGCCACACACTAATGGTTGGCTATCTAATTGTTAGTTAAGGTGACTTGCGATTCTGGCAGGCTCTGCGATAAGGAGTGATTATCGGTCTACCCACTCAA
>JBAZFG010000018.1:0-5089 GCA_041653515.1 Candidatus Nanoarchaeia archaeon
TGAAGAAGAATTATTAACAATTGATAATTATCGTTCAAACACTATTGATGGATCTAATACTACTTTTTATATAAATACTAGTTGGAGTAATACTTTCCTTTTTGATCGTGATGGTGATGGTTCATTAACTACTAGTGATATTGTTGTTTATGCTTATAATTCAAGCACGGATACTAGGTCAACTTTAACTGTATCATCAATATCTGAAGAGGGTAAATTTGTTCTTAGTAGTGCGCCTGCAAGCGGACTTAGCTTATATGTAACTTATAGGTATTCTCGTGTTAGTTTAACTGATCCTACACTTAAGACGGCATGTATACTTCTTTCTAATGCTTTTGCTTATCTTAAGATTGGGGCTAATGAGTTTGATAAGATTACTATGGCTGAGTTAAAAGTAGCTAAGACAGGTAAGTCTTTTGATTATTTTAATGATAAGTATGAGGGTGTTTTATACAAGTTACAACATTTGGAGATGAAGCGATGAGAGAGAAAATAGATAAAATGTTGTGTGATGAGCGAACAGGTAATATTATTAGGTCTTTGGAAGACTTAAAGAATTGTATTCGTGAAGTGCGTTCAGAAGCACAAGCTAATAATACTGTGTTACAAACTCAATTAACTAAGATAATGACTAATGATTTAGCACATACTGATATTCGTATGCAGGGTTTAGAACAGAATATGGCTGTATTAACTACTCGTTTTACAAGTCTTTATAAAAAAGTTATGGAGTCTACTACTAATAAGAAAATTATTCTCAGTATATTTGGTAATGTTATAGCTATTATTTTAATACTTATTCAATTACTTGCTGGGAGAATTTGATCATGAGCGTTACTTCTCAATTAGTGCGTGCAACTAATAAGATATTAGGTATCTTCAAGGTACCGATGGTTTGGGTTACTTATTCTACACCTGCTCAAGACACTTATGATAATGTTAGTTATTCCTCAGTTACTTCCAATATCTATGGTGCTTTGATTATCGCTACTGCTGAGACTGCTCAAGCTAGTAATGGCCGAATAAATGAAGGTGATGTAATGGCTTATCTTGATAACACAGTCTCACCTAAAGAGAATGATATGTTGACAATTAATAGTATTAATTATTCTATTAAACAAGTTATGCCTCGTTATATGGATGCTAGTACGACTAAGGTTTTTACTGTTTGTAAGTTAGTGCCTATCCAAAGAACTTCTTTGTGAATGTTTATAAGGTAGTTATTACTACTTAGTAGTATCAGTAGGTCTTCATTGGAAGTATTTATTGGTATTTATCAGACAACCCATTGGGGTTATTAAATCACTCGTTGGAGTAATATGTAATGGCAACAATTAGTTCAAGTACTATAGAAGATACACTATCCTTATTCTTAAGAGATGTTATTCGTAATAATATCACTGACACTCAATCACCTGCTCGTTCAGCTTCAACTTGGGTGTTCAACGGCGTAACCGAGAAGAAGTATGATGCACCAATAATATTTATTGACCGTGTACGAGTTACTGAAGAGACAACTAATGTACGAAATAACAAGTACAGGTACTCATTTAACGCGTACATAAATATTTGGGCTGATCGATTAGGTAATGATACTACTCTAGGACAACAAGTTAGGAATATACTAAAAAATGATTCTAATACTGATGGCACTAATTCAATTTATTCTCAAAACATTGTATTTGACTCAATTATATCTAATAAGCGAGATGTACCTGTGTCCATGTCTAATGAACCTTTAAAGATTAGGAGGGTGACAGAAGTGATCTTAACAGGCCATTATGTCGGAGCATAATTATGGTAGGATTTAAAACAATTAAAGTAACTAAGACTTGGAAGGATGGCGCGTGGAATAGACTGTTTAATGGTTATAAGAAATTTCTTAATGATGAATTAGTTGATAAGACTGCTGATTTACTGTTTGACAGTGTTTATGGATCAGGTATGATGAATGGTTTATCACAAGATGGTTCGATACTACCTAATTTTAATGTACAAAAAGTTGATAATAAAACAATAGCACTTGATTTTGGTCCTGCTAATAATTTCATTGAAGCAGTTGAGGAAGGCACTAACAAAGAGCATTGGGTTCCAAGAGTATGGATTGAGAATAAGGAATGGCACCCTCATGGAACAAGGACGCCACTACCTAAGAGGGTTGATGGTAAATCAAGTTTCGCGTTAATAACCCCAATGCCTGGAAGACACTTCATAGCACAAGGAGTTGATAACGCAAGAGAATTATTACCAAGCATATTAGATAAAGGATTCAATGATAAGAGGCGTGAGGCAGGTTTATGATATTTTTTGATTTTGACGGAATAACTGGAACAAAACAAATGGAGGAAATTTAAAATGGCATTTCCAGACATGTGGAGTGAGCGATGCTGGGTTAGTTTTTGCAAGAAAGGTGATTCATGGCAGCACTTTCACACAATCATATCTAGTGTAGATATTGATGAAGGTGACAAACCAACTACTAATGTACCAAACGTTGGTGGTGGCCGTATGAGCAAGCACGAACCTCAAGAAGATACTGTATTGACTTTTGAAGCATACCAAGTCGGTATTGGAACAACTACTGGTGACGACCTTGGTTTATCACAGCAATACAATAGCGGTACTTGGGATACAGATCCTTACAGTACTAGTCCAACACATAATAGAGACTTATACAAAGTAGCTATATTGTTTACAAATGATACTGTGGCTAACGCTACAGAAGCAATAGATGGTACTCATGAAGCTTACCGTTGGACTGCAATTGGCGCAGAAGTAGTTAGTTTAAAGAAATCATTCACTGACAAAGAACTAAAAGTAACTGCTCAATTCAGGATACCACAATTCAATAAGAACGGCACAGCTAATGTAACCGAAGAGAGTTGCTCAACATCCACAGAACTAAGCGCAGTAAGCGTTTACGCATAAAAATTATGGAATTTGACGAAGTAAAAAGGGCCTTGAAAACCAATAAGAGTTTACACTTAAACAGTGTTCCACAAGAAGCCCGCGAACAATTTATTAACTTAGCCGAGAGTAAATTCTCCGGCAATTATGGTATAGCACTAGCTTACATTATGGAAGTATTAACTACTTTCTACCCATCACTGTACGAGCATGAAGTGAGGTTGAATAAACTTGAAGGGAAGGGCGACACTTCGATTGATAAGCCTCGAACGCGTATTGATGGGAGAGTAATAGGGGGTCAAAAATAAATGGTGCCTGACACACTTAGCGAGATTTGTTTATGCACTGTTCAACCTATTAATGGCACAGCATTTAATATACACCCAATAGTTACTTCGTTTTCTATTGAAGGGGGTGAAAAACGCGTTGAGGTTCAACCATTTATGGATGGATCTAGAGGTATAGATAAGATACCACAAACAGAAGTAACTTTATCATTTGACGCGTATACTATAGGTATTGGAACAACTACTGGTGATGATATTAGTTTAGTTCAACATTTTGAGAACCCAAATAATTTAGATGTATCAAGTGGCCCTACAGACCCAATATTAATATTAAACAGTAATGAGATTAAAAAATTTAGGGTATCATTCTTATTCACTAGTGATACGACGATAACATCAGCACATACATCACCAACTAAAGGGGTTGCTGAACGAATCACTTTTGCAAACGCGGTAATTACAGTAGAAAATATTGATTTTAGGGATTTAACTAAAAAGAACACATATAAGATGGTGGTGCCTCCATTTGATATTAATGCTGACCCAAATATTAGGCATGAAAGCTCAAAGGATTGTGCACAAGCAACATTACCAACATTAACTAATTATACAACAACAAATAAATGGATTTCATAGGAGGTGTGAAACAATGGATAAATGGATTAAACATAAAGGAATAACAACAATTAAACTAGGTGAAGATTCTTTTGACTTAAAGATTAGTAATTCAGAATTACCACAATTTATTGAATTATCCAAATTATTAGGGCGAACCGGTGGTGAATTGAACACTAAAATAAATGAGTTGATTAGTGATCTTTGTGTTAACGGTTTAATTAATGCTAATGAGGGTATTGATAAAGAAGTTATTAATACTTTTGTTAAAGAAAACCAGTTTAAGTTAACTATCGCGTTACTAAAATGGTTAAATGAATGAGTATGGATTTAGAATCAGTTAAGAAGTCTTTTAAGAGCAAAAAACAGAACGCGTTAAGTAGTCCTGACAAGATATCTATTAGAATTCATCATATTCTTATGAAGAATTATGGTTGGATCCCTTATGAAGAGTTTATGAAACTACCTGTTTATGTTACTCTTGATTTACTTGATGAAATTGAATTTGATGCTAAAAAAGAAGCTGAAGAGATTGAACGAATAAAACATAAAAGAGGTAAGAGATAATGGATGCTCAACATAAGTATAGTATTGTATTTGATACTTCTTTTAAAAGTGATGGAGTAACTAATTTAAAGACAGGATTAAAAAGCGTACTAAGGGAATTAAAATCGGTTGAAAAACAAAGTGAACGTTTACAAAGAATGCTTAGTAAATCTTTTGGTCCTGTTAAGGGTTTTGGTTCATTGGGTAAAGATGATATAGATCTTAACAGACTTTCTGATATGGCAGGTAAATTATCTTTTGCTAAAATTGGTGAAAAAATAGGTTCTAAATGGTCTACAAATCTAGTTCCTGAAGAAACACCAACTAAAAAATGGAAACCAATTGGCCCTGTCGAAGGATTTGGTTCGTTAGGTTTAGGGGATACTGGTGAGGATATTGAAGGATTGGCTAATAAAGCATCTACTTCCGCTATTCAAGATTTAACTAAGAACATGAAATCATTAACTGGTGAAGAAGAAGATTTTAATAAAAAAACAAAAAAAGCAGGTGATTCTAATAAAGATCTTCGTTGGAATATGCTTTCAGTTATGTTTACTGCTCGTCAATTCGCACAAGTATTCAATGGAGTTACTAGTTCTGTTTTGGATATGACAGGTATATCTAAAATATTTGGAGCCACATTAATGACATTATTTGCGCCGGTACTACCTACCTTGGTAACAACTGTAACTGATTTGTTTAAAGCATTTAATCAATTATCAGATGAAGAAAAG
>JBAZFG010000018.1:5099-6855 GCA_041653515.1 Candidatus Nanoarchaeia archaeon
TAATATTGCTAATATGGTCATAGGGTTAGGTGTGTTTGGAGCAGTAGTTGGTGTACTTTCTACATTAGTAATATTATTTACCTCTTTAGGTTCATTAGCAAGTGGTTTTGGCATAGTTTTAATTCCATTAGCTGCTCTATTAAGTGGTGCGATTATGGAAGGTCTTGGTTTAGGGGATATATTTACAACTTTAGCTGGTGGTGTAGAAAGTGTTGGTACAGCAGCACAATATACTGCTAATTTTATCAATGAGTTAGGGGATCTAAATTTAAATTCATTAGCTGATGAATTTAAGAATGTAGGTGTTACATGGACTACCGATGGCCATAAAACAGTAGATGATTTTAATACATGGTTAGGGCAACACCCTTGGGATGGTACAGGTTCATTGTATACTCATTTTGTTAATAATGGTTTAACACCTATTGATACAGAGACAGGTAATACTATTACTGATATAGAAACTTATTTTAAAGAATTGAAATTAAGTACTTCAGGAGTTAGTGATTTTGCTACCACATTAGAAACAAAAATAAACTTAGCTAAAACAAGTGCGCAAGAAAATCTTGATAAATTAAATTTGGATAAATTTAGTGAATCAAGCAATAACTTAGCTGATGCTCTTAATAATGTGTTAAAAAAATTATCTGAATTATCTGATTGGTGGAGTACTTGGGGTGAAAAAATATCATTATTCTTTGCGGGTGCTGTGCCAGGATTTATGGCAGGTAATGCAGTAGGAGGTCCTATTGGAGGTATCATTGGTGGCGGTATAAGTGGTACGATATCAGCATTATTGGGTGATTTATCTGGTTGGGTGCAGGATTTTGAGAATGTATGGGGTAATAACCCTGTTTTAGGTAGTTTTGCAGTTGGTGGTAGTATTCCTTCAACAGGTCTTTACAATCTTCACGCGGGTGAGCAGGTAGTTCCTGCTAATGAGTCCTCGCCAAGAGGCGATATGTATGTAACTATTCAAGCTAACTTATCTAATGACATGGATGTTGATCAATTGGCTCGTCGTTTAGAGAGTTATTGGGGGTCTAGTTATGGGCGATAGTATTGTTATACAAAATAGTACTGGCACGGTTAGTGTTACAGTTAAAGGCATTGAAGTTGAGTACTTTAATGATCAATCTTGGTTGGTTAAGCTTAATGAGCCTAATTTAACTACTTCTGAGATAATTACTAGGTTGCTTAAGTCTAATGATATTAATCGAACTATTAGTATTACAGGTTCATTAGTTGGTCCTACTTCAACTGATGACATGCTTAAACTTATGGATTTAATGACTGAAAAGACTTCTTGTAAGGTAACTGTTAGGGCTTTAACTTTTAATGATTGTAATATTAAGTCTGTTAGCGCTGTTGATCGAATGAGTGTTACAGGTACGAAAGTTAACACTACTAGTGTTGAAGACCCTAATATTGTTGGTAGGTATAGTCAAAACTTTAGTAGTACCCAAGTATTATCCGATATGATTACTTATCATCTTAAAATAAAGATTGAGCGTGGACTGCCATTAGGTGAATAAATATGGCCCAACCGCTTGTTTTTATTCGTGATGAGGATGGCCGTTATTTGTGTCATTCAGTGTATGTTAAAAGTTTTGCTGATTCAGGGTCTAATAATTATTCTGCTTACCCTAGTGGCGCTGTTAGTGTGACTGGTCGTGGTGGTGCTTACGGTAGGGGTGTTAGTTTTAAACGAAATAGGAGTGATTATATTGATCTGGGTAACGGCGCTAATCTCAAT
>JBAZFG010000019.1:0-6368 GCA_041653515.1 Candidatus Nanoarchaeia archaeon
ACCATCTGTCTTATCAAAAGTTGTCCAATTAACATCAGCATTCTCTGTTGCACTTGCGGACCAACTAGCGTTTTGGATGTATTCCTTTCTGTAAGGGAATACAACACTGTTTTGGTTCTCAGGCACCATAGCTTGCTTAGCTAATTGTGCGTGGTAGTGTTCTATTTTAGCTGCATCAATAAGCTCTCTTAACCAACTAACAGGTTGCATTGTGTAACCAGCTAATTGACTAGATCCTCTAACGTTTGAGACAGCAGTCTCATTTGTTAACTCAAAGATACTTTTCATGTTTATTGACCACCACTCTCAGCGGATTGCTCCACTGAGTCTTTTAGGTATTTTGCCATAGCAACATCACCATCAGTGTAAGTGTTAGTAAAACCGGCTGGTGAGCTAGTCTTATCTAATACTCGCATGTTCTCTGCAGTGATAACTTCTGAAGGCAATGGTTGAGTCACTGGCGCCGTTTTAGGTGCCTCTTCAACCGTTGGTGCAACAGGTTTATCTTCTGGTTTTGGTTCTGGTTTTGTCGCATTGACTATGTTTTTAGTTTGCTCTAATTCGCCATTAAGAGCGTTGATTTTATCTTGTAACTCTTTTGCTTTAGCTTCAGCTTCAGCTTTAGCTTGATTAATTAATTCATCCTTAGCTTTCATTTCAGCTTCAATAGCTTTCTTCTCAGCAGCTGTTTTATCAGCCATTAATTTAGCTTCAGCTTCTTGTTCAGCTTTTAATCTTCGTTGTCTATCAGCATCAAGTTCCATAGTTGTTTTAGTTAGAATTTCAAGATTCTTAGTTAATGAGTCTAACTTCTCACTAACATTTTTTAATTCGTTTTCATCCATTTTAACATTACCTCCGTTATTATTGTTTGTGAAAACTTTTTCAGGTTTAGGTTCAACTATTGGAGTTGGTTCTTTTATTGGTGTAGGTTCCTCAACAATAACTTGTTTGTTATTAGTAGTTATTTGTAATTCAGGTATTTCACTGTTTAAGAAAGTAGTTTTACAACCAGGGTCTAGAACTAATCCAAAATTCTTGAATCTTATATCCCTAATCACTTTATGAACATCATCGTCACCGACTATTTTTGGTGATATCGCGAACTTAGCTCCATAAGCTAGTTTTTGAGCAAGAGGTTTATCAATCAACCATAAATCAGCTATTGCAACACCATTATCTGATACGCGAATATTCTTTAAGTCACCAACCCAATCACGAGCATCACGATCACTGTGCTCATAGAATATAGACCTAGTTTCTTCATTCCACACTGTCTGCTCAACACCTTTTTTAATGTGTTCAGGAGTGTAGTAAAAACTATTCCATTGACCTGGGCTTAAAATAATTCTATCTTTAAGAACATATGGTATTACAACCGACTCTACTTCTTTTAATCGGTCAATAACTTCTTGTTCATTAGGAATATCACCACTACTTAGCAGTGTTTTCTTAACATCCATTAGTATTTAAATAATAATGGCACAACTTATATATATTCACCATTTTATAGTAGTAAAAACACTAAAAAACACACATTCATAACATTTTAATAAAAGACATATCAACAAAATCTGTTAACTCAACCATGCACTCAAAAGGTTTTGGCTTAACAAATCGTTCAACGAGATTAAAATCATAAGCATAAACAATCTTATTACCTGAACGCCAACGATTAATCTTATCAATATTAGTCAATGCATGATCCTCACGACGATCATTAAAATCACTAGGTGATAACCTTGAAGGTTTCTTCAAGAATTCAATAACTCCATAAGCAAATTCATCATCAACAAGCAAGTACTTCTTACCCATGATAAACCTGAATATTTGTGGTTTTATTATAATCTTAGCAGAACCATTATAAACACTTCGCGCATCATTACCTTCTAACCAGAAAGCTTTAGAACACTCTTGAATAGTCACTTATTTTTCCTTAACCTTAGATTTATCTGTTGAATCTTTTTTAGATTCGGATTTATTTGTGATTTCTTTAGTATTAATATTATCTTCTTTTTTTAATGGTTCCTCTTCAACCACTTCAACTTTTTTCTCAAATTTAGTTATTGGTATATCCATTAAGTCAGCCACATAACTAATCATTTTTGGATCGGAAGGATTTAACAAACCGGCTTTACCAAGTTCAATTAACCTACTTGTTCTACCATCAATTGATTCTAAATCAACTTCTTGCCATTCAAGATAAGGTTCATCTTTTAGATTAAGCTTAACCTTAAGTAATGGCATTAAAGTATTTTGTAATTCTTCAGTCAAGTCTTGTTGTTCCATTTTAAGACTTCTTTCTAACCAAGTTTTTTGATCAGCAAGAGTAGACCTATTAGTATCACTGCCTGTACCTGTAACTAATGCTTTAGGACCGCCTAAACCAGTAACTGCATTATCAGTTAAGTATTTAAGAACTGTGTCAATATTACTCATTTTAGCTTCAATAACATCTACTTTATCATAGAAAGGCACTGCTACTTGTTGGTCAACTTTAAGATCATCAATAGCATCCATTAAGTCTTCCATCTTAGCAGGAGTAGGTGGGTGTTCTTTATCACCTTGATAACCAACAATCTTAGGATAACCTGAACTTTGAATTGCTTCAGCAGCTCCTTGATCACCATTCTTCTTATTAAGTAAATCAACATAATCAGCTTCTACTTGACCAATACCCCACCAATCATCACCAAGTGTGTTAAATACAAAAGGTATTAATTCATCAGGGTAGAATAATACCCCGATACCTGATTGATAATCAAACATTTGTGATTGAGTTATTAATCGATCAGAAGGGTATTTAGATATGTCTTCATCACTGCGAATATATTGAACATAAGCAAGTGGAACACCTTTATCAGTATACACTACACGCCCACTTTCATCTCTGTACGCATCAAAGAACATAGGGTTAATATAATCTAAGTATTTTAACTCACCATTCTCATCAGGAACCCAACGCCAAACAGCGTTACCTGTAATATAAACATGTTGGAATCTTGATTTAATTAAATTTCTAAACTTAGTTTTTGTAGACCACTCATCAAGTTTAATTTGATCGGCACTATTCTTACTTTTAATTTTTGGTTGAGCGGATAAGAAGTATTCGACAAGCCTATTAATCCAAGTATTAACCATACCATCCTTAGCATACATCATCATTAGGTCTATTGTAGGTACTCTAGGTATTTCATCAGGTGCACCATACCTAATTATTGGTGGCATAGATATTGGCTTAGCGGTTATATCCCTATTAGCAGTTAATTCTTTAATGACTCTTTTATTACGATCAATAGGTGAAACATCTGTTGATTTCTTAGTGGTTAATGAAGTAACATCAAGTGCTACGCCATTCTTCTCCATACCAAGAGGGTCTACATAATAAGTCATTACGCTATCTTTCTGTAATTGTTTACTCTTGCGCTTAGCGTGAGGTACAAAATCAGTATCAGTATTAACTACCTTCTTAGTTGATGAAGTGAAACGCCTAGGCTCATCAGATTCAGTTGGTATAACTTTCTCCGAGTAAATCACATCAGTTGATTCTTTAGTAATGGTTCCAATTTTGTTAAGGAAAGCACTTCTAGTATCTTCCTGCATAAGAATTATTTAAAGTTGTTCTATATTATATACTTTGTGGTAAATAAGTCTAAAAAAGACCTATTTTCAACGCCTAACCCAACGATTACGAGCATTAAAACGATTAACACCCATTGGGTTGGGTGAAAACACTTTACGAGTACTCAACCGAGTAGGTACTCGATCACGACGACGAACCGAACCAAGCAATGAATCCTCAGAAAGAGGTATTGAATTAATAAGCATTACAAAACACATCGCGATATCATCATTAGATGTTTTACTTTTATAAGTAGGCAAACCAGTGGGTGTTTGATCACGAACAATATGAGTAAGTTCATTAAGAAGTACTTCACGCATTTTTAACGCTTCAGAATCCTCATATACTAACTCTTTAGATTCATTATACAAGCGACCTGTTGGCAGAGTAACCTTACCTGCGTTCAACCTAGAAATAGTCTCCCTAAACGCTTCTAATCTCTCAGCAGCACCAAAAGTAAAAGGCGAAGCAGGCAATTCACTAACACTCATATCACGAAGAACCTTACTACCACCCGCATTAGAATCAACAACAATCTTCTCCAATTTAAACAAATTATTCCAACCCTTAAGAACACTAATCGCGTCATCAGGATCACCCTTAAATCGAACCATGTTAACAATAGTAATATGACCCCCCACTTCTTTAGCAAGAATAATCGCATTATAGTCACCTTCCATACTAAAAGCAGGATCATAACCCGCATAATAATGAACATTCTTATCTAACTCACCACGCTCATCCTTATCAGGCTCGTGCTCAAAAATAAGATTATCACTATTACGAACTAACAACTGTAAATTAAAAGGTGCTTCAATATCATCCATTGGCGCGTGAATATCACACAAGTACTGAAGATTAAAAGCACGAACACCAATCTCCTGGCGTTTAGTTAACAAAGCATCACGAGTATAACTAGGAAGTTCAGGCCAAATACTCTCACCATTAATATCAGGCTTACCCTCCTTGTTGATCAACGCGTGAGTAGTTATAGAATGATAAATATTATCCCCATGAGGGTCTTTAATAGTTTGTAAATAAGTAAGTAAATCACGCTCATTATCAGGCGTACTAACAGCAGCGATCATACCATTCTTACGAGTAATACGCGAACTAACATACTCAAGATAAATCTCACGACCATTAGGCACTTTATCATAAGCCGACACTTCATCAGCAAAAATATAATCAACGTGATAAGACCTAACATTAGGGTTTAAAGGCTTAACCGCAAGACTAGCCCCATTCTTAACCTTAACCTCCACCGAAGCCCACTTCTCACGAGGAGTATCAGCTTTAAGTTCTTTAAGCAATTCATTATCAAGAATAGCATCCTTAACACGATCAAGAATCTTAACAGATTGATTCTCACTAGTACTAACAATCAAACCCTCAAAAGGCGGTTGAGGCGAAACATTAAACCACATATACCATAAAGGCATCCCAACACCAAATAACTGTGTTTTACCACTACCTGCCGGAGCAGCTATCGCAACACGCTTATACTTACGATCAGCAAAAGGACTAACCCATTCCTCATGAAAATCCTTAATAGTCATCCCAAGTATACGAGTATACCAAACCCTAAAACCATCCATGCCATTAATAGGGTGACACTGAGATAGAACCTTCATAGGGTCTTCATTACCAAACATTTCTTGATAAGTTCTCATGAATACATATAAGTAACACTGCGTAGCAAGTTATAAGTATTCGATAACAACCTTTATAAGGTGTTGTGTCTTTTTAATTAAACACTTGTCTTTTAACACCTAATAACTGTTGCGCATGATTATCACCAAAAATAGATACTAATTCCTTCGATAATAAATCAATTTCTCTTAAGTAAAAATTAATTTGAGCAGCCTTTACTTTACGAATACCTTCATCAGCGTAAGTGCTTTTAGTAATGAAATCAATGATGTCCTGAAATAAATTTATAATACTCATTATTCTTTCAGCACGGTACTTAGGCTCATAAGATTCATCAATTAATTGGCCACCAACATCCACGAGAGATAATACTTAGTTGATATTTATAAACTTAACTAAATAACTTCTTTGTAGTATATCCAATCGCGAGCCTTAACCAACTCCTTCTCAACTGAGTCCTTAGTACTAACCTGATTAAACAAATTAATAGCCGCCCAGAACTCAGAATTAACCACCTTAAAGAAGAAATCAACTAATACGGAAAAATCAGCATCTAACTTAACGCCTTTATACTTAATCATTGACTTCAACCACTTAACAATGAATACTAATTCTTTAGGGCATTCAGGATTAACAGGTACTAATGATAAACAATCAATAGGGTCTAAACAATTCATACAACACCTCCATCAATTTTATACATCCAACCAAGACCAAGCACACTGATCAATAGTGTACTAAAATCTGACGAATACTTAATTAAATATAAAACTAACCAGATAATACAGATTAGCATAAAAAACATTACATCAAACCACATAGTGCTATTCTTCCTATTCATCAACACAAACCTCGCTGTTAGTGATTAAACGATGATAAAAACTAGCTAGTACCGCAGTGTTATTATCATACCTATTAAGATAATGTTTAATACCTTTATTATAGACAAACTTAATTTTTATAAGCTCCCCTAATACTTGTGTGGCTGTTGGTCGGCAAATACCTGCTAAGCGAGCAATCGCACTAACACTAAGACCTACATCACCTTCACTTAATAACAAAGCCATTACTCTTATTCTTGGAGTATCACCAA
>JBAZFG010000020.1:0-5507 GCA_041653515.1 Candidatus Nanoarchaeia archaeon
TCATAAATTACTGAGCCAAGAGTAGTGCCGCTTAAATCATCACTAGTTATCTCACCTGAGCTTAAATTAACATCACCTGTAACATTAAAGTTAACAGTGACAAGATTGGTTATGTTTAATGCTACTGTTGAGCTGTTGCTTTTACCGACTGAATCATAAGCTACTGCTGTGAAATTATGCATCCCCTCAGGCAATGAATTTGTCGGGTAATAAAACAAGAAGGGGCTAATGGCCTTTGATTGATAAGTAATATTATCAACTGATAAGGAGACATTAATTAAATTGTAATTGTCAGTTGCTGAAACATTGATTAGTACTGTTGAATTAGCAAGGTCATTATTTGCAAAGTTATTAATTGAGATGCTTGGAGCCAATGAATCAATATAATAAGTGTAATTATTAATTGTCTGATTGTTAGCATTATAATTTATTACATCAAAGTTGAACTCGTTTAATCCTGAAATAATTACTGAATAAGCGGTCAAGTTAGTGTTTTCCTCCACTCCTCCAATAATGATTGAGGAATTCGTGCAGTTCAAGAATTCAAGAGTTAATTGGGTGTTGTTTAAAACAACTGATGAATTAGACAAGCTTAGCTTTGTGCTGGGCAACTCGTTGCTTACGGTTAAATTGACTGAACCAATAACTGAATTATAAGCTTTGTCAAACACTGTAATATTTATCTCATAAGTTTCTTGAATGGAAGGAGCAGTAATAGTTGTATAATATTTTCCAGTTGAGTAATTCATGGAATAATTAGTTCCATTAATACTTGCTGATAAATTAAGCACTCCACTTAATGCATCAACTGCTAAAGCTTCAATCCTTACTTGCGAATTGCTTAATGCAATGCTTGCGCTTGATGAGATTGAAGAGATTACTGGCGCAGTCTTGTCAACCTTTAAAATTAAATACTTTGAAGCCTCAATGTTTCCAGCATTATCAATAGCTCTATATTCAATTGCTCCTGAAAAATCGCTTGTTATGTTTAAGTTAGAATCATAATCTGTCCAGTTGCTTGTTATGTTCCTGAACTGGATTTTATTAACTCCGCTTAATGAATCATTCGCAGACAAAGTGATGTTTAAGTTAGCATTGCTCCAGCCATAACTATTTAATGAATACCCTGAAGCATTGGTGCTAGGCGCTAATGAATCAAACTTTAAAACAACGCTCGTTGAATTGAAATTATTTGCCAAATCAATGCATGAGAAATTGTAATTATTAATGGAAGCATTGTTTCTGTAATTGTAATTAATTAATGTATTGTTTGCCAACACTGAGCTGTATAAAACTACATTGTTCACTTTTAATTGGCATGAAGAATTATGGCTTGTAGCGTCAACGAATTGGTAAGAAACGTTAGTGAATTGCTTGTTAGTCCATGAATCATTAAGCAATGAATTAAAAAATAGTTGCGGAGCAACAGTGTCTATAGTAATCACTCCAGATTGGTTTGCTTGATTCAAGTCATAATCAATGCAGATTACTGAATAATCATGCTCTCCATCTGATAAATCAAGGCTAAAGTATTGCTGTGAGCCATTAGGGTAAACTAATTTTGACTCATTGTACTCATTGTCTAGGTATAATGAGCAGTTAACTTCCTTAAAGCCCACATTGTCAAGAACAGTAAAATTTAACACTTGGCTGCTATTGCTTGAGTAATTCTGCAAAAGAGCTACGCTTACTTCAGGCGAAGTGATATCTTTTATATAAGTAGTTATAACTGGCTCTGCCCACATCAAGCTTTTGTTTTCATCATCATAATCTATTGTCTGAAGAGTTGAATTTTGATTAAAATAGGTGTCAATAACTTGCATTATGAATGTGAGATTAAGCCCTGTTTGGTTCTCTAAGGGAACATAATTGAAAGAAACATTGTTTAATTGGCCATTAATAGTTATTGTTGAATTAGTTTGCAGGAAAATATTATGCCTAACCCCATTAGAATCATTGTAAGCTAATTCAGAGTTATCATAGGATAAATTGAAAGCTCCTGTGTAGTTCTCAATTATTAGTATAACTGAATCATTTATTTGCCCAAATAAGCCATTATCCCATGTTGAATTAATAGTTATTGATTCTCCTTCGTTAATTTGAGCATCTGATGAAATATTGAGCAAAGCAGGCGCTTCATTCACATTAAAATAATCCAACTCCGAACTGCCTATGTTTCCGTCTGCATCCTCGCATGAAACGCTCCAATTATACATTCCTTCTGTTAAGTCTGCATCAAAGTATTCATCCTCAAGAACTTCAACATTTTTTGACTGACTATAAACTTCATTCAAGTAAAGTGAGCAGTTTAAATCCTTGAAATAAACGTTATCATACACTAAAAAATAAAGATTCTCATTAGGAGAAACGAATGAATTATTGTAATAATCTAAATAAACATCAGGGGGTGTAATGTCTTTTACATAAGTGGTTAAAGGATAAATAAAAGAAAAAGTGTAATCAGTGCTATTAAAAATATATGTTGAATTTATATTTCCATAGGAATCATAGACTTTTAATCCGAAAGTGAGATTACTGCCAATTCCAACATAAAAGTCTGAAGAGTCATAGTTGAATAAAACAGTGTCCAAAGAACCATTGGAGGTAATGTTATAATCATAATTGACATCCAAGTAAGATATTTCAGTCATGTTGTCAGTGTAATTGGCAATGATTATTAGTTCAGAATCATAAATGTAGCCATAAAAACTGTTATTCCATACATAAGTGATTGTGATATTTTCTCCTTCATTCACTGACTGATTCGCAGAAAGGCTAACTACTTGGGGTGCATTGTTGAAGATGAAACTTGATGAAATGTTCGCTTCGTTGCTTTCGGAATCGCTGCAATTAACTGATAAATCGTAATAGCTTTCTTCAAGAGGGGTGAAATAAAGTATTTTGCTGCTGTTTTCCTGAACAGTGTCTTTTAATTCGCTATCAATATAGAAAGAGCAGTAAGTGCTTGAGTAATTAAAGCCATTCAAATCAAGGTCAAAGTATTCAGGGTAATTGAATACGCTTAAAGGATAGTTTAAAAAAATGGCAACATTGCTTTCATAGGCAAAAAAATTGTTTAAATCAATCCTTGAATAATTCCTTGGCTCTTCAAAGATTTGTTTGCCGCTTTCTTTCAAAAGATTGTTTATTGCTGAAGGAGTCTTTGACTCCTGATTTTCATGATAGTATTGGTTGATTAAGGCTATAGCTCCTGAAACATGAGGAGTTGCCATTGAAGTGCCTGAAAGGGAGGAATAATTCTCAGAAAAATAATAAGGGTAATCATTTAAGGTTACCTCATATGTTGGGAATGTTGAATTAATCTCTGAGCCAGGAGCAACAATCATGTCAAAAGCCCATCTTTTTGAAAAGCTTGAAAGAGCATCATCTGATTTCACAGTGCTTCCAACCCTTATGGAATTCCTTATGCAGGCAGGCGAAGCAACTAAATCATAAGGGTAAAGTTCATAAGAATTTCCAGTTGCAACAACAACGCTAATATTATTATTAACAGCTGCATTTATCACCTCTGAAAATGCTTCATTGTCTTTGTCGCAGTAATCACTGTATAAGCCTCCTCCTAAGCTCATGCTAATTACTGAAATGTTGTAAAGTTCAGAGTTGCTTGTGCAGTATTCTATTCCTGCAAGCACATCAGAAGTGTAACCTGAACCGTCTTCATCAAGAACTTTTACTGCAATAAGCTTCGCATCAGGAGCAACTCCTTTGATTGCCCCGTTTGCTGCAACTATTCCTGCAACATGAGTGCCATGGCCGTCATCATCAATAGGGTCATAGTCATAGTTTACAAAATCATACCCAGCTATAGTTTTTTCACACGCAGAAGTGAGATTATAACCTTTGATTCTTGTTATATTAAAACCTGCATAAGTTATGCTATAATCTGAAGAAAAGTATAATTTTGCGTAATCTCCTTTAATCAAAGTGCTCCATGAAGAATTAAGAGTTCCAGAATATTCAGCCACAATATTATTATCCCTGTCATAAATTAATAAATAGTCAAAATAATCTTCTGTTTCGAATTGCTCAAAATAAATCTGGATTGCATCATAGCCAGGCATTGAAACATTGCCCACGAAGCCCTCATAATAAAGAGGGTAATGTTCAGGATAATCAGGGGATACTATAGGGGTTTCTAGCATCACTTCTTCAGAGGAAGAGTTGTCATATAATTTAGTGCATCCCCCCAAATCCGGATGAGTATAATCAATTCCTGAATCAACAATGCAGACAGTTTGGCCTAAGCCAGTTATGTTATTGCCATTGAGTTGAACCTCCCAAGTGTCATTAGCTCCTATTATTCCAACAGAATCCTGCATGAAAGCCTGCATTACCTTATCCTCTTCTACGCTTTCAATTAATGGATTGTTCAATAATTCTTGGTATTGATTTGAATTAATAGTTGCTGAAAAGCCATTGAATGAGCTATAAGCATATTTAACACTGTCACTTCCTAATTTGTCAATGCAATAATTTCTCATTACTGTTTTAAGATTAATGATTTCCTTTTCATCAATGCTTGAGACTTCATTAGGCCACAGCTTAACAGGGTCTTTTAAGTGAACTATTACTTTTATTTCATCACTGTGATTTTGAGGCAAATCAAAAGCATTGGCAGCGCTTAATACTTCCTCATTAGGTATTATTAGGTTAAACAGGGGCAAAATTTCCAAGTGGTTCTTATCATAATTTTCTGAAGGCTTAAGTATTGAAAAAGAGCTTGACAGAACCAGCAAAGACAACAGTAGTATTAATTTAAATCTAACTAACATAACTCCCTCTTTGTATTAAAAACTTAGGTTATTATCTTTAAAAAACTTTTCTTAAATGGCAAGGTTTTTATTTATAAACATTTAATTTTATAAGTTATTCAATTTTTCTGAAATATTTTTCACAACACTTTTTGACTCGCTTATTATGTAGTTCTGGAAAGGCTTAGTCAAAGGAGCATAATAAGCATACTCAATTATTTTTGCCACCTTTTTAGCTCCGAGCATGAAAACTTCAGCATCTAATCTATTGCTTTCATAGTTTTTTTCTAAATTGTCAATAATGTTTTTAGCCACAGGAATATCCAAAGCTCCTCCTTGAAAGATTTTGTAAGTGATTCCTAATTCTTCTTTTATTTCTTTTAAGAAAGTGCTTAAGACTTTTTTGTTAACTGTTAAATTCAGGGCATAAATTTTCGCGCTGCCCATAACTGAATTTTTCACATTATTGTAAAGCTCCAAAAGGTTTTCCATAATAAACTTCGCGCCTTTCAAGTAAGAACTAAAAAGCTCTTCATTGCCCTTTAATTCACCAGCATTAGGCTCATAATTGCTTAATTGAGCTATTAATAGTTCTAAATTATTGCCTGAGAACTTTTCCAGCCTATCCTGCTGATATAATACCTCTATCATTTAATACTGTAAAAATTTTAGGGTTAATAATTTTCTTCGAAGATTAACGAAAAACTTCAAACTGCTTTAACTTTTATTACAAGA
>JBAZFG010000021.1:0-5414 GCA_041653515.1 Candidatus Nanoarchaeia archaeon
ACTGCAATGTGTAACTTGATAGCAATTGATGGTAGCGGTGAGATAACTATTAAGAGCGCAGGTAGTGGGCCTGCATATGCTGATGTTGTCACAATGACTCAAACAGGTTTTAGCACGGATAATGAATGGCATTTCTTAGCAGTAGTGTTTAATTATGATGAATCAGTTGTTAATTTTTATGAAGATGGTGAATTTATAGCTAGTCAAGCTAATACTTTTAAAACAAATAATAAAGGAATGGTTATGAAACAATTTGGTAGAAACCCCAGTGCAGGCGGATCAGTTTACTTTGATGGGCATATAGATGATATAAGAGTATATAGACAATTAATGGCAGATGCTAATGCAAGTAGGGGGTTAACACACCAAGAAGTTAGGTGGTTGTACAATGGTGGCACAGGTCGTAGTGGGATTACCTTACCAAGAGCTCTTGATTGGTCGCATTTTAGGGATGACGGTTATGATGTAAGGTTTATAAGCTCAGATGGTAATGAGTTAGATTATACTCGTGAAGTATTTGCACCAACAACGCCGAGTACAAACACAGGATCTCTTACAGGAGTGACTGTAGCTAAGAACGCGGTTTATGATATAATAACTGACACAAATGCAACTTTTATAACAAATGGTGTTAAGTCAGGTATGATTATCTACCACATTGATGGTTCTGAGAATTACATGTCTCAAATAGTTTCTGTTGATAGTGAGACTCAGTTAACTGTTACACATCCTTATTATGCTACGGGTTTTGATACAACGACTGACTGGTGTTGGTTAAGTGGTGATGGTTACACCATTATTCCTCAAGCTATTTTTTGGGTCAAAGTCCCAACAGTAGCTACTGCTAGCAATACATATTTTTACATGTATTATGGTAATCCAAATGCTTCTGATGGTGAGGATGAAGCAGGCACTTGGTCAAATGATTATAACGCTGTTCATTTAATAAGTCCTAATGGTGCTAGTCGCGGTTATGATTCAACAGGTAATGGATATACTGCAACGATTAATGGTGTGGGCACACAACTTAATGGTTCAGCAGGTATTTGGACTTTTAGAGCGTCACCGTATAATATCTCTTATTTAGCAACAGGTGCTCTTGGTTTTGTTGATGACGCGTCACAAAATTGGTCAATAACATTGTCTTTACGTTCAAGAGAGGAAGCAACACAGTATATTCTAGGTGCAGGGGCAACTATGCAATTTAGTATTTACATAAATGGTACAATCGCAGGCACTATTAGGGATGATGAGTTAACTAATAACATTAGTATTGGTTCAATAAATGCAGGGGGTTATCCCCCAACACATATTGGTTTTGGTTACACATATGGTATAGCTAATGGGACCGGTGTAGCTTATAATGGTTTAGTTAATACTGATACCACTCTTAACACCTCATCTGATCTTACTATGACTGCTTCAGGTAGTTGGACTCCTTCAGGTAGTTATGATTTTATTGGTTGTGATGCAGCAGGCAGTAATCTATTAAACGGTGAAGTTGGTCAAATATTTATTGCTACTGTTAGGCGTAGTGCTAATTGGTTTAAAGCAGAGTACTCTAATATGTGGTCTAAGATCTTTGTTAAATACTATGGTGAGGAAATGGGTGCGCCTATAATAAGTAGTGTAACCACTGATGGGCCTAAGTATGGTAGTCAAACAATTGAGTACACTATTAATTGGTATTATGAAGATGCTAAAACGGCTGATTTCTATTTATGTAAAACTGACGCTTATAGTAGTGGTTGTACTGGTGGTTCGTGGGCCTCAGCGATAACAGGTGAAACTAGTAGTCCTTCAACAATGAGTTTTACAGTTCCTGCAACACCAGGCACTTATAATGCTTATGTTTATGGAGTTGATGACTCAATTAGTGCTTCTTACTCGCGTAATTTCGTGGTAAGCCCATTACATATTGACAGTGCTACTGACGCGCCTGATCCTTTATACTCAGGTCAAGATGTCACATTTACTGTTAATTGGACTTGGCCTGCAAGGACAGTTGATGTTTTTGTGTGCCGAACAGCTGCTTTTGTTGGCGGTGCATGCGTTGAAGGAGAGTATGGCCATGAGTCGGATGTGACTAATACTGCCGAGATAACTTATACCACTGTTGGTCCTGATATTGGAACTAATAGTTATTATGTTTACATACAAGACCATGATGATACAGCAATAGTAGGTGATAATAATGGTTAGTGGAACATTCGTTGTACAAGGCCCAACTATTAATTCAATAGCTGATAGTCCTGATCCATTAGTGGTAGGTCAGAAGATTTCTTTCTCAGTTGATTGGACATGGCCACAGGGGAATGTAGATATTTATGTCTGCTCAACTAATGATTGTAATGGCCTTACAGGTTGTGGGGGTTATACTTATGCTTCTGAGACTGATGTTAGTGCTAATCCTAAAACACTTAGGTACTTAACTGAATCAACAGGTATTAAAACTTATTATGTGTTTGTTTTTGATCACGCTGACCCTTCAATAGCTTCAACAGATAATGGTGAGAGCGGAACATTTGATGTTAATTTAACTAATCTTTACTTGCACTTTAAAGATTTTAGACACAATATTAACCCAACTGATTACACTAGTATGTGGTCCTTCTATGAGGGTGTTGGCACAACTGTTTATGATAAGAACATTACAACCGCTAATAACTTAAATCTTAATGATATTACTTGGACTTTGCTTGGTCGTTTTGGCAGGGCAATAACTTTTAATGGCACTTCTTCCTACGCAACAACTAATGATGTTAGTGATTACGCTACAGATACATTAGGAAGTATTTCAGTATGGTTTAAATTAACTGAGTTACCAACAACTAATCAGACAATATTAAGTATTTCTGATGCAGATACTAACTTGCAAACATATCTTAGAATCTACGCTGACTATACTAATCAGTGGATAACTGCTGAATTAGTCACTGATGGCACTACTCAATGGAGTGCGCACACAACAACCGATGTTAATTTTGAGAGTTATATCGCTGATTATAATCAAATAATAATCACTCAAGATGGTAATGAACCTAAGATTTATATTAATAATACTGAAGACACAACAATAACTACATCAACGAACACAACTAAGTGGCTAAAAGCGATAATAACTGACGCAACTAATAAAGCAAGTGAGTTAACTATTGGCGCAATAGCTAATAACTCAACATATAGTTTGTATTTTAAAGGAAGAGTAGATGACACACGAGTTTATAATTATGTGTTAGACAGCACTGACCGATCTAATGTTTATTCTATATCCACTCTTACGACAGGTACTGATTGTGCAATAACGGACAGGGAATTAAATGTGGATAAGATTTATAATAAAGTCCAAGTATTAGGTAATAATAATATTTCCTCATCAATCCAAGAGGATGTGGCTTCTCAGAATATTTATGGCCTTAGGGAATTAACTTATACTGATAGGAGTATTTACAACACAACTGACGCTGATGAAGTAGCTACTAATCTACTTAATAGGTATAAAGACCCTTCAGAGTTCTTAACAATTGAAGTAGTAAAAAGAGATTTTAATCAAGTGATAGGAGACATTATTAGGATAACTGATATTAATACAGGTTTATCAGGTGATGAATTTAGAATAACTGCTATCAGGCGTCGTTATGGCAATGATGGTGATAGGTTAATTTATGAATTAGAGAATATTTGAATGTATATAAAATGCCTAGTAATTAGTATAATCATATGAATCTAAAGAATAGGAATAACGCGATAATTAAGGACTTGCGTCATGAACGAGATAGAGTAGATGATGAGCAGAGATATGTTACTGGTTCAGGTGGTGGGGGAGTTACTGATCATTCATTGCTTAGTAATCTATCTTATGCTAGTAGTGGCCACACAGGTTTCTTACAAGACACAAATGATGTTATTAAGGATACTCATATTGATTGGGGTAGTGGTGCAGGACAAGTTAATTGTGCGGACATACCTATACAATTGTTAGGTTCGCCAACTTTTAATGACCAATGTGATTTTAATAAAATTCAAGGCGCTGTAGGTCTTGTTAGTGGTGGTGTGGTTAGTGATAATGGTGATGGAACTGTTGCAGTGTCGGCAGGTACTGGTTTTGTCAAATCAACTGATAGTGATGTTGGTGAATTATTAAGTTTTAATTTTGATGCTGACGCTAGTGTTAGTTGTACTGATAACAGTCTTAATTTTATTCTAATACAATATAATGGTGGTTCACCAGCTATCACAAGTACGGTTGATTTTAGCACTATTGATTTTAACACTGAGTTTGTTATTGGTTATTGTTACCGCGTAAGCACCACAGTTCATATAATTCAAGCAGGTAATCATGTGCCAAATTATGCTACATATAATTGTCGTAGGTTGTTCTATCGTGGTGTTGAACGAATGAGTGGTGGTTTAATAAGTGAGATAGGCACTAGGAATATTGCTAGTAATGCAGGGGTTTTTTACCTTGGTCAATGTAAAATTGATATTACTGCTAAGGATACTAGTGGTGCTGACACTTTCACATATTATTACCGTGATGGTATTGGTGATTGGACTACTGTTGCTACACAAACACAAATAGATAATGTCTATTGGGATGATGGTACTGGAACCCTTAATGATTTAACAAGTAACAGGTATGGTGTTCATTGGGTGTTCATAGACTTAGATAGTAACTTACATGTTGTTTATGGTCAAGGTGATTACACACTTGCTCAAGCACAGAATGCTAGTGTGCCAAGTAGTTATCCTGATTTCTTAGTTAAGTTTGCTATTCTAGCTGCTAAAATAATTATTCAAAAGAACGCAGCTACTTTTACAGAGATTGATAGTGCGTTTAGTACAGTATTCACGGTTAGTAGCGTTGCAAACCATAATGACCTTAGTAGTTTACAAGGCGGAACAACTAACGAGTATTATCACTTAACTAGTGCGGAGTACACAGGCACAGGTACAGGTAATTTTGTTAGAGCCAGTACACCGACATTAGTGACGCCTATCATAGGGGTAGCTACTGCCACAAGTGTTACAATTGGGGCTAACACACTAGATACTAATGAGTGGGCTTACTTGGATGGGCTTAATCAAGCTTTAAAAACAACTGATAGCCCTAGTTTTGCAAGTTTAACATTAACAGATAATAGTGCTACAATTACCCATACAGGCACAACTAGTTTAACACTTGTAAGTAATGATGGGGTGGTTATTGTTGAGGGGGTTACTTTTACTGGTGGCGCTCTTACAGGTATTACTAGTTTAACAGTTGATAATTTAGTAATTAATGGTAATGATATTAGTTCATCTAGTGGGGATATCACATTAACACCAACGGCAGGTAGTCAAGTAATCATAGATGGTCATTGGGAGTTTGATGCTAACACGCTTACAGCAGTTTCAGACACTAATACTACTAT
>JBAZFG010000022.1:0-370 GCA_041653515.1 Candidatus Nanoarchaeia archaeon
AGAGTTTTGGATAAGGCTAAGGTAATCCTCATTAATGAGGCTATGCGTGAGGCATTGAGGGCTGGGGCTATTGCTAAGGTGTTAGCATTAGAAAAGGCTTTAGTGCGTCATTACCGCCAAGTCAATGGTGATTTATTAGTGCCTATTAGTTATTGAGGCATTAGGCGTTAATTGGGTCATTCCGTTAGCGCTTATCAGTCAGGCTTGAGTGGTTGCGTCCACGTTGAGGGCTTGATTAGAATTTTATTGGTGAGTTAAATTTATGGCAAATAAATTTATTGGTAATAGGACTTATATTGGTCCTAAGTTGCAGGCGTTTCTTAAAACACCTGTTAGGGTTTATTCTTTAAGTGATAAGGATAAGCGGGAA
>JBAZFG010000022.1:380-5227 GCA_041653515.1 Candidatus Nanoarchaeia archaeon
GCTTTAGAGGATGGTATTGAGGGCTCGATTGTTGAGCCTGTGTTTAGGGCTGAGCCGGTGCGGTTTATTGAGAATCGCTGGAATCTTCCACGCTGGGCTTTCTGGGTAGTGCTTAAGATGAAGAGTAAGGGCTATCCAATGAGTAAGTTGCAGGAGATTGGTGATAGATTAGCTAAGTTTACTTCTGAGCTACTTACTTCGCAGGAGATTGCGGCTAAGTTAAAGCTAATGAATGGTATTATCGAGCCGTTTAGGTTGGAGTTAGCCGTTAATGAGTGGTTATTTGGCCATCGCTGGAGTAATAGCCGTTTAGCGGAGGCCGTGGCCTATGTGTGAGATTGAGTTAAGCCGTAAGTGTCCTCGCTGTGATTGTTACCGCCTTATTATGTTTAGCGGTAGCGGTAGCAAGGGTGTTTGCATGACTTGTGGTTATGAGTTCCCGAAGGAGTTGCATTACAATGAGATTGCTTAATGAGTGGGGCACTATTAAGTGCTGCCAGATTGAGGGCGACCCTATTTTCATGGATGATGATAAGTGCCCTTGTGGTTGCAGGAAACACCATTACCACTGCCGGACTTGTGGTAAGTTAGTACAGGTAGGTTAGGAATTATGACTAAGGATAGTTGGACTGAAGTGATGGCTCTTAGGCGTAAGGAAACCAGAACGAAGGGTTGTGCTAACACACTTAGGCGTGATGAAGTGGAAACCATTTTAGCCACGATGGAGTTCTTCGGGGCTGATGACTACTTAATGCGTCAAGCCCACCTTGATTTAACATTGCCAAGGTATAGGGTTTTTGATTGGTTAGCCATGTGTATTGACGGCCGAAGGACTATTGGTAAGGGCCACCCAAGTAATGACTTGCCTATCAAGGTAATAGCTCATAGCTTCTTGAAGGCCCAGGGCGATATTGATAAGTTCATCACGGACCTTAGGGAGACTGATTATGACCTTGACCAGTCTTACGAGGCTATTACTTTGCACGAGCCGGCTTATTAGGAGTGTTTTTTATGACTAATTATGTATTCCACCCTCATATTGAGGGCTCTTTTAATCTTTACGGGCATGATAACATTGACTTAGCTCAGACTAAGATTAATGTATTGCGCGCGTTCAAGACTGATTACGAAGAGAAGATTAAAAGTGTATTAGGCCAATTGGGTTTAAAGTTTAAGGGCTTATCTTATTATAGCCCTAAGGCTTATAACTATTCAGGTGATAGCCTGACTTTATCCATCTGTAAGGCTATTAATAAAGAGGATTATTGTTTTTACTTGTTGCGTTACCGGGCTGAGTTGGATGAAGCCCTTAGTAAGAATAAGTCTTATGATGGTTATATAGCGACTGACATTGGTTCAGTGGACGCTGAGTTATTAGCCCTTGTTGGTAAGAAGGATTTTAGCCCTGATTGTTTAATCATTAATTGGTTGGTTAATAAGCTAATTGACTTCACTAACTTTTACATCTATGACCATTTTGCCTGGAGGGATGAGGATGACTGTGACTTCACTAACTTTTACATCTATGACCATTTTGCCTGGAGTGATGATGATGACTGAGCACTACATTGTTAAGTGGGTTAAAACCCTTGAGGGCAAGGTTGATGGGCTTGAATCCCATTATAACCAAGCCGATGTATTAGCAATTGTTAAGACTTTGAAACATGGCGAGCAGGTTATTATAACTGGAGGTAAGGAATTATGATGAATAAGAGTAAGGCGTTAGAGCTGTGGAGTAATTACGTTAATGGAAACCTTAGCGACTTCAAGGCCGACGTTAAGAAGTTAAATAAGCTGGGCCTGATTGACTTTATTTACTTCGTACTGGATGAGTACCAAGATATTAAGTTCACGGCCCAAGAAGTACTAAGCATAGTATACAAAGCATTAGGAGGTTGAAAATGAAATATCAAAAAGGCGATGAGTTTTTAGAGATAACACAAGACGAGTGTGACGGGTTCAGCCCAAGGGATTGGGATAACTTAGGCACAATGTACACGTGGTTAAGGAATTATAGTATTGGCGATGAGAACCCGCATGATTCTTACAATGATTTCTTATTGAAGGCGTGCGAGCCTTACCTTAGTGAGGCTAAGTATGAGGAGTTAGTTAATAATTTCCTTGATGAGAAAGACGTTGAGTACTTAAACAAAGTATTCGCCAAGCATCATGTATGGCTACCAATACGCGCGTACATCCACAGCGGGATAACCATCAGCACGGGCAGTAGTTACCCATACAACGACCGATGGGATAGTGGCACGGCCGGTTTAATCTTTGCCAGCCACGAGACTATTAAACAGCAATTGCAGGTTAAGAAGGTCACTAAGAAAGTGATTGAGAAAGTAATCGCCATGCTTAATAATGAAGTTAAGGTTATGGACCAAGCCTTAACCGGTGACGTGTGGTGTTATAGGCGTTATAAGATTGTTAAGTGCGACACTTGTGGCCATGAGGAAGAAGAGAATATTGATTCTTGCGGTGGCTTCTATGGTTCAGATTTTGAAGAGAACGGCTTATACGACCAAGCCGGTGTTAAGATTACCGAGTGGAACGAGGTAGATTAAATGGTAGAAATCATTGATTGGATTTGTCCTATTTGTAACGAATCTTTTAAAGTTGACATAAGAGATATTGAATTTTTGGACACCAACGAAGTACTAATCTGTGATGTGTGCAAAAAAAGGAGTATTAAATGAGTAAAGTAGAATGTTATAATTGTGGTTATGTTGGCTACCCTTTTGAAGGTATAACTAAAGCCAAAACAAAGAAACTTAAAAGGGGTTCGTGGATTTGTGATGATTGTAAAAAATTAGGGATTGATGTATAAATGAGATGCGATATCTGTGATAGAAAACTAGAAGAAGGAGAAGTAATCCAAATCAGAAAAACTGCGGTTGTAACTGAAGACGACTACGAACCTGATGGGGAAAACTTTGAAAAGGTTTGTAGTGATTGTATATGAATTTAAAAGAATTTATGCGCGCGCTAAAAGGCGACATAGCCGGCAGTGACTTCGCAATAGGTGATAGTTTCTGGCTGGATGGTGTAGAGTTTGAAGTAAAGAACAAAAAAAGGTGATGTAAACATGGAATACATGAATTATATGAAGCGACAGGGCTTAAACCCTGAGTACCCAAAGGAAATTGCCTTAGCGATTGCTAAGGAATTCGAGAAGGGTGTGAAGACTAACTTTGTTAGCCTTAATTATTTGGCCGAGAAGATAAACACACTGCAAGGGATACTAGGGGATTTGGCCAATGAGTGAATTAGAGTGCCGTGTAAGTGATGATGGTAAAAAGAAAACATATAGCAAGAGGGTGCGAGGGGAACTCGTAACCATCTATGTAACGGAGGAAGTGAACAATGAGTGAAGATTTAGAGCAAGTACCAACCGAGTTGTTGGATATTGATTTGATAAGTGAAGAACTATACCAATCAATATTAACCGAAATAAAGAAACAATTTCCAGACTTTGAATATTATGATGAGATTGTTATATCTTTTAAGGGGGTTAACACATGAGTAAGTTTTCAAACGAAGAGATTGTTAATGCCGTTGAGAACTTTTTATCATACAACGGAGTTATGACATCAGAGGACTATGACAACATACTCCTAGATTTAGGAAGTGGTGAAAAATGAGTACTATTGAACAGAGAATCATTGATTATTTAGATTCCGTGTTATGCGGTGACGCTAGATTAGAATGGGGTGTTAAAGGTTCAGTTAATATCTCATTAAGCGAATTAGTTAAATTAGTGGAGGCAGTAAGGTATGATTGAATTATTAAAGAGCTTAGGCATAACTATGATTAAGCCGGTGAACGCTAAGCCAGTGAAGGCCAAGCGACCAATCAGCACAAGCAAACTATTAAAGAGCATGGGAATAAGAGTCTTATGCTAGACGGCAACCCTGAAGACTACATAATCAAACTAGAAGATATAGAAGCCATACTAAGAAATATCTTCAAGGCGGGTTATGGCGACACTATCGAGTTAAAAATAAATGGAGAGTATTACGAGGTAATAGCATGAGCAGTTTCGTAACAGAGAACCAAGTAATCAACCGAGTGATTAGTTATCTAACATGGCATAAAAGCGAGTTATACGGCCACGACTACATAAGCGACCTAACACTATTATTAGGTATTAAACCAAGCCAAGACCATAGTGACGCAGAGTTTAACAGAGTACTACAAGAAATAGGCCAAGCAATGCGTGACTTAAACATTAAAGCAGTCAAGGAATGCTACCCAAGATTAAAAGACAACGATGAGGACTTACCAAGCCATGACGACACCTACCAGTACCAAGACGAGAAAGTAGAACGATACCAAGCCCTCAAATCACTCAAGTGCTGGTTATACCAATGCAACGAAGGACAAGTTGATAAAACCAAACTATACAAGTTCTTCAAAGAATTAGAGTACATAATGATGAACAAGATAATCCACGAGATACCGGAATTTGACAAAGCAGAATGGTAACTAATAAGGGTTCTCATTCCAATAACCAGCAGGCTCAACAGGTTTAACTGGATTACTACTAACCGGTTCAGGTTTAGGCTTAACCCTGACTTTAAGACCACAATTAGGACAAGAAGCCAAACAAAGCCTACCCTTATAAACCCAATCATAACCACATTTACACACAACCATAAATGCTATTAAACACAAAAGCAATTTAAATAAGTAGTAGTAGTAGTAGTAGTAGTAGATAAGTTATTAGACATAAAGTATAATAAAAAGATGACACAAAAGAGAAACACGCCAGTCTTTTTTGTTCACAAGGCGAACATTTTTCGCCTTGTTTGTTAGTTTTATGTGTGCTACGCACACTTGTAGGG
>JBAZFG010000023.1:0-5225 GCA_041653515.1 Candidatus Nanoarchaeia archaeon
CTCGGCTTTCTCAGCGTTTTCACGCTCAGTAACTAAGCGCTTTTGTCTGTCAGCGTCTAGTTCAATAGTAGTTTTAGAGATAGTCTCTAAACTCTTGGTAAGCGCGTCAATCTTAGCGCTTATCTCCTTAAATTCATTAGAATTATTTGTTTGTTCACTCATCACATTACCTCCTTTTGATTCAGTGTTCTCAAATATTTTAGTTGGTTCAACGGGTTTTGATTCGTCTAGTTTAGGTGGCTCTTCACTGGTTAGTTCTTTGATTTCACTATTAAGAAATGCTGTCTTACAACCAGGGTCCAATACTAAACCAAAGTTTTTAATAACACCGTTATAAACAACGTTATGAATATCACTTTCACCTATAATTTTTGGTGATACGCCAAACTTAGCGCCGTATACTAACTTCCTAGCAAGACCTTCATCAACAATCCATAGATCACCTAATAGCGTGCCATTATCTGATACGCGAATATTCTTAATATCACCAACCCAATCCCTTGAATCACGATCACTATGTTCATAAAACAGTGACCTAGCGGACTCATCCCAAACTGTGTTAGCGTAAGTGTCCTTAATTGTCTTATCAGTGTAATAAGCATTGTTCCACTTACCAGGGCTTATTAATGTCCTGTCTTTAAGAATTAATGGAATTATTAATTGATCAATCTCTTTAATCTTGTCAGCAACTGCTTTTTCGTCAGTTATATCACCACTATTAAGTAGTGTACTTTTGACATCCATTACACTTAAATAATGATCTAACAACTTATATATATTCGCAAAAAATTACTACTATTTAGTGACAATAGACTCAATAGCGACAAAGTCATCAACAACTGAACTAATAGTTATCTTAACTGGCTTATCAAATTTTTCGACAAAAAAGAACTCATAACCAAAAACAGTCTTATTACCTGAACGCCAACGATTAATCTTATCAAGATTAGACAAACCATGACGAACCATAGTCTCACTAAACTCACTAGGCAATAACCTAACTGGTTTATGGAAAAAAGAGATAACCCCATAACATTGAGCATCATCTATTAATAAATATTTTTTATTCATAATAAAACGATAAACCTTAGGCTTAATCAACAAATCAATCTCGCCACGCCAAGCCTTAACAGCGTCATCACTCTCTAACCAAAAAGCTTTAACACAATCAAAAAAATTCATCTAAAAATTAGTCTTCCTTGTCAGACTTATCTAACTTACTTGTAAGGGGTTCATCCTCATCCTTGTCAGAACCTTTAGCAACAACCTTAACTGGCGTCGCTTCTTTAAAACGAGTAACTGGTATCTCCATTAAGTCAGCCACATACTTAATCATCTTAGGATCCATAGGGTTAATCAAGTTGTTCTTAGCTAGTTCAGCCAATCGCTCAGTGCGACCCTCAATAGACTCAAGGCTAACCTCTTGCCAAGCAAGTATTGGAACCTCAGTTAAACCAAGCTTCTCCTTCAAACGAACCATTAAAGGCTCACGCAATTCATCACTAGCATCCTGTTGCTCCATCTTTAAGCTTCGCTCAAGCCAAGCCATCTGTGAACTCAAAGTACTTCTATTAGTGTCCTGGCCAGTTCCAGTAACAAGAGCTTTTGGGCCTCCAAGACTAGTCACCGCGTTATCAGTCAAGTACTTAAGCATGGTATCAATATTACTCATACGTGACTCAAGAACTTCCATCTTGTTATAGTGAGGCACTGCAACCTGACTATCAGCTTTCAAATCATCAATAGCACTAATCAAATCCTCCATCTTCTGAGGAGTTGGTGGGTGCTCTTTATCACCTTGATAACCAACAATTCTAGGATAACCTGCACTCTGAATAGACTCAGCAGCGCCCTGATCACCATTCTTTTTGTTAATAATGTCAACATAACCTGCTTCTATTGGGCCGATACCCCACCAATCATCACCAACCTGGTTAAGTCGTGTGTGAATGATTTCATTAGGCCAGAATAATACGCCCATGCCTGATTGATAATTATACAACGCCGTTTGATTAATTAGTCGGTCAATAGGGTAAATACTAACATCATCATCCGACCTAAGGTACTGCACATAAGCTACTGGTTCACCGGTCTTATGGTCATACTTCACCCGGCCAATCTCATCACGCACAGCATCAAAATATAAAGGATTAATATGGTCAAGGTACATTAATTCCCCCTTCTCATCAGGTATCCAACGCCAAATAGAATTACCATAATTATACTTATGTTGGAAATGGGCTTTTATTAGACTACGAAAACCCGTCTTATCAGACCAGTCATCTAATTTAGTTTGGTCTTTAGCATGATTACTAGGTGATTTAAGTGACGGCTCAGCTGACAAGAAATACTCAACAAGTCTGTTAATCCAATTGTGAGACATGCCATCTTTAGCGTAAATAGTAGCTAAACTTAACGGTGACACACGCTCAAACTCATCAGGCGCGCCATGCCTAATAATAGGTGGTATTGACTTAGCGGGCTTACTAATATCCCGATCCTTTGTTAATTCAATAATGCGATTACGCGTATCGTCTGGCTTACTTGATACTTTCGGCCCACCCATTAAACCATCAAGTGCTATTGAGATACCATTCTTCTCCATCCCAAGCGGATCAGCATACGAACTAATAATCCCTGTAGAAACTTCTTTCTTAACCTTGGACGCGTGAGCCACAAAATCAGGGTCATCAACCGGCTTAGCCGTGCTTGATATAAACCTCTTCTGAGAATCATCAGCAGTAGGAATAACTCTTTCAGAGTACAATTCTTTAGAAATCGATTCACTAGCGCCTAACTTGGCCAAGAAGGCTTCACGCATATTTAATAGATTAATAACTTGCTATAATATAAACCTTGCGAAAAAACACCACTAAATAGTAGTAAATTACGTCCAACGAAGCCGCTTATTAAACCGTTTCACACCAATAGTAGTCGGGTTAAAAGCATTAAGGGGGTCACGCCTAGGTTTAAGACGCTCACGATGAGTGGCTGACAAAAGAGTCTCATCAGTTAATGGTATAGAATTAACCAACATTATAAAACACATCCCGATATCATCATTTGACGTGTGGCTCTTATACGTTGCCTGACCCGTCGGCGTCTTCTCACTACGAATATTAGTTAGCTCGTGTAAGAGTACTTGCCTAACCGCTAAAGCATCACTATCCTCAGCGGAAACATTACCAACAGCGTCCATAATACGACCAGTTGGGATAGTCACGCAACCACTATTAAGCCTGGAGATGGTCTCCCTGAATGCCTCAAGACGATCACCGGCAGCGAAAGTAAACGACGCCACTGGCAACTCAAACTTAGTCATATCACGAAAAATCTTACTGCCACCAGCGTTAGTATCAACAGTTATTTTCTCAAGCTTGTAGAGATTATTCCAACCCTTCAAAACACTAATAGCATGCTCAGGCTCGCCCTTAAAACGCTGACCACCAACAAGAGTAATATGCCCCTTAGTCTCCTTAGCGAGCAGTATAGCATTATAGTCACCCTCCATACTAAACGCAGGATCATAAGCAGCGTAGTACACTGACTCACCATCAGGCTTAGAGTCAAAAAGAAAGTTATCACTACACCTAGTTAACAATTGAATACTAAACGGCGCCTCAGCATCATCAACCGGTGTGTGAATATCACACATGTACTGCAACGCAAAAGCACGAGGACCAATCTCCTGACGCTTAATCATCAAAGCGTCTCTAGTGTAACCTGGCAATTCAGGCCAAATACTTTCACCATTAATGTCAGGCTCACCCTTATCATTCACTATTGCATGAGTTGTGATCGCGTGATAAATAGGGTGCCCCTTCCCATCAGTAAGGTTCTGTAAATAAGCTAGTAAGTCTTCTTCATTATCAGGCGTACTTACTGCAGCAATAATACCGTCCTTACGGGTGATACGAGAACTAACATATTCAAGAAATACATTACGCCCATCGGGAACTTTATCATAAGCAGAGACTTCATCCGAAAAAATGTAGTCCACATGATAAGAACGCACATTCTCATTAAGAGGCTTAACTGAAAGCATAGCACCATTCTTAAGTTTAATGTCATGTGCCGACCAAGCAAACAAGTTAGAATCGCCCTTCAATTCTTTAAGTAATTCATTATCAACTATCGTGTCTTTAACACGATCAAGAATCTTCTTAGACTGGGGCTCACTAGTACTAACAATAAGACCCTCCCAAGGTTGTTGAGAGGCATAATTGAACCACATGTACCAAATAGGCAGCCCAATACCAAAAAGTTGCGACTTACCAGAACCAGCTGGTGCCGCAATAGCTACTCGTTTAAACTTCCTATTAACTAAAGGTTCAACCCACTTCTCGTGGAAAGGTTTCATAGTCATACCAAGAACCCTAGTGTAGAACAACTTAAAACCATCCATGCCATTCATGGGGTGACAACGAGCAAGGAAATCAAAATGATCATCCTCACCAAAAATCTCAGCGAGCGTCCGCATATTTATAAGATTAACTCAACAATAACTTATAAAGGTTAGATTAATACCAAGGGCTTAAAACACTATTATTGGACACCACTTGCTCAAAACGTGCAGCAGACAAGAGCCCCTTTAACTCAACTAACAGTTCTACTTCTTCCTGTTGGTACCACTTTGTTTGAGCAGCCTTCACACTAACAAAACCTTCATTGCGAAAAGTATTAGCCGAGTTGTACTGAATGATGCCCCTTACAACCATCAAACGCGCAACCAACTGATTAATATAATTAGTAGGGTTAGTCTTATAGTCAGTTAATTGGCCACCATGTTCGTAAGATGCTAAAACCATAATACCATGGCTAACACACCATACCTATTTAAAGTTATTGGTCAGTACTACACAACTTCACTATAATAAATCCAATCACGGGCTTTTAGTAACACAGCACTAACCATTTCCCTAGTAGCGTTCATGTTGAATAGATTATTAGCCGGCCAAAACTCAGAGTTAACCACCTTAGTGAAGAAATCAACCAAGACACTTAAATCAGTATCTAACTTAACTCCTTTAAATTTCACCATAGCCTTCAACCACTTAACAACGAACACCAAGTCCGCAGGGCACTCACTATTAACACTAATAACACTTAACACATCTGTCGGGTCCATTAGTTTATTCATATAATACCTCCTATATTAAAAAAAATACTACTACCATTAGTTGTTAACATAAGGTGCACGTTCTTTTGGGCTAGTACTTGGTTAA
>JBAZFG010000024.1:0-2744 GCA_041653515.1 Candidatus Nanoarchaeia archaeon
TGATGTGTTGCCCTCGTGCTTTGATATTGATTGGATAACCGTGTTTAGTTATTTTGATACCAATTGAGTTGACATAGACATATGTCGGTTTAGACCCAATGAAAATTGTGTCATCAATTAACATTTATAGTCACTATTTAGTGGTTACAGGTTTATATACTTTGTGGTAGAGCAATCACTCAGTTGTTTCAACAGTATACTCTTCAGTAGGTATTTCATCAGATGAATCCAACTCATCTTCGTCATCCGGTTCAATAGTATGGCCGTTAGAATTAGTAATACCTAGTAACATTAAGTCTTCAGGTTTGTTAATAGTGATAACGCCCCTCTTAGTTAAGTCGCCAAAGACTTTTTTTAAGTGAACATTAATATTGGATGACATGTCAAGGAATGATTGATTAACCACAATTTTATTAGAAGAGATCCTACCACTAATTTTTTCGTTTAATTCAACAAGCTTAGTAATTTTATCAAGTGCTTTAATCACTATGCTTTGCTTCCAAGTTACATCCTTACCATCTTCAGAAGGGCCTTTATCAATCTCTAGTTTGATCTTCTCAACAATACCCCATAACTCATCACTAATCTTCCTCATCTGAGAAGTACTATTTAATATTTCTTCCCTGGCTTGTTGTTCTAGTGCTTGGTCATTAGCTAGTAATCGCGCACCAGCACTAGTCACGCCTTTTAAGTATTCATTAACTGCACAGTGACCTATCTCAATACCTTGTTTGCTTAGTTCAGCGGCTATTGCACGAGTGCTTAAACCTTCACTGCGTAATTTACGAGCTAGTTTACCCACGGAAGGATTTTTTTCAAATAAAGATAAAACCATATGTATATAAGATTTAGTATTTAGTATGTTATAAATATAGGTGGTTAAGTATTTAAGCAAGTGATAATTAACTATAGTCTATGCGTGATTGGGGTGTTGATCCAAAATTACTATGCAAGAAACACTTATGTGGTTCACATGTTGAATTACACATGGCATTAGGGTGTTTAATTAAGAATAAGAATATAAGTGGTTTTACTAATGGATTAATTGATTTTAACAGGTTATATACACGACATGCAGAGATAGTGCATGAGATGGAATCCCGAGGTTATAAACACAATACTCCTTTGGAAACAATCCCTAATATTAATATTGATTGTGCACCTATAAACACAGATCATAATCTTATTGAATTGTGTATTCGTTGCAGAGATTGTTGTGAAAGAATAAAAAAAAATAAAAAATAATTTAGTAATTACATTTTTTCTTGTTCTAATGAGATTTGGCTAATCGTTTTTCAGTCTTCAAGAGCCTTATCTAAGTGTTCTATCTTCTTATTTATATTAGCTTCCCTAGTTATGATAGTTGTTTGGATTCGATCCTTATCCGCTTTTAATCGATCAAGGTCCCAACCCTTCTCTCTTTTCTTAGATTCAAGACCAAGTCGATAAACATCATCTAGTGATGATATTTCTCTTTCTAAAGCAGCAATCTCATTTTCTTTGATCTTAACATCTTCTTTTAAGTTGTTAATCTCATCTAGTAATTCTAGTTTTTGTTTAGTTAGGCGCTCAACAATTGAGTACCTGCTTGCACTGTCACTCATGAGACTTGTAGTAATAGTTTTAAGTTTAAATACTTAACTATTTTTTAGGTTTAGGTTTACAAGGACCTAATCCTCTACCTGTTTTAGGACCTTTACCTCTAGGACCTGTTCCATCGCGATTCATATATACACCTCCAATTATGAATTATTATTCAATACTAATATATAAGTATTGTTATTTTAAAAAAGGTTTTAGTAATACTTTATGTTTTGGGTTTTCGTAAGGCATTTAATCCTTACTACTAACCACTTAATATAATACATGTGAGTTAATACTCACTACTTTAACGGCGCAACAAGGCATCCATTAATCTCTATTATTTTGAACTTAGTCTTCGCAACAAGGCGTTTTACAGTTTCTACTAAGCAGGAATATCTAAATAAGTTATTACTTATAAACTTAACGGATAAGTATATAAATATGTTTTAAGTAATCACCATCTATGAGTTATTATTCAGAATTAATGGGTTGGCTTGGTTTCATCTGCTTAATGTTAGCTACTAATCAAAAAACACTAATGCGTTTAAGAGTAATCAATCTAATTGCGGGTGCGTGCTTACTATTACAAGGCGTATTCTTAGGTAGTTACGCGTTAATCACAACTAATATTGTTGTATCAGTTATAAATCTTCGCCGGATGATAAAAGAGAGGAAGCAAGTATGAATAAATTAGACTTATCACCAAGTAATCTACCAAATATTTTCCCCCACGAACTAAACGAGGTATACCTTCTCCTTGGTATTGCGCGTAAGAAATACAACCCTAATATTAGGTCTGTTGATGATAGTGCTAAAGGCTCAGCAGTTATTAGAGAAGTTATCAGGAAACCTGAAGAATGGTTAAGGAAGACCACTAAAATGCAAGCAGTAGTTAATAACTTCTACTTAGATACTATTACACCTAATGATTTCAATTATTACATTAGTATTAACCCTCGTTGCGTTGAAAAAGCTTATTTAATGATTAAGCAAAGATTCGCTGAATGGGATTATGATGCTGGTGAAGCGCATATTAATCGTGTTGACGCTGAATGGGTTAGTTGTTTACAGAACAAGCATTGCCGTTCACGCAAACAATACTTCATGCTAGATGTAGATGTGAAGAATCCTAAGGCATTAGAAGCAATTGAGTCAGTATT
>JBAZFG010000024.1:2754-5224 GCA_041653515.1 Candidatus Nanoarchaeia archaeon
TTAATTGGTTATGTTGAGACTCGTGGTGGGTATCATGTGTTAACAAAACCATTTGATACGCATGCGTTCAAGACTAATCACGCTAAGATTGTTAAAGAATATGATATTGAAATACAACCTGATCGGTTAATATACATTGGGAGGGGCACATGTGCGATAAAAGAAGAAGCAAATTAAGAAAGATTGGCGATAAAGTAGTTCACTTAGATTCATGTTTAGAAGAGATAATATTAAGTTTAAATGATCAGGGAGTAATTACGCTCGGTGCTTGTTGTGGGCACTTCAAGTATCAACCAACAATAATAATTAAAGAAGGCAAACTAATCAAAGAGTACTATTCAGGAATAACTATTCCAAGAATTAAGAGATACTATGTGACTGACTTAGAGGGTTATTATTACATACCCGAATTATTAAACACTGAAGGTTATAAACTAAAATAGAAATATATATAAATATCACACTCATCATCTTTACTTATGCGAAAACAAGCGGTTGATTTGATTAATGAATTACAATTAGGACTAGATCACTTATCAGAGGTTTCTACTAAAAAGTATTCATATACTATAATTGTAACAGAACATAACTCATTAGGTAATAATTCAACAATCAGATTAACTCATGAAGAAATATTCAAATTACAGGAGCAGTTATGAAGTGTGATATTTGTGGCCGAGAAGACATACTAGATTACTTAGTTCCAGGCATTTGTTCTGCTTGTAATGATGCTATAACTAATGATGAATTAGCTGATGAAATGTATGAAGATGTATTGGATGGTGATTATTAATCTATGAAAATTGCTGTTGGTGGCATGATCGCAAGTGGAAAATCTACTTTAGTTGATAGTTTATCAAATAAATTTAATTTTGATAAGATGGATGAATTCGATGAGGGTGATGAAGTATTCAATACACTACTTAAATGGTTATACGAGGGTAAAGAGAATGTTGAGATGTTATTACAAATATACTTCTTGCATAAGCATTGGTATTCGCAAAAGAAACTAAAAGGGGATACTGTTGTTGACCGCCATATCATTGAGCATTGGTTATTTGCGCAGATAAACTTGCAAAACTTTCCTGAAGTACTAAACATGTATAATGGCTTATTTCATCAATATATGACTACTATTGAACAACCAAAGCATTATATTATACTCGATGTTAATTGGGCTGCTTTCGAAGAAAGAATTATGAAGCGTGGTAGGCCTAGTGAGAAAGATAATTTTAGTAAAAATTATGATTACTTTAAGAACTTACTTGATCATTATACTACTAAAATGGTGGCACAATGCCAAATATATGACATACCTTATACTATAATAGATACTTCTAATTTAACTGCTCAGGAAGTTTTAGACAAAGCGGTTGAGATAGTGACTAAAGTCTTAAATTAATAGAAACATTTAAATAGGAGTAATTACTAATGTACTACTATGATATTAAACATACTCATTTGGGTTGGTTTCTTATTGCTTGGTTGGGATGTTCATGCTTGTCTCGTCGCTAGAGCAGTATTAAAATCAGTTAATAAGTCTAAGAAGGATCAAGAACTATTAAAAACAATAACTAAGAGTTATAAGCGAGCAAAAATAGAGATAGCAACATTTATTTATGGATTAATCATTTTAATCTATTTATCACAAAGTATTTAAATAACCTCCCCATTTAATTATACTCATGAAGAATCTTATTTATCGTGCTGATGGTCGTGTTGAATGGACTTGCGATCACGGAGTTGGACACACATTATTCTACCCCACAGGCAGTGATGAAGTTCATGGCTGTGATGGTTGTTGCGGTAAGTCAGATGAATTTAAGAACCTTAAATTACTAGTTAGGTATATTTGCTTAAGAACTAAAATGGGTGATGATGAACACATCCAAAAAGTAAGTGATATGCCTACAGATATAAAAGATTACCTCTACACAGAAGAAGTCCCTGATGAATTCTGTAAGAATAATAAATTAAAGAGGTCTAAATAAAACATGCCTGAGATTGTAATGACAGGTCATGAAATAACAGATACAGATGTTATTAATGTATTAGGATTACTTGATCAAGGTTTAGCTATTGATAATAAGCAACGAAACTCAGAAAGAGCTAAAGGTACTTTCCACCCAAGTGAAGTGGGTAAGTGTATCAGAGCACTTTATTATTCCATGTCAGGTGAGAAAGGTGACGAACTAGGTATCCAACAAATACGCGTCTTCGATAATGGTAATTACGCGCATGTAAGACTAGCTAATTACTTGGATAAAGCAGGAGTATTAGTTGGTGCTGAAATACCTGTTAATGATGAAGAATTAGGGATTACAGGGCACGCGGATGCAGTGATATTAACTGAAGGTAAGCGTATACTACTTGATTTTAAGACCATACGATCATACCCTTTCAAGTTAACTAAAGAAGGCAAGAAAGATTTAGATAGGACTTATTTATATCAGATGACAATCTACATCTA
>JBAZFG010000025.1:0-4005 GCA_041653515.1 Candidatus Nanoarchaeia archaeon
CCAAATATCATATTCTTCATTAGGATAGCGATTAGGCGCCGCCTCAACATAATCTTCAATTTCATAAACTTCAGCATCAGGGTATTGCGAATAAATAGCTGTTTCTACTAAATTGCGAAACTGAATTGGTGTTCTAATTAAAAATTGTATATAACCGCCAAGGGAAATAACCTCAAAACTAAATGCTACCTGAAACTTACCTTCCCACCATTTTTCAATTAAAGAAAACGTACCATGAGCTCCGCCAAAATAAATAAATAAATTTTCTACGGCCCTTAAAGATTGGGCATTATTGCGCGGCACATCAATGGCTAAAATAATATATTTTTGTTTAGCGCCCCATAATTCACGGCGATGTTGTAACCAAACCTGAATAATCCCCCAAAGCATAACAAACGCCACTGGCATCCAACCAAAATACCAAAAAAACAACCGCCACAAAACAGTGCCTGTCGGCAAATAAAGTAATTCGGTAAAACCACTTAAATCAAAGCTAATGGTCATATTCGTCTTTTAATTTTAGCATAAAAAACCCCGCTCGGTCGAATGACCGAGCGGGTAAGTAAAATCTTGAAGGTTAATTTATTTAACTAGAGTGTATTTATTGCCAGGCAATTTTTCAAAACGCTGTTTATTCATCAAGGCCAAATCAATCGTAGTTTTTTTCACCATTCTCTGTTTCATTACCTCTTCGGCAATGGCCTTTTTAGTCATGGGTTCTTTAATTTTACCCAAAATTTCAGCAATCACATCCGCCACTGTTCCTTTGCTATAACCCCATTCTTTTAAGGCATAAAGTCCACGACCAACTAAAACATATTTTTCATCCAAAATTAATTCAGTATGCACGGTCGCTGTATTAATTTTTTTACCATCAAAGCCCGTCTCGTTAATTTTCTTGGAGATCTCTTCATAATGCATGGGCTTACCCTGGTTTTTTAAAATTAGATAAATTTTATCATTAATGGTTTTAGGGTTAATTTCGCGCCAGTCACTATGACCCCAATGACCAAACTTATTCTGTTCTAAACCAGTCATCGCTTGTAATAATGAATAAAGTGTTTTATGCTGGCTAGCCAAAGCTAGCTCCTCATCTGGCACAACACCTCTTAAAGCTTCAATAATTTCTAAACCATCTTGGGGTAAAAATTTAGTTTCATGTTTTTTATAACTATCTAAACCACGCACTAACTCCAATAATTCTTCGGTCACCAATAAACGCTTGGCTGACTTGATTTTACCTAAAATTTCCTTAGCCACATCTTCTAAATGTTCCAATTCATGATAGCGTAATTTAAAAGCTGGATTAAAATGATTAGAGTTTTCTAAAACCGCAATCTCTGAATCCATAATTCTAGATAGCAAAAAATTAAAATGATTATGATAAATCGGCTTGTCTTCTAGTTTGGTTTTATTATGATCTAAAGCTAAAGAAGATAAAATATTAAATAAATATTGACGGTCCATTAAGCCACCATGCTCTTCTAATAAGCGCACTACCAACATTTTTAAATCAGCAATTACTTCAGCTAAATTTTCAACTTTCTTTAACTTAGTCAAACTGCCATTTTCAATCTGACGCACGCGTTCGCGAGTTAAATTATGAGATTTACCAATTTCTTCTAAAGTTGCTTTAGTAGCTTTATTAAGACCAAAACGGCGCTGTAAAATATCGCGTTCGCGTTCACTTAAACGCTCTAACAAAGCCTCAATAATATCAACCACGTGAATGTGGCCAATAGTTTCAGCTTGCTTTTGATTAATAATTTTATCCAAAATGGATTCTCCTGCCATATGTTTAGCACTTGAAAACTAATAGCGCATATGGGCTACGATATTAGTTTAAAAATAAATAATAAATTGATGATTTTAAATATAGCACGAATTATTAAAAAAGTCAACTAAAACAAGAGGATATTTAATTGTCTTATTTTTTGGCTAATATTAAATAAAAAATTAATATAAAACTCCCTAAACAAAGTCAGGGAGTTTTACTTTTTTATTACTTACTTGACTAAACCAGAATAAGCAATCGCTCTCATAATATTCCAGTGTCTGGCTGTTGAAGGATTAAAACCAAAAGTAGCTTTAAATTTTTGAATAGCTGTTCGCTCAGTATTTAAATTACGAGCTTGGTTATAACGTACTCCATAACCCATCATTTTTAAAGCATTAACATCAGTGGAGTTAGTCATATCAGCATTACGACCATAGACCAATTTAAAGTTAATATAAGCTCTGGCTTCAACTGTTTTAATAACCGTAATTGGCCAACGACCATTAGCCATATTTAGAACATCAACCCACTCGGCTTCAGTCACAGGAGCTTTGCCATAAGCTTCTTTAAACGAACTAACAGCAGCCGCACGTTCGCCAGAACCTAATTTTAGAGTTGATTCTGTACCACTATTAATAAAATAGCTTTCTGGATTAGCTTGACCAAAAACCATATTCTTTTCCTGATTTATAATAGACACAATATCAGTCGCTGAAGCTGGTGCTGGAGTTGGAGTAGGCTCTGGAGTTGGAGTTGGGGTAGGCGTTGGAGTGGGGTTAATTATTGCTCCACCACCACCGCCACCACCTGAACTAACATTCATATAAACTGTAATAGCCTGTTGAGCATCAGTACCGGCTGTGCGATCAGTAAAATTATTTCTACCAGTATTATAATCTGTTTTAGCAGCATAAATTGTAGTGTCAGTATGAGCCACAGGTACAGCACAATAATAAATTCCCTACAACTAATCGCGGCACTATTCCCGGCTGTCACTGTTGCTCCGCTAATAACTGTTGTCGTGCCATAAAGATATACCGTGGCTTTAGCAGCAAAATCTAAACCATTAGTGCTAGTCATGGTTGTTAACTGTTGAGCATTGGTCCCAGCTGTCCTATTACCTGCTAATGGTACATTAGCCGCCGTAGTTGTTACATAACCATCTTTAATAATCACAGCACCATTAGTTAAAGTATTATCATCAGCTAAAACAATCGGACAATAAACATTATTGGTACTAATAGTACAAGCAACACTACTTGCTCCGGCCGTAGCGCTATCTGGTGTTAAGGCTGAGCCCAATTCATTAACTACAATAAACTTATGACTAAAATCTAAACCATTAGTAGCATCCATCACTGCTAAGTTCTGAGGATCAGTTCCAACCGTTCTATCACCAGTTAAAGGAACATTAGCCGCAGTAGTTGTTACATAACCATCCTTTATAATTACAAATCCATCAGTTAAAGTGTCATCATCAGCTAAAGGCACTGGGCAATAAACATTGTTGGTACTAATTGTACAAGCTGTATTATTAGCCCCTGCTGTAACAGTGGTTGGAGTAAGCGCTGAATTTAATTCATTTTTTACTGTTACCCTATGACTAAAATCTAAACCATTAGTTGTTGTCATAGTTGTCACTTGCTGAGCGTCAGTGGCCGCTGTCCTATCCCCTGCTAATGGTACATTAGAATCTGTAGTAGTAACATAACCATCTTTTATAATTATTGCACCATCAGTTAAAACATCATCATCTGCTAAGGGTACTGGACAATATAAATTATTAGTACTAACCGTACAAGCTGTATTATTAGCGCCGGCCGTGGCTGAAGTTGGGGTTAAAGCTGTTCCTAATTCATCAACTACAATAAACTTATGAGCAAATTGAACACCAGTAATATTGTAAGTATTTTGAGAACCTGTTTGATAATTACCAGTCACAGCTAATGATTGATAAGATACATAGCCATCTTTAGCTACTTGAATATCAATTTGTTCATCATTAGTATCGCAATTAGCTCCAGCTGGTAAGGCCGCTTGTAAGACACTAATATTTCCGCTAGCATCAGTCACGCCAAAAGCGGTCCAGGTCCCACCGGCACACTGAATCTGCACATTAGCGCTGGCTAAATTAGAACCAAGCTCTTGTTTGACATTGATGTCAATACCGCCATTATCGGCCCAAGCTTGGTTAGCGCCCATAATAGCAAAAAATCCTACCATAAAGA
>JBAZFG010000026.1:0-3721 GCA_041653515.1 Candidatus Nanoarchaeia archaeon
TTTCGGGCCATCTTTCGCTGAGAAACTATCACTCATTCACGAGTTGTGTGGCGTGTTCGAGTTGCCGGCTGAGGCTCACCAGTTCTTTGACGAGGCGTGTTCAATCTACTGTACTAATGTTGATTTTCGTTTAGTGAGTAAGTTGCGGACTCTACTGTCTAACCCTGATTGGCGTGACTTAATGCTCACTCAGTTAGAGTTTGATGAGGCGTTAAAGTTAGTCTATGATTTGTCGGTTAAGTATAAGTCGGTTGGTCAGCAGTTGCGCCTCTTTTCTAAGGAGACTGGTTTGTCAAGGGCGTCGTTTCACAGGTATAAAAAAATGCTTGGTTTAGCTAGGCATTATTCTACAGGAGCGTGAATGTCTCAATGTCTCATGGTTTTTTCACGCGTGGGGCTTTTGTATGACTAAGTTTTTTTACCGGTTTGAATCAGTGGAGAATATTTGCGGCATGTATTGTTACCCCGACGATGAAGTGTTAATTTATTTAGGAAGCATTAAATCATTAGGTGATTGGTTATCGCATTGTAACTGTTTGGTAGACTTTAATGATTGTGCGTCTGATGAATTCTTGTTGCGAGGAGTTATTTGTGTTATTGTTCATGAGTTTGTTCACGCTGCTGTTCGATTAACTGGTTCTCGGGCCGGTGATCATGAGTGGGTGGTTAGTCAATTAGTTCGTGGCGGCGTTTTTTAGTGTTCACTCAATTATTTAGGTGTTCTAAGTGTGGTGGTTGTTGTGAGGCCATATATCGTATTAGGTTGCAGCACGTTTGTGGTGTTTGCGCTTTAGTTTGGTATGGTGTGCGCATTGATGAATGCAAACTTATTTAAATGTTAATTGCTTAAATTTATGTTTATGACTAATACATTTGTTTTTAGTGAACTACTCAAGCCTAACGAGATTAATAAGACTCGCAAGATTGTTTTTGTGAAGTACTTATCAGTTGTGGAAGATCATTCATTCGTTGAATCTGAATGTGGTTTAACTAAGCCAGGTGCTTTTGAGCAGTTAGTGTTATTACCTAAACTTATGGATAGTAAGTATGATTTAATCCTTGCGACTACTGGGCATCGAATAGAGTACTATCTAGGTTATTGGAATGACGGTATTGTTTAATCCTTTTTTTTATTTCTTTTTTTTAATACAAAACTATTTAAACGTGTTGTGCGTTACTATTGTCTCATGAGGGGTTTTCTGGCCGGCGAGTACGAGCGAGAGTTGAATTGTAATTGTGGTCACGCGGCTTGCGGTAGGTGTATGACAATTATCGGTGATATTGGTGATGAACTCACTGTTGAAGTGCTTGTTAGTGATGAACTTGGCCAGTATATTGATAATAGTGGTATCCGCGTTAGTAGGGCGGCGCTGCTTAAGGCTTTGACTGAAGCGCCAGTCTTATGTAAGTGTGGTTTGCCCGCAACCCATATTAATGAGGCGGACCCGTATCAAGAGGAGATAAATGATGATCATACTCTGTGTAATTTGTGTGATGCTTGTTGGGAGTTAAGTTGTGATGAGGTATGAGTAATATTAAGCCTAGAGAGTTGACTGATGAGGATAAGCTGTTCATGGAGTCTAATGTTAAGATAATAGAGTACGAGAAACGCAAAGCTAAGCACGAACGTGATAAAGAGATTGCTTTAAAGTTAAATAAACTGTTTAATAGCAGTCCTTATTCTAGACAGCAATTACAAACCGCTCAAGTGATTATGATGAAGTGTATGGGTTATGATATTCGTGACTGGTTGTTATTGTTTGGTCCGTTCAGAGAAGCTGATGAGGACTGGATAAAGATGGTTAATGAAGAAAAGGAGTTGGGCCGAGAGTGACTGACGCTAAACCCGTTGAGTTAATACCTGTTGATTTAGAAGAACTTAAAAAACAGGTTATAAGAGATGCTTTAAATGATAAAGTGATTGCTTGTCCTTATGATACTAATTGTAGGTTTATTGATAAGGCTAGGCGTGAGGAACGAGAAAGAATGATTAAATTGATTGATGATTTTGAATTTAACCCTATTGAGAAAGAAGAATTAAAAGAACTGTTGTCTGTTGAGGGTGGTGGTGACTAAATGACTGATAGAGAGGTTTATAGTCAATTATGTTCTAATTGTAAAGGGATAAGCACGAGAAGTAAGATAGTTGATTCTTATTGTAAGTCTTGTCAAAGTGTTTTACTTAAATTAGAGAAATGGGGTGGTGAGCGATAATGAGGATTAAGGAAATAAAATACAAAACAATTTTAGCAGACCCGCCTTGGAAATATGGAAAGGGTTTTGGTTATGGTGCGGGGGAGTATTATTCTTTAATGACATTAGAAGAAATTAAGAAACTTAATGTTAATCATTTAGCTGATGAAAATGCACATCTTTATTTATGGTGCCCTAATTCATTAATTCCTCAAGCATTAGAAGTTATGAAATGCTGGGGTTTTAATTTTAAAACAGTAATCACTTGGGTAAAACATAGAAGCATTTTTGGATATTATTTTAAAGGACAATCGGAACAATTATTATTTGGGGTAAAAGGTAAATTACCACCTACTGATAGGTGTCAAGTTACAATAATAAACGGGAAGGTGTCTATTCATTCAAGAAAACCGGAAGAACAATACCCAATTATTGAGAAAGTGAGTCCACCACCAAGAATAGAATTATTTGCTAGAAACAAAAGAAAAGATTGGGATAGTTGGGGTAATGAAATTGAAAGTGATATAAATTTATTGTCTGTTGAGGGTGGTGGTGACTAAATGACTGACGCTAAACCTGAGATTAAAATAGGAGATATTGTTGAAATAATAAATGTTAATGGATTAACTAATGATAAGCGTGTTGGTTGGAGAACTAAAATAAGAGATATTGTTAAAAGTGTTAATAGTAAAGATGAATTACAAATAATATACAAAATTGATTTAGTTAATTGTCCTGACAATTGCAGTTCTGATTGGTGGTATGTTTCTGAATTAAAGCGTATTGGAACTTGTTGTGATGATGCTAGGCGTGATTTCGCTAAGGATTTAATTGTTTCTATTTGTGATTTATATCACGAGTTAGGTAAAGTAAAAGTGTTTAGTGTTTCGCAAGATGTTGTGTGTGATATGTGCGAGGAACTTGTATTAAAGAAGATTAAAGATAAGTTAAAGGAGTTGAGCCAATGACTAATTTAGTTGAGTTTAAATCTAATCCGCTTTATTATTACAAAGAAGCAAAGGCACTTTTAAAACAATATAAAGAGGGGAGTGAGGATTAAATGAGTAGAAAAATAGAGATGGATTTAAGTAACTTATTAAGTTGGATTACTGATGATGAATTAGCATACGAGTTCCCTACTTGGTGTGTTAAACAATTTAAGATAACTAAGCAAGACATTATTGAAACAGTCAATGAATGGAAACAAACAGATAGTTCATTTAGTGAAGAGGACGTTGATGCAATATGTCTAACATTAGATATTAAGGAGAGTGAATTAGAGGAGTTGAGCCAAGATGGTGACTGACGATAAACCTGAACAAGAGAAATTGGCTTTAATTTATACTATTCATAAGTTCTATAATAAGGAAGAAGGAATGGACTTAATTAAAAAGTATCTTGATGAGGCTAGGCGTGAGGCAATCGAAAAAGAAATAGCTTATCTAGAGTGGTTACAAACTGATTATTTAGAGTGTTTTACTGTTCAACCACAGTTTAGTGGAGAAACCCAAGAGATAATTAGTAACCT
>JBAZFG010000027.1:0-3635 GCA_041653515.1 Candidatus Nanoarchaeia archaeon
ACTTCATTAAACTGAGCGCAAAATGGACATTCAAAATCAACATAAACAATCAAATTTACCGGTGCGTCAATTTCTCCCCAAAGATTATCACTCCGATCTAGCTCCCGTACTCTAAGACTATTATTAACTACCGTAGTATCACTTAAACCCAAATTATCTTTTTCCTCAACCATATTAGTTTGCTCAAGATTAACTTTTTTAAAGCCCAACCAACTAATAAAATCTTGCCGATTATCTTTAATAGAAAAATATAAAATCGCCATTAAAATAATGGCTGACAAACAAATAAGTGATACCAAACGCAAAGCATTACTTAAACTAGCGGCGCGAAAAGGGTTATATGGTTTTGACATATTTTAAAATTATAATTTTGGTTTATGAGTTTGATTAATTAAAAATTCTTCACTAGCCATAGCCAAAGCTAATAATTTATCTTCTTGAAAATTTGGAGCAATCAATTGCATACCTATGGGCAAAGGATTTTTTATAACTGGTAAAGAAATAGCCGGTAAGCCAGCTAAAGAAGCTGGCACAAGAAAATAATCTTCTAAGTACATAGCTAAAGGCTTAGCGGTTTTAGCCCCCAAAAGAAACGCTGGCATCGGTGTGGTTGGTGTCATAATAAAATCACACTTAGTAAAAGCCTTATTAAATTCTTTAATGACTTTGGTTCTAACTTTTTGTGCTCTTAAATAATAGGCCTCATAATAACCCGCGCTTAAACAATAGGTTCCTAAAATAATGCGACGCTTAACTTCTGGGCCAAACCCCTGCTCACGAACTGTCTCATAATTTTTTTGTAAAGACTGACTAACTACTTTATTTAAGCCAAAACGTAAACCATCATATCGTGCCAAATTAGAACTAATTTCACAAGGCGTAATAATATAATAAGCCGCTAAAGCATAATCAATTGACGGTAAAGATAAATTAATAAACTTAACACCAACCTTTTTTAAATCATTAACTGTCTTATGAAAAGCTTTTTTAACCACCGGCGCTGAAGTTAAAACATTAATTTCGTTAGGCAAACCAATGGTAATTTTTTTCCAAGAAAAATTTTTCTTAGCTAACAAATAATCTGGCACAGCTTGTTTTAAAGTAGTAGCATCGCGCGTATCAAAACCAGCTAGAGTTTGTAATACCAAAGCGGCGTCGGTCGCGGTTTTAGTTAAACAACCAGGCACATCAGTGGAGCTAGTCATTGCTATCAAACCAAATCTCGAGCAACGACCATAACTAGGCTTTAGGCCAACTACGCCACAAAAAGCTGACGGATGCCTAATTGAACCACCAGTATCAGTGCCTAAAGCAAACAAACAAAAATTAGCTGCTACGGCTGCCGCTGAACCGCCTGACGAACCACCAGCCACCCGTTTTTTATCCCACGGATTTTTAGTTACACCAAAAGCACTGTATTCAGTTGAAGCACCTTGCGCAAATTCATCTAAATTAGTTTTACCTAGTAAAATCGCACCAGCCTTTTTTAATCGAGCAATAATAGTTGCATCATACGGCGCCACATAATTTTTTAAAATTTTAGAAGCCGCTGTAGTGGTTAAATCCTTAGTTAAAATATTATCTTTAACTAAAAAAGGAATACCTAATAAAGCATGACGCTCGCCTTTAGCTAGTCTTTCATCGGCTTGCTTGGCGGCTAACTTAGCCCCTACTTCATCAACTAATAAACAAGCCTTAATTTTTTTATCACTTTTTTTAATCGCCTCTAAGCAAGCTTTGGTTAAATTAAGACTAGTAATTTCTCCTTGATCAAGTTTGTATCTCGCTTGACTAATGGTTAATTCATTTAATTTCATAGTTCAAATACTCTAGGCACGACGATTAATTTGTTCTTCTTTTTAGGCGCCGCGGCTAAGGCTAAATTTTTTTCTTCGGCTGACCAATTAATAGCCGCATCTAATCTTAACTGATTATCAGCAATAATTAATTGAGTTGTGGCTTCCTCTTTAGTTAAATTAATTTCTGCTAATTTATCAATATAGCGCACAATACCGCTGATCTCTCGGCGGTACTGTTTTATTTCTTTATCACTTAGCTGTAGACGGGCTAACTTGGCTACATGTTTTATATCATTATCATTTAACATTTTTAAAAATTTTTAAAACTATCATTATTTAACACAACGAAAACCAAGCATGCCAACAGAGGAAGTACCAACATCAGAATATAAATTATAAACACCAGCGATATTACTTTCTGATTCATTAGCATTACCACCGCGAATAAAGTAGTAGCCATCACTAGCACAACCTTCATATTGACCTATACCATTAGAGCTATGATTATAAGTAGCACTTGATGGTCCAGCTACACCGCGTTCATAACTTAAAACACCACTTGGTGAATCTAATGACCATTCTACATAACTACCAGAATAATAATATTCACCACTAGCCGTACCTTCTTGACAAGTAGTATTAAGCCATTCAGAAACGCTACCAGCTATGTCCCAAATTTTTTGTCCGCTAGTTAAAACCAAAGTTCTTCTATCAGCGACTGTACAAGGACATTCACCAAAAAACTCATTAGTGGCTTCAGCTGACAGGTTTTGATTAATAATCCCCATAGGCATTGAACCAGAACCAATTGTATTACCATCCCAGTTGCTATAGTCTTCAGTAGCATTAGCAACTAATTCAGCGTTGCGCACAATACTCATCCACTCAGGATTAGTGATTAAATGGCCACCAATGCTTTGACAATAAGTTTCAGCGGTTGCTCGGTTAATATTAGCAATCGGATAACCGCTAGTAATTGAAACAACTTGTTTGCTATTAGCCGAAGTGCAAGGATAAGTTGAATTGTCATAAGTATTATTAACTGTCTCATAACCATCGGCTAAACCAGAACTTAAATCTGATGTTAAAGCACACTTAGCTTCATACTGCATCACACAAAAATCATTGGTTTGAAAAACAGAACTTCCTGGCACGGCGACATAGCCAGTCGGACAATTTAGAATACCATTGGCTGTTGCTACATGAATCCCGGCATCTAAATCATCAGTTTTATCACCCAAACAAAAACCTAAACTATAACGCTCACCATTATCTAAACGATAATAAGTATAATCCTGATCAAGACAACCATTATCATCTCTGGGTTCAGGATTTGAAGGCACGCGCAATAAATAATTAGTCCCACCATTAGCAATTGATTGGCCAATGGTAATAACCGTTGGATAATAGCCTAAATCAGAATAATACATTTTTAAAGCTAATTGAACCTGCTTAACATCAGCTAAACGACGAGCATCGCGCGCTGCCATACGAGCGGTATTAAAATAAACTGTTACCAAGCCAGAAATAACACCAATAATAGTAATAACGATTAATAGCTCGACCAAAGTAAAGGCTTTAAGATTTATTTTCATATAAGAGGTTTACTTAATATATTGTAGCGATTAGCTAGTCTGGGGTCAAATTAAGTCTTATCTTACTAGCTATTTTAATAAAGCCAAAAAATCTTTTTCAGTTAAAATCTTAAGACCTAACTTTTTAGCTTTATCATATTTACTACCTGGTTTTTCTCCTACTACCACGTAGTCAGTTTGTTGACTAACGCTTTCACTTACCTGCCCACCTAGTTGTCGAATCATAGCCTTAGCTTGTTCG
>JBAZFG010000028.1:0-3549 GCA_041653515.1 Candidatus Nanoarchaeia archaeon
CAACGCCAGAACAATTACAACAACTTAAATTTGGTAAAGGCGGCATAAATGCTTTACCTACTGCTATAAAAGGAGTAGGTGGAATAGTTAAATCAATAGGTCAAGGTTTTATTAATGCCGGAACTAAAATAGGGCAATTTTTTTCAAAAACTAAAGAGGGTTTTGATAAACTTACTAATAGTGTTAAAAACTTTGGACGAACAAACCGTGTTGGGTATATGTCTATGTTAAGTATTATGTTTGGTGCGATGGCTATGGCATCAACACTTAATGGTTTAACTAAAACAGTATTAGACGCTACAGGGGTAACAAAAATATTTACGGGTGTATTATTATCTGTTTTTGCACCAGTTTTACCTCAAATAATTGGTTTTATTGTACAATTGTCTAATTATTTTATTAGCTTGCCTAACGAGACTAAAGAAATGATTGCTAAGTTTATATTACTTGGTGGCGCTATTGCTACGGTTGTTGCTGTGGGAGCACAATTTGCTTTATTCTTAACAGGTGTAGCTTCATTAGGCGCCATAGGTATTGCCGCAATCGTGTTACTAACAGCAGTTGTTGGCACGTTTGTAGCTGAGATTATTAAAGGTGATGAGAAAGCTAAAAGTTTTGTGGATAATTTGTTTACGAATATGCCAACTATAGTGGCTAACATATTTACTAATGCATTAATTGTTATAAACGACTTCTTTACTAAGATGAACAACATTGTTAACATCGCTTTTGATTATCTTAAAAAAGTTGATTGGGCTGCTGTTTGGAAATCATTCTTTGATTTTTCAAGTAAAGTATTTAGTTTGGCTATTGATTTTTTGACAAATGTTTGGGATAATATTAAGTCGTGGGTTGCCACAGTTGATTGGTCTACGTTGTGGACTAATTTTATGGAGTGGTCAACGGGTGTGGCAGGCAAACTAGCTACTTTTTTAGGTAATGTTATAACAGATATGTTAGTATGGGCTAAGAACGCTAATTGGTCTGAGATATTGGGTAATATCTTCTCTTGGGGCGCAGGCATGTTGTCTATTCTTGGTGAGTTTGTTGGCAGAATAGCTAAAGAATTACTTGATTTTAAGTGGATAGATGTTGGTGTTCAGATAGTTACTAGCTTAATTGAAGGTTTCGTTAATGGTTGGAAATCTTTTTGGGGCTCATTTGCTAATCAATTGACGGGTTTTTCATCAATAGCCGAAGCTGGTGAATACATAAAAGCTTCACAAGGAACTAGACAGTATGGTGGTGCTATTCATGATTCTGGTGCGTACATGCTTCACGCTGGTGAGTATGTATCTTCAGGCCAGAACACAGGGCTTAGTATGGGTGGCGGTGTAACTAATAATATAGTGATTAACGCGTCACTTAGTAATGGCATGGACGTTGACCAGTTAGCTAGGCGTTTAGAACAATACTGGGGTAGTGGTTATGGCAGATAGTGTTGTGTTGAGTCTAGTTGATGGTAGTGGTTCAGTGACTATTCCTAGCTCTAAAGTTGAGTACACTCTTGATAAGACTTATAACGTTGATGTTAAGGAACCCGTGTTTGGTGCTGGTAATGACGCTCGCAAAATAATGGATATGAAGGACATAAATAGGGGCATTACTATTACTGGCGCGTTTAAAGGGCCTAATTCTTATGATGATTTCATTGCGTTAATAGCCTTAGCAATATCTAACAATGGTGATCCATTAAAACTGGTTTGGCGGGCAATTACATTCACTAATTGTTGGATTAAGCAGATTCACTTAGTTGATAATATGTCTATTTCGGGCACTACTGCTGATGGTAGTAGTCAGAACTTTGATAGTGACCAGATAACTACTGATGCAGTGACGTATTCTGTTACGATTCTTTTGATACTTGGTGACAAGTTAGGAGCATAAACATGGCCCAACCACTCGTATTTGTTAGAGATAATAACGGGAATTACCAATGTCATTCTCAATACCTTAATACTGTTGCTGATACAGGGTCTAATGGTTATGACGGTAGTGTTAGTGGGGCTTTAAGTGTCACGGGTAGAGGGGGAGCTAATGGTCGTGCTATGGATTTTAAAGCTAACCGAAGCGACTACATTGATTGCACTAATGGTGCTGGTCTAAACTTCACTGAGAGCGATCCTATTACTATTGGTTTCACTTTTAAGTCAAGCTACTCTAAGTCAACGCCAGTCACTTTTATTAGCCGTTATGGAGATGATGATGGCGGGTCGTATAGGGGTTGGGAAGTGCTTAGTGATGAACCTGGTAATATTAAGTTCTTAATGGTTGGTGACTTCACTGGTGGCGCTTGGACTGATAACGCGATTAGTGTGGGCACAACGCGTAGTGACTTGTTTGATGATGAGTATCATACAGCGGTTGTTGCTTACACTGGTTCTGGTAGTGCTTCAGGTGTGTCTATAACAGTTGATAGTGTTGTTGAGGGTGTTTCAACGTTGTCTGACACATTAACTGGTGATGTTAACAACACTAATAAGACTATAATTGGTGCTAGGGCGGGCACATCACCTAATTACACCAACTTCTTTGAAGGTGAATTGGACAGCTTATCTGTTAGTGGCCCCACTAATAGTCTTTATGAATTTAATGAGTCACCTAGTGCTAGAGTGATAAACACATCTTGGGATAGAATAGCCAATGATATTGGTATGGGCTCGTTTGAGATTGCCGGGGTCAGCGAGACTAATAGTGATATTAGAACTCAGCGTGATGTTTACGTGGTTGAGAATGATAAGTTAAAGTGGACAGGGACTATTCGTGATATTGAGTACTCAACTTATAAAATAGCTAAGGTTACGGCTAAGACTTGGGAAGTGAACCTTGATGACCGAAAGTATTATGATAGTGGTTCTAGTTCTTATGCTTATGATTGGTCTAGTACTACATCAGGGGATATAATAAGAGGTTTATTAGTATCTTCAGATCTCACGGCGGGTGATATTGAGGATTATCAGAACTCTTATAATTTTAGCATTCGTAATGATACTGTTATGCATGGTGTGACTAAGAACGCAGCTATTACTAGTTTTGATTTCTTTGTTAGTCGGGACTCTACTGGGGGTGAGGAGTGATCCATGGTTGATGCTTGGTGGGATTCTTCGTGGCAGTACCGACAGAAATTAACAATTACTAGCGGCACAGTTGGCGAGAACCTGACTGACTTTCCTGTAAGAGTACACTTAGTTAATGATAAGTTTACACTTGGTTCAGGCCAGACGGTTGGGATGGGTGTTGAAGCTAGCAGCCGGGCGGAAGCTAGTACTAGACAAGAGTTTAAGTGGTACGCGTTTGATAATTCTGGTGCGGATACGGGTTGTGGCACAGCATTAGATATGACGCTTATGGGTGGAGCGTCTTATGATGCAGGGGTTAAAGCAGTAGGTACTCACTCTTTAGCGCTTGATGGCGTTGATGGTTTTGGGTATCTAGCTAGTAATATTGATTTTAATGCTAATGTTCATAATTGTGCTATCACCTTTTGGTACAAAAGAACAAGCGCTGATACACCAGTTTATGTTATGTGTATTGGTGGTGGTACAACAG
>JBAZFG010000029.1:0-3348 GCA_041653515.1 Candidatus Nanoarchaeia archaeon
AGCTATCCCTCTAAAACCATAACCTTGACTTCGTAGTTGCCGGGCTAGTTTAGCAAATTGGGGGTGTTTAGAAATTACGCAACCAGACATAGACTTAACATAGGTTTACAGATGTTATAAATGTTGTGGGTGTGGGAAAACTATATAAACTTATAAAACATATTATAACACGAGGTGATGTTTTTTGAAACAAGCTATACTAAAACAAGCTAGACAATTGCTTAAGAAGGAAGCTGATGAGCGCGAACTAAGATTGGTAGTTAACTTACTTAAAGAGCGTGATAAAGCTTCTAAGATTTTTAAGAAGATTGAAGCGCAATTAAGACAGTATGAGAAAGGCCAATTAGATGTTGAGGAACTTTACGATGACACGTTCTACATTTGATTGGCAAGCGCCTTCAATATATGGCAATGGTCAAAAGATAGCTATTAAATGGGATAAAATGGCTTATGTATTAAATAAAGCCTCTTTAATAGAGATGAGTATAGATATGCCTAATAGAGCCGTTATGCCCGTAAACACATTAGTAGGTAATAGGTTATGTTTTGATCCTTATACGGGCCTGGTTACTATTAAATTAACTCTTGCTTGTTCTGAAAAAGACCTAACAACAATATACAATGAAAAAGGCGTCAACATTAAATTCAAAGAAGAAGTTATCAACTTACTAGATGAGGCTTACAAACAAGTTGTTAAGCGTGAAAAGAAAACTATATAAATGCAAACACACTATTAACCACACATATGGTTGGTTTATTATGCAGTGTTTGTTACGCGTTGTCACCTAAAGGTTCTATTAGTAAATTAGTTGACGCTGGCTGGTACTGGTGCGAATTCACACTTGAGAACGGGGGCAAACACCGTTGCGCTACGTGCCCTAAGTGCGCCCCGTCACACACTGATTACTTTAGGGATGAACTAAACAAGATTAATAAGTCTAATAATCACATAAATTCAAAGCCTCAACAATCACTCTCAGGTGTTGAGGGTGTGGAGCGCCCAAGTGACGCTTCACCTATCCAAGAAAGTCAGGCATGAATTCTTGGTACGGCGATTACCATGAAGGGTGCGTAAACGCCATAATATGAGAGTAAGGCGCCGGATATGGTAAACCCTTGAACGTTGTGTGATTGGTGAATGTAATTCATGAGGGGGTAAGGCTTGTTTAAAAAGCCTGTTAGTGGTGGTTGTATGAGGATCCAGCAAATACTAGTTTGTGGAATGGGGAGTCGCCACCGCGCCCCACCATATATTCTAGCCAAACAAAAAACTATATAAATACATACATAGTTAAATAACACATATGACTGGCGAACTAACTGAATTGATAGCGGTAATTGGTGCCACACTAATCTTGTTTTGTTTGCCTGCGGGAATATTATTATTTTTTGGTTCAACTAATCCGCTTAAATATTTAGGGGGATTGTTAGTGTCGTTTTTTATAATAGTGTTCATTGACTCTAATAAAAAACCATGATACTACCACTAACGTATTTCATCCTATGGTGTTTTGGTGTGGTCAACACTAATTATGATTGGTATATTTGTATTGCCCTACTCCTCATTGAAGGCACTATATGGTCAGCTGTTACTCATAAGCCGTTTGTAAGTATCAGTTGGAGTAAGTGATATATATGACACATAAATCAGCACTAGACTATCCAACTGACGCGATTGAGGATTTTGTTCACGAAGCACTATTACTAATAGAAAAGTATAAGCCATTAATTGAGTCAAAAATGTACTTAGATGACGAGCACACGCAAATCAATTATAATCACGTAAGGCCTTCATTTGTGTTAGTGGGAGTTGATGCTTTTGAGGAATGGTTGTGCAAAAATTATAAGTTCTTTGTTGAGGTTAACCTTGATGAAGACTATTATCCTTTAATGGAAGCGTATGGTGATGTACTTATGAAACAGTTTAAAAGAAGGGGTAAATAATGAAAATATTTTTAGCCGGTGAAGTGAGGAGTAATTGGCGCGACGAACTAATTAAAGAATTCAAAGAACACTCGTTTTATAATCCTAAAGTCAAAAATTATAGTGCCGCCGATAAACAAGCTGAGCGAACTGCTTTAAAAGACTATGACTTCGTAATATTCTTACTGCAAGGCCATGGTAAAGGGACTACTGCTGAGATGAAATTATGCGAGAAGATTGATAAACCCCACGGCAAGTTTAAAAGCGTTGGCGACATAAAAATATTCTTGAATAGGTTGAGGTTAGAAGGTGTTAATCAATGAGTAACTTAAAAGAATTTTTTATTAATTATTGTGCTATCGTGGCTATTTTTATTTTAATTGCTGTATTAGTTTTTGAGTTAGCCATGCTTATATACACATTATTATACTATCCTATAATTGGTTTATTTTGTTTTATATTCATAATACCTATAGTAAGTTATCTAACTGTAGTCACATGGTTTAAAATAATGAGTAAACTAGGTTGGGCGTTTTAATTATGTGTAATAAACGACGAACAAGGGAATTAGACCTTAAAGGTAAAATACTTAGGCTCGACGCTTGTATGGTGGATGAGATCAGTGCATTCAACCTGGAAGGGCATATAAGTTTAGGTTGCTGTTGTGGTCATGGCGTCTACGCTAAGACAGTTGTTTATCAAGATGGTGACTTAATTAAAGAGTGGTATTCGGGTGTTGTGATCCCGCGAAGAAGAAGGTATTACTTAACTGATGATGAAGGTTATTATTACATTCCCGAACTATTCACAAAAGAGGGTTATATACTGTGAAAAAAGAGATTACAGGCGAATGTGATGTTGGTGAATTAGGCGATTTTATTAAGAACACACTAAAACAAATAGATGAAGTGTTTGATGAACTTGACTGGAAGTTAGTCGTGTCAGGGCAAAAAGTGTCATTCAACACAAAACGCGTACTACCAAAAACTATTTGAATACTAAAAATATCAACTGATAACAATGATTAACAAATACAACAATAAGATTAACTTAATAGAGTGGTTAATACTTGTTGGTCTAGAAACATTAGTGACTTCTATTGGCTTGGCTTTAGTGTTCGCGATTGACGCAATGAGTTACGCGTACGCCAGCGGTCTAATAGTTGTTGACTTGCTGATTGTTTGGTTGTTCCTTGATAGCAAGCGCAATTAGTGATTTTCAATTAACTTTTTTACCTTTTTTTTAGTAAGGTTTATATACTAGTGCTAACTATATTGTTATTGTCCCATAGTCGTATAACCTATTTATTTAGGAGCTAAGTACGGTTGTTAGGTTCGTACTCCACTGAACGCGTGTAGGAGGAGTTACCACTAATAACGGGTGTTATAAGTATGCTTTTATAACCTGGGGACACCGTTTTATTTA
>JBAZFG010000030.1:0-3216 GCA_041653515.1 Candidatus Nanoarchaeia archaeon
TAACTTATTTATTCTTTGCTGAGGAACAAACAACTAAAGCGGTTAAAGAATTAGTGAGATATGATTTAAAAGACCATATCATCTATCTACCCACATCAATGGTGTATAAATCATTATCAGATATTTCAACTAACACATCAGGTAATATTGGCTTATTTGGCTCCAGCAACAATAACAAGAACATACTTAATCAATTAATCGCTGCCGGCTTAAGCAAACACAAATTAGTGACTAACGCTATTAAGTACCGCAGGCACTACGAGAAGGTGATCAACCGATTAGAAATAGATGTTGACGCGTACTCATGGCTAACAACCGAAGACTACAAAAAGATGATTAACTCGGTGCAAGTTGGACTACAATGCTCCTGGAGTGAAGCGTTTGATTATGTAGCTGCAGAATTATCATTAGTTGGCGTGCCGGTCGTGACAGGTCCAACCATTAATTGGAACCTGCCTGAACTAATAGTGGCTAACATTGATGACCCTTATGAGATAGCTAAGAAGATAGATTACGCCTTAAACTTAAAACAATCTGACCTTATAAAAGTTCAGAAAAACATTATGATGGAACTTGATAAACGAAACGCTTATATTAAAGGCGTGTTTAATCAACTAGTGCAGGAAGTGAAACACTATGACTGAGCATAAACGACAAGATTTGTTAGTGGCTGTTTTCACGCACGACCGAACTGATATACTGCCTTTAAACCTACTAAGTTTATTAAACCAATCATATCAACTATTTGATGTGCTCATCGTTGATGACGCTTCAACCATACCCATCACACAGCACCCCTTGGTGTATGGTTTCATCACTAAGTTAAAGAGTGCCGGGCACAACATTATCCTAGTTCGCGCCGAACAGAATAACGGTATAGCTTTCAACCGAGCCAAAGTCATAAAAACACTTAAAGACTACAAATACATTATGGATCTTAATGATGATCACGTATTAGACCGAGATTGTTTGAAAGAACTTATGACTGTACTAACACAAGAGGATGTTGTAGCGGTTGGCAGCGCGACACCATTATTCATTGTTGATGAGGAAAAAGTTATTAAGAAATTACCACCTAAATTAGAACCTTTCTCGCTCAACAAATTATGGGTTGATGGTAATGAACTACAATTAACTCGCGATGTTGATACCCTCTACGTTGATGATACAGGTTCAATTATTGATTACCCAATAGAGTGCGATCACATTAGCCAATTCATGTACAAACCAGAGTTCTTACAAGATGACGAACTGCCACTAGAGTATAGTGTGGTGGGCTTTACTGAAGAAACTGATCTAAGCCTGAGACTAAAACGTAATAGTGGTAAGAAATTAATGTTTTTACCAAGCGCTATTAACTGGCACGTTCACTACCCTAAGGGGGGTGTGAGAACTATCCAAAACGAGTCACTATTTAAGGCGCTAACCACTAAGGATTATAACCTATTTAAGACTAATTGGCTTGAATGGGTCAAGCAGAATGGTCATGGTTTCACTGATGAGCAAAAAAAGGATAACGTTAATATTTTATCACGTATTATTACTATGTCACCAAAGGATAGGGTGTTACGATCATGATATTAACTCGCAGCAACAACAGCACAGTAGAACTTAATGGTGATGTCATCACTAAAACATTCACCAATCCTTTAGCGTTCATGGTTGAAGCGTTCGCTTATGATTTCTTAGGTGGTGTAGCAGCACCAGTAACCAATATTGACAGAAAGAATATGATAATCACCATGCCTAAGTTGTTGACTTGGCGCGAGGTAACACTAACTGATGATCAGAAGTATGATATAGCTCTACACTTGATTGATAAATTAAGGACTATGTGGAATGCTGGTTACGTGTTTGGAGACATACACATGGATAATGTTGTGTTAAGAAAACAAGATGATGGTTATATCCCTTACTTGATTGATTTTGAGTGGTTGCACCCAAGAATCTCTGACAAGTTTGAGACTGATATTGATATAGTTGGTTTTCACTCGGTTAGCGCTTTTGATGGGTCTTACAGAAGCTTAAAGCATGTTTTAGACGTGACTAAAGAGGATGTTTTATGAACTATCAATTATTAGCAGAACTTAGAGACATCAGCAAAGACCAGTGGTTTGGATTACCTTATGGGTCGTTTCATCACCCATTGTTTTCACTGGAAGGCTCAACTTATGGCGGCAACGTGTTATGTCAACGTGACACTAAAAAACGTTTTAAACAAGTTGATTTAACAACTAAAGAATTAACTAATAAGACAGTTGTTGATGTTGGATCTAATACTGGCGCGATGTTATTATACGCTTCTCAATTAGGCGCTAATAAAGTGATTGGCATTGACAACCATAAACCTAATACTATTTTTTGTCAAAAATTATTCAACGAGTGTGAACCTAACCTATCTGCTGCGTTCTATAATTGGGATGCTAACCGGCTCAAAGATGATGCTTTAAAAGAACTAAACCCTGATATTGTTTTTTGCCTGGCACTAAGCAAGTGGGTTGACTATGAACACTTAATTAAGTTATTGTCTAATTCTGGCGCTGAACTAATCTGGTTTGAGGACAATAAGTATGGTGGTCAAGACAGGTCTAAAGGACTAATCCCTGGTTATGAGTGCAAATTAATGTTTTATAGTGGTATGGAAGCTAACACGCCAACTGGTTGGCAACGATCTAACTATTTAGGGCGGAAGATTAAATGATTAGTAACTATGATTTGTTAATAAGTGAGAATAAAATATTTTCACAAAACGGAGAGGACGGGGTTATCGCCCACATACTTGACGAACTAAACATTAAAGAAGGTTTCTTCGTTGAGATCGGTGTACAGAACGGCGTGGAGTGTAATACAAGGACTTTGTTAGATAATGGATGGAAAGGCATAATGATTGACAATAATGATAAGTATATTTCACCAGTACTGCACAAGACTGATGGCTCTTACTTGAACATACAACGCAAGCACATAACTGCTGAGAACGCACTGGCTGTCCTGCGAATGGAGTGCTGGGGTGTGCCAACTGACTTAGATTTATTAAGCCTTGACATTGATGGCGATGACTATCATGTTTTAAAGACTATTTTATATGGTACATCAGGTGATTGGCCTGTGTTAACGCCTAAGATTATTATCTGCGAGTATAACTCACAATTAGGTCCAATAGACTCATTAACTATCAAGTATGAACCTTATTTTAAGTGGACAGGCAATTTTTAT
>JBAZFG010000031.1:0-3100 GCA_041653515.1 Candidatus Nanoarchaeia archaeon
TAACGCTTGGAATGTTTATCGTCAATCAACTAGTAGTGAGCAGACACTTGATGAGTCTTCTGGTTCTAGTTCTACTGATTGGGTTTTCCGTGGTGGTTGGTTTGATCGTGATAACGGTGCGGGTGGTTTTAAGATTTGGTCAAATACCACTTTAACAACTGGTGGGGCTGTTGATAATAACAATATGCGTGCTAATGGTACTAATGCTATTTTAATTAGTAGTTCTGGTCAATGTTTTGATGGTGATATTGATGAAGTTAGGATATTGGATGGGATCTCAACTCCTGATGCTTTGATGAAAGCAGAATATTACAGTCAAACAGATGCCGTTATCTCTTATGGTAGTGAAGTTGAACCAGTACTTACAATTGATAGTATTGCTGACAATGGACCTAAGTATGCTGGTGAGACAATTACTTTTACTGTTAATTGGTCTTGGGATGAAGCCGTTTATGGTGAGGATGTTAATATAAGGATTTGTAAGACTAATTCGTTAGTTGCTGGTGAGTGTGGTGGTGGTGAGTGGGCTAGTGATGATAATGTTTCTTCGTCACCTAATAACTTAACTTACGCTGCTGTTTCAGCTGATCATGGTACTAAGGATTATTACGTGTTTGTTTATGACGCTAGTGATAATACAAATGGTGCTGATAATAATCCACAAAGTGATTCTTTTGTTATAACCGCACCAGTTATTGATAGTATAAGTGATGATGGCCCTAAGTATGCTGGTCAAGATATTTCGTTTACTGTTGATTGGACTTGGGCTAATGGTAATGTTGATATTCGTGTTTGTAAGACTAATTCTTTGACTGCAGGTGTTTGTGATGGCGGTGAGTGGATTAGTTCTTTGAACAAATCGAGTGGCTCTGAAATATTAACTCATACATCTACTGCGTCTGATGTTGGTGATAATGATTATTATGTATTCATTTATGACCATAGTAATCCCAATATAACTGGTTATAATAATCCACAGAGTGATTCATTTACAATAATAGGCCCAACTATCAATAGCGTTGTTGATTCGCCTGATCCAGCAATTGTTGGTGATCAAGTAACTTTTACTGTTGACTGGACTTGGCCAATTGGTAATGTTAATGTTTTTGTTTGTAAGGCGGATAGTTGTACTAGTGCTGGTTGTGTTGGCGGGGCTAACCAAACATGGGCTTCAACTTTAGATACTGATCAAGATCCTGTTAATTTATCTTATAGTACTACTTCAGCAGGCACTAAGGATTATTATGTGTTTATCTATGACACAACTGATTCAACATTATACTCTAGTAGTACTCATGGGACTTTTGATGTTAATATCGAAGGTATTTATTTCCATTTTGAACCGTTTAGGCGGCGACAAGGCCCAACTGATTATGTTAGTCGCTGGGATCTTGATGAAGCTACTGGTTCAACAGCTTATGATAGGAATACAACAACTGGTAATGATTTAACTATCTCTGGTGCTAGTTGGTCTTCTTCTGGTCGTTTTTATTACGCGCTTGATTTTGATGGCACTAATGATTCAGCGTATTCAACAACTGTCTCTGCATATGAAGATGACACTTTAGGGGCTATTGCTCTTGATTTTTACACACAGGATTTATCCGTTGATGGGACTATTTTTTCAATATGTGATTGGAGTACTTCTGAACAGACTTACTTAAAATTAGTCCATGAGGCCGGTAGTATGGTTTTAACTTTTAATGGCATTGATGAGTATGGTATTTTAAGCGATTCAACTAATCTTGAGTTTGCTAAAACTGATCCTTTAACTCTTTGTATTAAAGTTAATACAACTAGTGAAACAGGGCAAATAGTTGGTCATTATAATACTAATACTTTCAGTAATTATGGTGGTTATGCTATTTACTTGTCTGGAGGTCATGTTTATTTTGTTTTTGGTAAGTATATTTCTAGTGTTTCACCAGAGTTAAGAGAACAATATCTAAAAGTGCATACAACTACTGCTATAGATGATGGTGAGGATCATAGTGTTATCATAACTTACTCTGGTAGTGAATTAGCAAGTGGTATTAAAATTTATATTGATGGTGTTGAGGATACATTAACTGTTGATAAAGATGCTTTGGTAGATGTTTTATACACTGGTGAGTTTATGCTTGCTGCTAAATCACGTTCTGGAGCTGCATTACCACCAACACCTACGACATATACTGATTTTTATAACGGTGGTTTATGGGATGTGAGGGTTTTTGATCATGTGATAACTGCTTCAGAGATAAGTATTATCTCAAATCTAAGTGTTATGAATAGTGTTGATGACGAAGCATCATGGTGGCAGGTTAATAGTGGCAGCACAACTACTTTAGTTGATGTTGGTTCAAATGGTTATGATTTAACTCTTGTTGGTATTGATACAAGTAATTGGAGTTCATCATCAGCTAATAGTGGTATATTATTGATTAAGATGGTTGTTGATGGCGTTGTATTCTTTGAAGCAGAAACTGATGAAGAATTTGATATAAATACTTGGTATCATGTAATAATTTACCAGGATGGTTCTGGCATTAAATTATATGTTGATGGGGTTGAACAAACATTGGTAAAAACTTATGATGATTATAAATATTCTTGGTTGAAGACATTGATAACTGATGCCACTAATAAAGCTGATAGAATTATTTTTGGGGCGCATGGTGATACATCAGCTAATACTGATTATTATAATGGTTTATTGGATAATATTAAATTGTATAACACAAGTTTATCAACGACAGATGTTGAGGACATTTATGGAATTTCTTCCTTCACTACAGGCACTAATTGTAGTTTAGCCAGCCGTGAAAAAGATGAGTCACAAATATTTAATAAAATACAAGTACTTGGCAACAATGCAATTTCATCTAGTATTGTTGAGGATGAAGCATCACAACAATCATATGGTATTAGAGAATTAACTTACACTGATAGGAGTATTGAGAGTGTTTCTGATGCTGATGAATTAGCTAATAGGATTCTTGAAAGGTATAAGGATCCAATAGAACGAATTACTATCGAGGTTCAGACAAGAAACTTTAGAGAAGTGATTGGTGATGTTGTTAAGATAACCGATACTAATACTGGCTTAAGTGCTGCTGAA
>JBAZFG010000032.1:0-3091 GCA_041653515.1 Candidatus Nanoarchaeia archaeon
GAAGATAACCGCTAAGAAATTCATAAAAGAAGCAATTTATGTAATCTTGGCTGGTTTAGCTGCCGTGTATGGTGATAACCCAATATATCTGATAGTAGCACCTATTCTTGTTGCTATTGAGAATATGTTGAAACATGGCGCGTTCAAACAATAAACAAGCAATTGAAGCGAGGAGACTTTTCAAACTGCTCAAGGCTGGGTTGAAAAAACCAGAAGACTTTAATTTTGCTGAAATTAATTTATTATCAAAATTTTACCCTTTTTTATTTAAATAGTTAATCACAATCATATTTAAAATAAATCTGTCAATTAATGTATAATGGCTCGTAATGTTCTTAGAAGTGATGGTATAACCCAGGAGATAGAACTTGGTTTTGCTAACGCGGTTGATAGGGATAATAATGCCATCAGAGTAACAGATCAGACTAGGGATAAGTTACTTGTTGATTATGAAAGCGGTGAGAACCCTATTTATGTTGCTAAGGCTAAACCTGGAACAAGTACTAGTGCTGCCTCTTGGAGCATTATGAAGATTACATGGGATGTTAATAATAATCCAACGGCTATTGAGTGGGCTGATGGCACTAATAGTAATGATAAGTATTGGACGTCTCGTGGTGATTATAGCTATAGTTGATTGGTGAGATAAGATGGCTTGGAAGTATAATGTTTTTTCAGGAAAGTTTGATTTTTATAAGTATGACCCTCATAATCTTGGTTGGTTTGCGACCTCTGTTGCTTTAAGTACAGCTCATCCTACTGCTAGTGATGGCGACTGGGCTATAGTTGGAGCAACTGATACTGTATGGGTATGGGATGTTGATACTTCAACTTGGATTGATACAGGTGCTCATTATACTACATTTTTAGCTTTAAGTGATACACCTAGTAGCTATGCTAGTCAGGGTCTTAAGTATTTAAGAGTTAATTCTGGTGAGTCTGCTGTTGAGTTTGCTACATTGAATACTGATGCAGTGACTGAAGCAACTAATTTATACTATACTGACGCTCGTGCAAGAGGCAGTATTAGTTCTACTGTCACTGGTTTGACTTATGATAATTCTACAGGCACATTATCTCTTACAAGTGGATATGTTATTCCTACAACCACTCAAGAAACTAATTGGACTACTGCGTATACTAATAGGGTTGATATATGGAATGCCCCGCTACAGTTTAGCAGTAACACTGCTTCAATAACACAATCTGGAGTGGCTACTGATGGTTATTTGAGTTCTACTGATTGGAATACTTTTAATAATAAACAAGATGCATTAACATTTACATTACCATTATTAGATACTGCTAATACAATAACAATAAAATATGCTGCACCACTTAGTCTTGATGGTAGTAATAATTTATATATTGCTGCTGATGCTATTAATGACACACATATTGATTGGGGTAGTGGAGCTAATCAGGTTGATGTTAGTGACTTGCCTATTAAGCAATTAGGTTCCCCTACATTTACTACTCAAGAGCATTTTAATAACTTGTTTGGCAGTACTGGTCGTGCAACTGGTGGAACAATTATTGATGCTGGTAGTGAGACTGTTAATGTCGCTGCAGGAACTGGTTTTATTAAAGCCTCTGATAGTGATACTGCTCAATTATTAAGTTTTAATTGGAGTGCTAGTAATGGTATTTCAGTGCCTACTAATACTGTTAGGTATATTGGTGTTGAATATAATGGTGGTAATCCTCAAATTGTTTCTAAAGAAACACAAACATGGGATTTGGACACTGATTTTCCATTAGGTTCGGTTATTAATCAGGCTGGTGATTTATACATTAATAATGACCCTTGGTGGGTTACTGACGGAATGACTAATATTATTGAACGTTTACAAGGAGAAGGAACTAAAAGAGATGACTATGTTGGTGGTTTAATTCTTGGCACTTCTTCAACTAATACTACTCGTAAACCAACCTGCACTGCAGGAACTGTGTGGTCTCGGTTGAATGAGTTTGTTATCACTGCTAAGGATTGCAGTGTGAGTGATACTTTTTATGGTTTCTATCGTGATGGTGGTGTTGGTTGGACTAGGACTGCTGCTAAGACTGATATTGATGATTATTATGACAATAATAGTGGCACACTTCAAGCATTAAGTGCTAATAAGTATGTTAATTTCTGGTTTTTTATGGAGATTGATACTGCTAATAACGGCCAGTTAATGATGATTTACCCACAGACACAGTATAATACTGCTGCTGCGGCTGAAGCTGGTAGTATTCCTGTATTGCCATCTATTTGGTATAAGCATGGTACACTATTGGGTCGAGTGATTGTTAAGCAGGGTGTTACTACGCCTGCAGAGATTCAAAGTGCGTTTTCATCTATTTTCACAGCAGCATTAGCCGCTGACCACGCTAACCTTTCTAATCTTACTTGGAGTAGTAGTAATCATACTGGCACAGTGAGTACTTTTGCTGGTTTTACTGCTGCTGGTGTGGCTACTAATTATACTGAAGCTAACTATTTGTTAGCTAGTGGAACTAGAACAGGTGCTACTAGTCAGATTCAGAGTTTCACTAATGGAATTACAGACGGTACTTTAAGCATTGCTGGTGGCGCAATTACAAGTGGTAAGTATTGTGCTTTCACGGTGGCTAATACTGAGAATGACGTGGTGGCTTCTTTCACGCAGAATGACGTGACTAATAACCCTAATGCTGTGACTATAAATAATAATGCAGCTGGGGTTGGAGTTTATATTTCACAAGTAGGCAATAATTGGGCAGAACATATAATTACACCAACACTTGGTTTAAGAATAACTGCTAGCACCGGTCACACTACTTTAATGAGTGTTTATTCAAATCAAGTTGATACTACAAGCGGGGGGCTTGTTACATTCCAGCAGGATAACTCTAGTGCCACTCAAAATGTGTTTAATATTTACAATGATGGTACAGGTTATGGATTGTATATTGACCAGGACGGTAGTGGTCAGGCTTTAGTTATTGAAAACGCTGGAACTAAGAATTGTGCAGTTATTTATAGCACTGGTAATTTAGCTAATGATAATTATGGATTAAGAGTTTATCAATCAGGAACAGCACGTACTACTGCAACATCTTACTT
>JBAZFG010000033.1:0-3015 GCA_041653515.1 Candidatus Nanoarchaeia archaeon
AAATAATCAGCCAGTTAGGGGCAGTTGTGATGTTTATAATAATAATTCTCGTTGGTATATTTCTAATTGGACTCAATCTTGTCCAGCTGGCTGGACTAAATTAGCTAATAATCGTTGTGTTGATGCTAATAGTATTAACGGAGTTTGCAGTAAATGTTCTAATCCTTTTGTTTGTAAATATGCTTCAGGAGTTTTAAATGAAGAAGGTAAATGTGTGATTGATGAAGCTATTTGTCCAGTTGGTTCAGTTTGTGATTCAGGTGATCAAAAATGCAAAAAAACTGATACTGGTAAATGTGATTGTTGTTGTCGCAAGGATAATCAAAATGAAGATTGTTGTGAGGGTTTAATTTGTGATGGTACTTGTGGTTCGGGTGGTAGTAATCTTGGCTTTTGTTCAGGCTGTGTTATTAATGGTGTGCCTAATGATGATGTTTGTAATTGCTTTGGTCATAATGGAAAATTTTGTGATGCCACCAGTGATCCACGAGGTATTTGTGTTGATTGTTCTGCTATTACTAATTTAGAAGAATGTTCTCGTCATAGTGCTTGTTGCGTTGATGGCAAAAATAATAATCGTTGTTCAGGTATAGTTGAAGGTGGTTCTAGCTTTGAAAACAATGGTTTAATGTATTGTTCTTATTTTAATTGTACTAATACTTACCCTAATTCATGTAATGAAAATCCTTTTATTACTGGAGTTTATAATAAAATTACTACTTGTCAGCAAGGCTGTACTAGCGCACCGATTTATTGCAGTTTAAATCAGGCAACTTGTGAAAACCCTAAATGTCCTGAAGAAATGTATTGCAATTTATCTTCTTGTGAGTGTTTGTCGCGTGATCCAAATGTTGGTGAGCCATGTATAGATCCTATAACTCAATCTTGTACTGGCCAATGTAATACAGGCTATCAGTGTTTATTACCTGATGGTTATGGTGGCGGAGCAGGTGATTGTTTATGTTGTTGTAAACCGCCATCTAATCCTAATGAGCCTGACAGTTGCCAGCAGATTAATAGTAATTTAAGTTGTTTGCCAAATAAAACACCATGCACCAGTCAAACAAATCAAAGAGGCTTATGTTGTGGTTGTAGTAAAGATAGCGAGTGTGGTAAAGATGTTAGTCGCACAGGTTGTAGTGCGATAGATCGTTGTTGTCGTAATCGCCCAGCAGTTACAGCCTACTTGCCGGCTATTAATGAAGAAAACGTTTGTCGTAATACAGTAGTTGAAGCAACCTTTAATCAGATAATTGATCCTAGTACTCTAGGAATTACTGATCAAACTAGTATACCTAATGTTACCTTAATTGCTGATTATGGTCTTAGCTCTTGCTCTAGTGATGGTTATTATCCAGTAGCCGAAGCTTATCAGCCAAATAGTAGATTAGCTTCCATAATTTTTTCTTTAAAGAAACTAGCTGTTAGAATTTTTCCTAGTTTAATAACTAAACCAGCCTTTGCGGCTGTTAAAAATTATTGTTATATACCTGGTACAGCTTTAGCCTATAATATTAATGCTAGTCAGACTAGGGTGACTTATCGTTTAACTAAAGCCTTGAAAGCCTATGTGGATTATTATGTTGTTTTAAAGGGTGACGCTGATTTAGTAAATAATATAGAAAAAGATTTTTATAATGCTAATATCACTAGTTTAGAAAAAATTGGTATGGTTGGCTATGCTCAGGGTGGCGCCTCAGATGCTTTTAATAACACTACTTTTAAAAATGCTGAAATTTGGAAATTTACTACTGGTAGTGATATTTGCGCTTTAGAAAAAGTTAAAGTTGAGCCTAATTTTTATCTTTTCCAACGCCCAGCTCAAGAAGGTTCTTTGGTGGCGACTGCTTTAGATAGAAATAATAATGAAATTCAACCACTAAATAATTTTTATAGTTGGGATTGGTCTTGGTTAATTGATGATTCTGAGATAGCAGAAATAAGACCTGGCCCTGAACCTCAAAAATTTACAGCCACAGTAGTTTCTAAGAACAAACAAGATGCTCAGACATTAGTTAGAGCCAAATCTACAATTGTGGTTGATAAATTTAATCAGCCTTCAACGGTTGGTCGTTCACGTGAAGGTATCTCAACTATTAGAGTTTTCTTATGTGAAAATCCTTGGCCAGTTTATAAACCTAATTATGCTTGGCCCTGGCAAGATCAAACAACAGGTATAGAATTTTATTATTGTCGTGATAAAAATAATAGTGGAACCTTTGATGATTTACCAGCCTTAACTAATCCGCCAATAGCTAATCAAGGTGGTCGTAAAATTTGTATGTTTGGTCAAAATTCTGGTAAGACCTGCACCTCTGATGCCAATTGTAATAATTTAATCGGTAGTTGCTTGCCTGAGGTTTTGAAAGAATATTTCTTTTTTAGAGAAATTACTCCAGGCGTGCCAGTCTTACAAGGTTCAGTTGATCCTTTAGGTAAGAAGGTTACTTTAGAATGGGCGGCTGTGCCTAATGCTACAAAATATAAAATTTATTATGGTTTAAGTTCGGGCCAATATGCCTATAATCTTGAAGTGACAGCGGTTAGCGGTACTAATAATAAAACTATTGATAATTTAGTTAATGGCTTAAATTACTATTTTGCCGTGACGGCTTTAACTGATAAAAATTCGGAAAGTTTCTTTTCTAATGAAGTTAAATTAAAGCCGCAAGATATTACTCCGCCAGCTATACCAAGTCTGCAGGCCAGCGCTGGTGATGGTAAAATAACGCTATTTTGGAATAGCGTGCCCGAGGCCGTTAGCTATATTGCCTATCTTGGAACAATGCCCAAAAATGATGAAAATGAATATGCTTTTTCAGTGATAGTTAGAACTATCCCGCCAGCTAATACACCCAATGTTATTTTTACTGGAGTTAATGGAGGACCCTTAAATGAAAATACTGATTATTATGTCTCCGTTAGATCAGTTGATCAATATGGTAATATTAGTAATTATGCCCCAGAAATTATTAAGAGAACCAATGAACCATATCTAATTTCTTTAGAAAAAAG
>JBAZFG010000034.1:0-2935 GCA_041653515.1 Candidatus Nanoarchaeia archaeon
GGTGGTGCCTAGTGGTATGATTTATTTGAGTGTTGGCTCGGTTGAGGAGTTGTCTGATCGGTTGAGTGGTCATCATTATATTTTACTACCTTATGAGGTTGTTGCCTCGTTTGTTCAGCGCACCGAGGCTAAGTTAGCGAGTGATGATTGTCTTTAACTAAGTGTAGTTGTTTTTTTCTTTTCTTTTTTTAGCAATTAGTATCCGCCCAGAAATTAGTGGGCTTGTAATATAGGACATATAGTTTACATCTCACATAACACTTATTAACTGGTGTTGCGTGTGATTTGTTCGGTGTTTGAGGTGATGTGTTAATGGATATTAAAATGGATAAGTGTGTAGATCTTTGGGAGTCTATTGCTGATGAGGTGCGTAGTATCATAGTGTTGGGGGCTATTAGAACAGGCAAGACTAGTCTTGTGTATCATATTTTAAGTCATATGAAACGACCTGTTTTTGTTTACAAGCACCCTAAGCCTGAGTTGATTGAAGCACTTGGTTATCATCAGATGTATGGTCTTGGTGAAGTAGAGTCCATGCAGGATTGTGTTATTTGGATTGATGAACCTGATGTTTACTTCCCTGCTTATGATAAGCAAGTTAATCATACTTTGATTAAATTGTTATCGTTGTGTGGTCAGAGGGGTATAACTTTGATCATTTCTACTTCTAATGATCGGTTCGTGCAGAAAAGTATTGAGGCTTATGTTGAGTGTTGGTGTTTAAAGAATTTAGATTTTCGCAGTCTTAAGAATGGTTCTCAACCTAAGCGTATTGTGCTTGATAATGTGTACTTGAATATTGATGGTTTTGCGTTATCAAATAATGAATACTTGCTGTATTGTCCTCGTTTTAAGCAGTTTAATGGTCGAAGGTCGTTTAAACCGGTTGAATTCTTCACTGATGAGTACAGTAAGCCTTATCGGTTATAAGTTGCTCGTGTGTTTAAGTGTTCTTGTTGTATTTTTCTTGTTTCCTTTCCGCTCAAAAGTGCGATTTTTTTTGCGACAAAAACCACTAAAGAAAGTGCGAAAGAATATGCGAAATATTTTTAAATAATGGAAGTATTATTTGGTATCTATGAACTGTGCTAAATGTGGTCAATTTATGTCTTGTAATCGTGAACATATTTGTACACCATCCGGTTTTAAAAATCACAAACACAAAGAGGAGTCATTGATAAAAATGCGATTAGCAAAAAAAGGTAAAAAAGCATCTAGTGAAACCAGACTAAAACTTAGTAACTCTCATAAAGGTAAAAATGTAGGTTCTAACAATGGTTCTTGGAAAGGAGGTCGTCGTTTTAAGAATGGCTATAAAGAAATATTGTGTCGTGACCACCCTTACCATGATAATAAAGGTTATGTTAAGGAACATCGATTGGTTATGGAGGCACACATCGGAAGGTATTTGTTACCTAGTGAAATAGTACACCACATTAATGGTGATAGATTGGATAATAAAATTGAGAATTTAATGTTATTGTCTCAAAGTGAACACATAACCAGGCATAATAAAAAGGTAGATGGTGGTATGAATGGGTGATCAGGTTTTTCTTGGTCGTGACGAAAAGTTCGCAAGTACAATTGTTTTCGCGCGCGCACCAACTGTCCCGGTATTTTTGGACACTACTAATTACTTTGAGGACAATAAACGCACTTGTGGTATTTATGATTACTCTTGTGGTGTATGGTTAGCTCACATTCGTGTTTTCTTGCCGGCTGTTATGCGTGCGTGTAAAGAATTATCTTATTTCGGTGATGTCGGCATGCTCGATGATGTGTTGTCTCGTGGGGTTGTTAGTGTTCTTACTCATGAGTTTTGTCATCATGCTATTCACTTGGTTACTAGTCTTGGTGATCAGGAGTGGGCTGTCACTCACTTGTTGAGGTGTGGTTTATGAGTTGTCCGATTTTTTTGGCGCGTTGTGTTAAGTGTGGTGGTTGTTATGAGCAATTAATCACCTTCAAGGGCCATCACTTATGTGTTGATTGCTTGCTTGTGTTCCACTCAGTAAGGCTTATAAATGAGAGTTGATTAGTTACTCGTATGGTTTGTATTGTTAAACATTATTTATGTGAGGAGTGTGGTGAGGACTTTGATACTTTGTCAGAGGCTAAAGAGCACGAGCGGAGGTGTGGGTGTAATGACTAAAAAATTAGATGATATTAAATTATTGGCTCAACGTGAGGATGAAGATGGTTTTTATGATATGCTTGCAGGCCGAATGATTGGTCATGTTAGGGCTGTGCTTGATTGTTCGCCTGATGGTCGTTTTAAACATATCTCGACTTGTCCTGTTTGTTGTGGTCGTTTGAAGCACAATAATTATTATTGTGATAATGGTGTTGAGACTGTTGTTGTTCGTTGTCGTTTGTGTGATGCTGAGTTTGTTATCACTGTTCAGCATGAGGGTGATTTATTGAGTGGTGGGGTATTATAACTGCAAGCATAACTATATAAATACACTAATATTAATTACTCTCATGACATCTAATTGTTTGTATTCTGGTAAGATTGATTCTCTTCTTGGCGTGCCTAAGATTAAGTTGTTTAGTGATTCTAATGGTATTGGTAAGCATTCCGATTTAGAGTCCTGGATTAACGCGTGGTTCTCTGAGCAGTTTAAGCGTGATCCTTTGACTAATGTGGTTGGTGTTGGTTATGCTGAGTGTTTAACTTCTACTGATACTTTTAGTTATTTTACTAAGTCTTGTCAGGTATTATATCAATCAAGAGTTGATTAGTGTTTTTTCCTTTTTTTTTACATAACTATTTAAATAGTTATTTCCTTTCTCATATTCCATATGTCACGCATGACTTTCAGTTAATCGCGTGTTATCATTAAGGGCTTTTGTTCCTCAGTTGGTTTCCCTGATTTAATTCCAACTGTATTGGGACTCGTGCTTTACCTTTTTTGATCGCGCGTGGTTGTGG
>JBAZFG010000035.1:0-2559 GCA_041653515.1 Candidatus Nanoarchaeia archaeon
GCCTGTTAAACGTCCCTTGTTATCAATTGTAATATTGAACTCTTGAACTTCAGTTATTGCCGTGCTTGTAGGCACTTCGTAAGTTCCATGAGTAAACAAGTAAAGACCTGTTGTTGGCACTGTTATTGATTGGTAAGTGTTGTTCTTGGTTACATCCCTGCTTAATATATCAAGGTTAACGCTTAAAGGCTCGCCCAGTCGACCAGTGATTGTGCACTTGCTGACAATGCTGCCTAGAAACCTTAAAACTTGATCAGTATCAAGGTTGAAAGCGTCCTCAATGGTTAAACTCGGTAGTGAATTAGCCTCTGTATAAGAGAAAGGCACTCCAACAGTACCACTGCCACTAACACTTCCAAGCGCGTACTTCAAGAACGTGCCATTAAAAACGTTAAAAGTCAATGGTATACCTGTGTTAAGCAATCCTGCCACGTCAACCCTTGCAGGCCCAACACCAGCGCCAACACCCCGGTATTCTTTGTAATTATTGCTAATCTTAGGTGTGACTTCTTGTATTAAGCCAAAATGTGAGTTAACACTAGCAGGTGGTGTTCCGTAAACACTCTCCTCGCCAAAAACCGTGTATGATCCGCTCTCTGGATAAATTGCCATTTAATTTTTTTCCTCCATTTTATGTATTCGTTTCACGTAGCATGACATCGTAAACAGTCCTAAATAAACCCTTGCGCTTATCACTCAAGTCCTGCGATTGATTTGCTGGTCCGATCTCCTCGAAAGGACTGCCAGGCGTTACCCGGTAAAGACCAATTATTCGTTCTATCTCTTCAATCATCTTAAGCATATGCTGATGCCCAGTGGTGGTTGAAGGGCTCGCAAGCGTGTGATCCTTGCTCGGATCATAAGCTGTTCTAATATCAATGGTCACAAAGTGGCTCTTCTTGTAATTACCACTCGAACCATTAAACTTTGGTATCATGCCACTGTTATAAGTAAGAATGTGATCCTCAACGCTTAGGCTAAGTTCTTTAACATCATAAACCTTGTTACAGGTCGGTGTTTTCAAATCCGTGTTGCTAGCAGTCCAATACGTACTAAGTAACGTCTTGACTGCGCCTGGTGCGTCACTTACCATAAACTTACTTACAAATAATATTAAGGACTATTGCTTAATTTAAGTTTTTACTATCTAAGCATCATTATCTTCAGGCATTAAAGCTTCTTCCTCATCAGAGTAATCATCATCTTCCTCTTCTATATCATCAAGATCGAAAACATCATCCATATAAATCACCTGTACTGGAATAAAACCTCTGCGTTGTCACTGATTGTTTTATCAATATCAGCTTGCCATTTTCTAACCCTAGAGTCATAAGTGATAGATGCGTTCTCGCCTTCAGGAACTAGAATAGTCCTATCATTACTGGTTAGAATATCAATCGCCACCATCTTACTAACAGCTTTCTTAACCTCTCGTGGAACAGTAGTCTCACCATAACGATAAGTAAGTCTGACTGATTGCTTCCTAAAACTCGTGTTAGCGTTTAATGATCGAATGTATAAAATACCATCAGTATAATTAACCCAGAAGTCCTCGTCACGCCCTTCAGTATAATTATTACTAGCATCAAGCCAGTCAACCCAACTACTACCATCAAAGACTTCTAATTTATCACCAGAAGCCGATGCTAAAGCCCTAATAGTGTGATGTTGCAGGTAAATAGGCCAGCCAAGACCAGGCACGTAATTCAACTGATCAATATCATGATACTCATCGGTAACAGTAGTAGAACGCCAAGCGTGCTTAGTAGCACAATCAAATTCGTCCTGAGCTTCAAGAATAAAATTCTGCACGTCTTCAAGACTGGGCTTAGTAGCTCCATCACCACCAAACTCAGGGACCTGCAATAAACGAGAAACATCACTAGGTGTACAATAAGTAACGCTTAACTCAGTGCCTGCAATAATATTAGAGTAACCACTATAAACAGTTGTGCTTGAATTATAAAAGCGTACCCGGTAATAATGATTAGAACCGCCACCCTCATCATAATAACTATTATCAGAACTCACTTGACTAGCTATTTCACTCCAAGTGCCAGTGCTGCTGGTGGCACGCTCTACTTTAATCGTAGTCCAACTAGACTCAGTTGGTGGCAGTGCCCATTTTAGTAAAACTCCCATTAATTAATAATAATGGCTTAGGCTTAATTTAAGTTTTTACTTCTCGCCTGGCAAACTTCTTAAATTAAAGTAATCAACTTTAGCGAACAATAACTCTGGTGGTCCTTGCACAACCCAGTTAGTGCCTGTGTCTGACAGGTTTATCTCTTCTGTCATTAAGTAATTAGGTGTGAACGTGTAAGCCTCGTTCATTGCTAAGTTCTCATACTTAGTAGTTGTGACATCAACATTCTTAGTCTCTGATAAAGCTAGTGTTTCATTCTTGATTGAATTAGTTGTTAATGTCCTAGATTCAGTTAAGGATAATGATTCGCTCTTAAAACTGTAAGTATTTAACGTTCTTGAATCGGTTAATACCACGTTGTCAGTTTTTATTGAGTAAGCTGTTTTATTAGTGCTCTCGCTTAACGCAATATT
>JBAZFG010000036.1:0-2539 GCA_041653515.1 Candidatus Nanoarchaeia archaeon
GAACTCAGGAGACTGGAACTCAGGAAGCAGGAACTCAGGAGACTGGAACTCAGGAGACTGGAATAGTTGTAATTTTGAGACTGGTTTTTTTAACAATAAAACTCCAAATAAGATTAGTGTTTTTGGTAAACCTTGCTTAAGAAGTGAATGGAAAGAAGCTGTTAAGCCTAATTTTATTAGTTTTGATTTAACTGAATGGGTTGAGTATTCAGAGGAAGAAAAGAATCAGGATAAGAATAAAGAATTAATAGAAGGTTATTTGAAGAAGTTTGAATATAAAGAAGCTTTTATTAATTCTTTCAATAAAGCAACTAAAGAAGATGTTGAATTATTGTTAAAACTTCCAAACTTCAACTACAAAATATTTGAAGATATTTCAGGAATTAGTAGAAAAATGATTGAGGAGAAATTGAAATGAACACTGATGAATTAAGAGCCAGACATATCATTGAAGCTGTTTTGGAAGAGGTTGACATAATGGGAGATGGTAAGGAAGATTGTTATGCTGATATTTCTGAAACTAATAAAGCTAAACTAACTGAGTATATTGTTAGGTTTTTAAAATCTAAGGATGGTATTTGTCCTTCTTGTTTTGCAGTAATTAATGATGAGGATTATTTGGGTCATAGTGAGAGTAGGGGGGATTATGGTCAGAGTGAATTCATTACTGATGGTTTTAAGTGTAGTCATTGTGGTAATAAGGAGGAGTTTTGAAAATGGTTGGTTTTAAGAGTTATGTTGAGTTGATGAGGGAGTTGAGGATTGAGGCTGTTAAGCAGGAGCTTGAAAGAAAGTATATTGTTAAGCCTGTAAGGGATTTGACTTTAAAGGTTAAGCTTCCTGAGTTTCCTATTTTTCAAAATGTGGTTAATTCAGAAGATATTGATAATATAATAGATAGGCATAAAATTATTATTAAAAATTCTATTTCAATGAAAAAATTAGAAGATGATTTTGTAAAAGAAACTGGAAAATCTCCTTATAATAATTCAATGGTTCATACTAAATTATTTAAAAATTGGGTGAAAAAATGAGGACTAAGGGTAGTTTTGGTTATGGTTTGGAGATTGAGAAAGAAATTATTAAGTTAATTTCTGATGTTCCTAAGAATACTAATACTATTATGTGTGATTTTATTGAGAAGAATCATAGTATTAATCGTTCTACTTTTAGCAGGATTATTAAGAGTATGTTGGTTAAGGGTGTTATTAGGTTGATTAGGATTGGTAATAGTAATTGTTATGTGAGAAGTTATAAAAATAAAGAGGTTAAGAAATGAATAAATTACTTTTAATACTTTTTGTGTTGTTAACTATAAGTATAAGTTTTTGTGCTTATTTGGGTGGAAGACAAGTTTTTTTGACTGACCAGTTTTATATTAATTTGCCTGATAGTAGGGGTATTATTGATTGTTTTGAGTTTAATTGTTTGAATGGAACTTGTTTGTTATGCAGTTATGGTGTTAATAGGGCGGGTTTAGTGTATGTTGATTCTCGCATAAGCTTGGGCAGTGATTGTGAGGTGCTGAAAGAGGATTCCATTGACGTTTATTCACCTGACCCAAGTATTTATTTTAATAATGAGTAATAAAAACATTTATAAATTAAGCAGTATTGTTTAAATTATGGTGTTATATATGATTGAAGAATTTAATAAAAAAATGGATGAATTGAACAAAGATACAGAATTAAGTGAGCTTGATAAGTTGGAGCTTAAGAAAGAGTTGTTTGATAAATATTCAAAGGAAGTTAGCTTTGAATTTAAACGAAAGCAAATAATGGGTGAAATATTATGAAGTTAGATGAGTTAATTATTAAAGTGGATGCATTTAGTAAAACTAATAAGAGTTTTAAGGCTGGAGAGCAGTGGTATAATTTTGATAAAAGTAGCCCTATTCCAGTAAGTTCTTTTGATAAAGTTTTTGATGAATTAGCTAGGGGAGATAGTGTTAAGTTGCAATTAACTGAAGTTGGTTGGGTTGATGCTATAATTGTTAGTGAAGCTGTGCACGCTAAAGTTACTGAACATAATGATAAGTTTGAGGATATTGTTAGTTTTGATGAAATTTTGAAAAAGTTTACTGAAAAGTATAAAGGCAAGTTTGATAAGAGTTTTGAAGTTTTATTTGCTGATTATGATAAGGAGGTTTTTGTTGTTAGGGTTATTGTTAAAACAGTTGATGGTGTTGTGTCTGATATTGGTGATGCTACACCTAAGAGTGTTAAGAATGAGCATATTAAACCTCATTATATGCGTATGGCTGTTACTCGTGGTTTTGGGCGTTGTATGAAGCATATTCTTGGTATTGGTAAGTGTTTGGATGAGGAGACGAGTGAAGCGGAAGGTAAGGATTTATGAATAAGATTAATAAGTTTAAATCTAAGTTTTCTATAACTTCTGTTCATGAGGAGTATAATATTAGGGTTATTGTTGATATTTTTGATGATTTGCCTAAGTATGCTAAAGTTTTCAGTAAGAAAGCTATTGAGTTTATGGATTCTATTAAGGGTAATGCGTTTAATTTAATAATTTTTAGTAA